>JAHDQY010000010.1 GCA_018433595.1 Synergistales bacterium
GAGGACGTGGCCCGGTCCGGAGGAGACGACGATCTCCCGGCCCAGGCCGGCCTCCCAGGGATAGCTCCCCCGCCAGGCGGCGAGGCAGATGCCGAGCCGCCCCAGGACGGCGGCGAGAAGGAGGGCCTTGAAGCCCTCCTTGGCCCCGAGGGAGCCGACGAGAGAGGTCCAGAGGCCGAGGGCGACGATGAGGGCGAGGGCCCCGAAGCCGCCGAGGCGGCTGTCCTTCATGACGGCTCTCATGGCCTCCCCCTCTCGGTGGCTTCCCAGGCCGTCGGCGAGATCGGAGAAGCCGTCGAGGTGAAGGCTCCATCCGGAGAGGACGTAGCAGGCCAGGGCGATCCAGGCGGCGGGGAGCCCGCCGACGAAGGGACGGGCCAGGACGTAGGCGGCTCCCGAGAGAGAGGCCGTGAGGGCGCCGACGAGGGGAGCCAGCGGGAGGGCGTCGGGGAGGGAGAGCGGCTCCTTCGGCCAGAGCCTCCGGGGAACGGGGAGGGTCGTCAGAAAGCCCAGAAGGAGGAGGAAGCGCTTGCCCAGGAGGGTCACCTCATCGATCATCGTCGAGGTCTCCCTTGAGAAGGAGAGGGAGCCCGGCGACGACGAGGGCCGCCGTTTCGGCCTTCGAGGCCGCCAGCTGATTGGCCCGGCCCTGGAGATCCCGAAAGCGGCGCCCCATGCGGTTCGTCGGGACGAGGCCCATGCCGACTTCGTTGGAAACGACGATGAAGCGTTCGGCCTGACGGGCGGCGCCGAAAAGGGCCGAGACGGCATCGAGGATCTTCCTTTCGCTCTCGTGCCAGAGCTCCTCGTCCTCCGATTCCAGGTGGGGATCGGCCAGGAAAAGCCGTGAGAGCCAGACGGTGAGACAGTCCATGAGGGCCACGCCCCGCAGGTTTTCGACGAAGGAGGGGAGTTCTTCGGGGGCGCCTTCCCAGGTGGTCCAGCCTTGGGGTCGCCCGCGGCGATGGAGGTCGATGCGGCGGGCCATTTCGGCGTCGCAGATTTCAGCCGTAGCGATGTAGGTGACGTCGGGGCCTCCCCATCGGGAGGCCAGCGACTCTCCGAAACGGCTCTTCCCGCTCCGGGCTCCGCCGAGAAGAAGGATGCGGTGGGACACGGTCGTTCACCTGCTCCCATTGAATTTAATCTTTTCCGAGTATAGCTTCCGGGCCTTTGGAGGGCAAGGTGTCCTTTATAATCAGGAAAAGTGAACGAATCCAATCAGGGGAGGTTTTGCCATGGGGTCCTTCGTGGTGCCGACAATCACCGATGTTCTCGAGGCCAGGCGTTTTCTTCGGGGGCGGGTTCGCCACACTCCGACGGAGCTGTCGCCGTCCTTGAGCGACCGGATGGGGGCGCCGATTTTCATTAAATGGGAAAATCACCAGATCTGCGGTTCCTTCAAGCTCCGGGGAGCCCTGAACAGGATGTTTTCCCTCTCCGAAGAGGAGCGGAGCCGCGGTGTCGTGACGGCCTCCAGCGGAAACCACGGCCAGGGCGTTGCCATGGCGGCGTCGATGCTGGAGGTGAAGGCCGTCATCTGTGTCCCCGGGAGCTGCCCCGAGACGAAGAAGGCCGCCATCGGCCGTCTCGGCGGAGAGTGGGTGGAGCTGCGCGTCGTCGGCCGTCTCTATGACGATGCCGAAAGAGAGGCCCACGAGGCGGCCGAAAGGGAGGGAAGGACCTACATCTCCTCCTTCGAGGACCGCAGGGTCGTCGCCGGGGCGGGAACGCTCGGTCTCGAGCTGATCCTCGACGAGCCCGATCTCGACCTGATCGTCGTTCCCGCCGGCGGCGGCGGCCTGATGAACGGGGTGGCCATCGCGACGAAGGCCCTGCGCCCCTCGGTGGAGATCTGGGGTGTCCAGTCCGTCGCCTCTCAGCCCTGGGTCCTCTCCTGGCCCGGAGGGAAGGTCGTCGAGACGACCTACGACGACTCTCTTGCCGACGGGCTGACGGGCTCGATCCCCCAGAGCCTGCTCACTCTGGCCAAGGAGCGCGTCTCGGGAATTCTGGCCGTGACGGAAGAGGCTATCGCCGAGGCCATCGCCTTCTGTCACCGGGAACACCACGAGATCGTCGAAGGGGCCGGTGCCGTCGGCATCGCCGCTCTGCTGAGCGGCAGGATCGATGTGGCCGGCCGGCGGACCGCCGTCGTCATCTCCGGAGGCAACATCGACGAGGAGCGTCTCCTGGAGGTGCTCAACCGCCACCATGCTGCGGAACGGCCGCCTTCATCGCCTTGCGCAGCGTTTCATCGGTCAAGGTGCGTAAAACGGCCCGACCGATGACCCGTGCGCCCAGAACCAGGGCCTCGTGAGCCTCCGGCTTGGTGACGGAGGCGGCGAATTCGCGGGTGTGAAGAGGGAAGGGATGGAAAGTGATGGCCAGCATGGGCTGCAACGCCGGGCATCGTTGGCTGACATTTCCCATGTCCGTCGATCCCGAAGGGACAGGGGGAGGGGAAAAGGGAATGCCCAGCTCATCGAAGATCTCCGCGATCATCTGCTCGCCGGCCAGGTTGGGGATCATCTCGTCGAAGCTGGACTCGAACTTTTCCCAGGTGACCTCCGTTCCCGTTGCGAGGGCCGCAGCCCGGGCGCAGTCGAGGCAGCGCTTGGTGAGGCC
This sequence comes from Synergistales bacterium, assembly GCA_018433595.1. Lineage (GTDB taxonomy): Bacteria > Synergistota > Synergistia > Synergistales > Aminithiophilaceae > Aminithiophilus. Next base: position 2,629 of record JAHDQY010000010.1, read on the forward strand.
ATCCAGGTAGGCTCGGGTAGGGGCCCGGAACTCGAAACGGCAGAGGGCCCTTTCCGGAACGATGTTGGGCGCGACGCCGCCGGCATCGATGACGCCGTGGATTCGGGCTTCCGGACGGACATGCTGCCGCAGCATGTCGAGAGCGTGGAACATCAGCTGCACGGCGTTGAGGGCGTTTTGCCCCTCCCAGGGGGCCGCGGCGGCGTGGGCTGATTTTCCGCTGAAGATAAAGCGGTAGCCGTCCATGGCCAGGGAGCGGAAAGCGGCTGTGCTCGAGGCGGGAGAGGAGTGGATCATGACCGCCAGGTCGTAGCCGTCGAAAAAACCCTTCGCGGACATGGCGCATTTGGCTCCGTCCGTCTCTTCCGCCGGCGTCCCCACGACGTGGAGCGTTCCTCCCGGTTCTACCATGAGGCCGGAGAGGCCCAGACCGGCCAGAACGGACATGGCGCCGTGGACGCAGTGACCGCAGGCATGGCCCATTTCGGGCAGGGCGTCGCACTCGACGAGGATCGCCGCCTGGGGTCCCGACCCGTCTCCCAGCGTCGCCCTGAAGGCTGTGGCAAGTCCCGCGTAGGGCTGTTCGATGGAGAATCCCGCCCGGGCCAGGATTTTCGTCATTCGGGCGGTGGCCTCGAACTCTTCGCCCGAAAGTTCGGGATGACGGGCCATCCAGTCCGAAAGGGCCACCGCTTCAGCCCGATGGGCTTCTATCGCTTCATCCAGCCTCTGAACGATGAGATCGGAATTCATGGAATCGGCCCCTTAAACGCCCAGGGCGACGGCCGCCGCGATGAAAACGGCCTGGGCAAGCAGGGCGATCAGGAAGAAGGGGACGAAAAACTTGTACCACTTGTGGAGCGGCACGTGGGCGATGGCGCACATGATGGGAATCAGAGCCGTCGGCCAGAGCAGGTTCGACAGGCCGTCGCCGAACTGGAAGGCCAGCACGGCCACCTGGCGGCTGATGTTCAGCACATCCGCAAGGGGGGCCATGATGGGCATGGTGACGACGGCCTGGCCGCTCCCGGAGGGGATGATGAAGTTGATCAGGTTCTGCACCAGCAGCATGCCTTCCGCCGCCAGCCAGCGCGGCAAAAGCTGCAGCGGGAGCGAGAGGTAATAAACCACGGTGTCGACGATATGCCCCGATTTCATGACCACGAGGATGCCCCGTGAAAAGCCGATGACCATGCATCCGAAGGCGATGTCCTTGAAGCCTCTCACGAAGGCGTCGGCCATGCGGTTGGGAGAGAAACCTCCCAGAAAGCCGCAGATCAGACCCATGATCAGAAAGAGCGCCGCCAGCTCGTTGAAGTACCAGCCCCGTTGCGTCACCCCCCAGATCAGGACGGCGATAGAGGCGATCACGACGAGACAGACGAGACGGTTTCGCGCCGAGAAGGGCATGCTCACCAGTTCGTCATGGTCGAGCTGAAGGTCGCCCATGTCGAGGCCGTGCATGTGGCTCTGCGTCGGATCCTCCTTGATCCGCTTGGCGTAGCGCAGGATCCACCAGCAGGCCAGCGTCTCCATGACGACCCAGACGACGATGCGGAAACCCAGCCCCGAGAGCAGAGGAAGGCCTGCGAAGTTCTGGGCCAGGATGACGGTGAAGGGGTTCATCGCCGCCGCCGTGTAGCCCATGCCGACGGCGATGCCGACCGTTGCCAGTCCCACAACGGCGTCGTAGCCCATGGCGATGGCCATCCCCACGAAGAGGGGAAGGAAGCCGAAAGTCTCCTCGAACATGCCGAAGATGGAAGCCATCAGGCCGAAGAGGTAGACGAAGAAGACGAGGATGTACTTGCCCTTTTCCTTGAAGAGGCGCAACAGCCAGCCGATGAGGGCATGCAGTGCTCCCGTCTCGAGTACCAGGAACCATGAGGCATAGGCCATAAAGACGAAGAAGATGACGCCCGCGGCATCGATGAATCCCTCCTCAATGGCGACAAAGGTAGCGAAGAACCCCACGGGCGTCGGGGCGATCCTATGGAACGTCCCGGGAACGACGACGGTGCGGTTGATCGTCTCGTTCGTCACGCGCTCGAATTCGCCCGCCGGCAAGATCCAGCTTCCCAGCGCCGCGAGAATCGTCAGGGAAACGAGCAGGACGTAGACGTGAGGTACGGCAAGTCTCTTTTTCCGCTGTTCGGGTGCTGCCTGTTCAGATGAAAAAGACAATGGAAGATCGCTCCTTTATGGAAATGGAATTCGGCTACGCGGAGAAAACCGGTGGTTTCCGCCGTTGTGACGCCCATGGCGGAGGCAGTCTCACATCGGCGGTGGCGCCGTCGTTGTCCGGAAGCTTTTGTAGAGAGGCCGATAAGGGATTATCGCGGATGTGAGGGCAAAAGAGGGGTTCCGACGGGGCCTTTCAAAAGCGGCAACGCACTCCTTGCCGGGTTCGGGAGACGGAAGGAAATTCTTTCCGTGGATCGCGGGGAGAGAATCGAGAGTCAGACAACCCCTCCGTGCCGCATGAATGCCGGTTCGGATTGTAAGGGGACGACTCTCTGCCGTAGCTTTCAACGAGAAGGACCTCCTATGCCGCGAAGCGTCGATGCCCGACAGGGGATCTGAAGAGGCGACGCAGCGAGAACGCTTTACCGAGATGCTTCGTGGAGTTGATGCATCATTATACCCCTATCTCGGGAAGCTGCCACGTCTATCGCTGGCGGAAAAAGGCCGCTAGTGGAAAAAGGAGCCGTCTTCGGGGTTTTCCTCGTCGACGCCGAGGATCTGGAGCAGAATCTGGTCGAGGATCTGCTGGGTGATCTGGGAGCCCATCTCGGAGCCCCCCTTGTCGCTGCCCTCGCCTGTGGGGAATTCGAGGCGGAAGGAGAACTGCTTCTGATCGCCCCGATCCCTGGGGTCCGCCGCCGTCTGGGGGATGGGCGTCGCTCGGGCGGGGGGCTGCTGGACCTTGACGTCTTTCAGGACCGGGGCCTGCCAGTCTCCGGCCAGGGAGAAGCTGACCTCGCGGAAGTCGCGGCCCGTGACGCCGCCCAGAAGGCCGCTCAGGAAACCCTGCACCATGGCCTGTGAGGTTTGGGCCATGGCAAGTTTGGAGATGGCTCCCAGGAGGGCGCCGAAGGCCTGGAGGTTCAGCTCGCCGTAACCGGCGATGTCGAGGCTCTTGCCGGGGGTCAGGCTCCCGTCGAAGGAGAGGTAGCGGTACAGGCCGTTTCCGGCCGGAGCCGCCGCACGGCTTCCGGGGAGGAGGTAGAGGGTTCTGCCGTCGATGACGTAGTGGACGTTGAGGCTTCGGTAGGGAATGGGCCCCCCCACCTTGGAAAGGGCCGAGAAGCCCTCCACCTGGCCGTCGGTGACGGTCAGGCTTCCCCTGCCGTCGAGAAGCATGGCCCGGCCGTAGGTTCCGGAGAGGCTGACCTGGAGGTCCGTCGTTCCCGAAAGGCTTCCCTCGAGATCGAAGCCGTCGGCAAGGGCCTGGGCCAGGTCGAAGCCCTTGATGGAAAGGTTGCCCCCCCATCGCTCCTCGTCGATGCCCAGGGACCACTGAGTCAGGATCGTCCCCCCGTAGAAGAGTCCCCGTCCGTCTTCGATGGTGAGGTAGCGGTCCTGGACGATGAAGGGGGCCTGGAGGCCGTCGATGCGGAGCCCTCCCAGGCGGAGCGAGGGCGACGTGAGGGCGCCCGTGCCGGAGAAGTTCTCCGGTCCGACCTGAGCGTCGAGGGTGATGTCGAAGAGGCCGCCCGTTTTCTGGGGATCGACGCCGGAGGCGAAGAGGGCTAGGTCCAGCTCTCTTCCGGCGAGGGAGAAGGTTCCCCTCAGAGGACTGAGGGCGAAGCTCCCCCGCGCTTCGACGGGCGAAGTGCCGATGAGTCCCTGGGCCGTTTCGATTTCGAGGCGTTCGTCGTCGCCCTTCGCCTTGACGTTGACGTCATCGAGGGAAAAATCGCCCAGCTTGAGGCGGGGTACGGTCAGATCGGCCTCCAGCAGACGCTCCTCCCGGGAGCAGGAGAGGGCGATCGTGCCGGAGAGCTCCCCCCCCAGGGTGAAGGCGAGCCGGTCCCGTTCCGGAAAGGCGGCGATGTCGAGCTTTGCGAGCTTCGCCTTGAGGGAGAGGTTTTCCGGGCCTCTGATGGTTCCCTCAAGGGCGGTCTCTCCGCCCAGGAGGGAGAGGGAGGCCTTCTCGATCTGAAGCCCCTCTCCGTCGAAGGAGCAACGGCCTTCGACGGCCTCGACGGGGACCTCCCAGGCCGTTGCCGTCCCCTCCTTGACGTTGAGCAGCAGGCGAAGTCCCGAAAGAGGGCCTTCGAGGAGATAGCCGCCCGAGAGGCGGCTGGTGATCGTTCCCGGAGGAAGGGTCTCTCCCAGGGCGGCCTCGGCCAGGGGGAGGTCGTGGAAGGCTCCGAGGAGTTTCAGCGACGGCGTTTCGTCGAGGAGGAGCTTTCCCTGCCCTTCGACTCGGCCGCCCAGGAAGGGGCCCTTCAGGGAGGAGAGCGTGAGCGTCCGGCCGTCGTAGCCGGCCTTCACGGAGAAGGTGCCCCCCTTCATTCCGGCGACGGCGACGTCGCTGACGGTGAGGGTCGCCTCGAGGCGGGGTGCGTCAAGAGGGCCGTCAAGGGCCCAGTCGCCCTTGGCCCGGCCCCTGAGGTCGAGGCCGCCCTGGGGCAGATCGGCCAGGGAGAGGTCACGGACCGTCCCCGTGACGGCAAGGGTCGTTTGCGAGGGGTTCAGGAGCTTCGCGAGGCGTCCCGTCGCCTTGAGGGAGGCTCCCTGCCAGAGGCCGGAGGCGTCGTCGATGAGGGCTTCGCCGTCGACGACGGCGAAGCGGGCCTCGAATTTCTCGAGGAGCGTCCTGCGGATGCGGATCCTGTCGGAGCGCAGGTAGCCCCGGTAGGCCGGGGCCGCCGCCGGGCCCTCGACGGAGAAGGTTCCGGCCAGACTCCCTTCGGGGAGAAGGGGGTCGAGCCAGCCGAAATGAGCCCGAAGCTGATGAAGGGCCAGGGCGTTCGTGGCGAAGTGAAGGTCCAGGGTTGTGGCTTCGTCGAGGAGGACCGAGCCGGTCACGTCGACGGGGGCCGCCGCCCAGAGCCCCTTGCCGGCGACGGTGATCGTCTTGTTGCCGTCGAGGAGGAGTTCGGCTTCGAGGCTGTCGGCCTTCTCTCCTCCGATAGTGGCTGAGGCCTCCCGGAAGCGCACCGTTCCCGCCAGGGCCTCTGTCGGTCCCTCGAGATCGGCGGAAAGGACGTCGATCTCGCCTGCGGCGAAGGAGAGCCAGGGAAAGGCCTTCCACCAGCTCTCGACGCGGATCGCCCTTCCCTGAAGGGCCAGATCGAGCCCCAGCGAGTCGCCGTCGAAAAGCAGGCCCAGTTCGCCCTCGACAGGGGAGCCGTTGGCCCGTCCGGCGATGCCGGAGAGGGAGAAGCGTCGATCTTTCCAGCTCCAGGCCGATCGGAAATCGGAAAGGGCGATGGCGACGGCCTCTCCCTGGTGGAGGCGGATCGTCCCATCGAGCTCCGGTGACGCGAGGTCACCGGTGAGAGAGAAGGAAACGTCGGCCTTTCCCGTCAGACCGGCTTCGGCGAGGTCCGGCAGGAGCCGGGCCAGTTCGCTCAGGTCGAGGGGAAGGGCCTTGGCGGCGAGATCCAGCGTCGGACTGAGGAGGCCCTCCAGCTGGAACAGGGAGCCTCCCAGGCTGAGGCTGCTTTTTCGGAGACGAAGCCCCTCTCCGGAGGCGGTGATGCGCAGGCCGGCCGTGAAGGGGAGGCCGCGCAGGAGGCCTTCTCCCTCGACGGCGGCCCGTCCCTCCAGGATTTCCGCCGTCGCATGGGCGATGTGGACGGTCTCGTCGCCCAGGATCAGCCGCCCGTTGACGAGCTCAAGACGTCTCAGCCCCCGGGGGAGCTCGGGACAGCCCCCCTTGTCCCTTCCCTGAAGGCAGGAGAGGTCGAGGGAGAAACCCTTGAGGCGGAGAAGGGAGATCGTCGGATTGCCGGAGGCGAGAGAGCGGAGGGAGAGGTGAAGCTCGACGCTTTCGCCGGAGGCGATGACGCCGTCGTCGTTTTCGATGGAGATCCCGTCGGTCCGGTAGCCGCGGAGAGGGTTGCCTTTGAGGGTGCCCACGTCGAGGCGCGCACCGAGAAGCTCTTCGAGTTGGGCCTGGGCGGTCTCCCGAAGAGCGTCGCTCCCGAGGTTCGATCGGGAGACGAAAAAAAGCAGGCCCAAAGGGGCAAGAAGGATAAAAAGTCCCCCCATGAGGAGGGCGCGAACCTTGCGGGAAATCGGTCTTTCCTCCTGTCGCTCTTGTCTTGACCGGGCCATGATACCATCATAGGCAGAAGAAGAAAAAACAAAAGGATGTGGCGCCATGGAAGCTCTGGAAGCCAAACGGCGCGGATTGGAGAGATCGCTGAAGGCGATGGATCATGCCGTGGTCCTCTTTTCCGGCGGAGTCGACAGTTCCCTTGTAGCATATCTGGCCCGCCGTGTCATCGGTGAAAGGGCTGTGGCCGTCACCGTCCTCTCTCCTCTCTCCCCTGCCGACGAGATATGCCGGGCCCGCGATTTCGCCGCCGAGGCCGGAATCGATCACGTCGAACTCGAGCTGGACGAGATGGCGATCCCCGGGTTTGCCGACAACGGAAGCGACCGCTGCTACCTCTGCCGGAAGGCGCGCCAGGAACGGGTGCGGCGCTGGACCGGGGAACGGGGGTTTTCGCTCCTTCTGGACGGCATGAACGTCTCCGACCGTGACGACTATCGCCCCGGCATGAGGGCCGCCGACGAGGACGGCGTTCGCCATCCCCTCATCGAGGCGGGATTCGCCAAGGCGGAGGTCCGGGAGCTCTCCCGACGTCTCGGTCTCTCCGGATGGGACCGCCCTGCCCAATCCTGCCTGGCGACCCGTTTCCCGCCCGGTTTCGGCCTCACCCGGGAGCGCCTGGAGCGTGTCGCCGAAGCCGAGACTTTCCTGAAAGAGCGGGGGGCAGAGGAACTGCGGGTCCGCCATTTTCCCTGCCGGACGGCCGTCATCGCCGCGCCGCGGCCCGAAGAGATCGTCGCAAGGCGGGAGGAGATCGTCGCGGCGCTGAAGCAGGCCGGTTTCGCTTTCGTCGCCGTCGATCTGGAAGGGCTTCTTTCGGGAAGTCTCAACAGGCTTCTGCAACTTCGACCAGAGGAAGGAGGAGGAGATCGTGCTTCTTTTTGAGCCCCATCTCTCCGGTGCCGACGCTGACATGCTCCTCGGCGCTCTTCTCGACCTGGGGGCCGATTTCTCCCGCATCGCTCCCCTTGCGGGTTTCAGCGGCCCCGGCGTGGAGCGTGTCGAGCTCCGGCCCGAGAAGGTCACCAGCCGGGGCATCGCCGCGACGCGGCTTGCCGTGCGCCTCGAGGAGAGTCCGTCTCTTTGTTGCCGTCGCGAGATGGAGCTGCTGCTGGAAAAGGCGGGCCTGCTCCTTAGGGCCTCGCCGTCGACGCTTCAGCAGGCCCGGGAGTCCCTCAGGCTCCTTTTCGAGGCCGAGGCCGCCGTTTCAGGGACGTCGGCCGAGACGGTCCGCCTCCACGAGGCGGCCTCCTCCTTCGATACCGTCGTCGGCCTCCTGGGGTTCTTCCATCTCCTCGAGGGGCTCGGCGAGACGGAGATCCTCTCCACGGCGATCGCCGTCGGCGGCGGCACCGTCGTCACCGGCCGGGGCCTCGTCGTCGTCCCCTCGCCTGTCGTCGTCGAGGCCGCCCGGCTCCGCGAGGTTCCCCTCCGGGGCGGCCCCGTCGAAGGCGAGCTGGCGACGGATGTCGCCGTCGCCCTCCTGGCCGTGGCGGCCCGCTTCGTGGAGAACCTCCCCTCCTTCGTCCCCCTTCGCGTCGGCTACGGCGCCGGAACGAAGGAGCTGCCTCTGGCCAATGTCGTCCGGGCGACCCGCGTCAAGGGAGGTTCCCTCGAGGAGGCGACCCTCGTCGAGGCCAGCATCGACGACGCCACGGGCGAGGAGATGGCCCGCTTCCTCGAAGAGCTCCAGGAGCTGACCCTCGAAACCCACCTGGTCCAGGCCCTCGGCAAGAAGGGGCGTCCCCTCTTCCTGATCCGTGCCTTGGCACGTCCCGACCAGCTTGAGGGCGTCCGTGCCTATCTTCTGGAGGAGACGCCGACGCTGGGCCTTCGGTCCTGGCCCGTCAGGAAGGATCAGATGGACCGGCGCTTCGAGATCCGCACGGCTGTCGTCGACGGCAAGAGCTATCCCCTGAGGGTCAAGATCTCCCGCATCGGCGATGTGGTGAAAGAAAAACCCGAAGACGAGGACGTAAGGCGCCTTTCTCTGCGGCGGTGACGGGCCGGATTTGTCGGTTTTCCCGAAGGAGTCAGTGTGTGGATAATTTTTTTCATGGGCTCGTGAACGTTGTGGATATGTGGATAAGAACGTGGATAACTGGTGGATGGCTCTGTGGAGAGCCGTGGATGGAGAAAATCAGGGCCCGAGCTTCACGATTTGCCGCGGGTGGGAGAGGAAGACTTCGACGCCCTGATAGCCGGCCTCCAGCTTACCGATGACCTCCAGATGTTTCCCCGCCCAGTCGCGGGGATCGGGGAAGCGTTCCTCCTGGGATCGGTGAAAGGCCAGAACAAGGTGTCTCCCCTCGTCTTCGACGACCCAGCGCGTCGCCGTCTCCCGCACCTGGCCCACGTCGACGGTCAGCCGCAGGAAGCGCCCTCTCAGGAGCGGAAGGAAGGCCCAGGCCTGGGAGGCCGTGAAGGGGCGTCCCCCACCCAGCCCCCAGAGACCGCGGCGATTCCTTTCCGCATCGGCCAGGGCCTCGTCGATCTTTTCGGCGTGGCGTCCGTTGGGAGGGAGGATGAGAGGCAGGGCGAGGCCGGCCCGGACCAGCTCGGCGGTGACGAGGAACTCGCCGCCGGCCGCATCAAGCCAGGGATGAGCCAGCAGGCGCCCATAGCGGTCGCGGTCGACGGCATCCCGCTCCAGCCGTATCCGTCGCCCCAGCACCAGATCGGCGTTGAGGCGGGCCGCCTCGGCCCCGAGCTCTTCGACGCCCTTCATGGGGTGATGCAGCTCCGGCGTATCGACGAGAAGGTAGCGGACGTTTTCGGTCCGTCCGTCGTCGAAAACGACGGCCACCGTATCTCCGTCGAAGACCTTTTCCACCGTCGCCGTTTCGGCACAGGCCTCAGAAGCCGCCGGAAGGAGCGGAAAAGAGGCGATCAGGAGCGCTGAAAACAGGCCGATAAGGCGAAGCCGGCGCTTCAGCGCCTGGAGCTCCTTTCGGGGCAGAAGCGGGGAAGCTCATCCGGCGCCAGGGGCATGCGGTAGAAGGTCATCTCCCGGGGAAGGGCGAAGACGATCTCGCAGGTCTCGTGAACGGTGGCTCGGAAGAGGTGGCCGCCCCAGGCCCGGTGTTCGCTGTCGCCGAAGGTGGCGTGGGCGTGGAAATAAGGATCGCCGTTGGGCTTGCGGCTTACCGTTCCCGAAAGGCCGAGAATCTCCAGGGGGTCGTCGAAGGTTTTTTTCAGGTAGTCGCCGCCGCCCCCGTTCCAGCCGATCTCGACGTGACGCATCATCCCCGCCGCCGCGACGAGAACGGCCGTCGTCACGTCTTCGCCGACGAGAAGGGCCTTGACGGCCGGGAAGAAGTCGGTTCCATCGTCAAGGCGGAAGGCCAGGTAATCATCGGTTCTCGCGAGCTTTCTCATTTGAGAGAACACTCCTTTCGTGGGGGGAGATCATTCGATCCGTCGCAGCTGCCACTCCAGGTCCGGCGATTCCCAGAGCCCTCCGCCGGCGCCGAGGAAGAGGGCGACGGCACGGGGCTCCCCGACGATGGAGGGTGACAGCAGATGGGTGATTCCCAGCTCCCGGTAGAGGCGGGGCGTCCAGGGCAGTCCGGGGCCGACGAGGACGGTCCCCTCGCTGCGGCGGAAGTGAGGGGCCAGGGAGAGGATCCGCCGGTCTCGAAGCGCGTCGGAGGAGATGAAGACCCAGGGGGCGCCCTGGAGGAGATGATTTTCCGTCCAGGAGGGGTAGACGTCCGGCGCCTTGCGGAAATCGTCGAAGATGGACAGCTCCCAGCGCCAGCTGCGGAAAAGAAGGGTCAGATCGGGGTCGTAGCCGACGACGGAGGCGCGGCCCTCTCTTGCGAGGGAGCGCAGCGCTTCTGCCGGAAGTCCCGGCGGGGGCGGCAGGAGCGCCTCCGCCGCGGCTCCGGCGAGGGCGAATTCCTGGGGATAGGGAGAGACGAGAAGCCGCGCCAGCCCGTGGGCCGAGGCGGCGAGAAGATCCGCGGCAGGGTCTCTGGAGCTTCTTCGGGAAGCCTCTTCCGCCAGAAAGACCCGGGCCAGGCCCGCCCGGCCGTCGTCAAGCAGGACAGCCGCTCCGCGCCATCCCAGAAGGAGCGTTTCGACGGCGCCGTCGCTCTCGCGCTCCACTTCCTCCACAAGGGCCTCGAAAAGGCGCAACGTCAACCCCCCTTTCTCTGGTACGATAAGGATGACACCATTTTAGCCCAATCTTCACGGCTGCCGCCAAGGAGGTTCACGATGGATTGCTCCGACAGGACTCCCGATCCGCGCCTTTCTCCGCCCTCGACGGAGGTCGTCGCTCCCTTCGAAGCCGCTCTTCGGCGCTTCGCGGAGCTTCTGGCGGAGGCCAACGCCCGGGCGCGCCTCACCGGTCCCGGCGATGCGGAGACCCTCTGGAGGGAGCACATTCTCGACGCCCTCACGGCGCTGTCTCTTCTGCCCGAAAGGGGGTCCGTCGTCGATGTCGGCACCGGCGGCGGTCTGCCGGGCCTCGTCTGGGCCCTGGCGCGTCCGGAGCTGGAGGTGACCCTCGTCGACAGCGTCGCCAAGAAGTGCCGGGCCCTCGAAGCGATCGTCGCCTCGCTTTCCCCGGCCAAGGCCCGTGTCCTCTGCTGCCGTTCCGAAGAGCTGGCTTGCCGGGAGCGTGAAACCTTCTCCGTCGCTACGGCTCGGGCCGTCGCTTCGGCCGACGTCGTGGCCGAACTCCTCTCCCCTCTCGTCTTGCCGGGAGGGAGCCTTCTGGCTTTCAAGGGGCCCCAGGTCCTCGGAGAACTGGAGCTCTGCCGGGGGCGCTGGGGCGATCTGGGCCTCGGCGATCCCGAGCTTTTCGGCTACAGCCTTGCGGGCAGAGATCTTTATGTCGTGCGATGGATCAAGGAGTCCCCCTGTCCCGCCCGCTTTCCGCGGCGGGCCGGCATGGCCGGGAAAAGAGCATGGTGGAGGTGAAGGAATGAAAATTGTCGCCGTGGCCAACCAGAAAGGCGGCGTCGGCAAGACGACCTGCTGCATCAACCTCGCCGCCGAACTGGGGAGGGCCGGTCATCGCGTCATCCTGGCCGATCTCGACCCTCAGGGGAACAGCACCAGCGGTCTGGGCATCGACAGAGGTGCCGTCGGCAGGAGCGTTTACGACCTCCTCCTCGGGGAGGCTCCCATCGCTGACGTCCTGCTGGAGACGGCATGGCCGGGAGTCAGCCTCCTTCCGGCGACGCTTGATCTCGCCGGGGCGGAAGTGGAGCTTGCCGGGGCGATGAGCCGGGAGACGCGGCTGCGGCGAGGCTTCGAGGGTATCGATGACCGAGCCGACATCATCCTCATCGACTGCCCTCCTTCGCTGGGGCTGCTCACGCTCAACGCCTTCGTGGCCGCTTCGAAGCTTCTTGTGCCGATCCAGTGCGAGTACTTCGCCCTTGAGGGAGTCGGTCAGCTCATGAGGACGCTTGAGCTGGTCCAGAACTATCTCAACGCCGACCTGGAGCTGGCCGGCATCGTGCTGACCATGCAGGATCAGCGGACGCGCCTCTCCAGGGAGGTGGGCGACGAGGTGCGCCGCCAGTTCGGCTCCCTCGTCTTCGAGACGGCCATCCCCCGCAACGTCCGTCTCTCCGAGGCTCCGAGCTACGGCAAGCCCATCGCCTACTACGATGCCTCCTGCCCCGGAGCCGCCGCCTTTTCCGGACTGGCCCAGGAGGTGAAACAGCGATGGCTAAGGCCTTAGGCCGGGGGCTGGGAGCCCTCCTGCCGGGAGCCTCGCCGAGGCCGTCGGCGCCTCCCCCTGTCGTCGAACTTCCCCTGTCGTCGCTTCGGCCCAACCCTCGCCAGCCTCGGCGGGAGATCTCCCGGGAAGGGCTTGAAAGCCTGGCCCTCTCTCTCGGCAGCCACGGCGTCATCGAGCCGATCATCGTTCGCCCCACCGCCGACGGCCATGAAATCGTCGCCGGAGAGAGGCGGTGGCAGGCGGCGAAACTGGCCGGTCTGGAGAGCGTGCCCGTTCGTGTCCTCGATCTCGATGACGCCCAGATCCTGGAAGTGGCCCTCGTCGAGAACCTTCAGAGAGAGGACCTCTCCCCCCTTGAGATTGCGGGGGCTCTCCAGTCGCTGCTGGAGACGACGGGAATCACCCAGGACGAGGCGGCAGGCCGTCTCGGATGGAGCCGGACGACGGTGACCAACAAGCTTCGCCTCCTCCAGCTTCCGCCGGAAATTCAGGGTCTGCTTGCCGGAGGAGAGTTGACGGAGGGGCATTGTCGGGCTCTCCTCGGTCTCGATGACGATCGGGCCCGCATCCTGATGGCCGAACGGTGTCGGGACGAGGGGTGGTCGGTGCGGGAGCTGGAGCGGGCCGTTCAGGGAGCGGGCCGTCGGAGACCTCGAAGGGCGAAGGACTTCCTTCAGGAAGTCCACCCCGAGGCGGCACGCCTCAGGGAGCGTTACGGCATCGCGGTGAGCCTCTCCCGTCGGGGTGAGAAACGCTCGATTCGCATCAGCGGCCTCGCCGAGGAGGAGCTTCAGGCGATCCTGGACCTTCTCGACAGCCAAGGAGAGCGGTTATTTCCCGGGAAATATAAATTGCTTAAAAAATGAAAAAACAATTAGAAGATCTTCTCTCTTTCGGTCGTATCGTCGGTGCAGCCCTTGTCGTCATGGGCTTCGTTCTTCTTGCAGTCTTTCTGGGCAACAAGGCCCGAGACGCAGGTTATCCCTCGGCCGTCGTCTTCCTGATCTACCTCCTGGGGGCTTTTTTCGCCCTCTGGCAGGGTTGGCTCTCCCTTAAGGTCTTCTGGAAGAAAGAGCCTTGAACGCCGATGTTTCACGTGAAACTTCGGCGCCGGGCTGAGCGCCTCTCCTTCGGCCCCGGCCTTCCTTCTTCGTGCCTGGCCGCCGGCGGCGCCCGCAAAAACTCTCTGCCGGAAATCCTCTTTCGCTTCTGTGATGCCCAATCCTCCCCTTCTTTTGCTACGATAAGATGATTCCGCTTTTCGAAGGCCGTCATGTTTCACGTGAAACCCTGCGGCCCGATTTTCAGGAGGTGATCGGTGTGGAAACGCTCTTCGCGCCTTGGCGAATGGCCTACATTGCGACTCCCAAAGACCATCAGGGCTGCATCTTTTGTGACTTTCCCAAGGAAAACAACGATCAGGAGAGGCTCATTCTGGCGCGAGGGGAACACTGCTTTGTCATTCTTAACGCCTTTCCCTACAATCCCGGCCATCTCATGGTCGTCCCCTACCGTCACACCTGCTCCTACGGTTCGCTCACGGCCCTTGAGGTGGCGGAGATGCACGCCCTTTCATCGAAGGCCGTCGCCGTCATGGAAAGGACGACGGCGCCCCAGGGGTTCAACATGGGCATCAATCTCGGCAAGGTCGCCGGTGCCGGAGTGGATGGCCATCTTCATCTGCACGTGGTCCCGCGCTGGAACGGAGATGCCAACTTCATGCCGGTCCTCGGCTCGACGCGGGTTCTCCCCGAAGGGCTTGCCGAAACCTACCGCTGGATGAAAGAGGCCTGGGAACTTGAGTGATCGCGATGACGTCTACGTCGAGCCTCTCCGGGAGGGGGCGGCGGAGCTCCAGGTCAGACGATCCCGATTTCTGGCCCAGGTCCGTGTCATTCCCGATGAGGAGGCTTCCCGTGAGGCGCTGAAGGAAATCTCCAGATCCATGGCCGACGCCAATCATCACTGCTGGGCCCATCGTCTCGGAGCTCCGATATTCCGCGAATACTACTCCGATGCCGGGGAGCCTTCGGGATCGGCCGGCAAGCCGATCCTGGGAGCCATCCAGCGGGCCGGCGTGACAAATGCCCTGGTCGTCGTCACGCGTTATTTCGGCGGCATCAAACTGGGTGTCCGGGGGCTCATCGAGGCCTACGGCGCCGTCGCGACGGCGGCCCTGGAGGCTTCGGGCAGAGCGGAGCGTCACGTGTCGAGCCCGTTGCTGGTGGAGATTCCCTACGAGGCCCAGGGCGTGATCGTCCATCAGCTTCCGGAGATCGGCGTCGACGGGGAGGCCGTCCGTTTCAGCTACGGCGAGAGGGTGACCTTGGAGATGGATGTTCCCCTCTCCCGCAGCGCCGAGGCGGAGGCCTTCTTCGAGGGCTACCGCCATCGTGGTTCCGTTTTCCGTTGGGAGTGGCTCAAGGAAGTGCAACGGGTTCAGCGAGAGAGTTGAAGAGAGATCGACGCTTTTGAGGAGGCGGTATTCATGTTCGAGGAAGAAAGCGGGACCGTGCTTGCGGAAAGACTGAGACACCCCGTCTGCCGAAGCCTTTTGCGGGACGTCACCGATGAGGAGCTCCGGGCCCTGGCCGCTCATGAGTTGGTCGCGAACAACCAGGGCTCGTCCCTTTACGTGACGCGCATCCGCTCTCGGAGCAAGGAGTTCACCGAGCTGGTCTACGCCATTGACGAGTCGCACCTGCTTCTGCTGGAGCAGGTCTGGGGCTACTTGCGCTGGCAGCAGATGATCCGCGTCACCTCCCGCATCGGCTCGCCCGAGGGAGCCCAGATCCGGACAAACCTTTACGTCACCCGCCGCTACGCCCGCATCGCCCAGATGTACAGCTACAATTTCTACCCTCAGGCCGATGAGGATTTTGCCGACATCGTCACCGTCGTCGTTCCCGAATGGCATCAGCGGAAGATTCTCGTTTTCCCCGAACATCGCGTCACCTACATCCTCGGCAGCGATTATTACGGCGAGACCAAGATGGCGACGCTGCGCATGGCCATGCACATCGTCCGCGAGGAGATGAACGGATTGGGGCTCCACGCCGGAAGCAAGCTCGCCCGGGTCCGTGACGACGGGGGAAATCTGTCGGAAAAGGGCCTGCTCATCTTCGGCCTGTCCGGTACGGGAAAGACGACGATCACCACGGCCGATCACGGCCTGCAGTCCCCGGAGGGCGTCGAGGTCCTTCAGGACGACATCAATCTTCTTCTTTCCGACGGCTCGTCGCTGGGAACGGAGAGGAATTACTACATCAAGACCGATAACGTCTCAAGGCAGGAGCCCCTGCTCCGAGCCGCCCGGGACAGACGGGCCATCCTGGAGAACGTCTGGGTCGACGACGACGGCGAGATCAATTTCGACAACCACGCCATCAGCACCAACGGCCGCGGGCTCGTTCCCCGGGAGGCCATTCCCAACACGTCGGACCGGATCGACCTTCCCCGCGTCGACATCCTCCTTTTCAACATGCGGCGCAACGACACCCCGCCGGTGGGCCGCCTTGTCTCGCCGGAACAGGCTGCTGCCTATTTCATGCTCGGCGAATCGACGATCACCAGCGCCGAAGACCCCTCCCGGGTGGGGCAGGCCAAACGCGTCGTCGGCTTCGATCCCTTTATCGTCGACCGCCCCCATACCAACGGAAACCGCCTGCTTCAGATCCTCCGCGGCAGCCCTCACATCGGCTGCTATGTCCTCAACACGGGGCGCGTCGGCGGCCGTGACGGCCTCAATGTGACTCCTGAGGTGACCTTCCGGTGCATCGAGGCCCTGCTGCGGGGGAGCCTGACCTGGCGCTACGACGACATCCTGGGTTATGAGATTCCCGAAGCCCTGCCCTTTGAGGGCGGCGAAGCCTACGATCCCTATCGCCACTACAGCCGCGAAGAATATGCCAAGGCCATCGGAGATCTTCGAAAGGAGCGCCGCGAGTATCTTCGAGGCTTCTCCGGCTTGGCCCGGGAGGTTCTCGACTCCATCTAGCCCGCATCCCTGCGGCCTGAAGGGTGCCGCTGCCGTTGAGAGGACAAGGAAAGCCGGAAAGACGCTTAGCGTCTTTCCGGCTTTCCTTGTCCGGAGCGGCTGTGGGGGAGGGCCGCGCCGGATTTTTCTCTTTTTCCACCGTCGCCTGAAAAGCCGAGGTTCGGAGGCTCCCGTGAGGCCGAAAGGGGTGCCCCGGAAGGTTCTTCCCCACAAAGATCAGCAAAGATCAAGCCCTAGGCCCTCTTTTACCTCTGAAAAACACCCTTTTGAGGGCTTCGACACCGATTCGTTTTAAAAAAGAGCTCTCGATTTCCTGCCTCCGGCGCGCTATAATGCCGAGTGTCAACCGCTTGAATTTATGGATGACTGGAGGTCCTCCCCTTGAATCAGCGTCTTCGCCTCATGATCCTCGCCTCGCTGTTTGCCGTCCTGACCGTCGTCGGCACCTATATCCGGATTCCCTTTCCCGTCGTGCCCCTGACGCTGCAGGTCTTCTTCGTCTATCTTGCCGGGGTTCTTCTGGGGGCGAAGGGAGGGCTGCTCTCCCAGCTCCTCTATATCGCCATGGGGCTGTTGGGGTTGCCGGTCTTTACCGTCGGCGGCGGTCTTCAGGCGATCCTGCGGCCCACCTTCGGCTTCATCGTCGGATTTGCCGCCATGGCCTACGTGACGGGAGCGCTGTCGGAGCGAAAGGGCGACCCTCGATTTCGCGACTATTTCCTGGCCTGCCTGGCCGGGATGGCCTGTCTCTACGTCGTCGGCGTGACGGGGCTTTACCTCAACCTCAACTGGGTTGTCGGCAAGGAGGTCTCCTTGATGGGGGCCGTCAAGATCGGAGCGCTTCCCTTTCTTCCCGGTGACCTTCTGAAGGCCGTCGGAGCGGCGGCCCTGGCCCTTCGCGTGGGGAGGCCGATCCGGCAGATGCTCCGGGCCGATAGGGCCATCAAAGGGTAAGAAAGAGCTGACCAAGACTGACTTAAGGCGAAAGCTCCCTCCTTGATCGGAGGTCGGCTTTTTCGCGAGAGGCGGGTCTTGTGTCTTTCACGATTTCCGTCGACGGCGGAATGAGGTGCCTTTCTCCCGTGCCGTTGCTGACTTTTCGGGCTGTCTCTTTGTTTATTTCCGCTCCGGGGTCTTGACAGGAGGTCCGAAGCCCCCCATAATGCCTCTCAATGAGAGGGACGTCCGCTTCGGTTCGGACCGGAAGGCCGTCCTCGGGAAATTGCGATGAAACAGGTGGCTCGAGCGGGCCTACCCGTCTACAGAGAGGGACGTTCACCGGCTGAAAGACGTCCCGGCGGTGCCGCAAGATGCCCAAGGCCTGTGGAGCAGGCGCCGAAAGCCTCCGGGCGGAGTAGGCGTTCCGGCCGACCCCCGTTATCGGGTCCTCAAGGTGGAGCCTCAGGGCTCAACCGGGGTGGTACCGCGGGCTCAAGTCCCGTCCCCGACAGGGGGCGGGGCTTTTTTTATTCTCGAAGGCGCGCCTGAGGCGCAGAAGGAGGTTTTTTCAATGGCACAGGTGACCTGTGTGGTTTGCGAGGGACAGGTAACGCTTCCCGAGGGAGCGATGGAGGGCGAGATTCTTCTCTGCGCCGATTGCGGGACCGAGCTGGAGCTGGTGAGCCTTGATCCCCTCACCGTCGAGGAGGCCCCTCAGGTTCAGGAAGACTGGGGCGAGTAGGGTGCTGCGCATTCTCTTCACCCGTCTGAGGCAGGAGGAGAAGCTTCTCGTCGAAGCGGCCCGACGCCTCGATATCGAGGTCTCCCTCGAAGACGTGAAGGATCGGGTCTGGGGCGGTTCGGCTCCGGAGGAGGATGTCTTCCTCTGCCGCTGCATCGGCCACGGCCAGAACCTGGCGCTGGCCCGCCATCTCGAGGGGCGGGGGCGCCGCGTCGTCAACCCCGCCGCCGTCATGGAACTCTGCGGCGACAAGCTGGCCACGACAGCGGCTCTCGAGGCCGCGTCGATCCCTCAGCCGGCCTATCGGCTGGCCCTCTCCGAAGAAGGGGCTCTGGCGGCCGTCGAAGAGATCGGCTACCCCGCCGTGCTCAAACCCGTTACGGGAAGCTGGGGGCGGCTGCTTGCCAAGGTGAACGACCGAGAGGCCGCCGAGGCCGTCGTGGAACACAAGAGTCATCTCGGCGCCCACCACCAGATTTTCTACGTCCAGCAGTACATCGAGAAGAGCGGTTCCGACGTGAGGGCCTTCATCGTCGGAGGCGAGCCGATCTGTGCCATCCGCCGCGAGAGCGGCCACTGGATCACCAATACGGCCCGGGGCGGGAAGGCCTGCGCCCAGCCTGTCGAGGGCGAGCTGGACGCCGTTCTTCGCCGCGTCCACAGGGCCATCGGCGGCGACTTTCTGGCCGTCGACCTCTTCGGAACCGACGGGGGCTGGCTGGTCAACGAAGTCAACGACGGCGCCGAGTTCCGCAACTCCATCGCCCCCACCGGCGTCGATATCCCCGCAGCCGTCGTCCGCCACTGCGCCGGACTGGGCCGCTTGAGGAGCCGATGACCGTGAGAGCCTTTTACGACGACAGAACGAAGGTCAAAGGGACCGTCGCCCGAAAGCGGGGGCTCAAACGGTCGTGGACCGGTCCGGGAGGTGTTTCTTCGTAGCGCTGATTCGCTGATTTGATGAAGAGACGTTCCGGAAGCGGTCCGCATCCCAGGGGGAGGCGGACCTTTTTTATAGATAGAAGGAGGAAGTTTTCATGATACGAGTCGTCATCTGGGGAGGGACGGGACTGGCGGGAGGGGAGCTGCTGAGACTCCTGGCCGGCCATGGCGGGATGGAGGTCGTCGCCGTCACGTCGAGACGCAGGGCCGGTCAGCCTCTCTGGACCGTTCACCCTCATCTCCGTCCCGACTATCCCGAGATGCTGTTCATCTCGCCCGACGAGGCCGAGGCCGTCGAAGCCGATCTGGCCTTTCTGGCTCTCCCTCACGGGTCGGCCTTCCCTGTAGCCTCCCGCTGCCTCGATCGGGGGCTGAAGGTCGTCGACCTTTCGGCCGATCTGCGTCTTCACGACGGGGCCCTTCGGGCGGCCTGGTACGGCGCCGGCGGAGCTCCCCAGGAGCTTGTCGACAGGGCCGTCTACGGTCTGCCGGAGCTGCACCGCGACGAGTTGGCCGGTGCTGATCTGGCCTCGGGCGTGGGGTGCAACGCCACGGCTCTCAACGTGGCCCTCTTTCCCCTGGCCCGGGCCGGCCTGCTGGAGGAGGTGCGGGCCGAGTGCCGCGTCGGCTCCTCCGAAGGCGGGGCGACGCCTTCCGAGGGAGGTCATCATCCCTTCCGGAGCCGGGCCCTGCGCGTCATCGAGCCCTTCCGCCACCGCCACATGGCCGAGGCCCTTCAGGAGCTGAACCTTGACGCTGCCCGCCTCACGCTGACGATGACGGCCGTCGAGCTGGTCCGGGGCATCCAGATGGCCGCCCAGATCCGCCTCGCCGAAAAGGTGCGCGAGGCCGATCTCTGGAAGCTCTACCGTCGGGCTTTCGACGGGGAGTTTTTCCTTCACCTCACCCCGGCTCGGCCCAGCCACCTCCGCTTTCCCGATCCCCGGCTCGTCCTGGGAAGCAACCGGGCCCTCGTCGGTTTCGCCCTCCACGACGACGGCAGGCGCCTTCTCGTCGTCAGCGCCATCGACAACCTGATCAAGGGGGCGGCGGGGTCGGCCCTTCAGTCGGCCAATCTCATGACGGGTCTCGACGAGAGAAGGGGCCTCGATCTGCGCCCCTGTTACCCCGCCTGAGGGGACTCAAGGCGTGCGTAGGCTTTGATAAATTCTGACTTTGGAGGTCATGACCATGATCGGCGTCGTCAAGATCGGCGGAGCTTCCGGTAACGACACGCGTTTTCTTCTGGAGGATCTGGCCCGTCGGGTTCGTTCCGGCGAGCGCTGGGTCCTCGTCCACGGCGCCAGCGGCGTCACCGACGTCCTCTGTGAGGCGGCGGGCGTCGCCTGCCGCTACGTGACCAGCCCCAGCGGCTACCGCAGCCGCTACGTCGGCCCCGCCGAGCGGGCCCTCTTCGAGGCGGCGGCTCTCTCCTTTTCCTGCCGCCTCTCGTCGGAACTGGCCGCCTGCGGCGTGGCGGCCGCCGTCCTTCGGCCCGACGCGGCCCGGACGGCCCGAGCCGAGCGCAAGGCCGTCCTCCGGGCCGTTGAGGGGAGCCGGCGCTTCATCCTTCGGGATAACTACAGCGGCACTGTATCGGCCATCGACAGGCTCCCGCTGGAGTCCGCCTGGAAGGCCGGGGCCCTGCCGCTCCTGCCGCCGCTGGCCTTCGACGACGAGAGCGGCCTCAACCTCAACGTCGACGGCGACCGTCTCGCCGCCGCCGTCGCTGCCTCCATCGGCGCCGACGTGATGGTGATTCTGAGCAACGTGCCGGGGCTGATGGAGGATCTCTCCCGCCCCGATAGTCTCGTCCGCAGGGGGAGTCTCGACGGTTGGGAGCGCCTGGAGCGGATGGCCGAGGGGAACATGAAGAGGAAGCTTCTAGCCTGCCGGGAGGCTCTCGAAGGGGGGCTGGAGAGGGTCGTCCTCTCCGACAGCCGCTGCGAGAGACCGTTGACCCATGCCGTCGAGGGAGGAGGGAGTCAGCTTTGGAACAGCCTGTCAGCGCTTCGGAGCTCTATGGCGGTCGCGGGATAAGGATCGTCTCCGGCCAGGGGGTGACGGTCCGCGACGAGGAGGGGAGGGAGTATCTCGACTTCCTCTGCGGCCACGGGGCGGCTTTATTCGGTCACGCCCACCCCGATCTGCGCCAGGCCCTTGCCGAGGCCTCGGCCTCTCCCTGGACGATCGGCATGGGCCTTGACGCTCCCGCCCGCCGGGGCTTTCTCGATCTTCTGGCGAGCCTCCTCGACGGGGGAGAGGCCTACCTGGCCAACAGCGGGGCCGAGGCGATCGAGGCGGCCCTCAAGCTGGTTCTTCTTCTCCGCCCGAGGAGGCCGCGGATCCTTGCCGCCCGAAGGGGCTTTCACGGCCGGACCCTGGGGGCGCTGGCCCTGACCTTCAATCCCCACTACCGCAGGCCCTGGAAGGACGCCCTTCTGCCCGTCGAATTTCACGCCGTCGAGGAATTGCCCGGCCAGGTCGACGAGAGGACGGCGGCCGTCTTCATCGAGCCCGTCCAGGGCGAAGGGGGCGTCTTCCCCCTCGACGGCGGCGTCGGGAGGGAGCTTTCGGCGGCCTGCCGCAAAAGCGGCGCCCTCCTCGTCGCCGACGAGATCCAGTCAGGCTGGGGCCGCTGCGGATCTCTCCTGGCGTCATCCCTCGTCGGCCTCGACCCCGACGTGGTGACCCTCGCCAAGGGGATCGCCGGAGGCCTTCCCGCCGGTGCCGTCGTCTGGAAGGCCTGTCACGGCGGCTTTCCCGCCATGAGCCACGGCTCGACCTACGGGGGAAACCCCCTTGTCTGCGCCGTGGCCCTCAGGGGGCATGAGGTGATTCTTCGGGACGGTCTCCTGGAAAGGTCAGCAAAGGTCGGTTCTTATCTACGCTCCGGGATCTCCCGATTGGGCCATCCCGGCATCGTCGATGTCCGCGGCATGGGGCTTCTCGTCGGCGTCGAGGTCCGGGGACGGTCGGCTCCCGTCGTCCGGGCTCTTCAGGAACGGGGGCTTCTGGCCCTGCCCGCCGGACCCCAGGTGGTCCGCTTTCTTCCTCCCCTGACGGCCGGCGAGGCCGACTGCGACCGGGCCGTCGACATCCTGGCGGCGGCGCTGAACGAGGCCGAATGATGACGGCCCCGGAGCGGTTCCTCATCGACCTCGTCGCACTGGCCAGCGTCAGCGGCGACGAGGCTCGGGCCGCCGCCTTCCTGGCCCGGCGCCTGACCGATTTCGGCTGGAGCTCCGTCGAGACCGACAGGGTCGGGAACGTCATCGGCAGGCGGGGCGAGGGAAAGAGGGAGCTGCTCCTCGTCGGCCACATCGACACCGTCCCCGGAGGTCCTCCCTTCCGCCTTGACGGTGACCTCCTCTGGGGACGGGGCGCCGTCGACGCCAAGGGACCCTTGTGCGCTCTCGTCGCGGCGGGAGGGGCCCTTCCCCTTCCCGAGGGGTGGCGGGTGACCGTCGTCGCCGCCGTCGGCGAGGAGCGCGATTCCCGCGGCATGCGCCACCGCCTGGATTGTCACGCTCCGGCGGGCTGCGTCATCGGCGAGCCTTCGGGGACGACGGGCGTCACCATCGCCTACCGGGGACGCCTCCTCCTGGCCCTGTCGGCCGCCGACGGCGGCGCCCACCGCAGCGGCGACGCCGGACCCCTGACGGCGACGCTCCTTTCCGCCGGTTCCGTCATCGACCGCGTCATGGAGCTCGACGATCCGTCGCGGCTCGTCATCGATCGTCCCGCGGCGGCGGTGGCCGCCATGGCCGGCGAGGAGCGGGAGGGGAGATCGGCCCGGATCGAGATTGACGTCCGTCTCCCCCTCGGGGCGGATGTCGAGGCCTGGCGGGCCGATCTGAGCTCCCACGTCCGGGAGGGAGTCGCCGTCGATTGCCTCGACGCCGTGGCCGCCCATTCGGTGGGGCGCTCCGACGCCATGGCCAGGGCTCTGGCCGCAGGGGTGCGGGCCTGCGGCGACAGGCCGGCTTTCCTCGTCAAGGGAGGAACGGCCGACTTCAACCTGGCCGCGGGCTGGGGCTGTCCCCTGGCGGCCTACGGTCCCGGCGACAGCCGTCTCGACCACACCGACGAGGAACGGCTCTCCCTGGCCGAGTTCGCCCGAAGCGTGGTCGTCCTCCGGGCCGGCCTGGAGCGCTTCGTCGGCCCGGGGGTTTCGTAAGAAAAGACGCAGAAGACGCGAGCAGGGCCGCCGGAAGGCGGCCCTGCTCGCGTCTTCTGCGTCTTTTCTCGGGGCGAATGGAAGATCAGATATCCCAGGCCCTCGCCGCGTAAAAGAAGGCCTCGGGGGCGGGTACCGACGGAGGAAGCAACTCCTGGAGAAGAACCATCTCGGCCCAGTGGCCGCGGTGTTCTTCCCGAATCGACTCTTCGGTGGCGAGAAACTGGTCGACAAGGACGGCCAGGTAGAGGACGTTGATCCCCTCCCGGCGATGAGCGTCTTCCATGACGCTCCGGATGCGGATGCGGAGCGGGGCCGGGAGGCTTTCCAGAGAGGAGGAGCGTGTCACCTCGGGCGAGAGGCCGAGGATTTCCTCGAAATGACGCTGATAGACGGCAGCCCGCTCCTTGCTGAGCGAGCCGAAGAGGGTATGGTCTGGAGCGGGGGGCGGAACGGCTTTCCTTTTCTTGCGAGGGAGCCGCCCCTTGAGCAGCCGCTCCAGGGGCAACAGGATACGCTTCAAAGAGAAGGACGAGGAGTTTTTCAAAGGGGCTCACCTCCCCGGGCAGGATTTGGACGATGGTCGACCGTGATTTTAGCATCCTGCGTAAGATGCCGGAGCCCTTCTTGAGCGAATCTTGAGGCACTCGGAGGCCTTCCTTGAGGAAACCTTGACGGCAAGACGCTACAATGGGCGAAAAAAGCCGGGGAGGTGAAGGCGTTGAAGGAGAGGTCCGCCGCCGGTCTCTCGGCGGAGCGGATTCTTGTCTGCCTTGGGCCGAGTCCCTTCGGAGAGGGCCTGCTTCAGGAGGCCCTGCGGATGGCCCGGTCTTCCGGGGCCGAGCTGTGGGCTCTTTTCGTGGATGTTCCGACGGCTCGCCTCGATGCCCTTTCCAAGGCCGCTCTCGAAGGCAACCTTCGCCTCGCCGAGGAGCTGGGCGTCAAACTCTTCATCCGCTCCGGCGAGGACATCGCCGTGACCGTCGTCGATTTCTCCCGTCGTCACGGCGTGACCCGCATCGTCGTCGGAAAGCCTCTTGCCCCGCGCTGGAAGTCCCTTTTCGGAGGGACTCTTGTGGACCGCATGATCCGTCTCAGCGGTCCCATCGATGTCGTCGCACTGAGCCGCGCCGATGAGGAGAGGCTCTCCCGTCCCCTGACGGAAGGGAGGAAAAAAGTCCCATGGCCTTATCTGGAAGGAGCGGCCCTTGTCGCCGTCGCCACCATCGCCGGCCTTCCCTTCAGTCGCGTCATGTCTCCGACGAACATCGTCATGGTCTATCTTGCCGCCGTCCTCGTGGCGGCGCTTTTCCTGGGACAGGGGCCTTCGATCCTGACGGCCGTCCTGGGCGTTCTCGCCTTCGACGTCTTCATGGTCCCCCCCTATTACACCCTCGTCGTCACCGACTCCCAGTACCTCGTCACCTTCGCCGGGTTTCTCGGCGTCGGTCTCGTCGTCAGCGGCCTGGCCTCCCGGGCCAGGGAACAGGCCCGGGAGGCCAGGCGACGGGAGGAGGAGACCTTGGCTCTCTACGCCTTCAGCCGCGATCTGGCCTCGGCGGCCGGACGGAACGAGCTGGTCCGGGCCGTTACGGATCACCTCTCCCGGACGCTGGGCTGGGATTCGGCTCTCTTCCTTGCCGACGAGGGAGGCGGTGTCATCCCCCTTTCCGGAGGCCCGACCTTTCTCCCGGAGCCGATCGTCGAGGCTGTCGGTGACGTCTTCCGTCACGGCCGGTCCCGAGAATTGGAGGGAGGCCTTCTCTGTCTCCCCCTCAAGGTGAAAGGCCGCAAGGTGGGCGTCCTCGCCCTGGCACCGAAGGAGAAAGGCCGCTCGGGAAGGCTGAGGGACGCCTTCGTCCTCCAGGTGGCCCAGGCCCTGGAGCGGATAGCCCTCGACGAGCGGGCCCTTGCCGCGGAACGGGTCCAGGTCCGCGAAAAGATCCAGGCGGCCCTGCTCAACTCCATTTCCCACGAGATCCGGACGCCTCTTTCTTCGATCACCGGCGTCCTGAGCTCTCTCAGGAGAGGCGAGGAGGCCTTCGTCGTCGACGGCGAAGCCCGTTCCGCCCTGATCGAAACGGCCTGGTCGGAGGCGCAGCGCCTCAACAGCCTTGTCGGCAATCTGCTGAACATGAGCCGTCTGGAAAGCGGGGGACTTCAGACCGCTCCGGAACCCTGCGATCCCGCCGAAATCGTCGCCCACGCCCTGGCTCTGATGGGAGAACGTCTCGAAGGGCGTCCCGTCGAGACGGAGCTTCCCGACGAGACCTGTCTTGTCAGCGTCGATTTTGCCCTCTTCTCCCTCGTTCTCGTCAACCTCCTCGACAACGCCCTCAAGTACGGGCCGCCCCAGTCGCCGTTGGTCCTTCGGGTCCGCCGCGAAGGCGAGGCACTCCTTTTCGAGGTCCTCGACCGCGGTCCGGGGATTCCCGAGCCTTTTCGGGAAAAGGTCTTCGAGAAGTTTTTCCGCCTCCCCTCCGCAAGCGGCGGCACGGGCCTGGGTTTGACCATCTGTCGGGGCATCGTCGAGGCGCACGGGGGGACGATCGAGGCCGTGCCCCGTCAGGGAGGGGGCACGGCCATGACGATCCGCCTGCCGGGAGTGATCGAACCGTGAAGGTCGAAGGCGTCCGCGTCCTCGTCGTCGACGACGAAAGGGCGATCCGCCGTTTCCTGACCCTCTCCCTTCAGTCCCAGAGTTACGAGGTTTTCGAGGCCTCTTCGGCCGGCGAGGGACTCGCCCGGATGCTGGAGATCCGGCCCGACCTGATCATCCTCGATCTGGGCCTTCCCGACCGCGACGGCAGGGAGTTCATCGAAGAGATCCGGAGCTGGTCCCAGGTCCCCCTCATCGTTCTCTCCGTCCGGGACAGGGAGGGAGAGAAGGTCGCCGCCCTCGACGCCGGAGCCAACGACTACGTCACCAAACCCTTCGGCATCGGCGAACTGCTGGCGAGGATGAGGGCCGTCCTCCGACAGATCCTTCCCGGCCAGGAAGAGCCCGTCTTCCGCGTCGGTGCCCTCGAAGTCGACCTGCCCCGCCGCCGCGTCCTTCTTGCGGGAAGGGAGCTCTCGCTGACGCCGACGGAGTACGACATTCTCAAAACCCTCATCCGCCACCGCGGCAAGGTCGTCACTCACGGTCAGCTGTTGCAGCAGGTCTGGAGCGATGCCTATCGGGACGAAAGGCACCTTCTCCAGGTCAACATGAGCAACCTGAGGAGAAAAATCGAGCCCGACCCCTCGAGACCGCGCTACCTCCTCACCGAACCGGGCGTGGGCTACCGCCTGCGCGACGAAGAATGACACCTCTGCCGCCCCGGCGCTCCTGGCCGGGGCGGTCTCGTCAGCGGGAAGAAAGGCCCCGGTTCAGCCGATGACCCGTTGAAGGAGCATCAGCAGGGCCATGCCGGAGACGATGGTGACGACGACGTTGCGGCTGTAGACGGCGATGACCAGGGCTCCCAGACCGGCGAGGAGGCGGGCCGGCGCGAAGGTGCTGCCCGAGGCCGTCTTGGCATAGACGATGGCTGGAGCGACGAGGGCCGCCAGGGCCGCCGGCGGAATGAAGCGAAGGATCCGGTCCAGGGCCCGAGGGAGCCTGCCCTGGGGGACGAAGCAGGTGAAGAGCCCCTTGACGACGAGAGAGGCCAGGGAGACGACGAGGGCGACGGCGAAGAAGCTCATGCGCCTTCCCTCTTTCCGTCGAGGAGGACGCCGACGACGACGCCTGCGAGCAGGGCGGCGAGGAATCCGAGCTGGAGGGGCATGGTCGGGACGAGGATCACGGCTGCTGCTGCTGCTGTCAGCGCTGAAGCGATCCGCCCCCGGTCCTTCAGCTGGGGCGCCAGGAGGGCCGTGAAGACGAGGGGAATGGTGAAATCCAGGGGAAGCGAAGGCGGGATGATGGCGCCGGCATGATAGCCGACGAGAACGGCCGCCGCCCAGGGAAGAAAAACGCCCAGGGAGGCGCCGACGAGAAAGCCCGTCATGTCGCCGTTGTCGGGGTTTCTCTCCGCTTCGGCCATGGTGAAGGCGTAGGACTGGTCGGAGATGATGTAGGCGCAGAAAAGCCGTCTCCACCAGGGCTCCCGCTGGAGGATCGGCACCAGGGAGAGGCTGTACAGGGCGTAGCGCATGTTGATCATGACCGTCGTTGCGACGATGACGAGAAGGGGCGCCCCGGCCGCGAAGAGATGAACCGTGGCCACCTGGGCCGTCCCGGCGATGAGGGAGAAGGAAAAAAAACCGCTCTCCGCCGACGTCCGGCCCGTCTGGCGCATGATGAAGCCCAGGACCAGGGCGAAGGGGATGACGCCGACGAGGATGGGCAGGACGGCGCGGGCCCCGCGGAGGGGCTCCGTCCAGCCGCCGCGGCGACGGCCGGCAGGGGAAGGGACCGAGGGATCGGGAGGGGGCATCGTGGCTCTCTCCTTTGGCGGAAAAACCGTTCTCTTCATCGTGACGGATTCCGATCTCGTTTCCGCTTTCATGGACATGGTATCAGGAGTTCCCGGACGGCTTCGTCCCTTTTCTGCCGGTGATGAGGGCGCTTGCGGCGGCCCCGTCGACCAGGGGGCGGTCCTCCGGGGCAAGATCGGGAAAGCGCAGGGCGGCCTCGTCGTCCGTGAAGGTGCGGACCCGTTTGACCTCGATATGGACCTCTTCGAAGCCGGCACGGAGGGCCTTTTCGCGGAAGACGTCCGCTTCAAGGGCCCCGGCCATGCAGCCCGTCCAGGCCGCCACGCTGGCCCGGACGGCCGGCGGCAGGGGGCGGAGGAGAACGACGTCGGAAATGGCGATTCGCCCTCCCTTGCGGAGAACGCGGAAGATCTCGCCGAGGACCCGGTCCTTGTCGGGCGAGAGGTTGATCACGCAGTTGGAGAGGACCAGATCGACGCTTTCGTCGGGAAGAGGGATGGCCTCCATCTGTCCCTTCAGGAAGGAGACGTTCTCCATCCCCATCTTCCGGCGGTTCGCCTCGGCTTCCGAGAGCATTTCGTCGGTCATGTCGAGGCCGTAGACCTGGCCTGAAGGGCCCACCTTGACGGAAGAGAGAAAGACGTCGAGTCCCGCGCCGCTTCCGAGGTCGAGCACCGTCTCGCCTTCTCTGATCGCGGCCGCAGCCGTCGGGTTGCCGCAGCCGAAGGAGGCGATCTCGAGGTTGGAGAGGAGTCCGGCCAGCTCCTGACCGTCATAGTCTCCCATGGCGATGGGATTGCAGCAGCCGCTGTTTCCGCCGCAACAGGAGGCGTCTTTCCCCTCGATGGCCGCGGCGTATTTTTTGCGCACTTCGTCGCGAATGTCGCTCATCTTTTTTCCTCCCGATTCGGGCGTGGCGGTCTGTCGACGGGGTGCCGCACGCCAGGTTTCCACCTTCAATGAACAGTGTAGACCCAAGCGCCGGAAAAATCTCCCTATCGGACGAAGGCTCCGTAGCTCAGCCCCGCCAGGGCTGACATGACGACGACGAGGGCGATGAAGGTCAGCGTTTTTTTCGTGCCGAGGACGCTGCGGATGACGAGCATGCTCGGCAGCGATAGGGCCGGACCGGCCAGCAGGAGGGCCAGGGCGGGCCCCTCTCCCATGCCCGCCCCCAGGAGCCCTTGGAGGATGGGGACCTCGGTGAGGGTGGCGAAGTACATGAGAGCGCCGGCCAGGGAGGCGAAGACGTTGGCTCCCACCGAGTTGCCGCCCACGAAGGCCGCCACCCAGGACGAAGGAAGGAGGGCGTCGTGGCCGGGCCGACCGAGGAGGAAACCGGCGACGAGGACACCGCCGAAGAGGAGGGGTATGACCTGGAGGGCGTAGCCCAGCGTCGACGCGCCCCACTCCTGACGCTCTTCAGCGGAGAACCAGCGCCGCGTCGTGAAAAGGACGGAAAGCAGGGCTGCCCCCGCCATGGGCCACTTGACGGAGTGGAGGGCCGTCCAGAGGCCGCCGTCGCTGCGGGGGGCGGCGAAGTTGGCGAAGACGAGAAAAACGACGAGGCCGGCCATGTGCCAGGCCGTCTTCCAGAGGGGCCGCCCCGCCTCCTCGGGAAGCTCGGCGAAGCCCTGCTGGCGCTCGGCCTCTTCATGGCGGAAGAGGAGAGCCATGGCCAGGCCGATGAGGATACTGAAGGCTACGGCCCCGACGGCGCGGGCCAGGCCGAGCCGGAAACCCAGGACCCGGGCCGTGAGGACAGTGGAAAGAACGTTGATGGCCGGTCCCGAGTAGAGGAAGGCCGAAGCGGGGCCCAACCCCGCTCCCCGCTTGTAGATGCCTGCGAAGAGAGGGAGGACCGTGCAGGAACAGACGGCCAGGATCGTCCCTGAGACGGCGGCGACGGAATAGGCCACCCACTTCCTGGCGCCGGCGCCGAGGTACTTCATCACCGCCTGCCGGCTGACGAAGACCGAGATGGCCCCGGCGATGAAGAAGGCCGGAACGAGACAAAGCAGGACGTGCTCTCGGGCGTACTCGTGAAGCATGGCCAGGGCCTCGAAAGAGGCCCTGGCCATGCGGGGATCGGCGATGGGCAGGAAATAGGCCGCCAGAAAGGCGACGGCGATCAGAAAGAGTTTTTTTGAGTCCGTCATCAGAGGAACCTCCTTGATGTGGCCGAAAGGCCACCAAGAGCGATGAAGAAAAGCCCCCGGAGAGGGGCTGTCCTCCATTTCGTTTCTATCTGCCGTCTCGCGCCCCCTGCAGAAGCGCTCTGACCTGTTCGACCGTCGGAACCTTTCCGGCTGAAAGCACCTTGCCGTCGATAGCCAGTCCCGGTGTCGCCATGACGCCGAAGTCGAGGATGTCACCGATCTCCGTCACCTTGACCAGCTCATAGTCGAGGCCCAGCTCCTTGGCGGCCGTCTCGGCCGTTTCGGCCAGTTTTTTGCACTTGGCGCAGCCCGTTCCCAGAATCTGTATCTTCAAAAGAGCCACCTCCGAGAGAATATGTGGCAATATTACCACACATGAAGACCCTGTCAACTGTCTTTGTGTCTGAAGAGCCTCTCTTTTTCAGACGGGCAGGCCTTGAAGGGGTGCGGGGGCCAGGCTCCAACCGAGCGATTCCTGCTGGATCTTCCAGAGCCTGGCGTAAAGGCCGTCCCGGGCCAGCAGCTCCTCGTGTCGACCCCTTTCGGCAATCCGTCCTTTGTCGAGGACGATGATGGAATCGGCCCGGCAGACCGTCTTCAGGCGGTGGGCCACGACGATGACCGTCCGTCCTTCGACGAGGCTGTCGACGGCCTTCTGGATCTCCAGCTCGTTTTCCGGGTCGAGGGAGGCCGTGGCCTCGTCGAGCAGCACCAGGGGCGCATCCTTGAGGAGGGCACGGGCGATGGAGAGACGCTGCTTTTCCCCTCCCGAGAGGGTGCAGCCTCCCTCGCCGACGAGGCTGTCGTAGCCCTTGGGCAGCTTCATGATGAAGTCGTGGCATCGGGCCTTCTTCGCCGCGGCGATGACCTCCCCGTCGGTGGCCTCCTCGCGGCCGAAGCGGATGTTGTTGGCCACCGTATCCTGAAAGAGGTAGACGTCCTGGAAGACCATGGAGATGCGTTCCATGAGGGCCTCGGGGTCGAGCTCCTTCACGTCCCGGCCGCCGAAGAGGACCTGGCCCGAGTCGGCGTCGTAGAAGCGGGCGATGAGCTTGAGAAGGGTGCTCTTTCCGCTCCCGGAGGGGCCGACGAGGGCCGTCAGGCTCCCCTGGGGAAAATCGGCCGACAGGTCATGGAGGACGGGGACGTCGCCGTAGCCGAAGGAAAGGTCCCTGACGGCGACGGAGGCCGATTCGGGGGGAATTTCTGTCCCGGCCATGACCGGCTCCCGGCCGAGGCGGAGGATGCGCTCCCCGGCCTGTTCGGCGTAGCGCAGTTCGGCGTAGTTGATCAGGGCCAGCGTCAGGGGGTCGAAGACGCGGGAGCCGACGACGAGGAAGGTGACGAAGACGAAGGGGTCGAGTCGACCGCCCAGGAGACGGTGAACGCCGACGAGGACCATCACCGTCAGCCCCGTCCGAAGGAGCGCCACGGCGGTCATGGCGAAGGGGCCGATCGTCCCCTCAAGGCGGATGCTTTCGTTCATGAGGTCCCGAAAGGACCTTTCCAGGCGCCGGAAGCGGCTCCCCGTCAGGTTGAAGGCCTTGACGACGCGAATGCCGTAAAGATATTCCTGAAGGCGGTTGGCCGCCCCGATCTTGGCCTTCATGTGACGCCGTCCCAGGACGCGGAGGAGCTTCGTGGCCGCCGCCATGACGGCGGCGGCCAGGGGGAGGGCGAAGAACATGGCCAGGGCCATGATCGGGTCGAGGAAGGAAAGGCCGACGAGGGCCAGAAGGGGCATGATGAGCGCTCCGGCCAGCTGGGGGACGAAGTGGGAGAGGGCCTGCTCCAGAAGGGCGAAGTCGCCCATGATCATGTTGGCCATGTCTCCGGGATCGCGGCTGGAGAGATAGCCCAGGGGAAGCCTGCGCAGGTGTTCGGCCAGAGTGGCCCGTCCCTCGGCCGCCACGAGGTAGGCGCCGCGGTAGTTGGCACGGTAGGCCGGCAGCTCGGCCAGAAAGATGAGGATCATGTAGGCGGCCAGTCCGGCGCAGAGCCAGGTCAGGCCCGCCAGGTCCATCGTCCCCTCGGGACCCGAAAAGCCCCGGAAGAGGAGCTGGATGCCTCGGAGGATCAGCACGAAGGGGCCGATGTTGACCAGGTTGGACAGGAGGGTCAGGAGGACGGGTCCGAAGATCCGTCGGGGATTTCCCGCCGTGATGTTTCTCAGAAAAGTCGTCATCGCCCTTCTCCTTTCGCCAGACTCCAGGCTCCGGCATTGCAGTGGGCCTCCCACATGGAGGCGTAGAGTCCCCCTCGGGCCAGCAGGGCCTCGTGGCGCCCTTCCTCGACCTTCCTGCCTCCATCGAGGACGACGATGGAGGCGGCCGCCCTGATGGTGGAAAGGCGGTGGGCGATGATGATGACCGTCTTGTCCCGGATCAGCTCTTTCAACGCCTGCTGCATCCGCTCCTCGTTCTCGGGATCGGCGAAGGCCGTCGCCTCGTCGAGGACGAGGACGGGAGCTCCCTTCAGGATGGCCCGGGCCACGGCCACCCGCTGCTCCTCCCCTCCGGAGAGGTAGACGCCTCCCTCGCCGATGAGCGTGCCGTATCCCTGGGGCAGCTTCTCGATGAAGGCGTGGCACTGGGCCGCCCTGGCCGCCGCGTAGACCTCCTCGGGGCCGGCGTCGGGCCTGCCGACGAGGATATTGTTGTAGAGCGTGTCGAAAAAGAGGAAGGTGTCCTGGAAGACGAAGGAGACGGTCTCCATGAGGTCTTCCGTTCTCATTTTCCTGATGTCGACGGCGCCGATGAAAATGGCCCCTCCGTCGACGTCCCAGAAGCGGGGGATCAGATTGGCTGCCGTCGACTTGCCTGATCCCGAGGGGCCGACGAGGGCCG
Source organism: Synergistales bacterium (assembly GCA_018433595.1). Classification (GTDB taxonomy): domain Bacteria; phylum Synergistota; class Synergistia; order Synergistales; family Aminithiophilaceae; genus Aminithiophilus. The sequence continues at coordinate 34,852 of JAHDQY010000010.1, forward strand.
TGACGGCTCCCTGACGGGCCCGGAAGGAGAGGTGCGAAAGGGCCTCGACGCGGGAGCCCTCTTCGGAGGCGCCGTAAGAGCCGTAGGAGAAGGAGACGTCGTCGAAGACGACGTCGTAGGCCGTCGGGACGGTCGGCTCCGCCGGCTCGGCCAGGGCCGGCTGGGCGAAGAGGGCGTCGATCCGCTCCACCCCCTCGGAAATGTCGCGGAGCGTCGAGGAGAAGTACATGACCTTGTAGAGGGGGGATGCCAGGCCCGGAACCATGACGAGGAAGAAAAGAAGCGTCAGCCCCAGCGAGAGATCCTGCGGACGGCGGCTCAGAAGGAGGACGCCGACGGGGAGGACGAAGGCCAGAAGGGAGGTCAGGAGGGTCCTGAAAAGGATGAATCCGTTCTGGAAGATATCGCTGAAGCGCGTCGCCAGGCGGCTGTAGTCCACCATGTCCTGGTGGAAGCGGCGGAAGGAGCGTACGGTGCGGCCGAAGAGCTTGACGGCGGCCATGCCCCGGACGTACTGGATGGCCGAGGCGTTGATCCTTTCCAGGGCGTCGTAGTAACCCTTCGTCAGCGTCTTTCCCCGGTCGCCCGCCATGGGGCGGAGGAGGACGAGGAAGCCCAGGGCCACGGCGGCCAGACAGGCCAGAGTGATGGCCGGGCTGAGGGAGACCATCGCCGAGGCCATGATGGCGATCGTCGCCGTCACCCCCACCAGATCGGGGATCTTGTGGGCCACGAAATTCTCGATCTTCTCCACGTTCTGCTCCAGCGTCTTCTTCACGGCTCCCGTCGACGTCCGCGAGAGGTAGCCCAGGGGGAGGCGGCCGACGTGCTCGGCCAGCCTCACCCTCAGCCCGTAGAGGATGCGGAAGGCGGCGACGTGGGCGGCCATGGAGCCGGCGTAGAGGAAGAAAAGAGAGGCGGCGAGACCGGCGAGGGCGACAAAGGCCCAGTGCGTCATGAGAGGGCCGTCGATCCGGCTTGGATCCTCTGCCTTGGCCAGCAGTTCGGCCAGAATGTGGTAGACCGACAGATAGGGAGTCAGGGCGCAGGCGGCGCTGAGGGCCGCCAATCCGCCGGAGAGGACGAGAAGCTCCCTTTTCTCCCCGGCGATCTCCAGGAGTCTGCCGATGCCCTGTTTCTTCATGGTCTGTTCCCCTCTTTTCGGGAAAGATCGTTGAAGTCGATGTGGACGATGTGGCTCGACATGGCCCGCCTTAAGGCCGGGATGTGGCGGAAGAGCCTCATCCAGCGCCATCGCGGAACGGCATAGTCGTAGTAGTTCCATTTTCCGAGGAAACGGATGGCCTCGGACCAGTCGGCGACCGACTCGGGGTTATCGGGTCCCCAGAGGAACTCCAGGCCTTTGCCGACCTTGGAGAGGGAGTCGTGCCATCGCGCCTTGCCGACGACGAAGGGGGCCGTCGTCTCGAAGAGCATCTCGCCTTTCGGGAAGCGTCGCGCCAGCTCGACGAAGAGGGAACGGACCTGCTCCTCGGGGAAATACATGAGGAGCCCTTCCGCGATGAAAAGCAGGGGTTTTTCTGCGGCGCCGATCTCGTCCATCCAGGAGAAGTCGAAGACCGACCTGGCGATGAAACGTCGCCTCTCGGTCTCGCGGAAGAACCGTCGCCGCCTCGCGATCCCCTCGGGAAGGTCCAGGTCGTACCAGTCGATCGCCTCGGCGCCGAGCCTCTCCATGCGGGTGTCCAGCCCGGCGCCGAGGTTGACGACGGCTCCGTCGGGATGGGCGTCGATGAAGCGTTTCGTCTCGCCGTCGAGAATCATCGAACGGACGGCCACGCCCAGCTGCGACTTCCAGCAGGGCTGGAAGACCGAGAAATCGTAGTCGATCTGCCTGACGATCTCGACGGCCCTGGAATCCCTGAAGAGCCCGTCCTCTCGGGCCGTCTCGGCGGCCTTGGCCCAGAGGGTGATGAGCATCGTCTCCGGCATTCCCTCCGTCGGGGGCGCTCCGTCCTTGTTCATGGCTCAGGCCTCCTTCTCTTCCGATCCCTCCCGGGGGGCGAGCCCTCTCCTGATGACCGACGTGATCTGGTCCAGATAGGCGTCGTCGGAGATCGGATCGTAACTTCCCTGCCGGACATGTTCCTCCATGTGGCCTCGAAACTCCCACCAGACGTGGACGGCGCCGCTGATCAGGGCCGTTATGGCCAGCGGGGAGATGTCGTCCCGGATCTCTTGCCGTCTCTGGGCCTCGACGAGGGAGGCGCGGTACCAGCGGTGGATCTCCTCTTCGCCGCCCCAGGGGGCGTCGTCGCCTGCCAGGCGTCCCCAGTTGGCGATCCTGACCATCGTCGGATTGTCGTGGTAGAAGGCGAAGGCCGCTTCGATCATGGTCTCGACGAAGGCTCCGGCCGCACCCTTCGGAACGAAGGTCCCGCCCAGGTCGGCCTGCCAGCGTCTCACGATGGCGTCTTTGACGGCCTCGCAGAGCCCCTCCTTGCTCTGAAAGTGAAAGAGAATCAGCGGTCCCGACAGGCCGCTCCGCTCGGCCACCTCCCGAATCGTCGTCCCGTCGAAGCCCTTTTCGGCGAAAAGCTCCTCAGCCGCGCTGAGAATCCTCCTCTTCGTTTCCTCTCCGTCTCGCGCCGCCATGACCTCCCTCCTTCGTGATCCCTGGTCCGGGCATACTGATCACTCAGTAAGTTTGACACATAAAACAAAGTTGTCAACCCCCCACGGCTTCCCCAAATCGACAGGCTCGTGCATCACGCCGCAGGTGTGATGCGGTGGCGGGTTTTTTGGCCCCGCCGTCGCGTCACGGTGGCGCCCAAGGGGAGCCGTTACCGTTTCGTGCTTATTTGAAGGGGACTTCTTGAAGAGGAGGATGGTATCATAAGAAAATATAAAGAGAATAAGAGGGAGTGATTCCGTTGGCGATCTACCTCAACAACGCCGCTACGACCTGGCCCAAGCCGGAACCGGTGGCGAAGGCGATGTACGACTTCCTTCTCTCCGGAGGGGCCAACCTGGCTCGGGGCTCGGCCTCGCGTCGCGACCTTCAGACGCTGGACCTCGTCGGCGACGTCCGGGAGCGGCTGGCCCGCTTTCTCGGCGGCCACGAAAAGGCCGACCCCCGCTACGTCACCTTCGCTCTCAACGTGACGGAGGCCCTTAACGTCATCTTCAAGGGATTTCTGAGACCGGGGATGAAGGTCGTCACCACGTCGATGGAGCATAACGCCGTCATCCGCCCCCTGCGCCGCCTTGAAGCGGAAGGGGTGGAGCTGACGATCCTTCCCTGCGACAAGACGGGCCGCCTCGAACCCCGCCTCTTGCAGGAACGTCTCCGGGAGCCTGCCGACCTTTTCGTCCTTTCCCACGCCAGCAATCTCTGCGGAACCGTCCAGGATCTGGAGTCTCTGGCGGAGGTCTGCCGCCGTCACGGCGTGCCCCTCGTCGTCGACGCGGCTCAGACGGCCGGGCTGCTTCCCCTCGATGTCGCCTCGCTCGATGTGGCGGCTCTCTGTTTCACCGGCCACAAGGGGCTCCTGGGGCCTCAGGGGACGGGAGGCATCGTCTGGCGCCCCGATTTCGCGCAGAAGTGCCGCCCCCTCGTCGAAGGAGGGACGGGAAGCCGCTCCCACGAGGAGAGGCAGCCGGAGATGCTGCCCGACAAGTTCGAGTCGGGAACGCCCAATCTCCCCGGCCTGGCCGGCTTGCGGGCGGCCCTGGTCTGGCTTGAAGAGGAGGGGATCGAAGCGGTGCGGCTCCGCGAGGAACGCCTCGGCTCACGCCTTCTCGACGGGCTCAAGGCCCTCCCGGGAGTGACGCTCTACGGCCTTGCCGGAATGGAGGGGCGTCTTCCCGTCTTCGCTCTCAATCTGAAATCCCTCGACAACGGAACCCTGGCCGGCGAGCTGGCCGAGCGCTGGGGGATCGAAACCCGTCCCGGCCTGCACTGCGCCCCTCTGGCCCACAGAACCGTGGGCAGCTTCCCCGAAGGAGCCCTCCGTCTCTCTCCGGGCTGCTTCAACGCCGAGGAAGAGATCGATCTCTGCCTGGAGGCGCTGAAAAAGCTGGCCTGAACCTCGCAGGCGGAGGCGGCTTAGAGGAAGCGGAAGCGGTACCGTCCCAGCCCCTCGACGTGGAAGAGGTAATCGCCCTTGTCGGTGGGCGTCTTTTTCAGGTTTTCCAGGACTTCCCTGGAGATCCAGCAGGTCATGGCCTCGACTCCTTCGACGCGAAAGGCTTCGAAATCGGCCGTCTCCTGCATTTCAGGCTTGCCTCGAAGGCCCGACGGGCCTTTGAAGGCCGTTCATCACCCGGCGATGATCGTCGCCCAGACGATTCGGAAATCGCCGCCCTGTCTTGTCACCTCTTCGATCCAGTAAGGCGAAGTGATGCGGATGCTCTTCATAGGAGGCACCTCCATGATGACTATGTGGTCAGCAAGGCACATAAAGCCTGACAAAAAAAGGACCCGACGGCAAGAGCGGCGAGGGAGGCCCCGACTTATTAGGAGCCCTCCAGCTGCCGCAGGTTTTCGAGGGTGTCCTGGCGGATGGCTCCGTTGAGGCAGGTGAGGAGCCGTCCCAGGCAGCTGAGGACGAGGGAGTAGTAGACGTTGAGGCCTTCCTTTCGGTCGGAGATGACGCCGGCGTTGCGCAGGACGGCCAGGTGCTTGCTGATCGTCGTCCTGTCGCAGGGGAACCACTGGGCGATCTCACAGACGCAGCGTTCCCCCTCCATGAGCCGTTCGGCGATGGTCAGTCGCACGGGGTGGGAGAGGGCCTTGAAGATGGTCACCTTGCGTTCCAGCAGATAGTCGCTCAAGGACAGAACCTCCTTTTCGATTCAGTTGACGACTGTGACCATATTACCACAGTGGATCGACACTTCCTGCTTCAGCTTCTCTGTCGAGGCGTCACAATTTTCAATGAAAGTGCTATGATCAACCGAACCCATCTTAAGGTGTTAAAAGTTAAAGGGAGGCGGTCTTTTGGCTATTTATCTCAACAACGCTGCCACGACGTGGCCCAAGCCGGAGCCTGTAGCAAGGGCGATGTACGATTTTCTTATCTCCGGGGGAGCAAACCTGGCCCGAGGTTCGGCGGCACGGCGTGATCTCAAGACATTTAATCTTGTCGGGGATCTTCGAGAGAGAGTCGCGACCCTCTTCGGCGGGTACGAGGGTGGCGACCCCCGCTACGTAACCTTTACCTCCGGCGTGACGGAGGCCCTCAATATTGTCCTCAAAGGCTACCTCAGGCCCGGCATGCGCGCCGTTACGACATCCATGGAACACAACTCCGTCATCCGCCCCCTCCGGCGTCTTGAGGCTCAAGGCATGGAGCTGACGATTCTCCGCTGCGACGGAAAGGGGCGCCTTGATCCTCTTGTCCTTAAACGACGTCTCGAAGAGCCTGCCGACCTTTTCGTTCTTGCCGGCGCCAGCAATCTCTGCGGCGCCATTCAGGATCTGGAAGCCGTAGCCGAGATTTGCCGGGAACGAAAGGTGCCCCTTGTGGTCGACGCGGCTCAGACGGCGGGGCTTCTCCCTCATGATGCCGAGTCGCTGAATTTGGCGGCTCTGTGCTTCACGGGCCACAAGGCGCTTCAGGGGCCTCAGGGGACGGGAGGCATCGTCTGGCGGCCTGATTTCGCCCAAAAATGTCTTCCCCTCGTTGAAGGAGGCACGGGAAGCCGCTCCCACGAGGAACATCAGCCCGACGTGCTGCCGGACAAATTTGAGTCGGGGACGCCGAACCTCCCTGGTTTGGCCGGACTCGGGGCGGCTCTGGAGTGGCTTGAAACCGAAGGGATCGACAAGGTGCGCCGTCGGGAGGAATCCCTCGGCGAACGCCTCCTCGAGGGACTTAAGGAGCTGCCGGGGGTGAGTCTTTACGGTTCGTCGGAGATGGAAGGCCGTCTTCCCGTCTTTACCCTTAATCTGAAGAACTTCGATAACGATGCCCTTGCCTGCGAGCTGGCCCGGCGCTGGGGGATTGAGACACGCCCCGGCATTCACTGTGCCCCCCTGGCTCACCAGACCTTGGGGAGCTTTCCGCAGGGTGCGTTGCGCCTCTCGCCGGGCTACTTCAACACGGAGGAGGAAATCGAGGTCTGCCTGGAGGCCCTGAGAGAGCTGGCAAGCCCAAAGACGGCCACCTTGCGTTCCGGCAGATAGTCGCTCAGAGATCTCATCTCCTTCTGAGTGGAAACTGTGACCATTTTGCCACATTTGCAGAAAAAAAGACATCTCTTCTCCGGAGGTGTTCCTCCCGAGGAATCCCTTGGCGGGGCTTCTCGGGAGGAGACGATCCGGGCCCTCTCAGGAGGAGGGAGTTCCTGCCTCTTTCGGAGTCCTCTCCCGGACGAAAGAGGCATTGACGGAGACGGAGCGGGCCGCCTCGCGGACGGCCTCCTCCTCTATCGAGGGGAACCGGAGGGCCAGGCCGCAGCTTTTCGAGAGATGGCGCGGCGTGGGGCAGAGGGAGTGGCCGACGTCGAGCCGTCTCAGGGCGCCGGAGAGGCGCATGCCGTCCGAGGTCGTTTCGAAGAGGGCGTAGACCCAAAAAGAGGGGGAAGCTTCTTCGGTCATCGGTGACGGCGGAGACTTTCTCCGAAGGCCTCGACGCGCGTTTTGAGCTGGCCTTCGTCGCCCGGCGTGTAGTCCGTTTCGAGGGAGAGGAAGGGAATGCCTTCTGCGGCCAGGCGCCGACGCAGTTTTTCCTCTTCGATCTGGTAGGTGGTGCAGAAGCTGAGGGAGAGATGGACCACGCCGTCGGCGCCGTATTCCCGGGCGAGGCGGACGATGTCGTCGAGACGTCCCTCGTTGGGCGAGAAGCAGGCGCAGTGGATGCCGTCGAAATAGCGATGGGCCAGACTGTCGAGAAGAGAGGCCAGATCCTTCTTTTCGGGGAGGGAGACTTTTTGCTCGAAGTAGCGCGTGCCCGTGCAGTTTTCCTCGACGACGACGGCCAGATTGCTCGTCTCGGCGATGGCGTGGAATTTCCAGTTGGGGACGACGATGGGCGTTCCCGTCACGAGGAGGCGCGGCGTTCCCTTGGGGAAGACGCCCTGTCCCCGGGCGACCCGCTCCTCGCATTCGGTCGCCAGGGCCTCTGTCTGGGCGATGAAACGCTCCGGGTCGTCGTAGAAGGCGATCTGACTGACGAGGAGGGCGTCCCGACCCGACAGGGGAAGGGGATCGGCTTTGCGGAGAGCATAGAGGCGATCAAGGGCCCTTCGCTTTCTGTCGACGCGTTCGCAGCCCTTGAGAAGGTTTTCCGCCGTCAGGGTCTTTCCCGTCAGTTCTTCGAGACGTCTCACCAGGGCCTCCATCTCCTGGCGGAAGAGGGCGAAGCCGGCAGGGCTCTTTTTGTTGGGCATGTCCATGACGTAGAGGGGCGCTTCGTCGGCAAGAATGTCCCAGGCCTTCTTCTTCCCGTCGCAGGTGTTTTCGCCCACGATGAGGTCGACGGACTGGAAATAGGGGCAGGTGCGGGATATGCGGGCACCCATTCCGGCCTTGACGAGGGCGCAGAGATTGCGAGGCAGAAGGGTCTCGCCCGCCGGAACCCAGAACTGGGATCCGGCGCAGAGTCCAACGAGAAGGCCGTCCAGAGCGAGGACGATCTCCTCCGGGACGTAGATGCAGAAGGAGCCGACCACCGTGCCTCCCCTCTCCTTGTGGGCCAGGAGTTCCTTGATCCTCAGGCCGTGGACTTCCGCGATGACCATGTTGAAGTAGTCCATGGCCGCCGGGCGGTCCTTCTGATCGAGAAATGTCTCTCCGAAAAGGACAGGAAGGGCGTCGCAAAGCTTGTCGTGCGTCTCCAGATCAATGCCCAGACCGTTCCACATGTCACGATAATCGGCCATACCCGTTGGTCCCCCTTTGTTTTGAAATAACACTTATGACATAAAATAATTATTCATGCCGAGTTTACACGATCTTTCACGGAGGTGCAACGGATCGGAATTCCCGAAGGGAAAAAGAGGGCCTCCAAAAGGGGGGAGGAAGGACCTTCCGGCCCTTCCTCCCCCCGATGTCCGCTTCAGGAGCGTCAGTCCTTGAGGGCCAGGAGTCCCTTCTTTTCGTCCCTTTCCAGGGTGTAGGTCCTGACGGCTTCGGCCAGGTCATCGACGACCCGACGTTGCTCGTCGCGGATGTTCTTCAGGTCGTCGAGGCGGCTCACGACATGGCGAGCCGAGGTTTCGACGTTTTCCGCCGCCGTCTGGCCGTTGCCGACCTCCTTGAGGATGCTGTCCATGGCCGAGGCGATCTCCTCGCTTCCCGCCGACTGTTCCTGGGCGGCGGCGGCGATGGAGCGTATGCCGTCAGTCATCACGTGGACCCGTTCCAGGATGCCCTCGATCTTGCGGGCTGTCTCCTGGGTGCTGCCGGAGGCTCCCTCGATGAGGCGCACCGTTTCGGCCGTATCCTTGTGGGCCGCCTGGGACCGGTTCTGCACCTCTTCGATGACGCGGCCCACCTCTCCGGCCGCCTCGTTGGACTGCTCGGCCAGCTTGCGGACCTCTTCGGCGACGACGGCGAACCCCCGTCCCGCCTCTCCGGCCCGGGCCGCCTCGATGGCGGCGTTCAAGGCGAGCAGGTTCGTCTGGTCGGCGATGCCCGTGATGGTGGCGACGAAGGAGGAGATCTTCTCCACCGAGGCCTGGAGGGAGGCCACCGAGTCCTGGATGCCGCGGCTGGCCCGGTCGATATCGCCCATGTCGTCGGCGACGCCCTTGAGGGCCTTCTGTCCCTGGGCGATCTCGCTCTCCATGGCCTGGGCCTCGCCGTTGAGCTCCGATGAGGTCTTGGCCGTCTTCTGGGCCCCCTGGGCGACCTCTTCGATGCCGGCGCTCGTCTCCTCGGCTCCCGAGGAGACGGAGGAGACGACCTGGACCATCCCTCCCGCCTCGGCCAGGGTCCCTTCCATGTTCCGGCCGATGTCTTCGCTGATGTGGTGAATCTCCTCGCCCTTTTCGAGGAGCAGGCTGCCGATGCCCTGGATCTGGACGACGAGCCCCCGGTAGGCGTCGACGATTCTGTCGAAGGCGGCCATGACCTGGAGGGTTTCGTCTCGGCTGGCGGCGTCGCCCTCGACATGGACCGTCAGGTCGCCCGAGGCGATGCGGCCCGCCGTCTCGACGACCCGTCCGAGCGGCGCCAGGAGGCGGCTGGAGAGAAACCAGATGAGGCCGAGCCCGACGAGAAGGGCCGGGAGGCCCCAGAGAAGCATCTGGTTTCTCATGGAGACGACGGGGGCCAGGATCTCCGCTTCGGGCATCGTCAGGACCAGGTTCCAGCCCAACTCGTCGATGGAGGCCAGAAATCCGATCTTTTTGGCCCCGCGGAAGGTGTAGGAGAAATGATCCTTGCCGGCCTGGGCCGCTTCGGAACAGGCCTTCCAGAAGTCGGGCTCCTCCGTCTTCAGGTCGCTGCCGGCTGTGAGGCTGCCATGGCCGACGACCGCTCCGGCGTCGCTGAAGAGGAAGGCGCCGCCCTCCCTTCCGAAACGGGTTTCCAGGATATGGCTGATGATGGGCTCCAGGGAGACGCCGGCGTAAGCGACGATGAAGTGCTCCTGTTCGGCGCTTTTGATCCGCTGGTAGGCGCCGTAGTAGGGGGTCCCGGCGATGACCGCCAGCCCCTCGTAGCGCTTGCCCGCCTCCTTGACGGCGGCGTAGAGCTCGGGATAGTCGGCCTGGTCCATGACGTCTCCGAGCGGCCTGTTCCCGGCGGCGTCGACGATGTTCGTCGCGACGCGGACGAGATTGCCCGACGGGTCGCCCTGGAGCAGGGAGAAAGATCCGCCCATCTGCTGACCCCAGTGGTCGACTAGGCTGTTGTCGTTGGTGATCTGTTTGAAGCCGCCTTTCATGACGAAAAGAATGGGAAGCGTCGTCTTGCCGACGGCGGCGGTGTTGTTGGAGGCCATGATGTTGCCCCCCTCCATGTCGCCGACGACGACGGCCAGGGCCGTTTCAAGGGATCCCCGGATCAGGTTCAGCTCGCCGGTGACGGCCTGTTTCAGCGAGACGGTGAAGCCCTGCCCCTGACTGACAATCGTCTCCTCGAGCCGCACTTTCGCCGTCAGGTAGCTGACGGTAAGGGCCACGGAGAGGATGGCCACGATGACGACGGCGCTGGCCAAGGCGATCTTGGCCTTGAGAGAGGTCCCGTGTTTGGCTTCCATGAGATATCCTCCTTTGAAATGAACAGAAACAGGTCGTCAAGTTAAATTATATTGTGGGCATACAAGGTCAGTGTAGCATGATTTGTGAGAGGCGTCACGGAGAGAGACGAAGGGGCTTGCCTGATCTTCCCTGACCTATATAATAGGGGTTAGGTCAATAAAGATCAGAAGAGGTGAGGCTCATGGATCCCAACAAGTGGACAAAAAAGACTCAGGAGGCGTTGGCTGCGGCCCAGGAAGAGGCGCTCCGGCGCGGCCAGGTCGAGGCCGACGGGGAGCACCTCCTCCTGGCCCTCCTGGAGCAGCAGGAAGGGCTCATTCCGAGGCTGCTGGAGAAGATGAACGTCAATCTCTCCCTCGTCGTCAAGGCGGCGAAGGAGGAGGCGGGCCGCAAGCCCAGGGTGAGCGGCCCCGGCGTCACGCCGGGCCAGATCTACGTCTCCCAGCGCCTCTCGCGCCTGCTGGCCGAGGGGGCCGAGCGGGCCCGGGCCATGGGTGACGACTACCTTTCGGTGGAGCACCTTTTCCTCGGCCTCATCGGAGAGGGGCGCAAGACGGCCTCAGGAAGGCTCCTGGCCGATTCTGGCATCACCGAGGAGTCCTTCCTGGCCGCCCTCGAATCGGTGCGCGGCAACCGCCGCGTCACCAGCGACGCCCCCGAGGCGACCTACGAGGCGCTGGACAAGTTCGGCCGCGATCTCGTCGCCCTCGCCCGGGAGGGGAAGCTCGATCCCGTCCTGGGGCGGGACGAGGAGATCCGCCGCGTCATCCGCATCCTGAGCCGGAAGACGAAGAACAACCCCGTTCTCATCGGCGAGCCCGGCGTGGGCAAGACGGCCATCGTCGAGGGGCTGGCCCAGCGCATCGTCCGCGGCGACGTCCCCGAGGGGCTGAAGGACCGGACCGTCATCGCCCTCGACATGGGGGCCCTGCTGGCGGGGGCCAAGTACCGCGGCGAGTTCGAGGAGCGCCTCAAGGCCGTCCTGGACGAGGTGAAAGCGAGCGACGGGACGGTTCTGCTCTTCATCGACGAGCTTCACACCATCGTCGGGGCCGGCAAGGCCGAGGGGGCCATCGACGCCGGCAACATGCTCAAGCCCATGCTGGCCCGGGGAGAGCTTCACTGCATCGGGGCGACGACGACGGACGAATACCGCAAACAGATCGAGAAGGACAAGGCCTTGGAGCGGCGGTTCCAGCCCGTCCTCGTCGAGCCGCCGTCGACGGAGGAGACCGTCTCCATCCTGCGGGGGCTGAAGGAGCGCTTCGAAGTCTTCCACGGAGTCAGGATCCAGGACAACGCCCTCGTCGCGGCGGCTTCCCTTTCGTCGCGCTACATCGCCGACCGCTTCCTCCCCGACAAGGCCATCGACCTCGTCGACGAGGCCTGCGCCACGGTGCGCACCGAGATCGACTCCATGCCGGCCGAGCTCGATTCCGCCTCAAGGCGGGTCATGCAGCTCGAGATCGAAGAGGCGGCCCTCAAGAAGGAGACGGACCCGGCGAGCGCCGCCCGACTCGAACAGGTCCGGGAGGAGCTGGCCGCCGCCAGGGAGCGGACGGCCACGCTGCGGGCCCAGTACGACAGGGAGAAGGAGGAGATCGGCAAGGCCCAGTCCCTGAAGGAGCGCATCGAGCAGACCAAACGGGAGATCGAGCGGGCCGAGCGGGATTACGACCTCAACCGCGTCGCCGAACTGCGCCACGGCGTCCTCCCCGAACTGGAAAGGAGCTACCGCGACGAGGAGGAACGGCTCCGCGCCCGAGGGGGCGACCGTCTTCTCCGGCAGGAGGTGACGGAGGAAGAGGTTTCGGCCATCGTCTCCCGCTGGACGGGAATCCCCGTCTCCCGGCTTCTCGAGGGCGAGCGCCACAAGCTGCTCGCCCTCGAGGAAATCCTTCACGATCGCGTCGTCGGCCAGGACGAGGCCGTCGCCCTCGTCGCCGACGCCGTTTTGCGGGCCCGGGCGGGCATCAAGGACCCCCGCCGTCCCATCGGCAGCTTCATCTTTCTGGGCCCCACCGGCGTGGGCAAGACGGAGCTGGCCAAGGCGCTCTCCCAGGCCCTCTTCGACAGCGAAGAGAACCTCGTCCGCATCGACATGTCGGAATACATGGAGCGTCACGCCGTCTCCCGCCTCATCGGCGCCCCTCCCGGCTACGTCGGCTACGAGGAGGGGGGGCAGCTCACCGAGGCCGTCCGCCGTCATCCCTACTCGGTGGTCCTCTTCGACGAGATCGAGAAGGCCCATCAGGAGGTCTTCAACGTCCTCCTCCAGATTCTCGACGACGGACGGGTCACCGACAGCCAGGGCCGGACGGTGGATTTCAAGAACACCGTTCTCATCATGACGAGCAACCTCGGCGCCCGCCATCTCGTCGAAGGCCTTGAGGAGGGAGAGATACCCGAGAGATCCCGCCAGGCTGTCATGGAGGAGCTGCGGGGCCGTTTTCGGCCCGAGTTCCTCAACCGCATCGATGAGGTGATCCTCTTCAAGCCCCTGAGGCGGGAGGAGATGGTCCGCATCGTCGGCCTCCTGGCCCGCGACCTGACGAGCCGTCTCTCCGATCGGGGCATCGATCTTGATATCGACGACGGGGCCGCCGCCCTTCTGGCCGCTCAGGGGTACGATCCCGTCTACGGTGCCCGGCCTCTCAAGCGCCTTCTGGTGCGCAGACTGGAGACGCCCCTGGCCAAGAAGATCATCGCCGGCGAAATTGCGGCGGGCTCGAAAGTCCGCGTGACGTCCGAAGACGGGGAGCTGATCTTTTCCGTCCGCTGAGAGCGGAAGACCCCCAATCCGGATCGCCCTCCGGGGCGGTCTTCGGCCCCCAGGACGAGGACTCCATAAAGCTCCGGGCGGAAGCGACTCGCTTCCGCCCGGAGCTTTACTAAAGAGAGGTCCGTGGACTCAATCAGGCTACACGCGTCCCATCTCCGCCAGGGTCTGTCTCTCCTCTTCGGTCATGTAGGCGATGCCCTTGCCCATGAAGGCCATGGCCAGCACGACAAGAGGCATGGAGAGATTGAAGACGCACCACTTCCAGTACTGCGCCGTCGCCACGCCCAGGGCGGCGGTCAGGAAGACGCCGCAGGTGTTCCATGGGATCAGGGCGCTGGTGACGGTGCCTGCCCCCTCCAGGGCGTTGGAGAGGGTTTTCGGGTGGATGCCCTTTTCCTGGTAGGTTTTAGCGTACATTCTCCCCGGGATGACGACGGAAATGTACTGCTCCGGCATGGTCATGTTGCTGAAGATGCAGGTCAGCTCCGTGGCGAACACGAGGCCTGCGGCGCTTCTGAAGGCGCCCATGATCTTGTTGACGATGACTTCGAGCTGGCCCGTCTCTTCCACGATGCCTCCGAACATCATGGCGATGATCGTCAGGGAGATGGAGAACATCATCCCCATGAGCCCGCCTTTCGTGAGGAGCTCGTCGATGACGGCCGTACCCGTGTCGCTGACGTATCCGTCGAAGGCGCAGGCAAAAAGATCGCCGAGGGTCGCCTGCTGGAAGAGAGGGGCCATGACGGCGGCCGACAGGATTCCCAGGGTGATTCCCGGTATGGCCGGCATTTTTCTGGCGATGGCGGCGATGACGATGATCGGAGGGATCAGAAGGAGGGGGCTCACCTTGAACTGGGCCAGAATGCCGTCCTGGATGAGCTTGACGCTTTCAAGGCTCGCGCCGGAGCTGCCGTAGCGGCTGCCCACGATGCCGAAAACGGCCAGAGAGACGGCATAAGCGATGGCCGTCGAGGGCATCATGAACTTGACGTGGGTGAAGACATCCGTGCCGGCCATGGCGGGAGCCAGATTGGTCGTGTCGGAAAGGGGGCTCATCTTGTCGCCGAAATAGGCGCCGGAGATGATGGCCCCGGCGGCGATTTCCAGGGGGATGCCCAGGCCGTGGGCGATGCCGATGAGGGCGACGCCCATGGTGCCCGCCGTCCCCCATGAGGTTCCCGTCGCCAATGAGGTGATGGAACAGATGAGCAGGGCGGCGGGCAGGAAGATCTTGGGAGAGAGAATGTTAAGGCCGTAGTGGATCATGGAGGGCACGACGCCTGAAACCATCCAGACGCCGATCAGGACTCCGATGATGGCCAGGATGATGACGGATTGCAGGGCCTGGGTGATGCCTTTGATCATGGCCCTCTCCAGGGCCTCCCACTTGTAGCCGATGAACAGGCCCATGACGGCGGCTGCGATGACGCCGCAGAACATCGGGATGTGGGGATCGACCTCGAAGCGTATGATGCCGACGGCCATGACGACGATCAGTATCGCAAAGGTGATGAAGGCTTCCGTGAGAGTTGCCTTTCTGGGTTCCGAACGCGCCATTTTTCCTCCTCCTCAACAATCACTAAGATGACTGGATGGACTTTGACGGCAGGGGTGGGGTTAGCCGGTGGACTTGTCCATTGGGAGCCCCTCCTTTCGCAGAGCAACGGAGGACAAACAGTCCGAACCCGCAGTTCCTGAGGGGAAACGGGTCCCTGTGATCGGATGCCTGGGCTGTTTGAACGTATCGCCTAGGGAGAAGTGGAAGGGGATGAAGAAGGAATCGGTTCTTTTGAAGGAACTCGGAAGTCCCTTCACGCAGGCTTTAGGGGCGATATCCCGAGAATCGCAAAAAAACCTCCATGTCGGACGTCTTGCCATCCGTAGTTCTCTGCAATGATTGCAACAGAAGGAAAGTCCGAAAGGCCTGTTTCAGGCCAAGACAAAGTCATCTTTATTTAGCAGGACTCAAAAATTTTTCTTATATCAAGATAAGTGTATCACGAAATTGATCTGAGACAACCTGAAAATAACCGTAAACGAAAGTTACTGCAATGAGTTTAAAATAACGCGTTGTTTTTTGGATTTTAAGAACAAACACAATAAACAAGAAAGAATAGTAGTGCAAACCCAAAAACAACGGCAGTTTGCGTTGTTGAGGATGTTTTTTTAGAATCTTACGCTTTCGGTGGGAGGCGTACACGTGAAAAAACAGAGGTGTCACCTGTGGAAGAAGGCCAGCGAGGGGGCTCGGCCCGGTTTATGGAGCGGATGACGTTGCGTCCGGCCTGCGTCTCGGGAAGCAAGGCGAACAATATGAACAAAACAGGGAGAGCCAGGGGAACATTGAAAAAAGATTCTTACGGAAAGGTATAATTGGAACACAGTGATTTACAACTATTAAAGAGAGGGACTCTCTCGGGCCGTTCCGGTTCGCAAGGTAGTGTTGCCTCTATGTCCGATCGTCCCGTCAAAATCGTTCTCGTTGAAAAGGATCCGCTGACGGCGCAACGAGTCGACCGCATCGTCCGTTCCTGTTCCGGTTTTCTCCAGGTCGCGTCTTTTTGCGACAGTGCGGAATTATCGCTTTATCTGGGGCGCTGTAAAGCAGATCTTCTCCTTTTTGGTTTTGACCTCCCCTGCTCTGATGTTTTCGAGAGCCTTTTTTCTCTCCGCTGTCATGATTACAACGTCGACTGTATCGTTTTCTCCTCCGATAACAGCCCGTCGACGATTCAGAAGGCCTTTCGCCTGGGGGTTTTCGATTTTCTTGTCAAGCCTTTCGGCGTCGATCGGTTTCGGCGTTCGCTCGTCGCGTACCGGCGCTACCGGAGGGCCTTCGAGGACTATCAGGACGGGCTCAGTCAGAGCGATCTGGATGAAAATCGCTTCGTTGAATCTCTCGGCGCCTCTTTACCCAAGGGACTTCACCGCTCTACGCTGAAAGCGGTGGAAGACTGCCTTTCCGATGCCTCCTGCGGTCTCTCCGCCTCTGACATCGCCGGGATCCTGGGCCTCTCGCGGGTGACGGTCCGTCGATACCTGGAGTTTCTCCGAGAGCGGGGCCATGTCGAACTCTGTCTTGATCGCAGCAGAGGGGGACGGCCGGGCCATCTCTTCTCGGCTTGCCCCGGGGAGGGAAACCGAACGGCGGAAGGAGAGACGAAGCGGCGCTGGAAAGCCGTGATCGACCTGGTCCGATTGGGTCAGATCGCGAGGGGCGAGACCGACCTTCTCGGCCGGGCCCTCGATCTCGTGTCGGACCGCCTGGCCCTCGACGCCGGGTCGGCCTGGACCTTTGAGGCGGCGGCGGGGCGCTTTTCCTTGAGGGCGAGCCGGAACCTCACCGGAGACCGTACCGCTCCCGTTTTCGCAGATCCCCTCCTCTCCTTGAAAGGCCCTGTCGTCGCAGCCCCCGATTCCCTCTCGGGGATCCGGTCGGCCCGATTGGGATTCCCCTTCCTTCTGGGAGTTCCCTTTTGCCGGGGCGGGAATCTTCTTGGCTTTCTCGAACTGGGTGCCCTCACCTTCCGGAAGCTGACCGAAGAGGATCTTCTGTTCCTGGAGACGCTCGGATTGGAACTGGGCAATGCCGTGACGCATTTCAGGGCCGAAGAGGCTCTCCGTCGCAGAGAGAGTCGCTGAGGCGCCGTCTCCGACGAAGGAAGCCCGCATGGACGTGCGGGCCTCCTTCGTCGCCTGTTTTGGAGGCTTGGGGCTACTCGGGGATGGAGTCCTCCAGGCGTTGCCGCTCCTTTTCCGAGAGGACCCGGGCCAGGTCGAGGAGGACGACGAGCCGTTCATCGACCTTGGCGACGCCGACGATCTGGTTCTCGTCGACGCTGCTTTCCATGAAGGCCAGCTCCTCGACGGGGCGGATCTCCTCTTCGGCGACGCGGAGGATTTCGCTGACGCCGTCGACGACGATGCCGATCTGTCTGGCTCCCTGCTGGACGATGACGACCTTGCGCTGGTCGTCGGCTATCGACGAGGGAGCCATGGAAAATCGCGTCGCCAGGTCGACGAGGGTGACCAGCTCGCCCCGGAGGTTGATAATGCCCCGGATGAAGGCGGGGGCTCCGGGAAGGTTGCGGCACCCTTCGAAGCGGACGATCTCCCGGACGCCCGCGATATCGACGCCGAAGTACTCGCTGCCGAGGCTGAAGACGACGATCTGACTTTCCGCCGACATGGCCGCGGTCTCCCTCATCGCTTCTGGACCGGGACGAGGCCGGCCCTGTCGTTGCCGAGGCGGAAGAAGGCCATGCGCTGCAGCAGATCCTCGCTGGCCTGGGCGAGCTCCTCCGCTCCCAGGGCGATGCGTTCGCCGGCCTGTCCCACTTCGGTCGTCTGGTCCTTGAGGTTTTTGGCCAGGGCGCTCGATTCGTTGACCTTGTTCGCCATGTCCTGGATGGCCGAGGCGATCTCCTCGCTGGAGGCGGCCTGTTCCTCGCTCACGGCGGCCACGTCCTGCGTCGAGCCGGCGATTTTCTCCAGTGCCTCCAGGATGAGGGTGATCTTGTCGGAGACGTCGTGGACGAGGTCCTTGACGTCGAGGGAGCCCTTTTGGTTGCGCTCCGCCCCTTCTTTGACGGCGGCCAGATCGGAGGCGATGGAGGCGGCCAGATCGGCGATGTTCCGGGCGGCTTCGTTGGATTCTTCGGCGAGCTTGCGGACCTCTTCGGCGACGACGGCGAACCCGCGGCCGTGTTCTCCGGCCCGGGCCGCCTCGATGGCGGCGTTCAAGGCGAGCAGGTTCGTCTGGTCGGCGATGCCCGAAATGGTGCCGACGATCTTCTGGATGTGGGCCGCCTTGCCGGCCAGCCCCGTGACGGCCTGGGCCGACGCCTCGATCTCCTGGGCCGAGGCGCTGACGGTTACCACCGCCTTTTTGGCAGCCTCCATGCCCGTCTCTCCGGCCTTGCGGGCCCCTTCGACCTCTTCGGAGACCTCGCTGCTCCGCGTCGCCGCCGTTGTGGCTCCGGAGGCCACCTCTTCGACGGAGGCGTTCAGCTCCTGGCCGATGGCGGCGAGGTTTTCCATGGCGGCTCCCGCCGCTTCGGTGCTGGATTGAGCCTCTTCGATGCCGGCGTGGGTCTCCTCGGCGAGGGCGGCGAACTCCTGGGCCTTCTGAGTCAGCTCGTCGGCGATGGCGTTGACGGCGGAGAAGGATTCGGAGAGATGGGCTCGGCTCTTCTCCAGCGAGAGGCTTAGGTCCTTCACCTCGGCGATGGAGCTTCTGACCTCGACGGGGCTGGCCAGATCCCCTTCGGCGAGGGCCTCCATACGGTTTTTGATGATCGTTACGGGGCGGGAGATGGCGCCGGCGAAGAAGAAGGAGACGGCGATGACGACGAGAGCCACCATCGCCGAGGCGATGAGGATCATGTTGCGCAAGGCGCGCACCGGGGTCAGGAACTCCTCTTCGGGCGTCGTGATCGCCACCAGCCACTTCGTGAAGGGGACGGGGGCGTAGGCGTTCACCTGTTTCTGCCCGTTGAAACGGTAGGCCACTCTGCCCACCTGACCCGTGAGACCGTCGCGCATGGCCTTGGCCAGTTCGGAGGGGACGCTGTCGCTTTCGACGGTGGCGTTGAGCTTGCCCAGGAGATCGGCCTTGGGGTGAGCGACAAGGACGCCCTTCCTGTCGAGGAGATAGCCGTAGCCCGTCTGCCCCCATCGGATGGAGGCCACCTCCTCGGCGATCGACTCCAGCGTGATCGATCCGACGAGGACGCCGACGACGCCCTCAGCAGGCCGAAGGATGGGCGAGGCGACATAAAAGGTCAGCGCCCCCGTCGCGCGGTCGACGAGGGGGTCGGAGACGACGGTCTTTTGGTCCCTCACGGCGCCGATGAAGTAGTCCCTGTCCTTGATGTTGACGTTCTGGACGTCCCGGTTGACGATGCGGACCGCGCCGTCGGGGTCGGCGACGAAGATCTCCGAGAAATCGTAGGCGGCGTAAAGGGGGGCCAGCGACGGCTCCGCCGCGGCCCAGTTCATGGCTCGGACGACGTTGCGCTCGGCCTGCGTCTCGATGATCATGGCCCGCTCCCGCAGGTAGGAGTCCACCTGGATCGCAAGGGCCTCCGCCAGGGCGTCCCCCTCCTTCCAGGACGCGTCGAGAACGGCTTTCTGAGAGCGGTTCATGGAGACGAAGCCGACTATGGCCATGGCCGAAAGGGCGACGAGAAGAAAGGTCGTGATCAGGATTCCGCGAAGAGATTTCATCGATGGCACCTCCAGTGTCGATTCAGGAATGGATTAGAGAGTGATTGAAAAAATGAAAAACAGCCGATATTCCCTCGCTTCACGCTCTGACGGTTTTTCCCGCCGAAGGATCTGCCGCCGACGGGTGGAAAGAGATTAACAGGGAGAGGGCGCCCCTCCCAGAGGCAATGACGAACAGTATGAACAAAAGGTGGCCGGGTCGGAGCGAAGAAGAACTTCGGGGCAAGGTGCAATAAGGTAAAATCATGAGAGATAAGGGCGGAGGGGTCTTGTCGGACCGTTCGTCCCGGTTTGGAAGGTGGTGCTGCACTCATGTCCGACGGTCTCATCGACGTCGTTTTCGTCGAAGACGATCCGCTGGCCGCACAGATCAACGGCCACGCCGTCCGATGCTGCCCCGGCTTCCGCCTGGCCGCCTCCTTTTGTGACGGCGGCGAGCTTCTGGCCTATCTCGATCGCCATAAGGCCGATCTGATTCTTCTTGACCTCTACCTTCCCCACGTCGACGGTCTCGAGGCCGTCTCGGCCCTTCGTCGGCGCCGTGTCGGCGTCGACTATATCGTCCTCTCCTCCGACAACGATCCGTCGACGATCCGGGAGGCCCTTCGTCTGGGGGCCTTCGACTACCTGGTCAAGCCCTGCAGCGCCGAACGGCTCCGTCGCTCCCTCCAGTCCTACCGGCGCTACCGGGAGACCCTCGAAGAGCGCCCGGCGGGACTCAGTCAGAAGGACCTCGACGGTCTTCGCTCCAGCGAGTCCCTTGGCGAGACCCTCCCCAAGGGGCTGCACTCCCTCACCCTGAAGGCCGTTGAAGACTGCCTTGCCGGGGCCTCATTCCCCCTTTCTGCCTCCGATGTCGCCGAAGCCCTGGCCCTCTCGCGGGTGACGGCCCGGCGCTACCTGGAGTTCCTCCAGCGGGAGGGCCGGGCCGAGCTCCGCCTCGATCGCAGCGGCGGCGGGCGCCCGGCCCATCTCTTCGTGGCCCGGACGGAAAGGAAGTCCGAGCCGTGACGGAGTGCCTCCGGGCTGCCGGGACCCTGAAGGAGAGCGCGCGGCGCTGGAAGGCCGTGGCCGATGTGGTCCGCCTGGGCCGGACGGCGACCGGCGAGGCCGATCTCCTGAGGCGGGCTCTCGACCTCGTGCTGGAGCTTCTGGCTCTGGACGCCGGCTCGATCCGGACCTTCGACGAGACGACGGGGCGCTTTTTCCTCAGGGCCCTCAGGAACTTTCCCGACGAAGGGCGGCTCTTCCCGGATCATCGGGTCAGCTCCGACCCTCTTCCCGTCGAGACCGTCCTTTCCATGAAAAAGCCCGCCGTCATCGGCGCCGATTCGCCCATGGGCGCCAGGGCGACCCGGTGGGGCTTCCCCTTTTTCGTGGCGGTGCCTTTCCGCTGCGGCGATGCCTTTCTCGGCTTTTTCGAACTCGGCGCCCGCTCTTCCCGGGAGCCGGCGGAAGAGGATCTCCTTTTTCTGGAGACGCTCGGCCTGGAGCTGGGCGGTGCCGTGGCCCGCTTCCGGGCCGAAGCGGCCCTCCGCCGGAGCGAGAGCCGCTACCGCGCCATCATCGACAGCGCCGACAAGCCTTTCCTCATCGCCGACGGCGAGGGGAGGATCACCGACTGCAACGAGGCCTACCTTCTCCTCTGCGGCTACCGCCGGGAGGAGGTTCTCGGCCGTCTCCTGGTCGAGATAGTTCCCGAAGTGGAGCGGGCTCTCTTGAGCCGTCAATGGCGTCGGGGGAAGGAGATCGGGTCCTGCGACTACGAGATCGGCCTTCTCCGTTCCGACGGTGAGGTCGTTCCTATCCGGGTCCAGGCCAGCGCCCTGGCGGGATGGGGCGGCGAGAGGTTTCACTTCGCCTTCCTGACCGATCTGAGGGAGCGCTACCGCCGGGAGGAGCAGGACCGCAGACACCTCGCCTTTTTCAAGACCCTTCTCGACACGATCCCCTGCCCCGTCTTCTATGAGGACGGCCGGGGAATCTATCGGGGGTGCAACAGGGCCTTCCTGGACCTTTTCGGTTTCGACGAGGCCTCCTTCATCGGTCGCCGGGCCGAGGATCTCTTCCCCCCCGCCATGGCCGAGGCGATCGCACGGAGCGACCGGGAGCTGCTGCGCCGCCAGGGGACGAAGGTCTACGAGCTCTGCTGGAGCTTCGACGGGCAGAGGCGCCATTTCGTCGTCAGCAAGGCCTCCTACGCCGACGGGGAGGGGTGCGTCGGCGTTCTGTTGGAGATCACCGAGCACAAGAAGATGGAGGAGGCCCTTCGGGAGGCCCGCGACGAGGCTCGCGCCGCCAGCGAGGCCAAGACGGTCTTCCTGGCCCAGATGAGCCACGAGATCCGCACGCCCATGAACGCCGTCGTCGGATTTGCTGAACTGCTGGCCGATACGGAACTTGACGGCGAGCAGCGGCTCCTCCTCTCGGACCTTCTCCAGGGGGCCCGGTCGCTGGCGGATATCGTTGGGGATCTTCTCGATCTGGCCCGCATCGAGTCGGGACGGATCGAGCTCGGATCGGTGCCCTTCGTGCCCGAAGAGATCTGCCGCCAGGTCTGCCTGCTTCTGAGCCTCGAGGCGCGACGCAAGGGGATCGATCTCTCCTTCGACGACGGCGGATTCGGCGAGACCCGCCTCCTGGGAGACGCCTTCCGACTCCGCCAGGTGCTCTGGAACCTGGTGGGGAACGCCGTCAAGTTCACCGAGCGCGGCGGCGTCGTCCTCTCTATCCGCCGGCATCGCGACGGGGGGAAGGTCCGTGTCGACTTCCGGGTTGCCGACACGGGCATCGGCGTCGCCGCCGAATCCATCGGCTCCATCTTCGACGATTTCGTCCGATGCGCCTCATCCCGTTCCCCGCGCGGCCCCGGGTTGGGACTGGGGCTCGCCATCGCCCGCAGGATCGTCCGGGCCATGGGAGGAGAGATCTCCGTGACGAGCCGGGAGAGGGAGGGGAGCACCTTCGCCTTCTCCCTCGTCTTTCCCGTCGCCGAGTCGAAGGAGGAGGAAGGCTCTCTTTCCCGGGAGGTTCCACGGGGTCTGAAGGTTCTTCTCGCCGAGGACGATGTCCTCAACGTGAAACTCATGACGATCCTTTTCAAGCGGCTGGACTGGGCCGTCGTCGTGGCCGGGGACGGCCGCGAGGCCCTGGCGGCTTTTGAGAGGGAGCGTTTCGATATCGTTTTCATGGACCTCCAGATGCCTCGGATGGACGGTTTCGAAGCCCTGGCCCTCCTGCGGGAGCGAGAGAGGGGCCGCGAGAGGACGCCCGTTATCGCGTTGACGGCCTATGCCCTCAGCGGAGATCGGAAGCGCTGCCTCGAGGCGGGCATGGACGACTACCTTCCCAAGCCGCTGACGATCGAGGCGCTCAAGAGTGCCGTGGGCCGGGTGCTGAACGGTGCCGCGAAGCGGGGAGGGCTCTTCGACGTCTCCCATCTGAGGGCGATGACGGGCGACGAGGCGCTGATGGCCGAAGCGGCGGAGCTCTTCCTGGAAAGGCTTCCCCGTCTCCGGGCCACTCTTCAGGAGAGCCTTCCCGGCGATTCGGTCGAAGCGATCGGACGCAGCTTTCACGGGCTTC
Source organism: Synergistales bacterium (assembly GCA_018433595.1). Taxonomy (GTDB): domain Bacteria; phylum Synergistota; class Synergistia; order Synergistales; family Aminithiophilaceae; genus Aminithiophilus. Next base: position 57,623 of record JAHDQY010000010.1, read on the forward strand.
GAAGCAGCCTCTCCTATTTTGCCGGAGAGGAACTTCGCGGCCGGCTGCTGCATGTCGAGGGCATCCTCCGCCGGCAGGATCTCGACGGGGCAAAACGGGAGCTGGCGGCGCTGGATCCCCTGCTGGACCGCCTCGTCTCGGAGGTTCGCTGCTTTTTCGCCCTTCATTGACGGTGCCTTCCGTTGAATCTACTCTTGGAGGGGTCTTGAGATTCTTCAGTTTCGGCAAGAGGACGGTTAAGCTGTCGTCGACCCCACGAGGGAGGTGGCCCATGTTTTCACTGAAGGAGTTTTTGCGCAGAGAGGTCCGGCCCGCCCTGGGCTGTACCGAGCCCGGAGCCGTCGCGCTGGCGGCGGCCCGGGCCGCCGAAGAGCTTTCGAGGCGTTCTGCCGTTGAGGCTGTCGAGATTCGAGTCAGCGCCAGCCTTTTCAAGAATGGCGTCGATGTCGCTGTCCCCGGGGGTCAGGGGGCGAGGGGGATCCCTTTGGCCGCCGCCCTGGGGGTGCTCTGCGGCCGTTCCGCCCGGGGGCTGGAGGCGCTGGGCGAATGCCGAAGCGATCACCTGGAGCAGGCCCGACTCTGGCTCGACAGGGGGCTCATCTCTCTCTGCTGTGACGAGGCCCATTCGGGCGTCTATGCCGAGGTGCGCCTTGTCGGACCGGACGAGGAGGCCCGCTGCGTCATCGAAGGGGGGCACAGCCGGATCGCCCTCGTCGAACGCAACGGAGAGGAGGTCTTCCGCGAGGTTCCTGCGGGAAGCGATGGAGGCCCCGACTGCCAGGCCCTGCTGGGGTCCGGCTCCTTCGAGGCCCTCTTTGACCTCGTCGACGGACTCGACGACGAGGACGAGGCCTTCCTCCTCCAGGGGGCGGCCCTCAACGGGGCCGTCGCCGAGGCCGGGCTGGACGAGCGGCTTCCTTCCCGCCTCGGGCTGACCCGGAGCCTGAAGGCGCTTCTGGACGAAGAGGTCCTTCCCGACGATCTGGGAACCCGAATCCGCCTGACCTGCTGCGCCGCCGCCGAGGCCCGCATGTGTGGCGTGCCTCTGGCCGTCATGAGCAGCGCCGGGAGCGGCAATCACGGCATCACGGCCATTCTGCCCGTGGCGCTGCTGGCCCGGTCGCTGGGGGCGACGTCCCGCGAGACGGCCCGTGCCCTGGCCCTGAGCCATCTGGCGACGAGCTTCGTCAAGGGAAACACGGGGCGCCTCACGCCTGTCTGCGGCTGCGCCGTGGCCGCAGGGGCGGGGGCGGCCGTCGGGATGACCTGGCTGCTGACGGAGGACCGTCAGTCCTGTGCCGTCGCCGTCAAGACCCTTCTGGCCGACCTGGCGGGACTGGTCTGCGACGGCGCCAAGGAGAGCTGCGCCCTCAAGGTGGCCACGGCGGCACATGAGGCCTACCTGGCGGCCCTGCTGGCCCGGAGGGGAAGCGGCGTCACCTCCCCCCAGGGACTTGCCGACGAGTCCGTCGCCGTCACGGCGGCCAACATGGGCCGGCTCAATCGGGAGGGAATGGCCGGCGCCGATGCCGTCATCCTCGACATCCTCGACGAGAGAATGAAACGGGACCGTTCCTCCTGCTGATCACGAGAGGCCGAAGATCGCTATCCGCTATCCGTTAAACGAAAGGTGAGAAAGATGTCCCAATTCTTCCATGGCGTTGCCCTGTCTCCGGGAATCGGCATCGGATCCGTCGTCCTTCTTGCCCCCATGGCCTTCGAGGAGGAGGGGCGGGAGGTCCCCGACGCGGGACGCTCCGCCGAGCTGGAGCGCCTCGAAAGGGCCTTGGATGTCTCCGAGGCGGCTCTGATCCGCCTCGAAGAGGAGGCAACGGAGCGTCTCGGTCCTGACAAGGCGGCTCTTTTCGGGGCTCATCGTCTGATGCTCCGCGATCCCATGCTCGTCGATGCCCTTCGGGAGGCCGTTTCCGAAGGGAAAGACGCCGCCGACGCCGTCGTCGCCAAGACGGCCGAGATCAGGGCTCTTTTCGAGGGGCTTCCCGATCCCTACCTGAGGGAGCGAGGTGCCGACGTGGAAGACGTGGGGCGGCGCCTTTTCCGGGCCCTCAAGGGACTGCCCGATCCGGCCGAGCTCTCCGGCGGCGAGGGGGCTCCCTTTGTCGTCGTCGCCCGGGACCTGGCCCCTTCCGATACGGCCCTTCTCGATCCGGCCGCCGTGGCGGCCCTTGTCACCGAACAGGGGGGGCCGACGAGCCATACGGCCATCATCGCCCAGTCTATGGCCATTCCGGCCGTGTCGGCCGTCGAAGGCGCCCTGGAACGCTTTCCCCAGGGAGCTTGCGCCGTTGTCGACGGCCTGAGGGGGGCCGTCGTCGTCGACCCCGACGAGACGGAGCTGGCGGAATTCCGGCGGGCCCGGGAGCGATTCTTCCTCGAGCGCGACGAGGCCGAGATCTTGAAGGATCTTCCGGCGGTGACGGCCGACGGCGTCGGCCTGGGGCTCTGGGGGAACATCGCCGGACCCGGCGAGGCCCGGGAGGTGCCGGCCCGAGGCGGCACCGGCGTCGGGCTCTTCCGGACGGAATTTCTCTACATGGGGCGCGGCGAACCGCCGACGGAGGAAGAGCAGCTTGGGGCTTACCGGGAGGCCCTGGAGGCTCTGGCCCCCCATCCTGTCACGATCCGGACCCTCGATGCCGGAGGAGACAAGAAGATTCCCTACCTGGCCTCTCTCGTCGGGCCGGAGGCCAATCCCTTTCTGGGCTATCGGGCCATCCGGATCTGCCTCGACCACCCCGAAATCTTCAAACCCCAGCTTCGGGCCCTGCTGAGGGCGGCTGTGTCCGGCAACCTCTGGCTCATGTTTCCCATGATCGTCGATCTCGACGAGTTGCAGGCGGCCAAGGCCCAGCTCGACGCCTGCGCTGCCGAGCTGGCGGCCGAGGGGCTCCCCTGGGCGCGGCCCGCCAAGGTCGGCGTCATGATCGAGACGCCGGGGGCCGTCTTGCTCGCCGAGGAGCTGGCCCGAGAGGTCGACTTTTTCTCCGTAGGCACCAACGATCTCACCCAGTATCTTCTCGCGGCCGACAGGATGAATCCCAAACTGAAGCGGCTTCAGGACCCCCTGCACCCCTCTCTGATCCGGGCGCTCGCCGCTGTCGCCGGGGCGGCGTCGAGCGCCCGGATCGAACTGGGCATGTGCGGCGAGATGGCCGGCGATCCCCGGGCCCTGCCTCTTCTGGTCGCCTTGGGCTTTCGGGAGCTTTCGATGACGCCGTCCCGGATTCCATGGGTCAAGAAGGCCCTGAGGGAGCTTGAGGCCCGCAACCTTGAAGGGCTTGCCGACGTGGCTCTCAAGGCATCGACGGCACAAAAGCTGCAACGCTGTCTGTCGGAACTGGCCGGGCGGCGATGAAGCTTTCTGTCGCGAGGATCCTGCCCTCTGCGGGCCTCCTCCTGGGCGCCGCCCTTGTCCTGCGTTTCTTCGCGTCCCCTCCCGAGGTGACGGTGGGCGTTCTCTACTGCGACTGTCCACCCTACCTTGCGACGGAGGTCGACATGCTTTCGACGGCCCAGGCCTACGTCGACTGGTACAACGGCAAGGGTGGCCCGATCCGGCTCCGGCTCGGAGCTGGCGGAAGCGGCGGCTTCCCATGCCGAACGGCTCCGCATTCCCCTAATGAGCCCGACGGCCCAGACCGAAAAACTTCAGGGGAGGGACGACTGGTTTTTCCGCGTGCAGAAGCCTTTGAGCCGGACGGTGGAGCGGACCGCGGCCCTTCTGTGCTTCCTTGAGGCCGATCGGGTCATCGCCTTCGTCTCCGACAACAACGAGGCCTACGCCCTGGAGACGGTCCGTCGCACCCGGGAGGCCGCCGGCCTGGCTGTGGAGATCGTCGATGCCGACGGCGACTTTGCCTCCCGCTGGACCTGGATGGCTTCCATTCCGGCGCCTCCTGCGGTCTGGATCGTCGCCGCTCCGGAGACGAGCTTCTGGATCTGCCGGCAGGTCCACGAGCTCTGGCCCGAATCGGCGCTAATCCTCTCCATCTGGTCCCTTTCCAGCGGGCATTGGCGCCCCGATCCATCGCCGGGGCGGGCTGGTCCGTCGCGCTCGACGCCTGGGGCGATCCCCAGGGCAGTCCGCGCGTTTTCCGGCGGGACTCTCGGGGCGTCGAGGAGGTCTTCCTGCCGTGATGACCCTCGCCTCCTTCAACCGTCGCCTTCTGGGCACGGTCCTGCTGGCTCTCTTCCTCCTCTCCTCTCTCTTCGTTCTCTGGCGCCGCGACCAGGTCCGCTGGGAACGGGAGCAGCTTCTCGAACGACGCCTTGCCGCGATGGGGAGGGAGATTCTGAGCGTTGTCGACTCCCACCGCCGCCTTCTCCGGGGCATGGCCTTCATCGATTCCCGCCATCGGGCTGCCGCTGCGGCCGTCTCCTCCTCGCTGATGCCCTTTCTGGCCCTCGTCGACGCCAGGGGGGTCGTGCTGGAGAGCTACCGGGGCTGGCTCGGCGAGGGGGCCCTCATCCCCGGGAAGCTGCTCTCGACGGGTCTTTCCGTGACGCCTCTCTTATCGCCCGACGGCAGTCCCCTCGTCGTTCTTGCCCAGCCTTCCGGCGTCAGGGAGTGGCTTGTCGGGGGATTTTCCCCCTTCCATCTCTTCAGCCGCCGCGATCTGCTCGGCGACGAGGAGTGGGCCCTTCTCCTGTCTCAGGAGGGACAGGTCCTCGTCTCCCTGGGCAGAACCCGGCTCTTCCCCTTCGGAACGGCGATACCGACGGAGCTGATGGCGTCGTCCTCGATGACGAAATCCTGGGCCGGCGTGAAGCAGCGCTTTTTCTTCCTCCCCCTCCCGGAACAGTCCCTTACCGTGGCCGTCGGCTATCCCGACGGGCTGCTCTGGCGCGAGGCCATCGGGAAGGGGCTCGCCGCGGGCGGGGCCGTCCTTCTGGGGGCTCTGCTGGTGCTGGGGCTGGTCTTCCCGCTTTTTTCCTCGCTTCTGAAATCCCTCTCCTCTCTTTCGGCGTCCCTGGTCCGCTCGGAAAATCTTCTTGCACGGGCCGCCGATCCCGTCGAGGCCATGGAGGTCCTTCGGGAACTCGGGCGGGAAAGTCCCGCGACAATGCGCTTTGCCGAGCTGCACGCCATCGAGGCGGCCTTCGGGAGGCTCCTTGATACGGCGGCCCGTGAGGGAGAGGAGCTGGCCGGCCTTTACGAGGAATCCTCGGCCATGGAGGAGGAGATCTCCGACTCCAACCGCCGGTTGAGGCGTGTCATGGACCGCCTCAACGTTCTCCTTCAGCTTTCCCAGGGGACCCAGGTCGCCGGAGACCTCGACGGCGCCGTCGATACCGTGGCCCGGGAGCTCTGCCGTCTCTTCGACAGCCCCTTCTCGGCCGTCGTCGCCTTCCAGGACGGGGAGCCCCTCCTATGGAGCTGGTCGGGGCGATCGGACCTGAAGGAGACCTTCTTCGGTTCCCTCCGGGGCCTCTGTCCCGGAGAGTTCTTCTCCGGGACCGTCTCCTTTCCCTGGGAGGGACTTCGGCTCTTCCGTTTTCCCGCCCGGACGCTGCAGCATCTTGTGGGGGGCGTCGTGATCGCTCTCCCTCCCGAGGGAGACGGGGAGAGTCTCGAAGGGGTTATGGAACCCTTTCTCTCCCATCTGGCGGGGCTGCTTCACTCCCGGGAGATGCTTGCCGAGATCAAGGCGGCCTATCACGACGTCGCCCTGCGGATGCAGAGCCTGACCGAGATCTACCACGAGGAGACGGGAGCCCACCTGGGGCGGATCGGCGAGTATGCCGCTCTCTTCGGCCACGAGCTGGGGCTGGACAGGGAAACCGTCTCCGACCTGAGGGCCTTCAGCCAGCTCCACGATCTGGGCAAGCTGAAGGTTCCCCGGGAGATCCTCTCAAAACCGTCGGCCCTGACGGAAGAGGAGTTCGCCGTCGTCAGGAAACACACCCTCTGGGGGGCGGAAATCCTCGCTCATTCGCCTCGGTTCGCCATGGCCCGCAACATCTGTCTCTACCACCACGAACGCTGGTGCGGCGGAGGCTACCCCGAAGGGCTCGCCGGCGAGGCCATCCCCCTGGAGGGGCGGATCGTGGCCGTCTGCGATGTCTATGACGCGCTCCGTTCGAAGCGGAGCTACAAGCCCTCCTTCAGCCACGAGAGGGCCCTGGAGATTCTCCTGGAAGGCGACGGCCGCGTCGGGCCGGAGCATTTCGATCCCCGCCTTCTCGAGATCCTCCGCCGACGGGGCGACGAGCTCGCCTCCATATTTGGCCGTTTCCCCGAGCGGGAGACCGGCTGAGGCCCTGCGAGGCGGCCAGATCCGAGAAAAGCGGTGAGAAGGGGGAGCCTCAAGGCTCCTCCTTCTCGTTTGCGACGGTCGGCTTCAGCTTCTTTTTCCGATGGGGATGAGACCGGATGGGCCGTCTCCCTCAAGACGGAAGTGTCCCAGCAGGCTCTGGAGCTCACGAGCCGTTTCGGAGAGAATCTGCGCCTCGCGGGCGATGGACTCGGAGGCCCCGGAGGTCTCTTCGGTGGCTTTGCGCACGGTTTGGACCGTTTCCGCCATCGTCGCCGTTCCCCTGGCGACGGCGTCGACGGCCGTCGCCATTTCGCCGCTTGAGGCGGCCTGTTCCTCGGCGACGGCCGCCAGGTTCTGCATGGCATCGAGGGTCCCGGCGATTTCGTCGGCGCTCCGCTTGAGCCCTTCCCGGGCCTTCCGGGCCCGCCGGGCGGTCTCTTCGAGGATCTCCGTGGCCCGCCTTGAGGCGGCCACGGAGCCTGACGAGTGCTCGCGGAGGGTGACGATGAGGGCGTTGATCTCCTTGGCGGCCTGCCCCGACTCTTCGGCCAGCTTGCGGACCTCTTCGGCGACGACGGCGAATCCCCGCCCGTGTTCGCCGGCCCGGGCGGCCTCGATGGCGGCGTTCAGCGCCAGCAGGTTCGTCTGGTCGGCGATGGAGGTGATCGAGCTGACGAACCCGGTGATCCGGCGGACGGCCTCTTCGAGAAGGGCCGCCTTGGCGACGTTGTCGGCGGAGACCGTCTCCACATTGACGATATCGGCGATGACGCCCGTGACTTCCTCGACGGCCGATTCGGTCATCTCCCGGGTCCTGGCGGCTCCTTCGGCCCCTTCCGAGGCGGCTTGGGCCGTGGTGTGGGAAGCGCTGGCTATCTCCTCGACGCCGGCGTTGGTTTCTTCCAGGTCGGCGGCATTGGCTTGGAACTGTCCGGCCATCTGGTCCATGGAGCCTCGGATTTCCTCCATGGAGGCCACCGTCTCTTCCGAGAAGGCCGCCAGGGACTCGGCTCGGTCCAGGGTGTCGCGGGCCGCCCCGTCGGCGTTTTCGACCAGCTTCCGAAGGCCGGCGACCATGCCGTTCAGGGCCGTTCCGATCCGGTCCAGCTCATCGCGGTCCCGCCCCTCGTAGCGGGCTGTCAGGTCGCCGCCGCTGATTCTGTCCGTCGTCTCCAGCAGCCGTGCCAGGGACTTCTGGATGCCCCTGGAGATGACGATGATCAGAGCCAGGGCGATGATCAGGGCCGAGACCCCCAGCAGGGCCTGAGTGCGCGTCAGGGCCTCCACGGCGGCGTGGATCTCGGCGACGGGGTACTCCAGGGCCAGGAAAAGGCCTTTCCCGGTGGGGGCGAAAAACAGCCGTTTCTCTCGGCTGTCGAGGGGGGAGCGGTAGTCTCCGAAACCCGATTCGCCGGCCAGCATCCTGCGGCCCAGCCTCTCCATCTCATCGGTGACGACGGAAGAGATCCTGACGATGTTCTCTTTCATGATCCATCCCTCGTCGGGGGCGGCGATGACGTTCCCCGAACCGTCGACGAGGAGTCCGAAGCCCTTGCCCAGGATTTTCTGATTGACGATGAAGGCGTTCAGCGCCGTCGTCTCCACGTCGAGGCCGATGACGCCGACGAGCTTCCCCTTCTCCTTGAAAGGGGCGGCGAGGCTGACGACCATCCTGCCCGTGATGCCGTCCTGGTAGGGGTCGGAGATGATCATTTTTCCGGAGTCGGCGGCCTGACGGTACCAGGACCGGACTGTCGGATCGTAATCGTCCGCCGGTACCCACCCCGTGCCGTCGGAGAAGCTTTCGGCGCCTTTAAGCCCTTCGAAGGCGAAAAACACGTCTTTGACGCCGAAGGCCTTGTTCCCCTCGGTGTAGCGGGCCATGTGGGGCTGGAGCTCCTCCGCCGTCCGTCCGAACCCGGCCTCACGGAGCTGGAGGACTCCCTCTCGGATGTTGGCCAGGGCCATTTCGAGGCGCTCGAAGTAGAGTGCTCCGCCGTGGGTCACCGTGGCCGCCGTCTCGACTCCGACGGCGTTGAGCTGGTTTTCCATGGCGGAGCGGCTTTTCACGTAGCCCACTCCGGTCATGGCGGAGATGAGCAGGGCGACGGCAAGGGCCATGGCCCAGAGCTTGGTGCGTATCGTCATCGTTATCGTCCCCTCCCTGGCTGGTTTTCCGCCTTGAAGACGAGGCCGCGTCTTCAAGGCGCCGCCTCCAGGCGGACAGAAAAAATAAAACATTATAATTATCAATGATAGAGCATCTATTCAATATATTCAAGAGAAGGAAGCGTTAAATCAATCTGTCGAGTTGTTCATTATTAAAGGCTGATAACGAGGGGATCTGAGGGGGCGGTCTTGTAGAAAAAGCCGGGGGGAGAGCCTTAAGGCTCTCCCCCCGGCGCAGGGTCACGGCGGGAGTCTGGGCTACAGCTTGATCTCCTTCAGGTTCGTCTGGGCCCGGACGACGGAGGAGATGATGGCGGTCATGGCGTCGAAGCGTTTGATGGCCTCTTCGAGGACGACGACGGAACGAGACATCTCCTCCGACCCCTCTCCGACCTGAGCGCCGGAGCGCTCCATGATCTCGGTGATGCGGCCCATGAAGACCTGATTGCGGTCCAAGAAGGTCATGAAGGTGTCCAGCGAAGTTCGGATGACGCCGAACATTTCGCTCACCTTCTGGACGTTCTCCATGGCCAGGGTCACCGAACGGGAGATCTCCCCGACCTGGGCCGAGATGGCTTCGGAGGAGACCTTCGTTTCGACGGCCAGCTTCTGGACCTCCGAGGCGACGATGGCGAATCCCCGGCCGTGTTCGCCGGCCCTGGCGGCCTCGATGGAGGCGTTCAGGGCCAGAAGGTTCGTCTGCTTGGCGATGTTCTGGATGGTCTTGGACATCTTCTCGATCTCCTTGAAGGAGTTGAGGGTCTCGAAGGTGACCTCGACGGTGCGATTCACGTCGTCATTCATGTTGGCCAGGTCGGTGCCGGATTTCTGAAGCTCCTCCTCCAGGCGGGCATGGAGGCCGTTGATCTCCTCGATTCCCTTCCGAGCCTCGTCGCTGCTGGCGACGAACTCGGTGACTGTCCGCCTCAGCTTTTCCGAGAGATCGCGGAATCGGACGGCGATCCGGGCGAGCTCCTTCTGGACGATGACGACGCGCCGTACCAGGACGGAGTCGAGCTTGGCCATGAAGGAGTTGAGAAGCGAGCCGGCGAAAAAGGCAGACGAAAGGGTCTTGATGAGTTTGTTTTGAGCCGCCATGCGCCTCTCCCCCTAACGGCGTCCGACGATGGCCGGTGTTCCCTTGCCGAGCCATTCGTCGATGATGTCGACGCCGCAGCGCAGTTCCCGGAACCAGGCCAGAAAGCGCCTGGCGGCCTCCCCCTTCATGATGGCGCCGTGCTGGGGGGCAATGGCTGCGATGTCATGGCGCTCCACCAGGTCGACCCAGCGGCGGCAGGCGGTATTGGAGGCCATGTAGCGGCGATGGAAGCCCTCCATGTACCGGACGTGGTCATCGAAGTTTTCGACGAAGGGGTAGCGTTTGCCGGGCGGAAAGATGGCGGCGCCGATGTCGCCGGAAAAGAGAATCTTCGAGCGCCTGTCGTAGGCGCAGAACTGACCCGTCGAGTGGAGGAAATGGGCCGGTATCAGGTCGATGACGTCGCCGCTTTTCAGGGTCAGCGCTCCTCCCTGATCGGCGATGGGCGTGATCCGCCTCTGGTCGTAAATGCCGAAGTGGGGGAGGAAGCGGGTCCAGAGGCTGCTGATGTGGACCTGGGATCTGGGGGCGATGGAGAGCCAGAGGGTGATCCCCGAGGAGACGTCGGGGTCCTGATGGGAGTAGAAGATGTGGCGGATGTCTTCCGGATCGACGCGCTCGGCCACGTTGGCCAGGACCTGGGGAAAGACGTGGGCGCCTCCGGGATCGAAGAGGACGGCCTCTTCGCCGGAGGTCAAAAGATACTGGTTCGTCTGGACGACGCCCTCCTCTTCCTGTTCCTCCCATCCGAGGAGGCAGAAGGCGTGCTTTCCCTCTTCGTAGAGGGGAAGGGTGGTGACGCGGGTCATGGAGATCCCTCCTTATGAAAGATGTCGATCGTGGCGGCTTTTTCCGCCGGTGACAGGACGACGTCGAATGCCCGGTCCAGCGAGGCCGCGTCCAGACCGAGGAAGGCGTCGACGACGGCAGGGTCAAAGGCCTTGCCCGATTCGGCCTCGATTTCCGCCAGGGCCTCCAGTGTGCCCAGAGGGGAACCCTTCCGCCCCGATCGTCGCTCCTCGTAGGCCAGGGCGACGGCCAGAAGACGGGCCTCCAGGGGAATCGCGTCGCCTGTGAGTCCTTGAGGGCGGCCTCGGCCGTCCCACCGTTCGTGATGGCTGCCGATGGCTTCGGCCAGGGGCGCCAGGTCGGGCCAGATCCGGGCTATCCGGGCCCCGACGTCGGCGTGGTGTCGTCTCTCGTCGATTTCGTCGTTGACGGCGGCCTTGCCCAGGTCGTGGTAACGGGCCAGAAGGGCGAGACGATGCCGATGGGCGCCCTCCAGTTTCAGCCCGTCGGCCAAGGCGTCGAGGATCAGGGTCAGGCGCCGCTGATGGCCGTCGTCAAGGCCGTCGCGCTTTTCCAGAAGGGTCTCGATGTTTTTGCGGAAGCGGGCCGCCATCCGGCCCGAATGGGCCGCTTTGGATCGGTACATCGCGTTGTCCGCGTCGGCGATGAGCTGGGCCAGGGTCCTCCCGCCCCGCTCGCGCCAGGCCCAGCCGACGGAGAGAAAGAGAGGGGCCGTTGCACCGTCGTCGACGGCGGCCTCCAGGGCGTCGTTGAGGCGCTCCAGGACGAGTCTCAGCCCCGGGGCGCTGCAGTGGGGGAGAAGGACGAAAAACTCGTCGCCGCCGCAGCGGGCGATGATGTCGGAGTCTCGGAAAGACCGTCTCAGGACCGATGCGGCCCGGCGGAGAAGATCGTCGCCGGCGCCGTGTCCCAGAGCGTCGTTGACGGTCTTCAGCCCGTCGACGTCGATGGTGACGACGGCCAGGGGGTCGTAGCGCCCGTCCTCGTAGAGGGCGGCCTGCTCCTCGAAGAAGGTTCGGTTGTAAAGCCCCGTCAGTCCGTCGTGAAGGCTCAGGTGAAGCAGCTGTTCCTCCAGCTTCTTGCGTTCGGTGATGTCCAGGATGACGCCGTCGAACCAGAAGGCCGACGCCGTCGGATCGTAGAGGAACTGCCCCTTGTCGAAGACCCATCGGATGGAGCCGTCGCGGCGGAGAATCCGGTAGGTCAGGGCGAAGGGGCGCCTCTCGTTTCGGCAGAGCTTGGCGCCCTCCCGGACGGCGTTTCGGTCGTCGGGGTGGATGATTTCGGCGAAGGAGCGCTCCTCGTTGAGGAGGAATTCGGTGACGCCGTAGCCGGTCAGCTCCTCGAAGGCGCCGTTGAGGTACTCCTTGGTCCAGTTGGCGTCATCCCGGCTTCGGTAGACGATGCCGGGGATGTTGTCCACGAGGGAGCGGAAGAGCTGGCTTGTCCGCCGCTCGCTGTTGCGGGCTTCGACGAGGGCCGTGATGAGGGCGTTGCCGCGGCGGGCCAGGTCGGCCATTTCGTCGCCGCCCTCCTCGGTGAGCTGTCCCTGGAGGTGGGGCGATGCGGCGATCCGCTCCATCTCTCCCCGGACGCGCTGGAGCCGTACCAGGACGAGGCGGTGGAAGAGGACGAACGAAGCCGTCAGGAGGGCCAGGAAGGCGACGGTCAGGGAGGCGATGAGGCCGACGGCGTCGGCCTTGTAGCGGGAGCGGAGGTCCGATGCGAGGCGGATGGAGGCGAGGAAGGCGGGACGGCCTTGGAGATCGAAAAGCAGCGTCGTCGCCGTGACGTCGTCTTTGCGGCGCTTGATGAGGGGGCGGCCGGGTTCCGCGAGGAGACGTCTCGTCAGGGCGCGGTTTTCCCCGTCGGTTCCGTCGTTAAGGGGGGTGAGGTTGAGCGAGAGTCCCGTCAGAAGCGAGAGCTGGGGGATCTCGTCGTCGATGAGGCGGGCCAGGACGAGGGTCCCCCGGTCTTCTTTCTCGCTCCTGCTGTTTCTGATGGGCGAGAAGGCCGTCAGGGCGACGCCGTTGTCGAGGCGGAGAAGGCCGCTGAGGTTTCGTTCCCCCTCTCTCAGAGCGGGAAGGAGGTTTTCGACCTCCTCTTTTAGCTCTTCGAGGTGCCCCGTGCCCCTCTCGTCGAGAACCTCCCCGTGATAGAGGCGGTCTCCGTCGTCGTAGAAGAGGACGAAGTCGATTCCCATCGATTCGTCGGGGAGGTCGCTCTCCAGGTAGGTTCTGTCCGGTTCGCCGCCGGAGAGGAAGTCGCAGGTGGCGTCCCAGCGGGCGATGTCGACGGCGTAGGCGAGCAGGCTTTCGGCCTGGTAGCGGATCAGGTCCTGAAGCCGCCGGACGGCGCCCTGGGTCCGCTCCTCTTCGACGGCGGCCAGGTGTTCCGCCCCGTGGCTCGAGAGGAGCCCCGAGAGGAAGGCGAGGACGATGAGAAAGACGGCGAGGAGGCTCAGGCCCACCTTGGCGGCGATTTTCACGGCGCCTTTCCTTTCGGCCCCAGGTATTCGAAGACGAGGAGGGTGATGTCATCGGACTGCTCCGCCTCCCCGGTGAAGGCGGCGAGGCGCCGGCGCAGGCCGTCGACGACCTCCCGGCAGGAGGCCGGGGCGAGGTCCGAGAGGGCCGAAGCGGTCCGGTCGTCGCCGAAAAGTTCCCCGTCGGCCGTCATGGCCTCGGTGACGCCGTCGGTGAAGGCCAGGAAACGCTCCCGGCTCAGGAGGAGCCTTTCGCCTTCGTCGAAGGTCATCCCCTCCAGGGCTCCCACGAGGGGGCCTCGGGGACGGGGCAGGGCCGTGACGGTCCCGTCGGGGCGGGAGAGGAGGGGTGAAGGGTGCCCCCCCGAGGCGTAGCGGAGGCGCCCGTCGCGCAGGTCGACGACGCCGAGGAAGAGGGTCACGAACATGGAGGCGTCGTTGCCTTCGGCCAGCTCGTCGTTGAGCCGCTCCAGGATGCGTGACGGCGACGTCTCCTCCCGCGAGAGAGCCTTGAGGAAGGTCCTGGTGACGGCCATGAAGAGGGCCGCCGGGACTCCCTTGCCCGAGACGTCGCCCACGGCGAGACAGAGGTGGTCCTCGTCGGTCATGAAGAAGTCGTAGAAGTCGCCGCCCACCTCCCGGGCCGGTTCGAGAAGGGCGTGGAGGGCGAACTCCCTTCTCTCGGGAAAGGGGGGGAAAGTCTTGGGGATGAGGCTCATCTGGATGGCCCGTCCGATGCGCAGCTCGCTTTCGATGCGTTCCCGGGCCCGGGCCGTCCGGGCGAGCTCGGCCATGTAGCTCTCAAGCTCCTCTCTCATGGAGGCGAAGGAGGCCGTCAGCCGGGAGACCTCGTCGTCGCCCCGAGGCGTGGGGAGAGGGGCCGCGGCGTCACCTCCGGCCAGGGCCTGGACGGCTCCGTCGAGGGCCCTCAGGGGCCCCGTGACGGAGCGGGCCAGAAGCCAGGTGACGGCCAGAAGGAGGAGAATGCCTGCGAAGGCGGCCGTTCCCTGGGCGCGGCTCAGGGCCGCCACGTCCCGCAGGAGCTCGCTTCGGGGGAAGAAGGCGGCAAGGGACCATCCCGTATCGCCGACGGGGGCGAAGGCGAGCCAGCCGGCCTTTCCGGCCAGGGAGGCCGGGGAAAAACCCCGTTCGCCGCCGATCATGCGCCGGCCCAGGGCGGCCAGCTCCCTGTCCTGCCAGGTCGCTGCCAGGCTGAAGAGGGTCTCGTTCATGATGAAGTCGCTGTCGGGGTGAGCGATGACGGTCCCCTGAGAGGAGATGAGGAAGGCGAAGCCTTCCCGTCCCAGCAGGGGGAGGGAGGAGAGCCGGGCCGTGAGCCACCGGAGGGAGATGTCGGCCGTGGCGACGCCGATGAAGGCCCCGTTCGTGCTGCAAAGAGGGGCGGAGTAGGTCGCCATGAGGGTGCCGCCTCCCCCCTCGTCGTAATAGGGCTCGCTCCACTGAGGCGTTCCCGCGTATCGGGGCAGAAGGTACCAGTCCTGGGTCTGGAAACGGTAGGCCTCACCGGCGAGGCTCGTCGTGGAGAGGTTTCCCCCGTCGCGGTAGACGTAGGGGGCGATGGGGAGAACGCCGCCCCTTTCGAGGACCAGGGCCGATCCGAAGATCTCGGGATTCCTCTCGACGGTCCGCTTCAGCAGATCTTCCAGCTCTCCGGCGGGAAGAAGGACGCGGCCGACGATGTCGGCGACGGTCTCGGTCGTTCGTTCCATGGCTTCGGTGACGATGGCCATGCGGTTCGCCGTCGCCTGGGCCAGCTCCACCGCCTTCCCTTCAAGCTCCTTTTCCAGAAGGGTCCGGGCCCGGAGGTAACCTGAGGCGATGACGGCCAGAAGAACCAGCCCTGAGCCGAGAACCCCCCAGAGAAGAAGCTTCCCGGCCAGGCTTCCCCGGAACCTCACGGTTTTTCCTCTCCCCGGAAGGCCTCGAAGGAGGGGGCTCCGTCGATGAGGCCGACGCGCCGCAGCGTCGAGGCCGTGTGGCTGTAGGCCTCCTCGGAGAGGACTCCCATGGGCTCTTCAAGGATGGCCGGGAGGATCGTTTCCAGCATCCATCGCTGATGGGGCCTGTTGGTGGGGATGTTGTCCCGTCGCGCGTAGGCCATGACGATGTCGAGGGCCTCTTCGGGGTTTTCGGCGGCGTAGCGCCATCCCTCCAGGGTGGCTTCGAGAAGATCGCGGCAGGCCTGGGGCCGGCTGCCGGCGAAATCGGGGAGCGCGTAGAGGCCGTCTTCGGGGAAATCGTAGCCCTCGCGGGAGAGATCGAGGACGGTCAACGCCGTCTCTTCGATGCCCGAGAGGAAAAGAAGATGCAGCTCGTTGTAGCTCATGGCGGAGCAGGCATCGACATGGCCCCGCCGGAAGAGGTTCACCGAATAGTGCTGGGGGACCAGGCGGGGTCGGATGTCACGGTCTTCGAAAAGGGCGAGGTAGCCGCCCCGGAAGGCGTCGCCCCAAAGGCTCATCGGCCGGCCGTCGAGATCGTCCGGCGTCTCGATGCCCCGCTCCTTCCAGGCGACGAGAATCTGATGGGAGCGTCGGACGATCTGGCCGAGATGAACGAGAGGGACGCCGCGATCGCGGTAGAGGAGGGCCGCCGAGAGGAAGAACGTCCCCACGTCGGCCTTTCCGTCGAGGATCGCCTCCAGGGGATCCCGGTTCGGTCCTCCCGGCAGAAGGATGACGTCAAGCCCCCGGCTGAGGTAGAAGCCCTTTTCGAAGGCGACGTAGCAGCCGGCGAACTGGGCCTGGGGGACCCACTGCAAGGCGACCCGGACCGTCGTGAAGGCACGGGCCGGGGCGACGAGGCCGATGATGAGAAGACCGACGAGCAGGGCGACGCCGCTCCGGTTCAAGGGGTTCGGCGCTCCCGGTTGATGACGAGGGCCAGAATGTTGCGGCCTCCCTCCCGGCGGTAATGGACCTCGTCGGTGACGCGGCGGATGAGGAGAACGCCCAGCCCCCCGGCGGAACGTTCCTCCAGGGGGGCGGCGAGATCCGGTTGTGGCGCCTCTTCGAGGGGATCGAAGGGGATCCCCTCGTCGACGAGTTCGACGGAAAAGCGTCTTTCGTCCTCGAGAAGGCGCACCGTCACCTCACGGGGCGGTTTTCTGTAGGCGTAGGTGCAGATGTTCACGAGAGCCTCCTCCAGGGCCAGCTCCAGATGGGGCAGCCGCCCGGAAGGGATGTCCTTCCTTTCGGCTGTGGCCGTCACGAAGGCGGTGATGTCGCCGATGTTTCCCCTTTCCGCCTCGAAGACCCGCTCCTCGACGAGCTCCATGGTCAGAAGGCCTCAAGCCCGCCCTCTCGGTCGGCGGCGACGGGGAGAAAGGCGTCGAAGCCGGAGATGGCGAAGACCTCGGCCACCATCCCCTTCATGGAACAGACGGTTACGGCGCCGCCGGAGGCTCGGGCCCTCTTGGCCAGGGCCAGGATGGCCCGGAGTCCGGCGCTGCTGATGTACTCGAGATCGGCCAGGTCAAGGAGGATCTTTCGATCGCCGCCTTCGACCCAGGCGAGGCTCTCCTTCTCGAAGTCGGGCGCCGTCATGGCGTCCAGCCTGCCGACTACGGTCACGACGGTTTTGTCGTCCTGAACGGTTCGTTCCAGCTTCACGGGGCCATCCCTCCAGGGGTCATGTTTTCCATCATTTAAGTTTACCTCAAAGCGTACCGGTGCGGGAAGGGCACGGGGCCGGAAAAGCCTGGAGGCCCCAGCCTCGGGGAAGGAGGCCCGGCAGATCGACGGGAAGGCGTCCCCGAGGGGGGATGCGGCCCAGGAGAAGCCGGGAGAGCGCCTCCAGGGTGGCCCTGTCGTCGCCGTAGGCGGCCAGGGCCGAGGCGGCGTCGGGAAGGGCCGTCAGGTCGTAGGGGCCTCCCAGAGAGAGGAGAAGGAGGCGCCTTTCGTCGAGGGCGGCGAGGAGACCGGCCGTTTCGGGCTTCCTGTTGAGATCGTAGGCGGCGGCGACGATCAGAGGCTCGTCTTCGAGGGCCTCGATAAGCCGGAGGCGCTCCTCTTCAGGAGCCTCTTCGGAGTAGGCGACGGGCTTCAGCAGAGGGCAGGCCGCCGTGAGGGGCCGGAGCCGTTCCTCCCGCTGCCGGGGAAAGAGAAAGGGAACGGGGCCTTTCAGGGGGAGCGATCCGTCGCCGCGGAGAAGGGTGAGGGCCCGCTCGGCGACCTCCCTGGCCAGGGCCTCTCTCGCGTCGGTGGCGGTGGGGCCGAAAAGGCGGGGCCGGGCGTCGTTAAAGAGGCCCAGGGCCTCTTTGGCGGCGGCGATACGGGCAAGGGAGGCCTCAAGGCGATCGCGGTCGAGCCGCCCCGACCGGAGGGCCTCCACGAGGGCCTCGTGGACGGCGGTCTGCTCTTCCGGCTCGTGCCCCCTGTCGGCGCCAAGAACGAGCAGGTCCGCTCCGGCTTCGAGGGAGCGCAGGGCCGATTCGACGATGCCCCACTCTCTGTCGAGGGCGCCCATGCCGAGGGAGTCGCTGACGATGAGTCCCCGAAATCCCAGCTCCTCCCGGAGGAGTTCCTGGAGGATGGCCCGGGAGAAGCTGGCGGGGACTCCGTCCCTCTCCAGGGCGGGAACGACGACGTGGGCCGTCATGACGGCCGGAACGCCGGCGTCGATCATGCGGCGGAAGGGAAGAAGCTCGACGGCCTCCATCCGGCTCCGGCTGTGGGGGATCCTGGGGAGGCCCAGATGGGAGTCGACATCGGTGTCGCCGTGGCCGGGGAAGTGCTTGGCCGAGCAGAGGACGCCCGACTCGGCGAAGGGGCCGATCCAGGCCGAGGCCAGGCGGGCCGTCTCATCGGCGTCGGAGCCGAAGGAGCGGACGCCGATGACGGGGTTGGCGGCGTTGACGTTGACGTCGGCCACGGGGGCGAAGTCGAAGGTGATGCCCAGCTCGCGGAGCTGCTCCGCCGTGGCCCGGGCGACGCGGCCCGAGAGGACCTCGTCTCCGGTCGCGCCGAGAGCCATCGCTCCGGGGAAGGCGACGACGCCCTCGGTGAGGCGGTTCACCCTGCCTCCCTCCTGATCGACGGCCACGAAGGGCGGCAGGGCCCAGTGCGAGGCGCGGTGCTGGAGGTCGTCGACCAGGCGGGCCACCTGGCCGGCGTCCTTGACGTTGCCTGACGTGCTGTAGAGGATGACTCCGCCGGGGCGGATCCGGTCCAGGCGCCGCCAGGTCGCTTCGTCGAGTTCGTCGCCGCGGAAGAAGACGATCATCGTCTGCCCCGCCAGCTCCTCGTCGGCAAGGAGGGGCAGGGCCGGAGCGGCCGTCGGCCCGGAAAGGAGAATCAGCAGGGACACCGCGAAAAGGATGCGCTTCATGTCAAGATCTCCTTCGATTACCGTTTCACCCGAAACAGGAAAGCGGGAACGACAAGCAGCAGGGCCGCCGGAGCGAAGCCGAGGGCGCAGCCGCCTCCGGAGTCCGGTGACGGGAGTTCGGCCCGGGCCGCCAGGCGGAGGAGGCGAAGGTCCGTCAGGGTCCCGTCGATGGCGCCGTCGCCGTCGTAGGGGCCTCCGTCCCTGACGGTGACCGAAGCGGCCTGCGGTTCCGGGGCCTCGAGAGGTTCGTAGAGCCCCCGGCGGTGATTGAACGCGAGAAGGGCCGCCTTGCGGATCGTGCCGGACGGCGAGGCGAACTCCTCTTCGTCTAGGCCGATCTCGGCGCCCTCGCCGGCGAGAGTCCAGCTTACGGCGCTGATGAGATCGGCGGAAGAGATCTCCAGCCGGCCCGAGGGGGTCCCGAGGAGATCCAGAAGGGCCTCCTCGTCGAAGGCTGAGGCCAGGACGGCGAAATCGAAGTCGGCCCTCGCCGCGAGATCCTCGGAGGCGACGATGTCGGTCGAGACGACGGGCGAAGAGGGGGACCGGGCGAAGGCCTTGAGGCAGACGTTGGCCGTGGCTTCGATGTCGGTCAGGTCCGTCCAGGTGATGCCGTTGGCGGAGACGAAGCTTTCTCCCCTCCCTGCCGCCGCCTTGTCGGAGTAGCCGACGATCGCCTTTTCGACGGCCACGGGGAAGGGGTAGCCCGGCGTGGTCAGGCGGACGACGACGGAAAAAGTCTCCCCGGCCGGGATGTAGACGGGCTTGTCGAGGGTTACCCGATGATAGCCCGGCACGTCCGGCAGGGCCTTCTGACCGTCGATGACGAGCGTCCCCGACCGCGGAGCGCCGTCGCCCCCGGTGTAGACGTGGATTTCGGCGGCGTTGCCGACGCCGCCGGCGTAGAGGGAGATGGCCTCGATCTTTCCCGTCTCGACGGCGGCGAAGCGATTGGCGAGCCAGGCCGTCTCTTCCCCTTCGCCGGAAGGGGAGTAGGAGGAGATCCAGCCCAGGGGATCGTGCTGGTAGATCCTGACACCTATGTCGGCGGGTCCTCCCACATAGGCCGCGCCCGTGTCGAGGACGGCGTCCTCGTAGGAGAGATAGAAATAGCCTCCGTCGCCCCAGCGGGTGCCCCAGCTGTTCTTGACAATCCAGGCACCGCCTTTCTCCGGCCTGTTGAGGGGGTTGAAGTTCTCCCGGGGGTAGCCGTCGTCCCAGCCGACGATGGTGACGGCATGGTTGGCCCGGCCGACTTCCAGTCCGTCGGGGTTGCCGGCGGGAGTGAAGGAGGCGCTCGTCTCGGCGTTGAAGTAGGGCGAACGGCTCCAGTCGCCCGTCAGGGGATCGCCGGCGTAGACGCCGACGGAGACGGCGCCGTAGGCCATGAGCGCCCCCTTGATGTTCTCGATGTCGGCCTCGGGGTAGAAGGCGTCGGGGTCGCGGTAGAAGTTGCAGACCCGCTCCAGCCGGCGCGAGAGGGAGATGTCGAGTCGAGGGGGTTCTCCGTAGGGGGCGTCGGTCTCGTCGACGGCGCCCGTCCCCCGGGCCAGAAGGGCGACGGCCTGAAAGTCGTTGCCGCCGAAGTCCATCAGATCCTGAAGCTCCACGTCCTCTGACGTTACGTCGTTGAAGCCCGGCAGCGAGGGCGACTGGTCGATGTAGCCGAAGTAGCCCAGGTGCATCTCGGCGTAGTCGGGGGCCTTCAGGCCGGCCCGGAGGGCCGACGACTCCAGCGAGGCCAGGGCCGAGAAGGTCCAGCAGCTTCCGTAGGGGGCCTGGTCCCTGACGGGCGTCACGCAGCCCAGGGCGCGAAGGTCGTAGGAGGCGGGGAGGGCTGCGGCTCTCTCAAACGTTTCGGCTCCGAAGAAACGCCTTCCGGCGAGGTGGCTCAGATCCACCGGCGAAGGGGTGCGCCCCCGAAGTGCCGACGTTTCCGCCGCCTTGAACGCCTCTTCCTGCAGGGTTTCGACGAAGGACGGGTTCATCGGGGCCCAGGCGGCTTCTAGGGGGAGAGAGGCGAAGGCGGCGACGGCCGAAGCGACAAGGATGGGTGCCAGGATGCTGCCGTTGCGGAATCCCATGAGAATCCTCCTTAAGTAAGGAACGACACTGAAGATGGCGTTGCCTGAGCGGTTCCTTCAAGATCGTCGGAGCCGTCTACCCCTTCGCCTCCGCCTCCGTCGGCGGGTTTTCCCCGACGGCGATGCGGGGGAGCCTGACGGCCCAGAGGGCCAGGATCAGGGCGCCTCCTCCGTTGGCGGCCAGCAAAAGGGGGAGGGGTACGACATGGTTGAGGAAGCCGAAAAGGATGAAGGCCAGGGGCATGACGGCGTAGCAGACGGCCGTCAGGAGGGCGAAGAACCGTCCCTTGACGGCGTCGGGAACGACCTTCTGGAAGAGGGCCGGCGCCGTGGCGTTGACGGTACCGAGCCCCAGCCCGGCGACGAAGAGGGAGGCCGTCATCACCTCCCGATGTCCGGCGATGCCGAAGAGAGCGATGGCGGCGGCGACGGCGAAAAGGCCTCCCGTCATCCTTCCGTAGGGATTGACGAAGGGGCGGAGGCTCAGGAAAAGGGCCGAAAGAAGGGCTCCCAGGGCGAGGCTTCCCTCGAAGAGGCCGACCCAGAGAGGCCCCTCGCCGAGGATGTTGCGCACCGCCAGCGGAATGGAGAGGAGCAGCGGCGAGAAGAAGAAGTTGAAGGCGCCGAAGAGGGCCAGAAGCAGGGCGACGGGACGGTTCTCCCGGAGATAGTCCATTCCTTCGAGCATCTCCCGGCCGTAGCTCCGGCGAGGTCCCTGGCGTCCGGGGGCCGAGAGGTCCGTCGTCACGGCCAGGATCAGGACGAGGGAGAGGCAGAAGGTTCCGCCGTCGAAAAGGAAGGCTCCCAGCGGCCCCAGGGCCGCCAGGGCCGCCCCGCCCAGGGCGGCGCCGATGACGGAGGAGAACTGGAAGGCCGTCGAGTTGACGGCCGCCGCCGCCGCCACGTGCTCCCTGTCGGTGAGGGCCTCCAGCGAGCTGTTGGCGGCGGCCTCGAAAAGAGGCATGAAGAGGGAGATGGCGAAGACGAGCAGGTAGAGACGGGGCAGCGACAGGCGATCGGAGGCCAGCAGCGCCGAGAGGAGCAGCAGAAGGCCCAGGCGGACGACGTCGGCGGCGATCATGCAGCCTTTGCGGTGAAAGCGGTCGGCCAGGGTCCCCATGAAGGGGCCGAAGAGGACGATCGGCGCCATCGTCGTGGCCATGAGCAGGCCCAGGTGGAGGCTGCCGTTCTCGCCGCCGGAGCTGACGACCCACCAGGCCAGGGCGATGGAGAAGAACTTGTCGCCTACGGCGGAGACGAACCGTCCGATGAAGAACTTCCGGAAATCGGGGAAGAGGGCCAGGGGATGGCCGCCGGTTCCGCTCATGAGGGGTGTCGGGCCATCCGGTCGAGGATCTCCTGGGCGGCGATGGCGCACCCTTTGTGCTTGCGGGTGCCGCCGCGACGGACCGAGGCGATGTAGCTCCCCGGAAGGCCGCAGGGGCAGTTTCCGCCGAGGACGGCCACGTCGGTGGAGAGGATCGACTGGTTCGGCTGGGCGCCGTTCCAGGGAGAGAGGAGGAGAAGGAGCCCCTCACGGCCGAAACCGAGAGGCTGGAGGGTCAGCGGGTCGACGACGGCCAGCCGTGAGCAGGCCGGGACGTGGTGATGGCCCAGGGGGCAGGCTCCGTAGGGGATGCCGTGTTCGGCCATGCCGAAGACGTCGCGGACGCCTTCCGCGGGCAGCCCTGAGCTTTTTTCGACGAAGAGGGCGAAATCGCGCTGCCTCATCGGCTCGCCGCTGTGGTTTTTCCAGCCGCCCCCGGCGATGACGAAGCTCTCGGGGTCGAGGGCCAGGCCCGGCCGGAGCCGCTTGGCCTCGGTGAGAGCCCGGTGCATGAAGGCGGGGAAGCCGAGAAAGCGCAGGGGGCCGTCGGGGGCCAGTTCGACGATGAGGCGGGCCGCGGCTTCGACGTCGAAGGCGAAGGCTCCGTTCTTGTCGCGCCGCAGGAGCCAGTGGACGCTCGCGGCGGGGGCGCAGGCCATCTTCTGTTCCGTGCTCCAGCTCGTCCCCACGTCGGAGGCCTCCGACCGGTCGTAGCTGAAGAGCAGGTAGTGAGCGGCCCTTTCGGAGCAGAATCCCAGGGCCGAAAAGATGTTCCGCGACAGGGTCTCCATCCGCCGGAGGCTCGAGGCGTCGAAATGGAGCTTCGTGCGCTGGCCCGACGTGCCCGAGCTGGTCAGGGTCAGAACGA
Organism: Synergistales bacterium; assembly: GCA_018433595.1. Classification (GTDB taxonomy): domain Bacteria; phylum Synergistota; class Synergistia; order Synergistales; family Aminithiophilaceae; genus Aminithiophilus. The sequence goes on from JAHDQY010000010.1 coordinate 80,092, forward strand.
CCTCTTCGGGAGCGACGGAGAGGAAGTCGTGAAGCTTGAGCGTCCCCACGAAGAGAGGGGGGAGGGAGAGGGCGTCGGCGACGGAGGCGATGGCGGCGGGGTCGAAGTTCCGGGATGCGTCCATCTCTCTCAGGAAGGGATGGACCTCTCTCTGGGTCAGGACGCTCTCGCGAAAGGCCTCGACGAAGAGATCCGCCGTCTCCTCCGGGGGGAGAAAGGGATTTTCCAGGTTGCAGAGTCGTTCCAGGGCGGTCATGGTCAAGCCTCCTCTCGGTCTTCGGCCAGGGGCCGGATGTAGTCGGCTAGCCGCTGGCCCCTCTCGCCGGCGACGGCGACGGTCCCGAAATCGACGGAGCAGTTGTTGAGATAGATCAGGGCCAGCCTGTCGCCCTGTCGGCGGGGGAGAATCCCGCAGAAGAAGAAGCCCCGCCGCTCCAGAGACTCGGTCAGTGCCGGTGTGGCGGGGTCTTCCAGGTTGAGCCGGACGAGGACGGCGTCGGTCCGCCGCAGACAGAACTGACGGACCAGGTGGTGCAGGTGGGCCTCCGTCCCGGAGGCCGCCTCCTCGACGTCGATGACGGCGGCGTTGATGGCGTCGGCCAGGTCCGCCGTCATCCGCCCCGGCCCCTCTCTTTGCCCGGCGGCGGGAGGGGCGAAGGTCCGCTCCAGGCCGAGGGAGTCGTAGAGCTCGGCCATGAAGGCCCGATGCCGGGGAGGGAGATGGACGGCGTAGGCCTCTTGGGCGTCCAGAGGGAGGTGCTGGTAGGCCAGGGTCAGACGCTGGCAACTCGCTCCGGCGAGCTTGCGGAAATCCATCGACGGGGCGAAGAAGCCGACGAGAAGGGCGCTGTGGAGAAACCCCCAGGAGAGGGCCGCCTTCTGGGAGGCCTCGTGGGTGGTGACGGACTGGACGAAGGCGCTCCCGTAGCCCCGCCGCCGGGCCTCCTCCGTGAGATGGATCGTCATCTCCTTCAGGAGGCCCCGCCCCCGGTAGCGGGGTTTGACGAAGGCCATCCCCAGTTCGACGTCATCGGCTCCGGCGGTGATCTCCAGGGCGCAGTGGGCCAGGATGTCGCCGTCGGAGACGGCCACGAAGGA
>JAHDQY010000052.1 GCA_018433595.1 Synergistales bacterium
GAAGCTGGGATGGGTGATCCCCTTCCCGGCAAAGATCGCGCTGGTGCTGCTTCTGCTGGGGCTGGCCGTGGCGGCCCTCGCGGCGACGCCCCCCTGCGAGGGGAACGGCGACGCCCTCCCTTCGACGATGGGCACGACGGCGAGGGACCTGGCGCGGCTCTGGGCCGTCGTCCTCCCCGTCGGAGCCGGGCTGGTTCTGCTCTCTCCGCTGCTCCGCCAGGGAGCCTTTCTCGGCCTCATGGGGGGGATGGTCTTTACGGGCCTCATGACCTTCGGCGGCGGACCTGTCTTCATTCCTCTGGCCATCGACCTGCTGGCGGGCCCCCGTTCTCCCGTCTTTCTCTACAGCCAGGAGCGGCTGATGCAGTATTTCGCCATCATCAACTCCCTCCCCTCGCCCATCGTGACCAAACTGGCGGCCATCTCGGGGTTCGACATGATCCGCGATCTGGCCGGGGTCGGGATCGCCGACAACGGTGTCTCCACGGCGGTGACGGGGCTCTCCCCCGCCGCCGTGACGGTCTGGGCGGCCCTGGGGGGACTGCTGATGGTCGTCGTCATGGTGCTGCCGGGAATCACCAACTCCCTGTTGGCCTACGCCTCTTTCGACCGCCTCAAGCGCTCCCCCGCCATGCAGGCCATGTCACTTTATATCCTGCCCGTGCTGATCGCCATCTTCGTCTCCGTTCTGATCAATTTTCTCAGGACCAGCTCATCGACGATCGGGGCCTTTCCCGGCCGCTCTTACACCTGGGGAGTGGGCCAGACGGCGCTGCTTTTCGCCGTCTTCTGGACGCTCCAGCGGATGAAACGGCGGATCCCCGATGGCGCCGTCATCGTGGCCGCGATGATCTGGGGACTGCTGGTGCTGTAAAGCTAAAGTCAGACCTGAAGATCGGGGTCAGACCTGAAGATCGGGGTCAGGCCTACACTTTTGACAAGATGACTCTCCTTGTCAAAAGTGTAGGCCTGACCCCGATCTTCAGGTCTGACCCCGATCTTAGTCTGCTATAGCAGAGAGGATTTTTTCGTGCCATCCAAGATGAGCATGAGGGTCGTTCGTCCTATCCTGTGGTAAAGTCTATCGACCAAGGCATTCAATTCATCAATGTCCTGTGTGTAAACTTCAACAACGTAGCTGAATTCTCCAGAGACGATCCAAAAATTATGGACCTCTTTTATTTTATCCAGAAACTTAGGTATTCCAATCGTGTAGTTATCAACTTTAACAAGAATGAGGGCGTGAATAGTATATCCAAGCTGGGCATAATTGATGCTGGCCTGGTACCCTTGTATAATGCCTCGTTCTTCTAACTTTTTAGTCCTCTCATAAACAGTCGGGGTCGACATCTGAACTTTTTCTCCCAGATTTTTATAAGAGATCTTGCAATTATTTTTCAGCTCTTCTATGATTTTTAAATCAATTTCATCCATATCGGAAGGCGAGGGCTTGCGCATTTTTATCCCCCCTTAACTATTGGTTCCGTATCGATTCTAGCTCTCTCCATGTTCTCTTTCTATTCCTTTTTTGTTTTCGCGTTACGCCCAGCACACCCGATATCTCTCGACGGCGACATTCAAGATCCTGAAAAGATACCAGAGGGAATTCTTTGATTATATCTTTTACTGCAGGAGATGGGGAGGGGGTTTGTGTCGATCTTGTCGGACCGGAAGGGCAGTGCAGATCGCTTCAGCCCTTTAAGGTTGACGATCGGGTCTCGGAAAAAAGAGGGAGGAGCTCAGGTCACCAAGCTCCTCCCTTACCCTCACACGACGCCGGGTTTGGCCCCGGCGCCGCAATTTATGGCCTTACCTGTTGTGACGCAGTTTCACTGCCGCGAACAGTGTCAGGGGCACCAGGGCCAGCAGCGCGACGGAAGAGACGCCGATGTTGCAGCCGCTGGAACCGTCCGAGGAGACTGCCTGATCCGAATCGAGAGTGATCTTCTCAAGGTTCTCCCCGGCGATGACGCCGTAGTCGGCAAGGGACTTCTTCACGGGGTAGAGCCGCTTGTTGGCCGAGATCTTGTTGTCGAAGAAGTTCCAGCTGGCCAGGCCGTCGTTGCTCTCGGGCTCCAGCAGGACGCCGGCGAGCTTGCCGTGGCGCTGGGAGGTGCTGACGACGTAGGTTCCGGCAGGAATCGTCTCGGTCTCCTGGGTCCATTCGCCGTTGAGGTAGAGACGCCGGGTGTGCCCCTCGTAAAAGCCGAAGTCGGGATCGACGTCGCGGGTGAAGTTCCGGTAGGTCTTGGCATCGAGGGTGACGTCCTTCGTCAGACGGTGAACCTCGATGTCGTGGATCAGCAGGGCGTGGACCGCCTCGACGCAGCCGTCTTCGATGAGGTAGTAGGCGGGAAGCTCGCGGGAGAGGACCGGCGTGAAGGTCGCCACGTGCTTCATGTCCTTGTAGGTGTGGGGCTTGCTGAGGTCGGCCGACCAGACCATGCAGGGGTTGCCGTCCCAGTCCGTTCCGGGGACGAGATCATGCCAGTAGGAATCGATGTCGATCAGCTCCGTCACGTCCCGGCTGGTGGTCAGCACGACGACTTCGCCGTTGAGGCCGTTCTTCTCGCGTCCCTCTTCACGCGCGGTCAGGTCGTTGACGAAGTCGACCACGGTCGCCTTCTGCTTGGCAAGCTCCGTGAGGGACCCGTAGATGCAGGCGTACTGGGTCTCCACGCGGGTCTTGAAGGGATCCCAGGAGTAGCACTCCAGAAGGACCGAGACCATCTTGCGGAGGCCGACGTAGTTGAAGACGTACCGGGGAAGGTCCTCGTCTGCCGTCTTGGACCAGAGGCCCGCCGAGGGGTTGTCCACCCAGGGGTCGTCGAGGGTGAAGAAGTTGCCGTAGGGGCGGGTGGTGCGGTGGTACTTCACGTCCAGCATGGAGCCGGGGCCCATGGCGGCGGGGATGAACTTCTTGGAGTTGAAATCGGCCAGGTCCTTGTCGGTATTGGCGTTGTAGGACCAGTGATACGTCACGGCGTGGCGCATCCGGGAGCCGTCCGTGGTGTGGGAGTCGATGAAAAGGACGGGCTTCCACTCCCGCATGACCTTCATGGTCGTCAGGGTCTCGGGAGCCTCGACCTTCATGAAGTCGCGGTTCAGGTTGAAGCCCTGGGCCGTCCGGCGGGACCCCACCAGGCGGGGCTCGGGCTGGGAGTCGATGCGGTTCTCACCGAACATGTCGTTGCCGTCGGGGCTCATGTTCGGGTTGATCAGGATCACGACGTCCTTGAGGAGGTCGTCGTGCTGTCCCTGGGCCACTTCACGGGCGAAGATCAGCATGGCCTCCTTGCCCTCCACCTCTCCCGGGTGGATGTTGCACTGGACGAAGGCCACGACCTTGTCCCTGCCCACCTGGGCGGGGCCGGCCGGGGCGGGATTGCCCATGACCATCATGACCATCGGCTTGCCCATGGGGGAAAGTCCCAGGTCCTCCACGCGGATTCTGCCTTTGCTCATAGCGGCGAATTTGTTGCAGAATTCAACCACCTCGGCACTTGTGGAAGTGCGCGTGTAATTGGATGACTCGGCAGGAGTCAGCAAATCATCATCAATAGCCGCAGCAAAGGCGGCATTCAGGCCAAAGAGGGCACAAAAAACGGCCAACGCGGCAAGGATTGTCATCTTTCTCTTCATCGTTGCAGCCCCTTCGTTTTGTAGATTTTTTGTTTCCCTATCCTCCGTCTACTGCCACTGCTCCCATTACCCTTTTGAAGAAAAGCTCCCTCCCCGCTCCGCTACTCCTCCTTTTCCCTCCGGAACTTCCCCACCCCCTTGTACTCCAAGGTCAGAGCTTCCAGACGCTTGACCTGCAGAGCCAAACGGCAGAGCTCGATTTTTTCTGTGTTTCCTTCATGAAATTTGTCATAAAATTCCATCTCTTTGTCGAAGAAAATCGTCCACTGACTTTTGGATTTTCTGAATTCCGGACGATAGACCTCCGGCCAGTCATAGGCGGTTCGATAGTTGAGATAATTGGTCATATAAACGACATTATCGGCATTTGCGCTTTTAGCTGAAGAAGCCCATTTGACGTCTTTTTTCAAGACAGAATCCAACTCATCAATTCTCATGTCCATGTAAGAGTTTATAATGTGGTCATATATATTGACAGACTTTCCTTGCACCACGTAGCTATCGCTTAACAAAAACAAATTATTAATTTCACAGGCAATAAAATCTTTGAAGGCTTTTTGCGTTTCAGCAAAAGCTTCAGTATGTTTTTTATCGATTTCGTTGGCAATTTTGTCATAAAGTCTATCTATCTCTTGTTTTTTTCCTTCAAAATTGCTATTTGCTTGCGATATCTCAGGATGCACCACAATCAAACATACAATGATCGATAAAAATAAAAAAAACTTCTCTGGCATCTTTGTATCTCACCTGCTTAAAATAATATAAATTTAAGGTGTTTTTGTAAATATAATGCCGGCCCTGAGCCGGCTTTAAAATATATCCATAATCCAATAAAACCTACGATAAAATCCAAGCAAAACCGGGCCAGCTCAATATTGGTTAAGCCAAAAACGACACTGTCTCGCAAAAGCATCAATCAAAAAACAACTTCAGTATTCGAGGTGTTAACTATTGTTTCTGATGTTTTAGAATCTTCCTTATGGTATTCTAACAATCACATAGCATTCCGTCTATGTCGTTTTATTTTGTTATTTCCGCTTTTTCTGATCATTTTTCTATTCCTTTTGGCGTTTTTCCAGAAATTTCATGCCGCCCCCCCGGCCATCGGAGGAGCGGCACCTTCTGCTGATATGCCAGGCCGGATAAAGGCGAGAAGTTCGGGGTCAGACGAAAAGTGTGGGGTCAGGCCTACACATTTGACAAAATGGTTCCATTTTGTCAAATGTGTAGGCCTGACCCCTTGTTCTAACGTCGTTTCGGCTGATTGTCAATTGGAATGACAATCAGCCGAAAGGCGGGGGGCAGATGAAGACAACAATGGACGGAGGCGGCATTTGGCGGGCTTTGGTGAATCGGCCTAAACCGACTTTCCTTGCCCAGGAGCCACACCTCCGTCCTTGATAAGGATACTCCTGTTTCAAGAAGCTGTCCAGATCGATCCGCGCCAAGATCGGGGCCGGAGAGGCGGGGTCAGACGAGAAATGCGGGGTCGAAAAGCGGGGTCAGACCTACACATTTGACAAAATGGAACCATTTTGTCAAATGTGTAGGTCTGACCCCGCTTTTCCGGCCTGATCCCGCTTTTTCGACCCCTTGTTCTGCTATTTTCTGAGAAGCATCAGGGGGATCAGCAGCAATACAGCCGCAGGGGCGAAGCCGAGGTCACAGCCACTGCCGCCGCTGCCGGTTCCGGCGACGGTGACAAAGCATTCCGATTTGGCGATGCCGTCGACGGTGGCCGTCAGGACGGCATTGCCCGCTCCGAGAGCCAGAACGCCGACGGGGTTGGCCGTGGACGAATCCAGTTCGACGACGCCCGCTCCGGAAGTGATGCTCCAGCGGACCCCGGTGCCTGCGGGGACATCGAGGGAGACGACGCCCGCGTCCTCGCCGCCGAGGGCGAGATCCAGGCCGGCGATGACGACGGTTTCGGCAGGGTCGGAGCCCCAATCGTTCATGCTTCCGAGGTAGTTCTTGAGGTTGCCGTAGCCCTTGGCGGCCAGCTCGTTCGCCGCCGTTCCGCTTGTCTTGCCGGTGTTGCAGTAGAGAATGACGGTCTTGTCCGTGCCGAGACCGAGCGCCGTCAGTCCGGCGACGGTGCTCTCCTGGATGACCGCAAGAGGCACGTTGATCGCTCCGGCGATGTGGCCGCCCGCCACGGTGCCGGGAGTGAAGGACTTCCCGTCAAAGTACTCCTTGGGCCGCACATCGACGAGGACGAAGCCGCTTTTATTCTTGTTAGCCTTGACGTAGGCGCGATCGACATTTTCGATGGCGCTCTGCGCGCCGGAGAAGGTGACGGTAAGAGTCACGTCACTCTGGATATCCGAGAGAAGGTAGCTGTTCTGCGGCACGGCCTCCGCCGTCACATCAATGGTGCCGACCAGAACTTTCTCCAGA
>JAHDQY010000053.1 GCA_018433595.1 Synergistales bacterium
CAGGGAGCCAGCCCCTGGAATTGGGCCAGGTCGACGGCTCCTTCGGCGCAGAGGCCGCCGGCCAGTTCCAGATCAGGCTCCTCCAGAAGGGCCCGGACGACGAGACGCCCCACGTTGCCTGTCGCTCCGGAAACGAAAACCCTCATCAAGACTCACCTCGTTCTTCCTCGTGTCGCTTCGTCGACGGAAGCTCCGCGAAAGGGCTTCCGGATTCCCTCAAGTGCGGATCCTGCCGCTTTTTTGTGATGAGGCGACTCATGGAGATATCACTATCCTATCATGACTCTGCCGTTGCGGAGCCGGCTTGCGCTTCGGTTTCGGAGGACGGCTGAAGGAGGGTTGTCGTTCTCCGGCGTGATTTTCTTCGCCCGAAGGGGGCAAGAGGTCAAAATTGTCTGATAACCCCTGCTTGTTCCCGGCCGACAGGAGACGCTATCGTTAGATCACCTCGGAAAAGGTTCTTTCGGTCAGCGGTGGAACTAAGGAGGTGTCCGTCATGCCGGGAAGCTATTTCATGCCCCCCGTGAATCTCATCGAGCGGGGCGCTCTCAGGAAGGTCGGGCGGTGGGCTCGGTCGATGGGCGGAAGGAGGGCCCTCGTCGTGGCCTCTCTGGGGGCCTTCGGCGAGAGTCAGGGAGGAAGCGTCCTTGCCGCCCTGGAGGAGGAGGGGTTGCAGGGAAGCGTCTGGGCCGGCGTCGGTCCGAACCCGACGGACCGCATGGTCGCCGAGGGCGTCGACAGGTACCGGTCCTGCGGATGTGATTTCCTCATCGCCGTCGGAGGGGGGAGCGCCATGGACTGCGCCAAGGCCGTCGGCCTCGTCGTCTCCGGCGGAGGGGCCATCGCCGACTACGAGGGACTCCACCGGTCGACGAAGGATCTTCCCCTCCTGGTGGCCGTCAACACCACGGCCGGAACGGGGAGCGAAGTGACCAACGCCGCCGTGATCACCGATACAAAGCGCCATGTCAAGATGACGATTCTCGACTGGAGGATCACGCCCCGCATCTCCGTCAACGATCCGGAGCTGACGGTCTCCATGCCCCCCTCTCTGACGGCCTCTACGGGGATGGATGCCCTCTCTCACGCCGTCGAGGCCTATGTCTGCCGCCAGGCCTCGCCCATCACCGACGCCCTGGCCTACAAGGCGGTGGAGCTCATCTTCCGCTGGCTTCCCCGGGTCTTCCGCGAGGGGAGCGATCTCGAGGCCCGGGAGGGCATGTGTCACGCCGCCTTCCTGGCGGGCATGGCCTTCAGCAATTCAGGCCTCGGCTACGTCCACGCCCTCTCTCACCCTCTGAGCGCCCGCTACGATCTTCCTCACGGCCTCGTCAACGCCGTCCTTCTGCCCCCGGTGGAACGCTACAACCTCCCCGTTGCGGCATCCAGGCTGGGGGGGCTGGCTGCGGCCATGGGGGCCGCCCTTGCCTGGCACTCGGAGCGGGAGAATGCCGAGCGGGCCCTGAAGGCCGTCGAGGACCTCCGACGGGAACTCGGCCTGCCGGGGCGCCTCGCCTCGCTGGGCGTCAAGGCCGAAGATCTTCCCGAACTGGCCCTGGAGGCCTCGAGGGAGATCGTCGGCAAGGGGAATCCCCGAGAGGCTTCGGCCGCCGTGCTGGAGCAGCTCTATCGGGACGTCTTTTGAAGACTTGCGGGGAAGGCGGGTGCAGGGGACGTTTTTTGAGGTAAAGTAAAAGAAGCAGACATTCTCTTTTGAAAGTCAAGTCTTCTCCTCTTCCGGCCCCAGGAGGTGGTCCTCTTGTCCGAAGTCGCTTTCGGCTCTCTTGAGTGGTGGCAGCAGGTCGTCGACATCGAAATGCTGCAGGAGATCATCGACCGTTTCGCCGCGTCGCTCCAATGCGGCGCCGTCCTGACGACGATGGAGGGCGAGCCGGTCACGAGGCCCAGCAATTTCACCTCTTTCTGCAGGAAGGTTCGGGAGACCCGGGAGGGGCGGACGCGCTGTTTCCGCAGCGATGCCGAAGGGGGCCGCAAGGGGCTGGAGGTGGGCAATCTCCAGATCTACCACTGTCACACGGGGCTCATCGATATGGCCATCCCGCTCATCGTCGAGGGGCGCCTCGTGGGCATCCTCCTCCTGGGACAGGTCAAGGTCCGCAACTACAGCCGCGACGAGGCCGAGGAGCTGGCCCGGACGCTCTGGGATTTTTCTCCCGACCCCGACGGGCTTGTCGAGCGCTTCCTCCAGGTTCCCGTCGTCGACGAGGAGCGCATCAACAGCGGAGGTTCCCTTCTGCGCCTTGTCGCCTCCCACGTGGTGACTCTCTGCGAGCGGCGTCTCACCGAGCGGCGTCTTCTGCAGAAAGGGATCGCCCTGATGAAGGAGCAGATGGACCGGGAGAGCCTGGAGAGAAACCTTAAGCAGAACCAGCTCCGCAACCTCCATCGGCAGCTCAACCCTCATTTCGTCTTCAACACCCTCAACACCATCAGCCGCCTGGCCATGTTCGAGGGGGCCTCCCAGACGCGCCAGCTGACGATTCAGCTTGCCGAATACCTCCGCTACGTCCTGCGCAAGCAGTCCCAGGAGGAGCTCGTCCCCCTTGCCCAGGAGCTCGAGTGCATCGGCCACTTCCTGGAGATCTACAAG
>JAHDQY010000012.1 GCA_018433595.1 Synergistales bacterium
ACCTGACATAGAATGGCTTGTGGCACCATCCGGCTCAATCGAGCATCTACCATTTTTCGGAGTAGGAGGGATTTTCATGGCCAAGGCTGTTGTCGATCAGGATAGTTGCGTCGGTTGCGAGGCTTGCGTGGGCACCTGCCCTGTCAGCGCCATCTCCATGGTGGACGGCAAGGCTTCCGTCGACGCCGATACCTGCGTCGAGTGCGGCGCCTGCGTTTCCGTCTGCCCCGTCAGCGCCATCTCCCAGGACTGACACCGATCCTAAGCGAAGCTCGAAAAGGGGCCGGGGCCCGTCCCCGTCCCCTTTCCCTTTACCGGACGGAAGGGGCGTAGGCGGATGAAGGAAGTCGTCAGAGCCGCTTTCGATCTCGCCCGCCGTTTCGAAGCGGAGGACTGGCCGGCGGCCCTCGTCGGCGGTGCGCCCAGAGACCTCCTTCTGGGACGCCCCTGTCATGACGTCGATCTGGTCGTCGACGCCTCCCTTGAGACCCTGGAAGAACGCTTCAGCGGAACCCGCATCCTGGGACACCCTCCACGCCGATCGGCCCTCGTCCCCTGGCGGAAGCATCACTTCGAGGTCGTCAGTCTCGGTGACAGGCCGCTCGAAGAGGAGCTCTCCCGCCGCGACTTCACCATCAACTCCCTTGCCCTGACGACCGACCTCAAGCTCGTCGATCCCTTCGGAGGGGGCCGTGACCTGGCATCAAGACGGCTCCGCTTCAACGGTTCGGCGGAGGCCCGCCTGACAGAGGACCCTCTGCGCGCCCTGCGGCTTTTTCGCTTCGCCGCGACCCTGCCGGGCTTCTCCGTCGACGGTTCGTCGCTACGGGCCGCCGCCGAAGCCGATCTCGCGGCGACGGCAACGGAGCGGCGCGGTGGAGAGCTGCTCCGCGCGGCCTCCGGAAACCTTCCCCTCTTTCTGCGGCTCCTCCGCAGAAGCGGGCTCCTCTCCAAGGGCTACCCCCCGCTGGCGTTGCTGGAAGAGCCCGAAGTCGGCGGCAGGACGGATCGACGGCTTCACCGACTCTGCCCTCTCTCGACGGACGTTTCCTTGCGCCTCGCGGCCCTCCTCTTTGATGCCCTTCCCCTGCCGGCAATCGACGAAGCCCTGGCCGACTGGCAGTGGCCCCATGAAGTTGCGGCCTCCGTCAAAAGGCTCCTTATCGACGAAGCGCTCCGAAACGGAGAGGACCTCTTCGCGGGGCGCCACATGAAGTGGAGTCGCCAGGAACGGCAGCGCCTCTTTGCCTTCGCCCTGGCCGCCGTCGACGACGAGAAAAGCGGCCGGCGCTGGATCGAAGCCCGCGCCCGGGCCCTTGCAGCGGAGCTGCGCCGCCTCGACGAAAAGCGCCCTCTCGACGGACGCGACGTGATGACGGCTCTCCATTGTCCGCCGGGCCCGGAAATCGGGAGGCTGCTGCATGCTCTCGACGAAGCCCTGGCTCGCGGCGAGGTGACCGGAAGAGAAGAAGCCCTTCTGTGGCTGAGAGGAAAAATCTCCCCATTCAGAAGCTCCGAGGGGGAATCCCTGTGAAAACCGAGAAGGGACGGCGCCTTCTCACCGACCCCAATCTGCACACCATCTGCGGCGTCACCCTCATCTCCGTCCTGGGCATCGCCAGCGTCACTCCAGCCTTCCCCGAGGCAGCCAAGGCCCTTGCCGTCTCCTCCAAGGAGATCGCCCTTCTCATCTCGGCCTTCACCTTTCCGGGCATCCTCTTCACGCCCCTGACGGGCATCCTCGCCGACCGAATCGGCCGCCGCGAGATCCTGCTTCCCAGCCTCGTCCTCTTCGCTTTCGGCGGTTCGGCCTGCGCCTTTGCCGGTTCCTTCCGGCTCCTGGTGACCTTCCGCTTCATTCAGGGACTGGGCGCTTCAAGCCTGAGCTCCCTCAACATGGTCCTCATCGGCGACCTCTTCAAGGACGAGGAACGGGAAATCGCCACAGGGTACAACTCGAGCGTCCTCAGCCTCGGAACGGCCCTTTATCCCGTCCTCGGCGGCTCTCTCGCATTTCTCGGATGGAGAGCGCCCTTCCTCCTTTCCCTTCTGGCCTTACCCGTCGCCTTCGCCGTCGCCTTCCGCCTCAAGGCCCCCTTTGAAAGGCACACCTCCACGATGGGCGGCTACTTCCGGGCGCTTGGGCAAGGCCTTCGACAGCGGGAGGTCATCGCCATCCTGACGGCGACGGCGGGGACCTTCCTCATCCTGTTCGGGTCCGTGACGACGTACCTTCCCTTTCTCCTGGCCGAACGCTTCAGAGCCACTCCCTTTACGATCGGCCTCGTCTTCCTCTGCCAATCCCTGGCGACGGCCCTCACGGCCTCCCGTTCCGGCCTCATCGCCGCCCGGATGACCCCGCGGGTACGCCTCGGCCTGGCCTTCGGCCTCTTCGCTCTTGCCTTGACCCTCTACCCCCGCGCCGAAGGCTACCCTCTCATCTTCGCTGCGGCCACCCTCTTCGGCGTCGCCCAGGGGCTGAACATGCCCGCCCTTCTGAGCCTCCTCGTCTCTTTCAGCTGCCCCGAGTACCGAGGCGGACTCCTCGCCGCCAACACCATGATCCTCCGGCTCGGACAGACGGCGGGGCCCCTCCTGACAGGGCTCGTCCTCCTTCAGTGGGGCCTGGAAGGCATCTTTCTCGTATCGACCCTGACGGCCGTGACCACGCTGATCGTCGTCATGGCCCTCTTCGGTAAAAGCAATCTCGTCGGACGCTGCTGACGACACAAAGGAGAGAAAAACCCGTGAACCGCCTCATCGCCGCAAATCTGCGCTTTACGCCCTCAACCGCCCCCTGCCGGGGCTGGATCGAAGCTACAGCCGACACAGGGCTCATCGTCGCCCTCGGACAGGGAGAAGCACCCCGCCGGGCGGACAGGACCTATGACGACGGCCTCCTCTTCCAGGCGGGGGACTTCAACGCCCACAGCCACCCCGAACAGTCTCTCTACACCGACATCGTCGACCCCCGGTGGGATCTGGCC
>JAHDQY010000036.1 GCA_018433595.1 Synergistales bacterium
CTGATCCACATCATCTGGGCCATCCTGAAGAGCCGGAAGCCCTTCGACCCCGGCCGAGTGCCCCCTGTTCCGGAAACCCAGCCGGTCTGAAAGTTCCTCTTTTCGGGGCTTGACGGAATACGGTATCTACACATTTGACAAAATGGATCCATTTTGTCAAATGTGTAGACCTGACCCCGCTCCTGGCGCTCCTGACGATCTTGACGAATGACTTACCGATCGAACATTTCGGCCCCCCAGATGAGAAAGGCCTTCTTGAGGTCCTCCAGCGTGCTCAGGATATGCCTTTCCGCAAGCAGTTTCGCGATCTCGCACTCTCGCTCCTCCAAAGCCCTCACAAGCCTGGAATGGGCGATCAGCGAATGATGGGACTCGGGGCTCGTGACATACTCCGCCTTGGGCTTGCGCTCCCGGCAAAACCGATCGTAGTAGAAAACGTAAAGCTGGGACCGCAGAATCACCGGACGGGCAAGGCGTATGAGATAAGAATTCCCCGAACCCTGGAGGATGCCCAGGTGGATCTTTTCGTTGATTTTATTGTAGGTCTCCGTATCGGAGCTCAAGTAGATCTCGTTTTCTTGAGACACGAGTTCCTTCAGCCGCTGGATCTCCTGTTCCGAAATCCCTTTCGCGGCCAGTTCCGCCGCAAACCCTTCAAGCCTTGATCTGAAGAGGAAAACGCTCTGCATGTCTTCCAGGCTCAGGAAAGGGATGAAGCAGCCTCGGTTGGGCTGCATGTCGAGGAGACCTTCCGCCGAAAGCTTCCGGAGAGCGTTCCGCACCGGGGTTCGGCTCATCCCGAGCTCTCCGGCGAGTTCAGCCTCCTGGAGGCGCTCTCCCGGCCCATATTTTCGGTTGATCATCAGCTTGATGATCGCCCGGATGGCCCTTTCTTCAGCATTCATGTGGCCTTCCTGCACCATTGGATCACCTCTTTCAGAGATGGACGACCTCTTGATTCTAACAAATCGGCAAGCTCTAAAAGCGCCGCGAGGGTCGAACGTTTCATTTTCCGAAGCCCCGTCATAAGAGAAGCGAGGCCGGGAAGACTTCGCCACCCGGCCTCGATCCAATCCCCAGCGATTACAGGAGAACGATCTGAAGAAGCTCAGGCGACATGACTCGGCGTCTTAACTCCCCAGAATTTTCCCAAAACAGCGAGCACGAAGACCAAAAGCACGAGGACAATGCCAAGAAGGAGAAAGACGTTTTCGATCCAGGAGGCCAACACGTAGGCCGCCAGGGTGACAAGGGCGACCATCACGGCGTAGGGGAGCTGAGTCGTCACATGGTCGATGTGATCGCAGGAAGCCCCCATGGAGGAAAGGAGCGTCGTGTCCGAAATGGGAGAGCAGTGATCTCCGAAAATGCCCCCGCTCAGCACGGCTCCGATACAGGCGATCAGAGGCGCCCCCAGGTTGAGGGCCATGGGAATCGCGATCGGCATGAGAATGGCGAAGGTCCCGTAGGAGGTTCCCGTGGCCAGACTGATCAGCGCCCCCGTAACGAAAACGAGCGGGGCAATGCTCCAGGCCGGGATGTTTCCCTGCGCCATCTGCACCAGATAGGTGGCAGTCCCCATCTCCTTGCAGACCGCGCTGAGAGACCAGGCCAGCAGAAGAACGAGCGCAAGGAAAAGATTGCCCTTCATCCCGCCGACATACATATCGAAGGCCTTCTTGACCGGCGCCACCCGGTAGCGGACCATCAGCGCCAGGCAGATCATTCCGGCCATAAAATAGCCCGTGGTCAGGCCCGTCCGGATGACGGGACCGGAGACCCTCTCCGCAGGAAAGCCGTTGGCGACAAGAATCGCGGCGAAAACGACGAAGATGGCGGCAATGGGCCAAAGAACCAGAGAGAGCCTGGGAGTCGATCCTTCCGGAAGGGCGAAATTCGCCCCCAAACCCAGGGGCTCCGCGCCGGGACGAAGGGGTTCGCCCGTTCTCCACGTGCGCTCCTCGGCCTTCGCCATGGGCCCGAAATCCCAGCCCAAAAGGGCAATGAGCGGAATGATGAGCAACGAGCCGATGCAGTAGAACTGAAAGGGAATCGCCTGGATGAAGGCGGACCACTCGGACATCGAAACCCCGTAAAGCTCGAACTCCTTCTGTATCGTGCTCATGGCGAAAACGCCGAACCCGGCGATCGGCACGAGCATGCAGACGGGAGCCGAGGTGGTATCCACGATCCAGGCCAGTTTTTCCCGGCTGATCCGCAACTTATCCGTAATCGGCTGAAAGATGGGCCCCACAAGCGTCGCGTTGGCGAAATCCGAGAACCATATGGCGATGCCGCTCAGCCAGACGGCGAAAATCGCCTTGGTCTTGGAGTCGATCAGACGCGTGGCTTTCTGGGCCAGGGCGGCAGCGCCGCCCGAGTTGGTCACCAGAGCCACCATCCCTCCGATAGTCAGCACGAGCACGATGACGCTCGAGTTATAGCCCGAAGCCGCCTGAACGAAAATAAAGTCCTTGAAAAGCGCCGGGAGCCCGACGATCGGGTTCCAACCTTTGAGGATCGTCACGCCCAAAAAAACGCCGGAAAAAAGGGAGAACAGCACGTTGCGGCTGATTACGGCGAGAACGATAGCCACGACGGGTGGAAGAAGTGACATGAACCCCATGTGTTCCACAAAAAACCCTCCTTTACATCATCCGCTAAAAGACCCGATGATCGACATGAATCCCGCGCCGGGCGAGCTTTTCAACAGTCAACGAATAAGGAAGCTCGGTGGGGCTGACCACCCCGAGGCGGCCCACTTCGCCGTCGAGGACCATCTGAGCCCCCAGGCTCAAGACGAAACCCACCGTCCGGGTCATCGAAGTGAAACCCGTCTCCAGGTCCCGCCTATCGACAATCTGGAAGACCTCCCGCTTCTCCCGCCCCGACGCCAGGCCCCGGACATCCACCCGGGTCAGGGTCACATCCCGCTCGTCGGCCCGGTAGGAAAACTGCGGTTCCGACGAAAAAAGCGCCGCCAGGAAGGGAATGCCGCCGATCTTCTTTCCACCCACCAGAACGGGACGCTCCCTCATGAAACCCGAATTCACAAGCACTCTCCAAAAGGCGCAGTGGCCCTCCCAGCGGCAGACGAAGCGGCCGAAATTCCTGACGGAATCAAGGACCCCGAGAGACTCCGCGAAGGAGACGGAATCCCCGTTGGGAAAGCATTCAAGCGGCGCGCCCAGCTCATCGATATTGAGAAGATGAGTGTTTTCCTCGAAAAAAATCCGCTCGGGAGGGATTTCCACCACGTGCCCATCCCGGATCACCCGAGCGGGACGATAATAGGAGCGCATGACGCCCTCAACGGTCCAGGTGAATTTATATTTCAGAGGATTATCCGCAGCGGCAAGCTCGGGAAAACCGGCCCCGTAGGAGCAGAAATCCTTCACCTCATCAAACCGTCGGACCGCCTCCCCCGCCAGCAGCAGATCCAGCCCGGGATCAAGGCCGAACTGGACCAGGACGGTCAGCCCCTTGCGCTCCGCCTCGGAATGCAGCCTTTCGAGACGCTTGCGCTGATTGGCCCGATCATCGGGGTCCGACGAAAAGCTTCCCAGATAGGAGGCGCAAGCGTAATGGACCCCCACCTCCACAGCCAGCTCGGCCATGGGAAGGGCGAAATCGCGCGGGAGCAGACAGATCACGATGTCGACGCCCGACATGGCCTCCCTGAGGGCCGCCTGATCCACGATGTCGACATTAAGAGGCACCAGCCGGGCAGCACCCGCATCCTGCTCGGAAAGAAGCCTCCCAAGCTCAGGATTTTTGTCCAAAACCCGAATCTCGTCAAACCTTCCGAACTTCAGCAGGTCGTAGAGGGCACCCCTTCCCTGCATGCCGTATCCCATCAGCAGGGCACTTCGCCTATCTCCCATCAGCTTCATCTCCCAATGCCATAAAAGTATCCCCCGGGGTCTCTAGAATTATATTCTGGGATACTTTTTTGTCAAGGCAATCGCCCCAAACGACCACCCCCCGATTGCCTTCCCCAAATCCTCCTTGCCTCGAAAACCCAGTAATGGAGGGTATAAATGGCCAATTTAGCCGGCAAGCCCGGCGGGACCAAAGGCAACATCACATCACAAAAACACCGACCCAAATGCCAACGAAGTATCCAAGCAGGAGATGTGATATCTATCTGGGATACTTTAACCTCAGGATCGGGGTCACGTCAGTCGCCAGGACCAGGGTCAGGCCTGCACATTTGACAAAACGAATTCGTTTTGTCAAATGTGCAGGCCTGACCCCGATCCTGAGGTCTGATCCCGATCCATTTTTAATGCCATAATGCCAAAAAATCGATATTTTGTCGTATTTATCGCTTTATGTCATTTGTGTTTGATGATAAAATGCAACCGGGGGGGAAATCCATGACCCGACTTGTAATGCCTGAGCTGACAGCGGAACTCAAGCGGGAGGAATTTCCACGAAGCCTCTTGGTTGAAGCCCTTTCGCGACGGGGCTACCGTCGCCCTCAGGATTGCATTGCCTCTCTGGCAGCAAAAGGGGTGGTGCAACGGGTCAGCCGGGAATGGTTCGTTCTCGGTCCCCTCTGGCGGCGTCGATCCCTTCATCTGCGATGGCTCGCCAATCAGCTGCTCCTCCCCTCCACCCTTTCTCTCGAATATGCCCTCCAGTTCCACGGCCTCATCCCCGAATCCGTGGAGGTCCTTACCTCCGTCACCCCTCGGCGGAGCAGGGAATACCATTCTTCCACAGGCTCCTTTACCTACTCTCGGATCCCCGAGGGCGCCTTCCGTCTGGGGCGGACCTTGGCGACCCTGCCGGACAGCGCAGGCAACGAGGAACGTTTCCTTGTGGCCTCTCCGGAGAAGGCCCTGGCCGACAAAATCTGGTTGGAGGATCTCTCTCCCCCCATCGATTGGGAGACCTACCTTGCGGAAGACCTCCGCCTGGAAGAAAGCTTCTGGACCGACGCAAACATCGGAGAACTCCTCCGTTTCGGAAAGGCCTACCGCTCCCGCAAGCTGACGTCTCTTGCCTTCTTTTTCAGGCGATGGAGAGAGGTGAAACCCTATGGCGGTTGAAGTGGTGAGGGAAATGCTATCCCGCTATGACATCAACGATCCCGAAAGCGCTCGAAAGGCACTGAGGGAGGTCCTCCAGGAAATCGTCCTTTTCGGCCTCCATGAGGGCGGCTTTTTCGAATCCGTCGCCTTTTACGGGGGAACGGCGCTACGAGTTCTTCACGGGCTCGATCGTTTTTCCGAAGACCTGGATTTCTCTCTTCGCCCCTCCATAGAGACCATTGAACTTGGCGCCTTCGGTTTGGCTGTAGAGAACTCCTTGCGACGACTTGAGGTAGAAGCCTCCTTTGAACCAAGCCCAACGATCTCCCCCGGAGGGATCGCCTCCGCCCGAATTCGAACGGAGCCCCTTACGGGAATCCTTTCGCTCTCAGTCCCTTCGGGCTTGAACGACCTGGCGAAAAAATTTCCAAGAAATCAAACTCTTCGGATCAAGTTGGAAGTGGACACGGGACAGGCCAGGAACTTCAGGGAAGAAATCACCTACCCCCTCTACCCCATCCCCTTTCCCCTTCGCACGATGACTCTCCCTTGTCTCTTCGCCGGGAAAATGCATGCCCTTCTCTGCCGCACATGGGGAGTTCGGGTGAAGGGGCGCGATTGGTACGACTGCCTCTGGTTTGTCCGCAAAAACGTCGCGATCAATCTCCCCTACCTGGAAAACAAGCTTCGGCACAGCGGGCACTGGTCCGAACTCGAACCTCTTCACGGAGAAAACCTGCTCAGGCTTTACGAAGACCGAGTCTCTCGCTTGGACGTGGAAGCGGCCAAGAAAGATCTTTATCCCTTCCTGCAAGATAGCCGGAGCCTGGAGAATTGGAGCCGCCCTCTATTCGCGTCTCTTACAAAAAGATTTACTTTTGAAGAGTGACAAAGCGGGGTCAGGCCAGAGTCGGGGTCAGCCCTCAGGAGCGGGGTCAGACCTACACATTTGACAAGATGATTCTCTTTGTCAAATGTGTAGGTCTGACCCCGCTCCTGAGGGCTGACCCCGCTCCTGCTCTTGACAGGCAGGGGGTTACGAGTCATAAAATAACTCATCCTCATCTCCGAAGGAGGCCGGCCAATGAAGGGTCCAGGCTCTCTCTTCCAGGGGCTGACCCGCAGCCGGTCGGCTCTGGGAAGCTCCGTCGTCATGACAGGCCTCAACGGCCTGAGCAAGGCCCTCGGCTACGGCCGTGTCGTTCTCATGGCCGTCCTCTTCGGTGCCTCGGCCGGGATGGACGCCTACTATGTCGCCGTCGGCGCCGTCGGCCTCCTCGCCGCCACCTTCCAGAGCTCACTCGAATCGGCCGTGCTGCCCCTCCTCGCCCAGGCCGAACGGGAAGGCCGCGACAGCGATCTCATGGCCTCCATCTTCCGGGCCGTGATCCTCCTCTCCCTTCCGGCCCTGCTGGCCATGGGGCTCTTCGCCCGACCCTTCGTCCGCCTCTTCGCCTACCACTTCGAGGCCGAGCGCCTGCGCTTGGCCTCGGTGATGATCCTCCTCCTGCTTCCCTTCGGAGCCGTCACGATCCTCCAGGGCCTGCTCACGGCCTGGTCCAACCATCGGGGACACTACGCCCTGACTTCGGTCGCCATGGGAGGCGTCAACCTCCCTTACATTCCCCTCATCGCCCTTCTGGGGACGGTCTGGGGCGTCTACGGCATCGCCCTCGCCCAGAGCCTCTCCTTCGCCGCCGCCGTCGGCCTCCTCTGGCGCCTCTGCGGAGGGCTCCCCCTGCGCCTCAAAGGCCCCCTGCCCTGGGATCTTCTCAAAAGGGCCGCCGCCGACAGCCTCCTCTGCGTCGGCCTCGTCGGGGCCGGCAGCCTCTACAGCGCCACCGACCGCTTTTTCGCCTCGGCCCTCCCCGCCGGCAGCGTCAGCGCCATCAGCTACGGGGCCATCGTCTTCGGCCTCCCCCTCTCCTTTGCCGCGCAGCCGCTGCTGATCTACCTCACCCGCTCCAGCAAGACCGAGGCCTCGGGAACGAGCGCCAAGGGGCAGCTTCAGGCCGCCCTGGCCATCGGCTGGGGCTACTTCGTCCCCTGCGGCGCCGCCCTGGCCGCCACCGCCCTGCCTCTGGTGAGCCTCGTTCTGGCCTACGGCGCCTTCGACGCCAGGGCCGCCTCCCTGACGGCCTCCTGCCTCGCCGCCCTGGCCGTGGCCCTCCCCTTCGCCCTCTGCCAAACCGTCCTCTACCGCTACATCCAGTCCATCGGCAAGCTCCGCCTCTTCGTGCTCTGGAGCTACCTCTCGGTGGGCCTCAACATCGCCCTCGACTGGTACCTGGCCCCCCGCCTGGGAGCGCCCGGCATCTGCCTGGGCACCAGCCTCATCTGGATCGTCACGACCCTCTTCTTCCTGATCGAACTCGCTCCCGACCTGCTCCGCCGGCTGGCGCCGGCCGCCTCGGCCCAGATGCTGCTTGCCCTTGCCTGGGCCCTCCCCGTGAGCCTCTTCCTCAAGGGAACCTTCCTCCCCCTTGCCGTCACAGCCCTGGCCGCGGCGGGACACCTGGCCCTCTGCCAGAAGCTGGGGCTCTTCGCCGCCATGCCCGCCTCGTGGCGGCCTCTCGACCTGGCCGGACTCCTCCTCTCCCGCGTGACAGGCCTTCTCAAAAGATCCTGACCGTCGACAAATCCGGGACGGGTGGTGGACCCACGGCCTCCCGCTCCCTTTCGACCCTGCCGGCATGGCAGCGGGAAAGGGCCTCGTCGTCGGCCTTGACAAAGAGACCTCATTGAGTCATAAAATAGCTCATAAAGAACCAGGAATGGAGCGACACCATGCTCGAATCGCTGATCACCTCCAAAACCCGCATCCGGCTCCTGCTCAAATTCTTTCTCAACCCCTCCCACGGCGCCTACCTGCGGGAACTGGCCCAGGAATTCAACGAATCGACCAACTCCGTCCGGGTCGAGCTCAACCGCATGGCCGAATCGGGCCTGCTCGAAGCGACGGAAGAGGGCCGCACCAAGGTCTACCGCGCCAACC
>JAHDQY010000056.1 GCA_018433595.1 Synergistales bacterium
GCCGTCGTGCCCATCGTCGAAGGGAGGGCGTCGCCGTTCCCCTCGCAGGGGGGCGTCGCCGCGAGGGCCGCCACGGCCAGCCCCAGCAGAAGCAGCACCAGCGCGATCTTTGCCGGGAAGGGGATCACCCATCCCAGCTTCAGGGCAAGGCCGCTCTGGCTGAAGAGGAAGAGCCCCGCCGGAAAGAGGGCCAGGCGCTTCCTCAGCTTCGTCCAGGGAGCGGCGTTCGTCATGGCCAGATAGATCATCGTTAGGATCACGTAGGCGTTGTTGATGGCCAGGGGCATCTCCACCGGGCCGTAGGTGCCGTCGTCGATGAGCAGAAAGGTCACAGCCGAAAGGAGGAGCATCTTCTCCGCCCCCAGCTCCCGGCCTCCCTTGCGGAAAAACGAGGTCACGAGACGGCCCACCATGGCGGCGACGAGGGGAAAAATCCCCACCGTCGCCTTTTTCAGCAGCAGAAGCCGGTAGGCGCTCTCTCCGACGGCGGCGAAGATCCAGCTGATCAGCACCACCACCGTCAGCGTCATGGGCAGTACCAGGGCCGCCACCGCCGCCAGGGCGCCGGGCATCCCCGCTGCCTGGTAGCCGATCACCGCCGCCATCTGAGGGGCCGCCGGTCCCGGGAGGGTGTTGGAAAGGGCCAGAATCTCTCCGAAGGCCTCGTCGCTCACCCAGCCGTAGCGCTCGACGGCCTCGCGGTGCATCGCCGGAGCGAGTGCCGCGCCGCCTCCGAACCCCAGCAGCCCGGCGCGCAGAAAGGCCAGAAAGACCGCCCTTGTCATTTTTGCTTAGTAGGGGTCAAGCCTATGGGTCATAGGGGTCAAGCCTACACATTTGACAAAGAGATCCATCTTGTCAAATGTGTAGGCTTGACCCCGCCCTTCAGACTCCTTGTCAATTGTGTGGGTCTGACCTCTCTCTTCAGGTCCCTGACCCCGCTTTCCGACCTCAAGGAGAGGGCGCCCGATGCCGACAAGGTCGCAGATCCCCTGTCGGAGAAGCATTTCGGCGGCATCGGCGCTGCGAATGCCGCCGGTGCAGACGACGGGGACGGAGCCGGCGACATCTCGGATGAGGCGGCAGTAGGGGGCGAACCAGGCCTCGCCGGGGCCGTCATAGCCGCAGAGGTTGCCCGAGATGTCGAGAAGGTCGACGCCGAGGGAGGCCAGTTCCCGGGCGACGCGGCGGCTCTCTTCGATGGTGAGGCCCCGGGGTTCCTCTCCGGGGAGAGTGTCGGCGGCTCCAAGGCGGACGGCGACGGGGAGATCGGAGTCGACGACGCTTCGGACGGCTTCGAAGACCTCAAAGAGGATCCGGGCCCTTCTGAGGATGTCGCCGCCGTAGCGGTCGGTGCGGATGTTGGTGAGGGGGCTGAGAAACTGGCTCAGGAGGTAGCCGTGGCAGGCATGGATCTCGACGCCGTCGTAACCGGCCTCGACGGCCCGGCGGGCTGCGGCGGCGTAGGCTTCGGGCAGGGCGTCGATTTCACCCTGCGTCAGGGCCTGGGGAAGGACGCCCGGCAGGGAGGGGTGAGAGACGGGCGACGGAGCCAGGAGACGGACGCCTTCGCTCCTTCGGAGTTCCTCGTCGCGGACGGCGCTGCCGGCGTGATTGATCTGAACGAAGACGGGGAGGCCGGCCGCCTTGAAACATGCGGTGACGGGGCGATGGGCCTCGACGACTTCGTCCCTATCGAGAAGGTACTGGGAGAGGCGGGCCCGACCTTCCCGGGAAATGGCGTGATGCTCGATGATGGCGAGACCGACGCCGCTTCCGGCGAGGCGGCCGTAGTAGGCGAGCCCCGCTTCCGTGGCGGTCCCGTCGGGGGCCGCCGTGCCCGTGGCCGTCGGCGCGGCGACGATGCGGTTGTCCAGGCGGACGGAACGGAGTTCCAGAGGTTGCTGAAGCAGGGACATGAAATCACCTCCGTAAAAGTCTGTCTCTGATTATACTCGCAGAGCGAAAAGGCGGGGAAGGGCGGGGTCAAGCCTACACATTTGACAAAGAGATCCATCTTGTCAAATGTGTAGGCTTGACCCCGCCCTTCCCCGCCTGACCCCGCCTTTTCCGTTGAGAACCGAGGCGCAATGCGATAGAATTAGGATGTGATCCTGGAAAAAGCAGGATGTCGTCCTTGTTTTTGCCCTGTTGATTGATGAAATTCAATACTCACCTAATTTGTTTTCTTATATAAAAATGGAAGTGGATCATAATAACGAGAACGGCTTGTTCTGGATTACCGGATCGCAGATTTATCCCTTGATGAAGGGCATTCAAGAGTCATTGGCAGGAAGAGTGATGCTTTTCATGCTTTACGGATTTTCACAAAGCGAAATTAAAAAAGAATACTCAGAGGTTTTCCCTGATGATTTACCCTTGTATCTTTCGGCACATCGAGATGCCCCAGGCAAAGATGTCTATGATAGGATTTTTAAAGGCAGCTTCCCTAGAGTCTTGACACAGGAATTTGTGGAGCCGGAAGGGTTTTATTCCTCTTATGTCCAGACCTACCTCGATAGGGATGTTCGTGAGATCATCAATATCATGGATGTCGGGAAGTTTTTGCAGTTTTTATCTCTCTCCGCCGCAAGGACCGCACAGGAGTTGAATCTGGCTGGCTTTGCAAGGGATTTGCAGATTGACAACACAACGGCCAGGCGATGGATGGGTGTGCTTGAAGCTCTTGGAATCATTATCAGCTTGCGGCCCTATTCAGGAAACCTCGGGAAACGGATTGTCAAACGCCCTAAGATGTATTTCATGGATACGGGGTTGGCCTGCTTTCTCTGCGGGATTGAAAGGGCCGAAGATCTGGAGAAGAGTCCGATGGCAGGTGCCTTGTTCGAAACATGGGTGGTTTCCGAAGTTCTGAAGACATGGTGGAATCACGGAAAGCAGCCGAGAGTCTTTTATTACCGCGATGCCAGGCAGAAGGAGATAGACCTTGTCATTGAGCGGAAGGGCAGGCTCTATCCTTTCGAGATAAAATTGAGCAGGAGTCCTTCTCACGCCTTCAGGAACTTTGATGTGGTGCGGGCTCTGAAGAAGCCGGTCGAGTTCGGCGGGGTCATTTACGCCGGGCGGGAGATGGTGCCTGTCGATGAAAGGTATTGGATGATTCCCGCTGATTTCATATGAGGCGGCAAGGGCGGGGTCAGACCGAAAGGCGGGGTCAGATCTACACATTTGACAAAAAGGATTTCTTTTTGTCAAATGTGTAGATCTGACCCCTAAATTTTGCTATAATAAAGCTTAAACTTTATCTATCGACAGGGGGCAGGAATGGTGGCCAGACCGTTGCGGATTGAGTATCCCGGTGCTTTTTACCATGTGACGGCAAGAGGCAACGAGCAGAAGGATATTTTCAAGAGCGGCAGGGACCGGGAGAAGTTTTTTTCCTACCTGGAATCGGCCTGGGAAAGATATGGAGCCGTCTTTCATGCCTACTGCCTGATGAGCAATCACTACCACCTCATGCTGGAAACGCCTCAGGGGAACCTCTCTCGGATCATGAAGCACATCAACAGCTCCTACACCACCTATTTCAACATCAGGCAGAACCGAGCCGGACACCTTTTCCAGGGACGGTACAAGTCGATCCTCATCGAAGCCGACGCCTATGCCGCCGAACTCTCCCGTTACATCCATCTCAACCCCGTCAAGGCCAAAATGACGGAAGCCCCCGAAGGCTACCCCTGGTCGAGCTACCATTACTACATCGAGGGGTCGGAGCCGCCCTGGCTGAGAACCGACTTCGTCCGGGGATATTTCGGCCGGAAGGAGCAGGATTCCCGGCGTAACTACAAAAGCTATGTCCTGGAAATGGTCGGCAGGGAGTATCCCGATCCCCTGGCCGGAGCGGTGGCGTCCACCATACTCGGAAGCGACGAGTTCGTCAGCGAGGTTCAGGAGAAGCGGCTTGAGGGAAAGGATGCCGATCGGGACCTTCCGGTGCTCAGGGAGCTTGCGGAAAAACCTTGTCTGGACCGGATCAGGAAGGCCGCCGAAGAGGCCTTTCCCGAGGATGTCGGCCTGGGGAGAAAGGCCGGCATCTACCTGTGCCATCGTTACAGCGGGGCCAAGCTGAAAGAAATAGGAGAGCTCTTCCTGCTCTCCGAATCGGGTGTCACCCAGGCAAGCCGCCGCTTTGAAAAGGAAATGGAACGGGACTGCTCTCTCGAAGAAAAAGTGGCTGCTTTGGGGTCGTCTTTGGGGTCAGGCCTACACGTTTGACGAAAGGAAGCCGAGAGAGCAGCCGCTGCCGCCGTCATCGACAATCGGAACGGCCTCCGTCGAATCGTGGGCCAGATCGGCTCTCAGGTGGTCCTTCAGTTCGGGGTGGCTGGCCGTCACTCCCGTATCCCAGACCACGACGACGACGTCGGCGAAATCGAAAGCGTCGGGGTGGTCGCGCAGCACCGCCACGCTGTCGAGCTGCCAGGCCTGGCTGTGAGGAAGGTACTCCGCGGGGCGGCTCACCGGGCCCGAGGGCAGGGGGGCCATGAGCAGCTCCGGCGAAAGGGCCCCGCCGGCGATGACTTCCATGGCCGGATGTTTCGTCGACATCTCGATGAGGGCATCCTTCAGTCCCGTCGGCGTCAGGCCCGGATCGTGGGACCAGAGATAGGCGGCGAGGCCCGTCACGTAGGGCGTCGCGAAGGATGTTCCGGTCACGGAAGTATAGCCGCCCAGCGTGTTGGCCGTCGTCACCACGCTCGTTCCCGGCGCCGCCACCTCGACGACGTCATGTCCGTAGTTCATCGTCTTATCCAGGGCGATGGTCGATCCGCTCTGCCTGTAGGCAGAGACGGTCGCCTCGTTGGTTGCCGAAACGGAGGCGGGATAGGCGTACTGACCGTCGCTCAGGTTCAGCCCCCTGTTCCCGGCGGCGGAGACGAAAAAGATGTTGTACCGGGAGAGAGAGCGGTAGAGATTGTTGAAAAAGGACTCATAGGCGCTCTGGGGGCTGTAGAAGGGATCGGCGCTGTGGCTGAAGTTGATGAGGATCCGTTTCCCCCGCAGTTCGTTCCGGGCCAGAGAGAGGGTGTATTCCAGGGCGTCCTGCATGGACCCCGTCGTGGAAACGCCGGTATCGTCGGCGATCTTCACGGGCACCACCTTCACGTAGGGACAGACGCCGGTCCTGTTGCCCACGACCATTCC
>JAHDQY010000043.1 GCA_018433595.1 Synergistales bacterium
CCCAGGGAGGGGAGCCCGAAGTATATCAGGAAGAGCTGGATCAGGAGAGGCGTTCCGCGGATGACGTAGATGTAGGCCCCGGCCAGGAGGCGCAGCGGGGCGAAGGGGACGATACGGAGGGTGCCGACGACGATGCCGATGGCGACGCCCATGGCGACGCCGAGAAGGGAGGCCTTGACGGTGACGGCCAGTCCCTGGAGAAACATGGAGAGGTAGGGGGCGAGGGCGGAGAAGTCGAGGTTCATCGGAGAGGCTCCTTTCCGATTTCTTGGCCGATATGGGAGAGCATGCGCTGGAGGAATTGACGGGTCCGGGCCTTGGTGGGAGCGGTGAAGAAGACCTCGGGCGAACCCTCTTCGACGACTTCGCCTTCGTCCATGAAAAGAATGCGGCTTGAGACGTCGCGGGCGAAGAGCATTTCGTGGGTGATGATGACCATCGTCATGCCCGACCGGGCCAGGTCGGCGATGACTTCCAGAACCTCGCCGACCAGCTCGGGGTCGAGGGCGCTCGTCGGCTCGTCGAAGAGCATGATTCGGGGCTCCATGGCCAGGGCGCGGGCGATGGCGACACGCTGCTGCTGACCTCCCGAGAGGCGTCCCGGCCGGGCGTCGAGGCGGTCGCCGAGGCCGACTCTTTCCAGAAGCGTGACGCCGCGTTCGCGGGCCTCTTCGAGAGGGAGTCCCAAGACCTGCAGGGGAGCGAGGCAGACGTTCTGCAGGGCTGTCAGGTGGGGCCAGAGATTGAACTGCTGGAAGATCATCCCGGCCAGGCGGGAGATCTCCCGGCTGCCGAGACGGCCGCCGTCGACGCGCTCTCCGTGGAGGCGGATTTCGCCGGCCTGGATGCTTTCAAGGCAGCAGATACAGCGGGCCAGGGTGCTTTTTCCCGATCCGCTGGGCCCGATGACGGAGAGAACCTCTCCGTCATCCACGGTAAGATCGATGCCGCGGAGAATTTCCAGCTTTCCGAAGGCCTTGCGGAGCCCTCGAACTTCAATGGCGGGGATCATGGAATACCTCCTTAAAGAATCTTCCTCTTCGCAAAGAGGAAGGGACGATTCCTTTTGACAGAACGATTGAAGCCGACTAGTATAATGTGCCATAACGTGGCCTTTAGTACAGGGAAGATTGATTTTGGAAACGTTAATTTATAACATGTTCGATGAAAAACTTCAAGGAGGTAATGGGACGTGAAAAGGATGAGCTTCGCTATCGTCGTGGCACTGGTTATGGTTTTTGCCTCTTTGACCGTGGGCAACGCCGCGGTTCTGGACAAGGAGACGATCCTTGTGGGGACGGAAAGCACCTACCCTCCCTATGAATTCCGCGGCAGCGACAACAGCCTTCAGGGTTTCGACATCGAGCTCACCGAGGCTCTGGCCGAGATCATGGGCAAGAAGGTCGAGTGGGTCGACATGCCCTTCGACAGTCTGATCCCCGCCCTCCTTTCGGGCAAGATCGACCTCATCGCCGCCGGCCTGAGCGCCACCGAGGAGCGGGCCAGGAAGGTCGCCTTCTCCGAGGCCTACGAAATTTCCCTGAGCACCTTCATCGTCAAGGCCGGGCGCGAGGACATCAAGTCGATGGAGGATCTGAAGGGCAAGGTCGTGGCGGCCCAGCTCGGGACCGTCCAGGACAGCTTCGCCACGGCCATTGAAGGCGTCGGTGAAGTGAAGCGCTTCCAGAAGTTCGACGACTGTGTCCGTGAAGTGGCTTTGGAACGAGCCGACGCGACCCTCATGGATCGCCCCGTGGCGGTGAAGTTCGTGGCTCAGAAGGACTTCGCCGACAAGGTCTCCCTCGCTTTCGATCAGGAGATCACCGGCGCCGCCAAGGCCCTGGCCACCCGTCTCGATGAGGAGACCTTCCTCAAGGCTCTCGACGACGCCCTGGCCACTCTCAAGGCCGACGGCCGGCTTGAGGCTCTGAAGAATAAGTGGATGAAGTACTGACCTCGCGAACGGTTTACCCGTCTGAAAAGTCAAGGCTCTTTTCAAGAAGGGGGCGCCCGTGAGGGGCGCCCCCTTCTGTTGAAGGGATCCCCCTGGGACGTGTCATAATAAGGCTGAGGCAGGGGGGCGGTCCGGCGGATCGCCTCCGCGGCGAAAGAAGGGGATGAGACGATGAGCACCGGCAAGGTGTTTTCCCTGGCGATTCTGTTTTCTCTCTGTCTTGGTCTCGGCAGGGCCTCCGCCGAGACGGCCTCTTACGACGTGATCGTCGCCGGCGCCGGACCGGGCGGCACGGCGGCGGCGATCCAGGCGGCCCGCCTGGGGGCTGCCGTGGCCCTCATCGAAGAGACGGCCGTCGTCGGGGGGCAGATGACGGCTGCGGCCGTCTCGACCATGGACGACATGTACGGCAATCGCAGCGGCATCTACGGAGAGTTTTACGAACGCGTCAAGGCCCGTTACGCCGCCCTGGGCAAGCCGGTGGGAACCTGCTACTGGGAGACCTTCACCTTCGCCTTCGAGCCTCATATCGGCTCGACCGTTCTGAGGGCCATGCTCGACGAGACCCGCTCTTTCGGCGGCTTCGTCGATCTTTTTCTCAACTCCTCCATTACGGCCGTCCTCCGCGAGGGCGATGTCGTCAGGGGTGTCGTCGCCTCCATCGGCGGGCGTGAGAGCCCCCTGAAGGCGGCCGTCGTCATCGACGGGACGGAGTGGGGCGATCTCCTCCCTCTGGCGGGAGCGGCCTACCGGATCGGCCGCAACGTCGTCTCTGACGGCGGTCGCCGCGGCGGCGGCTTCGACGAAGACGCCCGGACCCAGGACATCACCTGGGTCGCCGTGCTCAAGAGCTATCCCGGCGGCGTTCCCGAGGCGCTCCGTGTCGATGCCGCCCCGCCCGGTTACGACGACTGGGCCGCCACCTACCGCAATCACCTGGCCCGGGACGGCTCTCCCTTCTCGGGCTACCCCGTCAAGCTTCCCGTCGATTTCCCGACCCACAACGGCTACCGGGGCCTGCCCGATGCGTCCGCTCCGGGCAAGGCCGACTCGTCGTCGCCCCTGAGCCTTCAGATGCTCACCAAAAGCGGCGTCAACTGGGGCAACGACTACCCCGGAGAGGGAGGCTTCGAGGGACGGAGCGGCCTGCCCGTCTCCTACTTCGAGGACCCCCTCTTCCGGAGGCGGGCTCACGGAGAGGCCATGATCAAGACGCTCGGCTTCCTCCACTACGTTCAGAACGAGCTGGGCCTTCCCTGGTCCCTGGCCGACGACGAGTTCGACGACGGGGCCACCTGGGAGGCCGTCAGGGGATGGGTTCCCGAAAGATACGAACGTCTGGCCCGTCGCTTTCCTCCCATTCCCTACGTCCGCGAGAGCCGCCGCATCGTCGGTGTCGAGACGCTCACCTCCGCGGCCCTTCGGGAGAACGGCGACAGCTACCGCGAGGGAGGCCCGGGGCGGGAGCTGGCCACGTCCGTCGCCACGGGACGCTACATCCTCGATCTCCACGGCGCCGACGAGACGAAGGAGCTGGAGGCCGAATTCGGCGAGAGCCACGAGTCGATCGTCTCGAACAAGCCCAGGGGGCCCTTCCAGGTCCCCCTGGAGATCTTCATCCCCGAGCGGGTTGACGGGCTGCTGGCGGCGGAAAAGAATCTCTCCATGACGCGCCTCGCCTCGGGGGCCCTCCGTCTCCAGCCGATCTCGATGGCCACGGGGCAGGCCGTAGGGGCCCTGGCGGCCCTCGCCGCCGCCGGAAAGAGCGCCCCCCGCCTTGTCGATCCCCTTAAGGTGCAGCGCGCCGTGGCTGAAGGGGGAAGCCGAATCGCCCTGGCCCTCTTCACCGACGTCCCCGAAGACCATCCCCTCTGGCCCGCCGTCCAGGTGGCGACGGTGCGTCGCTGGATCGCCCCCCTGGCCTTGCCGACCTCTCCGGCGCCCCGCATCGACGACATCGATGCCGTTCTGGCCGCCTCCCGCAAGGGGGCGGCGAAGGGCCTTTTCGGCGTTGACCGTCTCCTTTCCGTCGCCGAGGGGGAAACCTTCCTGAAGAGGGCCCTTGCCGTCGAGAAGCCGCTGAAAGACCTTCTCAACGAGGGGTCCTTCCTCCGCCTGGGCGTTTTCGTCCAGGCCCTCGACGGCCGATCGAGGGCGAGGCGCTCCACCGTCGAGGTGCTGAAGGACTTTGCCGAAAGAGGACTTCTGCCCTCTCTGGGCTACGAGCCCTGGCTTGACGCCGAAAAGCCGGTGACGCGTGGCCAGGCCGCCGATATCGCTCTCCGTTTCCTGACGGAATGACCTTTCGGGCCCGTCGAAAGCCCGTCCGGAAGTGCTGAAAGAAAGGCAGGTTTTCTGATGAACCCCCGTCATATCGAAGTGATCGCCGCCGAACTTTCCCTGAGAGAGTCCCAGGTTGCGGCGGCGGCGGAACTCCTCGAAGGGGACGCCACCGTCCCCTTCATCGCCCGTTACCGCAAGGAGGCCACGGACTCCCTCGACGAAGTGGCCCTCCTCTCCATCCGGGATCGCCTGGTCCGTCTCGCCGACCTGGACAGACGGAGGGAGGCCGTTCTCGGGTCCCTCCGGGAGAGGGATCTTCTCTCCGATGAGCTTCGGGAGAAGATCGAGGCGGCCCAGACGATGACCCAACTGGAGGACCTCTACCTCCCCTACAGGCCGAAACGGCGGACCCGGGCCACCATGGCCAGGGAGAAGGGACTGGCCCCCCTGGCCGAGCTCCTGACGGCCGCGGCCCGCGAGGGATCGGACCTGGACCCCGTCGAGGCGGCCCGCCCCTTCGTCGACGCCGGCAAGGGCGTTGACGATGTCGAGACCGCCCTTGCCGGAGCCCGGGACATCATCGCCGAGGCCGCGAGCGAAGACGCGAGGGCCCGCAACGGCCTGCGCCTCCTCTTCGTCCGTCGGGCCAGGATCCGCTCCTCCGTCGCCAAGGGCAAGGAGGAGGAGGGCGCCAAGTACCGCGACTATTTCGATTGGAGCGAACCGGCCCGCCAGGCGCCGTCTCACCGCATCCTGGCTCTCTTCCGGGGCGAAAAGGAGGGGGTTCTCTCCCTCTCCCTCCAGCCCGACGCCGAGGAGGGCATCCGGATTCTGGAGGGGCTTTTCGTGAAGGGGTCCGGCCTCGCCGCCCAGGAGGTCCGCAAGGCCGTGGCCGACGGCTACGTCCGCCTCGCCGCGCCGTCCATGGAGACGGAGCTTCGTGGAGCCCTGAAGAGGAAGGCCGACGTCGAGGCCGTCGCCGTCTTTGCCCGCAACGTCCGTGAGATCCTCATGGCCTCGCCCCTGGGCCAGAAGCGGCTTCTTGCCGTCGATCCCGGCATCCGAACGGGGTGCAAGATCGTCGTCCTCGACGGCCAGGGCAAGCTGCTGGCGACGGACGTCGTCTACGTCGTCGGGCGGAAGGAGACGTCCGAGGCGGCGCGGAGGGTCCTGGACCTGGCGGAGCGCCATACCGTCGAGGCCGTCGCCGTCGGGAACGGTACGGGAGGGCGCGAGGCCGAGGCCTTTTTCCGGAGCCTCGGCCTCCCCGGTGATCCTCCGGTCGTCCTCGTCAACGAGAGCGGAGCCTCCATCTACTCGGCCTCGGAGGCGGCCCGTGAGGAGTTCCCCGACCAGGACCTGACGGTGCGGGGAGCCGTCTCCATCGGCCGCCGTCTTCAGGACCCCCTGGCGGAGCTCGTCAAGATCGATCCCAAGTCGATCGGCGTCGGCCAGTATCAGCACGACGTGGATCAGAAGCTGTTGCGCTCCTCTCTGGACGATGTGGTTCTCTCCTGCGTCAACGCCGTCGGCGTCGAGGTCAACACGGCCAGCCGCCAGCTTCTGAGCCGCGTTTCGGGTCTGGGAGAGACTCTGGCC
>JAHDQY010000021.1 GCA_018433595.1 Synergistales bacterium
CTGATGACGTCAAGGTACCACTGGGAATAGTCTTTGTCTTTCGAAACGATATTTCTGGCCATGACATACTCCTCTCCCGGCTCACGAACGGACCTTCCGGAACGGCCGGTTTTTCAGCTCCGGCCGAAGCTGATTTCCTCGGTAACCGTGATGAAGTCTCATATTAAAACATCCATGCCCTTCATGCAACGCCAATCAGGGAATGGGTCGGGATGTATCGAGAGGCGTCCCCAGGGTGAAGCCGAAGGTCACCTCGCTGTCGTCGTCGTATGTCGCCAGGAGCCTGGCGTTGAAAAGCTGTCCGGGAACATAGAGGGCCAGCCCGACCTCCCAGGCCTCGTCGACGGGGTTCCAGGAATCGTCGTAGACGGAGCCCCAGCCGGCGAAAAACTCCGTATTGAGACTGCCCCACCAGCCCCGCCCCCAGGAACGACGAAGCCCCGCACGAACCCAGAGGGCTTCTTCCCCGGAAAGAGGACGTTTCCCTCTGCTGTAAAGCTCGTCCTCGCCGCCTAGATAGGCGGCATGAACGGGATCTCCACTCCGGCCTTTTTCGAGACCGGCCAAGGTGAAAAAACGCATGTTCGGGGCCAGGGTGGCGGTGCTCTCATAGGTCACCCGACCGAGAAGATCCTCCAGGTCAACCCACCAGAGACGGCCCCGTAACGTAAAACCTCGAGTCGGGTCGACGGTGTCGTCACGGGTATCCCAGGCAAAAAGCAGGGAAGGCCCCCAGTAATCTTTCTCGCCGCCGAAACCGTCGACTCGCTGGGCCATGAGAGACCAGCCCCAGCGGAAGGTTTCCCCGGGATATTGGCGCCCCGTTTCCAGGGCGTAGCTCTTCCACTCGCTAGTGGCGCCGTCGACGGTATCGAAGCGCTCCTTTCGAGCCCGCAGGGATACCTCCCAGGGAAAGAACCCCTCCCCCTGCTCCGTCCGGTACCGGAGGCCGAGGCCCCAGTATGCGTCGAAAAGAAGCGTCGCCTGGAGAGAATCTCCCTCCTGGAAAAGATCCTGCCTGCGGCCGCCGAAGAGGAGTCCCCTTTCGTGGCGCAGGTTGCTGGCATATCCGTCGAAGGTCAGTTCGTAAGGAGAGCGGCGCTCCACAATCAGGACAAGGCCGAGCCCTCCATCGTTCCGTTCCAGGCGGTAGTCGGCCACCCTCACATCATCACGATTGCCCAGTTCCCCGCAAAGGGCAAGGACCTCCTCGACGGCCAGAGGTCTGCCGACCCACGAGGCGGTCCGCTCTCTCGTATCCGCCTCCAGCCGAGGAGGGAATCCCTCCAGACCGATCCGGCTGAGAACCGCAGCTCGCGCCGGCTCCCGCAAGCGGGCAAGGGGAGGCGCCCCGGCCGCCAGGACTCTCAGAGAAGCGAGGTTCTCCTCGGCAGCCCGCTCTCCCAAGGCGGCCACGGCCTCGACGCGGGGCACTTCGAGGAGGGGGAGACCCGTCACATCGGGAGTGATAACCAGGTCGGCCTTGGCGAGGGAGCGCATGACATTTTGCCGCGTCAGTATGGTGAGCGTCTGATCGAGAACATCCGTCATGGAGCGGATCTCACCGCGCGTTCTTCGGGTGCTGGTGACATTGACGGCGACAACGGGAAAACCGGGATAAAGGCTATGGGCCACCTCGACAGGAACGTTGGCCACGAGCCCACCGTCAACAAGGAGCCGGCCCTGGTAGTTCCAGGGTTCGAAGAGACCGGGGATCGACATGGAGGCACGAAGGGCCGACGCCAGGTTGCCCTCCCGCAGCAGGACGGGATCTCCCGTCTCCAGGTCTGTCGCCACGGCGACGAAGGGAATGGGCAGATTGGAAAAATCGGCGGCGGGAGCGCGGGCCGTCAGGAGAGAGAGACGCTGGAGGAGACGGGCCCCGGAAAGCCCCCCGAGGGGCCCCGTCCGCAATCCCTTCCCGTCAAGGGAGATCTGAGCGAGGGGACGGGATCTCTTCTCATCCCAGGCAGGCGGGACCGGAGAAGGAGGCGCAGGATCGGCCAACAGGGAGGGCAAGTCGATCTCCTCGACGACTTCAGCCAGTTCATCAGCGCTATAGCCACACGCGTAGAGACCGCCGATAATGGCGCCCATGCTCGTTCCGACGACGGCCGCGACGGGAATCTCTTCCCTCTCCAGCAGGCGCAGGACGCCGATGTGAGCGAGGCCTTTTGTGCCGCCGCCCGAAAGGACCAGCACAACGGCTCCTTCGTGACAGGAGGCAGGCAGTGCCGTCAAAAGGACGAGGCAAAGGATGATGAAGCTTTTTCTGGCAACGATGGTCACTCTCTCCTTCCTTTCCAGGGCGTACCTGAGAGCTTCATCCTTCAGCGAAGGAACAGGAGCAACAGGAGGACAAGGAGGATAAGCCCCCCGGCAAAAAGGAGAAGCGGCGCCTGAAAAAAAAAAGAGGGGGCAAGGAATTGTCCTTTACAACGGCGACCTTGATATCACCGGGAGCGACGGAACGGAAAAAAGTCCCCTCCTCATCGACGAGAGAGCCATGCACTTCGATCTGACCGTTCTTCATCAGGCGGATCATGTAGAGCTTGCCGACAGCCGCCGTTGAGCTGTCCCCCTCAAGAAGCACAAGGGTCCCCGGACTCAGCTCGGAAAGAGGGACGCCCTTGATGGGATCGACCCGCAGCGGATAGTCCTGAAGCCCCGGCCTCTTGAGGGGATCGGGACTTTGCGTCACGGTTTTGTCGTCCGAATCGCCGGGGCTGACGGTCTCTTTGACAAAAGCGTCAAGAACCTTTTGGAGAGAGGGCAGGTCACCGGCAACGTCGCGCAGTTCGGGAAGGGAGGTTTCCG
Organism: Synergistales bacterium; assembly: GCA_018433595.1. Classification (GTDB taxonomy): domain Bacteria; phylum Synergistota; class Synergistia; order Synergistales; family Aminithiophilaceae; genus Aminithiophilus. The sequence continues at coordinate 2,818 of JAHDQY010000021.1, forward strand.
CAAGGAAAACGGCACGGGCGGGGATGTTCTTGCCTGTAGCCTCCCGCAGGGCTTTTTCGAGGTCGAAGGGGAGGTCGCGGAAAAAATCCCGATCCCCCTGAAAGGAGGTCTCCCCCCCTTCTTTTCTCATCTCGACCTCGCGGAGCAGATCCGCTTCATGTTGCGTCCAGACCAAACGGAGGTGACGAACCATCTGCCCCGCCACCCAGAGATCGCTTTCCGACACTTGGGGCTGAGAGGCCGCCAAAACGCCGCCGACGAGAGGGAGAACGCGCTTCCAGGAAGTCAGCGTCGGGCCGAAGGCCCCGTAGGGAAGTGCCGCTTCATTCCTCCAAAGCGGCTTACCGCCGGGGCCGAAAACGCTGACGGAGACAAGGGAGATCTGTTCGGAAAAAGGGAAAAGAGCCCAAAGGACACGGTAGTGTCTCCCCTGGGAGGCGAGAAAACGGAACAGCGATCCAGGATCTTTCTCTCCGCCTTGGTCCAGATAGTCGTGAGCCAAGGCGCTGACGTTATCCGCGCCGATTCCCAGCATGAAAGCCAGAAGTCCCTTCAGATACCACTCCTCACTCTCCGGAGCCGACATGCCTTTCCCCCCTCTCTTCTGTGCGACAGCGCCATCAAAGGACAGGGACAAGGGACCGCCTCTCTACCGGCCGAAAGATCTCCCGCCTTTGAAGATCCTTTTTCCATAATACCAGAGCCTCACCAGCAGCAGATTCGTCGTGCGATGTCTCAAGGAAGCCTCGCTGACAGGGAGAGGCTCGCCGAGAAGGAATATTCCCGCCTTGGGCCTGGCCAATATCTGACTCGGGTAGACACTGCGATGACCGCAGATGACGAAGGCAACGATGGAGGCCAGAGCAGCCAGTGGCGCCACTTTCGAGCCGAAAAGCTCAACGGCCATGATCGTCGCCGCTATCGGCGTGTTGGCGGCCCCGGCAAGGACCGATGTCAGCCCCAGGGCGGAACAGAAGCGGGGGTCCAGCCCCGTCAGAGAGGCAAAAAGAGCCCCTGACGTGGCGCCGACGAAGAGCGTCGGCGTCACGATCCCGCCGCTCCCGCCGCAGCTCAGGGTGACCCCTGTCAAGAGGGACTTGAGCAGAAAGGCCAGAGGGGGAATGGAGGCCCCTGCCAGGGCCGCTTCAATGGTCTTCGTCCCCAGCCCCAGGTAGAGAGGGCCGAAAAGGGCCGTGGCGGCCAACAGGATCCCCCCGCCGATGAGCGGCTTCAGCCAGGGTCGGATCGGCTTTTCATCGAACAGCCGCTCGGTGAGACCGAGAATTTCGATATGGAGCAGGGCGACAACGCCGAAAAAACAGCCCGCAGCCAGAGCCCAGAGGAGGTAGGAGCCTGAAATGTCAGGAATGACGTAAAGCGTCTGGGAGGGATACGAGACGCCCAACAGGGTCGCCGTATGGTAGGCGACGATCCCGCTGACGAAGGAGGGAAGCATGACGTCATAAAGCATCTGGCCGATGAACAGCACCTCTATCCCGAAAATGGCCCCGGCGACAGGCGTTCCGAAAATGGCGGCGAATCCGGCCGAGATGCCGCAGACGACGAGTTTTTTCCGGTCCTCATCCTTGAAGCGCAGGACAGAGGCCAGGGCCGAGGTGATCCCCGCTCCGATCTGGGCGCAAGGGCCCTCTTTGCCGGCCGAGCCGCCCACGGAAAGGGTGATGACGGTAGCAAGAAGCTTGACGGGGATGACGGAGAGGGAGATGCGGCCGGCCCGTTGATGCACGGCCTCGATGACCTTCTCCGTTCCATGGCCCTTCGCCTCGGGAGCCAGCTTGAAAACGAGCATCGCACTGGTCAGAAGACCGAGGGGAAGGAGAAGGCATCGGAGGTGCAACGGACGAGCCCCGACAAGGGCTTCGCCCAAATCGAGGAGCCTGAGAAAAAAAGCGGCGGTTCCTCCGACGAGGAGACCGGCGACAAGAGCAAGGAGAAACCACTTGGCGACGCTGTAAAACAGAGCCAGGTCCTCGCCAAGCTTTCGAACGGGGTTATCCATCGATCAAGCCTCCTGAGCAAAAGCCGTTCCTGCATCCCGACAAACGTTCCTCCGCGGGAAAAGATCCCCTCAGCTGTTGATCGTCAGAACCAAGAAGAGCCGGCCCTGGTTGACATGGAAAGGGAGGGTGAAATTACGGACGCCCTCGCTTCTGCTGGGCACACTTTTAATGTTTTCGCCGGTGATGATCTGGGGGGGCGTAATGTCCAGGCCCTGAACGTCAAGCTTGATGATCGCCTGCCCGCAGACCATGTTGGTGAGTTCGCCGATGACGCTCAAAGCGACGGGATCATCGATGACGGGGGTCAGAAGCCCTCCCGACATGGCCGTCACGAAAGCTCCGAAACTGGGTTCGTCGATCATGAGAGCCACCGTCCCCTGCATGCCTCCTCCGACAAAGCCGATCAGGGCGGCGGCGCAGCTTCCCGGAGCGTTGACGCCGGGGACGATGGCCTCCTTGTCGAGCACGACGGAGAGTCCGACACTTTGACCGACGGAAAGGACGGCGGCTCCGAAGCTGTTGACCAGCTTCGAGATGTTCTGTGCATTCATTGCTGATTCCCCTCTTTCGATTCTCCGCAGCCGCAAGGAGCCGACGAAGGCGATGTCATCATCGCGTAGAAGATAGGCCGGTTGCTTTTCTCTCGTTATCCCTGACAGCCCAGATACCCCCGGACAAGGCTCCAGGCCGCCAGATCGTCAAGGTCGCGGGGAGGTGTGCGCAACCCCTGAGGGATCCATCTCAAAAGCCCCCGGGGAGGGTGAAGGCGCCAGTAGAGCTCCCTCGCCCTGAGAGTGGAAAAGGCCTCGTCGACACAGACGAACGAGAGGCCTCGCGCGGAGAGGTTCTCCATGACGCAGGCACTTCCCGTCCCCCGCCCCAGAACAATCCTGGCCGGCTTCAGCTGCCCCGCAGAAGGCCAGCTCCCCTCCAGAAGCCGCTGGGGAGGAGAAACCTCCCTACGACTCAGAGCATCGACGAAGGTTCCGACGGCATCGGCAGGAACGATCCCGGAGGCGACGAGCGTTCCGTCTTCCTTCACGAGGGCCCATCCCGTCTTGGAGCGTCCCGGATCGAGTCCCAAAAGGAGATCAGACATCTCCCACCGTCGACATCCAGCGCGGGTAGAGCCAGAGCCAGTGATCGGGATGGTCGGAGATCCACCGGCTCAGGATGTCGTTACACCGGGCCAGATCGGCCTCAAGGTCCTCTCCGAAGGCTCCCCGGGCCCCTTTCAATGGCGGCAGGAGATAAAGGTCATGACCGAAGCCGTCGGCGCGGCGGACGATGAACAGGGGGACAACGGCCGCCCCAAGCCTGTGGGCCAGCTTGACGGGGCCGTAGGGGGTGCTGGCCGGCAACCCCAGAAAGGGGACGACCATCCCCTTGTCACGGGGGTCTTGATCGAGGAGGACACCCAGGATCTCTCCGTTTTTCAGGCAGCGAAGAGCCGCCTTGAGGTCGAAACCCTTGCCGATGGTCGTCACGCCCGCCTGATCCCGGAGGCTGATGATCTTGCCGGTGATCCGATCGTCCCGCTGCTCGGCGCCGATGGCGTTCATGGGAAATCCCCGACGGGCGAGGGCCGCGGCCGCAAGCTCCCAGCTTCCGAAGTGAGCCGTCAGGAGGATGACGCCTTTTCCCTCCGCCAGAGCCTGATGGAGATTCTCCTCCCCGTGGAGGACAACGAAGTCGTCAAGGTGGTCAGCAATCAGAGGCAACCGATAGAACTCCATCAGCGATCGCCCCAGATTCCTGTAGGAGCGGGCCACGATGTCCCGCGCCGTCGAGATGCCGATACCGAGAGCCCGGACGCATCGGGCCTCGGCGGCATCGACCCTTTTCCGGGAAAAACGATGGACGAGAGCGCCCAGCGCCGACCCGAGGGTCAACGCTGAAAGATGGGGAAGAAGACGGGCCGCCTTTTCCACGACCGTCAAAGCCAGCCAGGTCACCTGCTGTCTTTTCTGGGACAATTCTCCTCCTCCCCTCTGCCGGTTTTAATGCGGTCCATTATAAACAAATCGGCCCCGCTCAGGCTATACTTGAGAAAACTTTCAGATGATTAGGACCGAGGAGGTGCCGTCATGTGGAAAAAGGTGCTTTTTCTCCACGATTTCTCCGACGATACGGCAGCCGGACTGAGCTGGGCCGTCCATGCCCTGTTGCCCCGAAACTCGACGCTTCTGCTCGTCCACATCGTGAACCCTATCCTGGGGTCGGAAACTCCTGAAAAAGTCCGCCTTGCCCGAGAAGAGCTGGAACGCATCGCCGATGATCTGA
>JAHDQY010000058.1 GCA_018433595.1 Synergistales bacterium
AAAATGACGGAGGCGGCATTTCAGAGTCTAGTAAGTTCCGGCCGAAACCGGACTACGGACCCCGCGAGCCACACCTCCGTCATTGCTTATGATAACTGATTTAGCTCAGGGGGCCACCTGTTTTTTCAATGGTAGACCCCGACCTTGCACCCTTGGGTTTTGCCTTAGGGAACCGTGTAGGTCGTTTCCAGCGATCCGAAGATGTTGCACTGGGCCTTGACGCGGATCTCCATCCCCGGGAGAAGCCTGCCCAGAGAGAAGATTTCGCTCAATCCTTCAGGTCCGGGCTGGGAGGAGTAATGTCTTTCGGCAACGACTGTCCCGTCAACGCGGACCTCGATTTTCTCGATGAAATGTTTTGAGCCGTCGTCGACGCCGTGAAAAACGCGAACGGTCAGCTCATCTTTCCCGTCGTAGGAAAGGCGGATTTCCCGAGGCGGATGCGCCGTCGCCGCGGAAACCAGAAAAAACACAAAAAACACCGCAGCCAACGCCTTGAACTTCACGCTCATCACCCCTTTCCGCACTTTTCCTCCTCGATTCCACGAAAACCCTCAAGGGCTCCAAGAACGGCTTTGACATGCCCTTTCACCTTGACATTACGCCAGATCCTGCGCACCGTTCCTTCACCGTCGATGAGGACGGTGCTTCTGAGAACGCCCTGAAACTCTCTGCCGTACATCTTTTTCGTCCCCCAGGCCCCGTAGGCCCTGAGCGTCTCCCTCGGCTCGTCACTCAGAAGAGTGACGGCAAGATTCCTTTTTTCGGCGAAACGACGGTGAGATTCGACGGAATCGGGGCTCACACCGACAACAGCGGCTCCGAGATCCTTGAATGCCTCCAGTTCCGTTGAAAAATCGACGGCCTCCTGGCTGCAGGCGCTGGTGTTATCCTTGGGGTAGAAATAAATCACAAGCCACAGCCCGCGATAGTCGGAAAGAGAATGCTCTTGTCCTCCTCCATCGGGAAGGCGGAAGTCGGGAGCCTTTCCCCCCTCAAGAAGCGCTTCGGGCATCGTTTTTCTCCTCCCTGCGTCTTTTCAGAAACCCGCTCTCCCCGGCGGCGGCTTCCAGTCGTGGCCGTCACCGACACCGACAACTCCGCGCCGGTTTTTACACGTGCCGAACCTTCACGTCAGCCTCGATTTTCGCACCCGTGTATTCCCTGACAAAAGCGACGATTTCCTCAATGTCGGGGAGCTGCTTGACGGGATAGACCTTGACGAAGACTACGACGCCCTCGCCGTTGACGATGACGTTGGCCCGCTCCGAGAAACCGTGCTTTTCACGGAAGAGTCCCAGGGATCGGGCGACGCCGCCGTGAGGCCAGAAATCGGCCAGGATCTGAAGGTTTTCCAGGCCGATAGCCTCGGCCCAGGCCGTCTTGGAGGGGACGGAGTCGACGCTGAACCCCAGGGGGACGGTGTTCATCTTTTCAAAAAGCTCATGGTTGAGATCGAGCTCCTTCATCTGGTCGCGGCAGACGGGCGTCCAGGCCAGGGGGTGAAAGGAGAGGATGACGTTCCTGCCGCGGAAGGAATCGAGGGTGACTTCCTCGCCCTTCTGGTTTTTCAGGATGAAATCGGGAGCGGAAGATCCCACTTCGATGGGCTTGGTTTCGGACATGATTTTTCCTCCTCACTGAATCTGCAAAAGGATCGGCCGTTTACAGGGACTGGATCAGGGCGTCGAGCTTTCCGAGGTCCGGCGACCGGGCATAGAGCGGACGGTCATCGTCCCGATAAGGAGCCAGGGACGTTTCGAAAGAGGGACGCTCCTTGCGGTAGAGAACCCCCAGGGTGAAACGATCGGGCTCCAGGGCCTTTTCCAAAGCCTTCATGAGATCCGTCCGGTCGTGGCTCTCGTCGAGGTAGCGGATCCTCTCCTTGAACCAGGCGTAGGTGTTGACTTTGTTGAAAGAGACACAGGGCTGGAGGATATCGACAAGGGCATAGCCTCTGAAGGCGATGGCCTCCTTCATGATCTCCTTCGTCTGTTCGACGTCACCGGCGAAGGCCCGGGCCACGAAGGGGGCCCCCTGGACCAAAGCCAGGGCGACGGGGTTGACGGGCGTCGCAAAGACGCCGTCGACCTGGACCGGGGTCTTGAAGCCGACCTGGCTCGTCGGCGAGGCCTGGCCCTTCGTCAGTCCATAGACCATGTTGTTATGGACGAAGTTGGCGATGTCGGGGTTCCTCCGGATCGTGTGGATGAAGTGATTGCCCCCCTCGCCGTACATGTCGCCGTCGCCGCCGATGGCGATGACTTTCAGCGAAGGGTTGGCCGCCTTGATCGCCGTGGCGTTGGAAAGGGCCCGTCCGTGAAGGCCGTTGAAGAAATGACCCTTGATGTAGTGAGGCAGCTTGGCCGCCTGGCCGATGCCGGAGACGAAGACCACATCCTTGGGCATCAGATCCAGCTCGGTAAGAGCCTTTTTCAACGACTCCAGAATGGGGAAGTCGCCGCAGCCGGGACACCAGGAGATTTCGGCATTTTCCAGATCGAACCGGTTGGCCATCGTCGTTCTCCCTCCCTAGTCCCAGAGGGCCCGCAGGCCGTCGCGGACTCTCTCGACGGAAAACTGAAGCCCCGAGTAGTTGAGCAGCCGTTCCTTGATTTCAATGCCCGTTTCGCGGCGGATAAGCCTGGCCAGCTGGGCCGTGGCATTCCCTTCGACGGTGGCAAGGCGGCGGGCCTTCCCGAGGAGACCGGCCGTCGACGGATGAAGAGGCCAGATCTGGCTGAAATGGAGCATCGCAACGCCCGGTCGGTTCCGTTCGGCCAAGGCCTCTTCGACGATGAGCCGCGTCGACCCCCAGCAGAGAACGAGATCTTCATAATCTGCGGGTCCCACGAGCGTCGGAGCCAATGCCTCGGCCAGGATGGCCTCGAACTTGCGAAGGCGCTTGTCGTTCATCCGCGTCCGCAGACGGAAATCCTCGTAGACGTGCCCGACCTCGTCGTGCTCGTGGCTGTCGGCGCCGACGAGTCCCTCTCCCCAGCCGGGGACGGCTCGGGGCGAGATGCCGTCGGGGCTCTCTTCGTAACGGCGGTAATCGGGGCCGGCCTCGACGAGGTACTTCTCGGGCGTCCTGTCGCCCACCTCGAAAGGAGGCAGATCGTAGAAGGAGTTGACAAAATACTGGTCCGTGAGCACGACGGCCGGCGACTGAAAACGCGAGGCCAGATCGAAGGCCCGCCTCGTCAGAGAGAAGGCCTCCTCCAGAGTCCCGGGGGCAAAAAGCATGCGGGGGAATTCACCGTGACCGCCGTAGAGGGCCAGTTCGAGGTCGGCCTGTTCGGTACGCGTCGCCATTCCCGTCGCCGGGCCGGGGCGCTGGGCCAGGTGGATGACGACGGGCACTTCCATGACACCGGCCAGGCTCAGCCCTTCCGTCATGAGGGCGAACCCTCCGCCGGAGGTGGTTACCAGGGGGCGCGCCCCGGCATAGGCGCCTCCGACGGCCCAGTTGATGGCGGCGATCTCGTCTTCGACCTGTTCGACGACGATGCCGAAGTCACGGGCCTTCTGGGCCATGAAGGAGAGCACTCCTGCAGCAGGCGACATGGGATAGGCCGTCACCATGTCGCACCCTCCGGCCAAAGCGCCGATGCAGACGGCATCATTGCCGTTGACGGCCATTCTCTTTTCGCCCCGGTGAGGCTTCACCTCGATGGAGAAACGCTTCCGTTCGAGGAGATCGCGGGCCATGGTCAGCCCGCGGTTCAGGGCATCCCGATTCTGGGCGACGACCTTTTCCCCCTTGGAGCCGAAGCGTTTGACGAAGTAGCTCTCTACGGGTTCCGTTGAAACTCCGAAGAGTCCCGCAAGGATTCCGGCGGCGATGACGCTTGCGTAGACCTTGCCGCCAACCTGACGGGCCCCTTCAAGGACGGGAGCGTTGAGAAACTGATCCTCATAGCCGGCAAATTCCGTACCCAGCTCCTCACCGTCGCCGATGATGATCGTTCCCTCGTCGATGCGCTCCCTGATGTTGGCTCGAACTCCCCCGTTGAGAGGGATCAAAAGATCGATCCGGTCGACGAGGGCTCGCACCGGTCGGGAGGAGACCCGGATTTCCGTGGAGTTGCTCCCCCCTCGAACGCGGGACATGTACTCGCGACTTCCGAAGACGTGATAACCCTCGCCTCGGAGAACATGGACGAGGAGATCTTCCACCGTCTGGATGCCCTGTCCTGCAGCACCGCAGATGACAACGGAAACATCTTCGCCGTGCCTTGGGAAACGGGTCATGTCCAACCTCCTCTGCAAAAAAATTAAGATACCCTTCTTCTTCAAGAAATCATAGCATAGGGGCCCCCTCTCCGACAGAGCGGAGCCCCCTAAAAAGAAAGTCTTTTCAATTTGCAGAAAACCCTCCCGACAGTAAAATAAGATCAGGCTTCCTGTAAAGATAAAAGGGACTTTTCAGAAAGGAGCGTCGTCTTGGAATACCTCGCCGGACTTCACCCGATCCAACAGGCTCTTGTCGGCACGCTTTTCACCTGGGGCATGACGGCCCTGGGTGCCGCCTTCGTCTTTCTGCGGCGCAATCCCGGCCAGAAGATGCTCGACGTCATGCTCGGCTTTGCCGCCGGCGTCATGATCGCCGCCAGCTACTGGTCCCTCCTGGCCCCGGCTATCGAGATGTCCGAAGAGATGGACTTCATCGTCTGGCTCCCCGCCGCCGTCGGTTTCCTCGCCGGCGGAGCGGCACTGAGACTTCTGGATTTCTTTGTCCCCCATCTTCACATCGGCCTGCCCCGGTCCGAAGCCGAAGGCATTCCGACGGACTGGCGACGGTCGACGCTGCTGATTCTGGCCATCACTCTCCATAACATTCCCGAGGGAATGGCCGTGGGCGTCGCCTTCGGTGCCGTGGCCTCGGGCATTCCTTCGGCCTCCCTGGCCGGCGCCGTGACCTTGGCCTTGGGCATCGGCATCCAGAACTTCCCTGAGGGAATGGCCGTCTCCATGCCTCTCCGCCGCGACGGCCTCTCTGCGGGGAAAAGCTTCTGGTACGGCCAGCTTTCAGGTCTCGTCGAGCCTCTTTCGGCCGTCATCGGCGCCGCCCTGGTCACCCTCTCCCGCCCCATCCTTCCCTTTGCCCTCGCCTTCGCCGCCGGCGCCATGATCTACGTCGTCGTCGAAGAGGTCATCCCCGAATCGCAGCAGAAGGGGAACAGCGACCTGGCCACATTGGGAGTCATGGTCGGCTTCACGATGATGATGATCCTCGACGTGGCCCTCGGATAGAACCGGAGCCCCTGTGCCTGAAGGAGCCGTCGCTTAGGCCGGTCCCTCCTGGATCGTGCCGGGATAGCCGGCATCGTCAAGGGAACGAAGGACGGCGTCGACGTCCTCCGTCTCGATTTCGACGGTCTTTCCCTCCAGAAGGACCCTGTAGGCGGTCAGCCCTTCACCTTCCAGAACCTTCGTGATCCGGGACACGCAGTGATGGCAGGTCATATCGGGAAGACTGAGAACATAACGACTCAAGAAAGACACTCCTTTCCTGACAGAGGGGATGGCTCCATTATCCCATAAGGTCCCGCCCTGCGGCGACACCCCGCCCGAAGGCGCTCAGATCCGGGAAAGGATGGCGTCGCCTACGGCCGTCGTCTTCCCTCGGCCGCCCATCTCCTCGGGGAACTCTTCGGGGCGGGCCGTTTCGAGGAAGGCCTCGACGGCGTTTTCGACGACCCTGGCCGCCTCGCTCTCTCCGAGGCAGTCGAGCATCAGGCCCGCCGAAAGGATGGCCGCCACGGGATTGGCGCGGTTCTGACCGGCGATGTCCGGCGCCGAACCGTGGACGGGCTCAAACATGCCCAGGCTGTCGCCGATGTTGGCCCCGGCGGCAACGCCCAGCCCGCCGCTCAGGGCGGCGAGCAGGTCACTGACGATATCGCCGAACATGTTGGGACAGAGGACGACGTTCCACTTCCAGGGCGTGCGGACCAGATGGTAGCAGAGGGCGTCGACGTTGACCGTCTCGAAGTCGAAGCCGCGCCGCGTCATCTCGTCGCGGGCGATCTCCTCCCAGAAGCCGTAAAGCTGGGGCATGGCGTTGGCCTTCGTCGCCAGGGTGATGCGTTTTTCTCCCCGCGCCTCGGCCCTCCGACAGGCGTCGGCGGTGATGCGCCGGACGCCCTCTTCCGTGGCCAAACCGATCTGGAAGGCCGACCGCTGGGCCGTCGAGAAGCGCACCTTCATCTCGCCCTCCATCGTGTAAAGGCCCCGCCGGAGGCCGAGGTCGATGGGAGCATCCCCTTCGCCGCCGAGGCCGACGTAGAAGTCCTCGGTGTTCTCACGGACGACGAGAAGGTCCATGGCCTTCCCCTCGGGCAAAGGGACGGGAAGGGGAACGCGGGGAAAGGCCTTGGCGGGACGGAGGTTGACGTACATGTCGAAGAAGAAGCGGAGCTTGAGCAGGATGCCCCGTTCGAGGATGCCCGGCTTGACCCTCGGGTCGCCGACGGCCCCCAGCAGAAGGGCCTGGCAGGACTTGAGCTCGGCTAGGACCGATTCGGGAAGGACCTCGCCCGTTTTGAGGTAGTGCTCGGCGCCGAAGGGATAGTCGACCCAAGAGAGGTCGAAACCCTTCTTCGCGGCGGCGGCCTCGACGACCTTGCGGGCCTGGCCGACGACTTCGGGACCGATGCCGTCACCGGCCATCTGGGCGATGCGGTAGGAACGGCTCATGACAGGGACTCCTTTCCTTTCTTCTGCTCCAGGCGCCGCCTCACGAAGGGGACGAGCCCGCCCGTGGCGACCAGCTCCTGAAGATAGGGGGGGAAGGGAGCCACGGGAAAGGTGAGCCTCTTGGTGCGGTTCGTCACCGTCCCCGCCTCGGGATCAACTTCCACGACGTCGCCCGTCTCGATGGAGGCGGCCGCCTCAGGCGAGGCGACGATGGGGAGCCCCACGTTGATGGCGTTACGGAAGAAGATCCGGGCGAAGGAAGCAGCGATGACACAGGCGATGCCGGCTCCCTTGATGGCCAGAGGGGCGTGCTCGCGGCTCGATCCGCAGCCGAAGTTCTCGCCGCCGACGATGATGTCGCCGGGAGCGATCTTCTTCACGAAATCGGGATCGGCGTCCTCCATGCAGTGCCGGCCCAGCTCGGCGGCGTCACCGGTGACGAGATAGCGGGCCGGGATGATGACGTCCGTATCCACATCGTCGCCGAAGCGCCAGGCCTTACCCTCAAAACGCATCGTCTTCGACCTCCTTCAGCTCCGATTCGCTCAGGATCTCTCTCGGGTCGGTGATGACGCCGGTCACAGCCGTCGCGGCGGCCACGAGAGGACCGGCCAGGTAGAGTTCGCTCCCGGGATGGCCCATGCGGCCCACGAAGTTGCGGTTGCTCGTGGCCAGGCACCGCTCGCCCTCGGCCAGGATGCCCATGTGGCCGCCCAGACAGGGGCCGCAGGTGGGGGCCGACACGACGGCTCCGGCCTCGGCGAAGGTCGCCAGGTAGCCCCGCTTGAGCGACTCCGTCCAGACTTCGTAGGAGGCGGGAATGACGATGCAGCGGACGCCCTCCTTGATCTGACGCCCCTTGAGGATCCTGGCGGCCAGGGCCATGTCCCGGAGCCTACCGTTGGTGCAGGAGCCGATGAAAACCTGATCGACGGCAACTTCGGACGCGGCGCTGACGGGCCTGACATTGGCCGGAGAATGGGGGAAGGCCACCTGAGGCTCCAGGGAGGCGACGTCGATTTCGACGGTCTTGTCGTAAGAGGCCCCGTCGTCGGGATAGAGGGCGCTGAAGGGGCGCGTCGCCCGGGCCTTCGCGTAGGCCAGGGTCCTCTCGTCGGGGACGAAGAGGCCGGCCTTGGCGCCGCCCTCGACGGCCATATTGGAGATGGTGAAACGGTCGTCCATGGGCAGGTCGGCCAGGGCTTCGCCCTCGAACTGGAAGGCCTTGTAGCGGGCCCCCTGGGTGCCTGTCCGGCCCAGAAGAACCAGGACGAGATCCTTGCCGGTGATCCAGGGGCTCCGGCGGCCGGAAAAGAGGACCCGCACCGTCGGGGGCACGAGCAGCCACGACTCGCCCAGAGCCCAGATGGCGGCGAGGTCCGTCGATCCCACGCCCGTCGAAAAGGCCCCCAGGGCGCCGCCGGTGCAGGTGTGGCTGTCGGCGCCGAAGACGAGCTCGCCGGGAAGGATATAGCCCTTTTCGGGCAGGAAGGCATGTTCGACGCCGACGCGCCCGACCTCCCAGTAGAGCATCTCCTGCTCGCGGGCGAACAGACGGGCCACCTTGGCCTGCTCGGCAGCGGCGATATCCTTGTTGGGCGTGAAGTGATCGGGGAGGATGGCGCAGCGATTCCTGTCAAAGACCTTTTCAGCCCCCATGTCGCGGAAGGCATTGATGGCCGGGGCAGCCGTGATGTCGTTGGCAAAGGCGAAGTCGACCTTCACCGGACAGATGGCACCCACATCGACGGCACCACGGCTGTGCGACGCGATCAGAGCCTCTGCCAGGGTTCTCTTTTTCACGAAATGTCACCTCTTCTTCCCGGATTTTCGGCACCTTGCATCAGGATCTCCACTCGGCTTGATTACGGCTCGGCTGGAACACCTCCTTGGGGATGAACCGCCCCGGAAAAGACAAAAAAGGCCGGGCCCCGACTGGAGGGGGTCCCGGCCCTTGGGCGCTCAAAGCCGCGCTACGGCACGGCCAAGGCGGCCTCGGGAAAGACCCCGAGGTCGATAATAAGTCGCAGGACGAAGGAGACGCCGCGTTTGCTATTCATTTGAGCCTCTCCCTCCTTCGCATCCACGGTGAATCGAATGCGGAAATTGGGACGTATCCTAACGTCAGGAAAGGGATCTGTCAACCGCAGCCGGATAACGAAGAAAGCTTACCGGCTTTCGTCGAGATAATCGAGGGAGAAACGGGCGTAGAGAGCGGCTCCGCAGGGAAGAGCCCCTTCGTCGATATCGAAGCGGGGATGGTGATGGGGCCGGCTTGACCCGTCGGCGGCGCCGACGCCGAGAAAGGCCAGAAGAGCGGGAACCGAGAGTCCGTAGAAGGCGAAATCCTCGCTCACCAGGACGGGAGCCATCGCAACGAGACGGTCCGCTCCGTAAAGGGAGGCAACACTCGCCCGCCCCAACGCGGCAAGGCTCTCATCATTGAATGTGACGGGGCAGAGTTCCTCGAAAACCACGTCCGCCTCGGCCTGAAAGGCCGCAGCTGTCGATCGGGCAATCCGTTCGATCCGGGCTCCGGCCCCCTCTCCGACAGCCTTGTCAAAGGCCCGAACCGTCCCCTCGATCCGCCCCTCGCCGGAAATGATGTTCCAGAGGGAGCCGCTGCGCATCGTCCCTAAGGAGAGCACCATCGGCTGAAGGGGGTCGGTCTCCCGACTGACGACGGTCTGAAGGTTCATGACGACGGCCGCCGTCGCAACGAGGGCGTCGACGGTCTGGTGGGGTTTTCCGGCATGACCTCCCCTTCCCTTGATATCAATGGCCAGACGATGACAGGAGGCCATCCGGGGACCGGCTTCGACGGAAAAGATCCGAGAGGGCAGATCGGCCCAGACATGGATGGCGAAAAGGGCATCGACGCCGTCGAGAGCCCCTCCCTCGATAAGCATCCTGGCTCCGGCGCCGATCTCCTCGGCGGGCTGGAAGAGAAGACGGACGGATCCGCAGAAAGTCTCCCGCCTCTCCACGAGAAGCCGCGCCGCTCCCAGAAGCATGGCCATATGGGCATCGTGACCGCAGCCGTGCATCAGCCCCGGCCGGCGGGAGGCGTAGTCCGTCTCGTTCTCTTCTTCGAGAAAGAGAGCATCCATATCGGCTCTGAGAGCCACCCTCTTCCCGGGCGCCTTTCCCGCGATGTCGGCGACGACGCCCGTTTCGCCGACACGGCGGGGCGTCAGCCCCAGGCGGCGAAGCTCCTCTTCCACGTATGAAGCCGTCTCGTGCTCCTCCAGGCCGGGCTCGGGATAGCGGTGGAAATGCCGTCTCAGCGCCACGAGATCTTCCGCCAGAAGCTCGGCGGCGCGGGCGATCGTTTCCATTACCGCTCCTCCGGGGCGGAGGCGGAGCGCACCACGCCCCCGCCGGGCGCCTTTACCCGGCGGGCGAGGTTTTTGACGTCTCTTTCAATGGGCTTCCTGAAAATCATGGGTTTGCGAAAGCCTCCTTCCCGCCATCAGGCTGTCACGACAAAACCAGGGCGATGACAGGCTCCGTCGAGAGCTCCTTCGTCAACGCCTTGAGCCGAGCCTGAAGGCCGTTAAATCGTGCCCCATGGTCCAATGCCTGTCAATCATGTCGCTTTTCACCTTGACAGGCGGTCTTTCTCAAGGGTAAGGTTCTTCTCATCCTTTCGCCCGACGCGCCGCACTAATTCGGGAGGCAATCCCTCTGACGGGCAGGGACGTTTGGAGAACTCGCCTGCTTCGGTCGGAACCTGAAAACAACGCGGCCGGAAATAGCCGGAATCTCATCGGAGCCGACGGCCCGGATGACACCCTTTTTCGGAAAGGAGATATCGGCATGATCGGTTACAACGCGCTGAAAGACCTCACGAAAAAAATCCTCATCCACTTCGGCTACAGGACCGAAGCGGCAGAGGAGACGGCCCGGATTCTCGTCGAGGCCGACGCCCGGGGCGTCGCCTCCCATGGTGTGGCCCGCCTCGCCTTCTACGAGTCCAACCTCAAGGGCGGCTTCGTCGATCTCGGGGCCGAGCCTGAGATCGTCCACGAGACCCCCCTCTCCCTCGTCATCGACGGGCACGGAGGCGTAGGCCCCACGATTTCGCGCTTCGCCGTGGACCGCTGCCTCGAAAAGGCCCGTGCCGCAGGAGCCGGATTCGCCTCCGTCCGCAATTCCAACCATTTCGGCATGGCCGGGCTCTGGGCCGAAGAGGCCGCCGCCGAAGGCATGATCGGCATGGCGTTCACCAACACCCTCCGCTGCTCCATCGTCACCTTCGGTAAAGAAGGCATCCTGGGGACCAATCCCATCGCCGTCGCCATTCCCGCCCAAAAGACTCCCTTTCTCCTCGACATGGCCACGACAACGGTGTCATACGGGAAGATCGAGGTCTGCGACCGCCGCAGCAAGGCCATGCCTCTCGGCTGGGCCGTCGACGAGTTCGGCAGGGGGACGACGGACGCCCACCTCGTCGTCGGCAACTTTGAAAAAGGTGCTCTTTACGGCGGTCAGCTTTTCCTTGGAGGAGAGGGCGAAGCTCTGGGCGGCCACAAGGGGTACGGTCTGGCCCTGCTCGTGGAACTTCTCTGCGCGGGCCTCTCCCTGGGGACCTGGAGCGCCCATGTCTGCGAGGGAAAAGGGAGAGAAAACGGCATCACCCACTTCTTCGCCGCCTTTCGCCTCGACCTCTTCGGCGACCGAGAGAAAATCGAAAGCCATATCGCCTCCATCCTGGAAGAGATCCGAGCCAGCGAACGTGTCGAAGGAGCGGAGCGCATCTACATCCACGGGGAGAAAGAACGTGAACGCCGCCATCGGACGATGAAAGAAGGCATCACCCTCGACGAGGCGACGGAGGACCTTCTTGAAAGCTACTGCCGCCGTTTCGGTCTTGAGGTCCCCTTCTAGCAAAGAAACAGAGGCCCCGACCAAAAAGTCGAAGCCTCTGCGGCGATTCTGGTTGCGGGGGCAGGATTTGAACCTGCGACCTTCGGGTTATGAGCCCGACGAGCTACCGAACTGCTCCACCCCGCGATAATGTTGTTGCGAGCTTACAAGCAAGCATTATAGCACATTATCTTACAAAGGCCAGGGGCACCTTGCCCCGTTGCCCTTCGATCCAATCTACAGTAACCTGAAGCGAAAGAAATCAGGAGGCTCCCATGGAAAACTTCTTCTCTCATCTGCCCGCCGCAGGAACCCTCGTCAACGCTCTCGCCGTCATCGCCGGCAGCACGGCGGGGCTTCTCATCCGTTCCCGACTTCCGGAAAAACTGATGAGGGCCATCTTTCAGTCCCTCGGCCTTTTCACGCTCTTTCTGGGCGTCCATATGGCCTCCCAGACCGGCAACTTTCTCGTCCTCATCTTCAGCCTCGTCATCGGCTCCCTCGCCGGGGAGATGCTCGATCTCGACGGACTTCTCCAGAAGATGGGAGAGAGCCTCAAGAGGCGATTCAGCAAAAACAACGACCACTTCGTCGAAGGGTTCATCACGGCCTCGCTCCTCTTCTGCTCGGGATCGATGGCCATTCTCGGCGCCATCGAAGAGGGCCTTGGAGGCTTCCCCAACCTTCTCTTCGCCAAGTCTCTTCTCGACGGCGTCTCCTCCCTGGCCCTGGCCGCCTCTCTCGGCTCGGGAGTCCTCTTCTCCGCCCTCCCCATCCTGGTCTATCAGGGAGGAATCACCCTATTTGCCGAAGCGGCCCAGGCTCACCTCTCTCAGGCCGTCATCAACGAAATGAGTGCCGTCGGCGGGCTCATCCTCCTCGGTCTGAGCCTGGCCATTCTCGACATCAAGGCCATCAAGGTCACCAACATGCTCCCGGGCCTTCTCCTCGCGGCAGTCATGGCGGCGTTCTTCCTTTAGGACCGGCAGCGCTGGAAGAGTCCTTTCAATTCAGCTATACTATGCACAGGTGATCCCCTTGTTGATACGATCCGATGGAGGTGACCAAGGTGCGTAAGTTTCGTTGTCTCAGCTGCAAACATGAGTTCGAAGCGGCCCCCAACGTCGTTCCAGCCCACTGTCCCAAGTGCTACAACCGTTTCGTCGAGCTCGTCGAGGGTCCCGCCCTGAAAGGCAAGTCCTGGGGCAGCAAGAGCTACAGCATCGCCCCGAAGAAGAGTTGATTCCCGAACAGCATCGGGGAGACGCGAGAAAGCGTCTCCCCTTTTTTGATCTTTTTGCAGGAGGCGAAACCCTCAACGCCCCTTCCACGCTGGGGGGCGCTTGGTCAGAAAGGCTTCGAGCCCTTCCCGGGCGTCTTCCGTCACCGCCAGAGAAGCGAAGTGTTCCCCCGCTACGTCGATGGCCCGCTCCAGCATCATCGTTTCGATCTGGTGCATCCCCCTCTTGCCCGTCTTGAGCGAGAGGGGACTTTTAACGGCCAGCCTTTTCGCTAAATCCAGAGTCGCCTCCTCAAGGCTCTCCACGGGGACTACCCTGTAGGCGATACCCAGCCTCTCGGCGGCGTCGGCCGGAATGAAGTCCCCGGAGAGGACGTATTGGAGAGCTCTTTTCGGCCCGATCCAGCGGGCCAGCTGGTAACCGGGCTCAAGGCAGATCAGGCCGACGTTGACGGCCGTCGTCCCCAGGACGGCGTCATCGGCGGCGACGATGAAATCACAGGCCAGAGCCAGGCCGGCGCCGTTGGCGAGGGTGTAGCCACGAATGGAGGCGATGACAGGCTTCGTCATCGAAGCGAGGCGGTAGTTGTGACGATCCATGAGAGCAAGGAAGGGGCGCATCTCGTGGCGTTCCTTCCCCAGAATCTCCTTCAGATCGATCCCCGTCGAGAAGTGCTTCCCCGCCCCCTCGATCACGACGACGAACACGCCGGAATCGGCCTCCATGGCCCCGAGAGCCTCGTCGAGCTCCAAGGCGAGAGCCGTATTGAAGGTATTCATCGCCTCGGGACGATGGAGAGTCACGAAGCCGATCCCTTCTTCAATGCGGCAGAGGACGCAGGTCTGACCTTCATTCATGTCGTTACCCCCCTGGGAGTGATCGTCTCGCCGTAGCGGGGCCGTTCCCTCTCGTTTCCGGCCCGGCGGACGCTCTCCTATTTTATCCTCACCGCGGACAAAAGGGGAAAGATGCCCGCCGGGCACGGGAAAAGCGTTACTTCGTCCCGGGCATTGCCGACGGAGCCTCCTCTCCGGATCTCAAGGCGTCGAAAGCCTCTTTGACAAGGAGCGCGGCGAGGACGAGAAGGACAACGGAAATCCCCGAGAGAAGAGGATTCTTCAGATTGGCCTTGATGAGAAGGAAGAGGGCCGCGACGGTCGTCACGAGCATAAATCCCATGGGCAACATGAGGAAGGCGGCATTCTTCTTCAGCCCCCTGGTTACCCAGACGCCGACGGCAAGCAGCGCCAGGACCGCCACGAGCTGGTTCGCGGCACCGAAGACAGGCCAGATGAGGGCCCACGCCGGCTTGCTCCCCGTCTTGTAGAACAGGAGGACCATGGCCAAGGCCACTCCGGCAGCCGTCGCCGTGTAGCGGTCAAGTCTCATGCCCGTCAGCTCCTGTAGCTGGTAGCGGGCCAGGCGGGTCGCCGTATCGAGAGAGGTGAGCAAGAAGGAGTTGAGGGCCAAAAGCCCCAAGGAAGTGCCGATTCTGGGACTGATCCCGATGAGCCCCGCAAACCGGCCGATTCCCTCGGCATAGGTGACGGTGGGGCCCCCCTTGGCGATGGAGCCGGAAATCATGACGGTGCCGATGGCGATAACGGCCACGAGCCCCTCAAGAAGCATACCGCCATAGCCGATGAGACGAGCGTCTGTCTCCCTTCGAAGCTGCTTGGCAGTCGTTCCGCTGCCAACAAGGGAGTGAAATCCCGAAATAGCACCGCAGGCAACGACGACAAAAAGAATGGGCCAGATAAACTGGCCGTCGCCTGTCGTGAAACCCTTGAAGGCGGGCAAGGCCACCTCGTAACGGCCGCCGAAGAGCATGCCGACCGTTCCGATGAAAACGGAGAAATAGAGCATGTAGGAGGCCAGATAGTCCCGGGGCTGAAGGAGAAGCCAGACGGGAAGTATGGAGGCAACGAAAATATAACCGACCAGCAGGAGGCGCCAGGCATTGACATCCAGCGAGAAAAACTTCTGGACCCATTCAGCGCCGGAGGCATAAAAGATGGCCCCGATAACGACAGGCACCATGACGGCCGTGATCACCCAGAGAGAGACGCCCATGCGGTAGATGAGGACGCCGAAAAGGAGGGCCATCCCGATGTAGAGCGTGGCTGAAAAGGCGACGGCGGGATCGGCCGCGAAGCTCTGGGCCGAGAGTTCGAGGAAGACGGCGACGACAAGCACCAACGTCAGCCAGGTAAAGCAGAGGAAGATCTTCTTGCCTCTGTGCCCGATCCAGCGGTCGACGACCTCGCCTACGGAAAAGCCCCTGTGCCGGATCGAGGCGACGATGGCCCCCATGTCATGGACGCCTCCGAAAAAGACGGATCCGAGGAGACACCAGAGATAGGCCGGAAGCCATCCAAAAAGGGACGCCGCCGTGATGGGACCGACGATGGGACCGGCTCCGGCAATGGAGGCAAAATGGTGACCCAGCAGAACTTCCGGATGGGTAGGCACATAGTCCATGCCGTCGAAATAGACCTCCGACGGCGTCTTGGCCTGGGAGTCAAGCCCGTAAAGCCGGTTCTGAAACCTCCCGTATATGACATAGCCAACGGCGAAAAAGGCGACGGCAATGAGAAACACAACCATCAACATCAGCATAACACCTCCCAAATCCGGACTGGAAGAGCTTTCGCACCTCGAGGCTCAGGGCCGGGAAGCACCCTCCACCCCCTCCTGCCGATGCCGCACGATGCAGGCCGCCACCTGATCCACCAGCCAGGCCAGATCCCGGAACTTCCGGTGCGGCCTTTCACCCGGCTTGTAACGCTGAACCTCCACCCATCCCCGCAGACCGAGGCAAAATCCCTTTGAGCGGCGGGGAGCCGTCACCTCATCGAGAAGGCGGAAGCTTTCAGACCGGGGGGTGAAGACGTATAATGCCGGGAGCGAAAAAATCACAGGAACGGAGAATCGCAAACGATGCAAACCTTTTTGAGACACCCCCTCTTCCGACCGGCCCTGGCCCTCATCCTCGCCGCCGCAACACCCTCGCCCGCCACGGGGCTCTGCCTCGGAGTCCTGCTGGGCTTGACCATGGGGAACGCCGCCGGTTCCATCACATCGGAAGTGGGGAAACAATGGCTCCAGCTCTCGGTCATCCTCCTGGGCTTCGGCCTCCCTATCGGCCTGGTCTGCAAGGTGGGAAGCGCCTCTGTCGGCCTGACCTTCTTCTCCATCACAGGCACTCTCGCCGCCGGGTTCTTTCTAGGGAGAGTCTTCTCCGTCGGGAAAGATCTCTCCATGCTTATCTCCGGCGGAACGGCCATCTGCGGGGGAAGCGCCATCGCCGCCATCGCTCCGGCCATCGGTGCCTCCTCGACCCATACGGCCGTGGCCATGGTCATCGTCTTCCTGCTCAACGGCGTCGCCCTGCTGATTTTCCCCCCGCTGGGCCATCTGGCCCAGCTGACCCAGGAGCAATTCGGCCTCTGGGCGGCTCTGGCCATCCACGACACGAGCAGCGTCGTCGGCGCCGGGGCGGCTTACGGTCCCGAGGCCCTCGCCTTGGCAACGACGATCAAGCTGACACGGGCTCTCTGGATTCTCCCTGTTTCCTTCCTGGCCGCCCGGCTTCACGGGCAGAAAAGCGGCGCCCGGGTTCCCTGGTTCCTCTTCGGCTTTCTCCTCGCGGCGCTGGCTCGAAGCCTCTTCCCCACCGTAGCTCCTCTATGGGCCGGCCTTACCCTCATCGGCAAGAGGCTCATGGTCGGGACCCTCTTCCTCGTCGGCGCCACGCTGACCCGGGAGGACCTCAAAAAGGCCGGAGGACGTCCCCTCTTCGAGGCCCTTGTCCTCTGGGGCTTCGTCGCAGGCCTCTCCCTGGCCGTCATCAAATTAGGAGGCTTCCACCTCAGCCTGCCTCTTTGACGGAGAGGCAAGGACAGGGGCGGGGCATGCCGCCGATCAAGCCTTGTCAAGGGCGGGTCCGTCCCCTATAATGTTCCCTGTCAAGGGCGACTAGCTCAGCGGAAGAGCACTTCCTTCACACGGAAGGGGTCACAGGTTCGATCCCTGTGTCGCCCACCAGCAAAGACAGGGGTTCGCGGGATTTCCCGCGAACCCCTTTTTTCTATCGGTCACGACATGGTCACGGGTCACGACGCGGTCACAAAAAAGCCGCCCGCCTCGCCGAGGTAGGGTGACAACGGCCTGTATTCGGTCAGGCTTGGCGTGGGACCGGGAAATAGCACAACGGCCCCAATATTTTGATGCGAAGGCTACCGAATAGAAACTGAAGGCAAGGGCAGAAGAAGCGCATTGAATTGAAGAGGCGAGGTCCTTGCATCGGGAACCTCGCCTCTTCAATTCATGGAGCCTTCAAAGCAGCGCATCCCCTCATTAAGTCATGTCAGTGGATCTAATTCCTCAAGGAGCAATACACACACTTGATATGAAGCGGGATCACCTTAATTTTCTCTTTTTGAATACATGGGCGCTTTTCTGCGCCTCTAGGAATTAAAAATTTTATTTTTAGTTATCAGTGAAATTTAGGATTACAAAAACCAGCAAAACAAGCGTCTTATTGCATTTAAGCTATAAACAAAATCATTTAGTCATAAACTATATGCATACACCACATCATAACAATAGCACAACTTAAACAAATAACAGCTGTACAGTTGCATTTAAATAGTATTATTTCTGCTTGACAAATAAATAATAAAACCTTATGGTTTGCAATGTAAGTAACTCGCGAATTTCACCATCACCCATTTCCAATGTTACAAGAAGGAGGAGAAAGACCATGAATTTCCAGAGTTACCCGGCAGAACCCTTCAAGATCAAAGTCGTAGAACCGGTCGTCATGAAAACCAGGGAAGAGCGAATAGCAGCAATGAAAGAAGCTGGATACAACACGTTCAACCTGAAATCAGAGGATGTTTACATTGACTTGCTTACCGATTCAGGAACTAATGCCATGTCAGATCGGCAATGGGCCGGAATGATGATTGGAGACGAGGCATACGCAGGATCAAAGAACTGGATCTACCTGGAAAAGATCGCGAAGGAAATCTTTGGGTTCAAACACATTGTTCCAACTCACCAAGGACGAGGCGCCGAAAACCTGCTCTCTCAAATCGCCATCAAACCCGGGCAATACGTCGCAGGGAACATGTATTTCACCACCACCAGATACCACCAAGAGCGTTGTGGCGGCATCTTCGTCGATATCATCGGGGACATCGCTCACGATGCAACTGTCAACGCTCCTTTCAAAGGGAACATCGACCTTGATAAATTAAAGAAATTGATAGACGACAAAGGGGCGGAGAACATTGCCTACGTGTGTCTGGCTGTAACGGTGAATCTGGCCGGCGGGCAACCTGTTTCCATGGCCAATATGAAGGCCGTTCGTGAACTCTGTTCGAAGCACGGCATCAAGATCTTCTTTGACGCAACCCGCTGTGTTGAGAACGCCTACTTCATCAAGGAACAGGAAAAGGGCTACGAAAACTGTTCCATCAAAGACCTCGTCCACGAAATGTTCAGCTACTCCGATGGGGCCACCATGTCGGGCAAGAAAGATTGCATCGTCAACATTGGGGGCTTCCTCGCCATCAACGACGACGAGCTTTTCGGGAAAGCCAAAGAACTGGTCGTGGTATATGAGGGAATGCCTTCTTATGGAGGCATGGCCGGGCGGGATATGCAAGCCATGGCCATTGGGCTTCAGGATTCCATGCAAGAAGAGTACATCGAACACCGAATCAAGCAGGTTAGGTACCTGGGTGAGCGACTCCTTCAAGCTGGAATTCCCATCATAGAACCCATCGGTGGACACGCTGTGTTCCTGGACGCAAGACGTTTCTGTACCCATCTGAAACAGGAACAATTCCCCGCCCAGTCTCTGGCCGCATTCCTGTATATGGATTCAGGCGTCCGCTCCATGGAACGGGGCATCGTCTCAGCAGGGCGAGACAAGAAAACCGGAAAAAACCATACGCCCAAGCTCGAAACCGTCCGACTCACCGTCCCCAGAAGGGTCTATACCTACAAACACATGGATGTAGTAGCCGATTCGGTTATCTCCTTGTTCAAGAACAAAGAACAGATCAGGCCTCTGAAGTTCATCTATGAACCCCAGCAACTCCGTTTCTTTACAGCAAAGTTCGATTTTGCCGATTGACAGTTGTAAACCTCATCCAGAATGAGTTGCCTTGGTGAAATTCTCAGGGCAACTCATTCCACAATAATGCCATATCGGTTCATCCACATGAAAGGAGTACCGACATGACACAAGAAAGACAATTCAGATCAAAATGGGGGTTCATCCTGGCCTGTGTGGGCTCAGCAGTCGGAATGGCCAACGTATGGGGATTTCCTTACCGATTAGGTATGTACGGAGGCAGCGCGTTTCTGATCGCTTACCTTTTCTTTATCGTGATATTCTCTTTCACAGGACTGGCCGCCGAATATGCCATAGGACGGCGTGCTCGAACAGGGACCTTGGGCTCTTACGCCTACGCGTGGGAACATGGCAAAAATAACCGCGAGAGGACCGGGACCATCCTGGGCTGGATACCCTTAGCCGGGTCCATGTGCATCGCTATTGGGTACGCCATTATCATTGCCTATGTTTTGAAGGCATTAGTTGCCTCTGTTGGAGGGACACTCATGACAGAGGATCCCAGTTTGTGGTTCAAATCCTTCTCCCTCACTCCCTACTCTGTGATTCCCTACCATTTGATAGTCATCGTGGTAACTATTCTCACCCTGTTTTTCGGTGCTGAGAGCATCGAGAAGACCAATAAGATAATGATGCCACTATTTTTCGTCATTTTTGTAATTTTAGCCATTCGTATCTCTTTTTTAGATGGGGCCATAGAAGGATACAAGTTTATGCTTATGCCTCGATGGGAGGCTCTAAAAAACCCCATAACCTGGATATTTGCCATGGGACAGGCTTTTTTCTCGCTGTCCATCACTGGGAGCGGTATGATCGTTTACGGCGCTTATCTCTCCGAGAAAGAAAATATTGTGGAGAGCGCCGCTTACACTGGTTTTTTCGATACCATCGCCGCTTTAGTGGCCGCTTTGGTCATGATTCCGGCATGTTGTGCCTATGATATGGACTTGGCCGGAGGCCCGGGACTTCTGTTTGTAATTATCCCCACCATACTCCAGGACATCCCTATGGGGCAGTTATTCTCCGTGATCCTGTACATAGCGGTAATCTTCGCAGGAATCAGTTCCCTTCAAAACATGCTTGAGGTTGTGGCCGAATCGCTGATGCATCGGTTCCCCAAAATCCGGCGCAAAGTCATGCTCACTATTTTGGCCCTGATCTGTTTCGTCATCGGGGTTAATATGGAGGCCATCTTCTATTGGGGGCCCTGGATGGACTTCGTTTGCATTTATATCATTCCTATCGGCGCCATGCTCGGAGCCATTTCATGGTTCTGGATCATGAAAAAAGAGGTTCTCTTGGACGAGATTAACAAGGGAGCATCAAAAATCTACGGCGACTTCTGGTACGCTGTAGGGCGCTATCCCTATGTGATTGTGACGATGGTAATCAACCTCTACTCCCTGATCAACAGGGTCTCCCTGTAATCTTGGAAGAACACAAGGCCCCCGTCAGATACGGATGGGGGCCTTTATGTCGCCATTTTCTCCAGAAATCAAGCCGCTTTCGAGGCTTGTCGTCCCGGGTATCTCTTGGATGAGCCATACCGGGACACGTCGACGTGCGACAAAAATGACGGAGGCGATATTTCAGAGCCTAGCAAACACCGGCTGAAACCGGGCTGCGACCTCGGCGAGGCCGCGCCTCCGTCAATTATGCACGGATACCACCTTGCCTTCCTGCAACGGCGGACCCCGAGGTCTTTACAGGATGATCAGCTCATCCTGCAACGGCGTCAGGACTTCGCAACCTTCATCCGTCACCAGGATGTTCTGCTCTATCCCCAAGCTCCCGACACCCGGCTCATAGATGTACGGCTCGATGGCGAAGGCCATTCCGGGCTCCAGCAATTTCGTCGTCGTGGAATCCAACATGGGGAACTCATGCACACCGACGCCGATGCCGTGCCCGCACCAATTCTTATACACATTCAAATTCGCATATCTGCTTTTATCCAGGAAGTCGTCGACAGCCTTGCTTACCGTGCTTATCGGCTCTCCCGGCTTCACCGCCTCGATTCCTCTATAGCATGCCTCACGCGCGACGTTAAAGACATCCTGCTGATGCGGTGTCGGTTTTCCGATGACGGCTTCCCTGATGATGTCGGAGCAGTAGCCCCGGTATATGGGCCCCCCGTCGACGAGGATGATATCCCCTCTCCCGATCGGGCGATACGACGGCGGGCAGTTGCTCTGCGAATACCTTTCCGCCCCTGCCCGAATGCCTAACGGCAGGGCCCTGTCAGCGCCCATAAGAAAATATTCGGCCATGATTTTCCCGTACAGGTCCATCTCGGTCATGCCTTCCTCTAGCGCCTTGAAACCCTTGATGATCGACCTTACGTTGATGTCGCAGCCCTTCCGCAGGATTGCTATTTCAAGCTCCGATTTGACCGATCGGACATTCCACAGGATCTCGGAGGCGTCTACCCTTGCTGCGTCTTTCAGCTCGCCGAAGAGGTCTTGAGTCATCCTGTTGTTGAGGTGCATTTTATGCCCGTTGTCAAATTCAAATCCGATTTTCCCGCCCATAAGCCCACGCTCTTTCAATGGAGAAACGATTGC
The DNA here is from genome assembly GCA_018433595.1 of Synergistales bacterium. Lineage (GTDB taxonomy): Bacteria > Synergistota > Synergistia > Synergistales > Aminithiophilaceae > Aminithiophilus. Next base: position 21,525 of record JAHDQY010000058.1, read on the forward strand.
CTCCACATACGTGGGGTAGCCATCCTTGCCATAGGTCCTTATGTCTTCAACAATGGATGTGGCCCGTGCGGTAAAGGAGCCATTCCGGGAAGTCGCAAGAGAAATGGAGCCATCCTTTGTTATGATCACTGTTGCCGGGGTGGACACCTTGCTGTCCCAGACGATGCTTCTGAACCCGGAAAAATAATAGGTGTTTTCGTCGCTGGTAAGAATCAGCGCGTCAAAACCCGTAAGATCCATTTCAGAAACGATTTTCTTCAGCCTGTTTTGATACTCTCGTTCCGGAAAGTGCAACATCGAAAAGGTCTTCATCCTATTACGCCCCTTTTTATTTGATCATATGGCACGCAACGACATGACCCGGTTCAATTTCTCTCAACAGCGGCTTGGTTTCGAGGCACTCTTTTTCGGCAAACTTGCACCGAGTATGGAAACAGCAGCCTGTCGGCGGATTGAGCGGGCTGGGGACATCTCCTTCAAGCGGCTCCTTCAGGCTCCTGATTTCCGGGTCGGGCACCGGTATGGCGCCCAAGAGGGCATTGGTGTAGGGGTGCCGGGGATTGCCGAAAAGTCTGCCTTTGCCGGCCAGTTCCACGATGTTGCCCAGATACATGACCGCAACCCGGTCACAGAGGTGCTTCACCACGCTCAGGTTGTGCGAGATGAAGATATAGGCCAGGTTGTATTTCTGCTGGAGATCCTTCATCAGGTTGAGAATCTGCGCCTGAATGGAGACATCGAGAGCGGAGACGGGCTCGTCGCAAACCAGCAGCCTGGGGTGCAGCGCCAGAGCCCTTGCCACCCCGATCCGCTGCCGCTGCCCGCCGCTGAATTCGTGGGGATAGCGATTCAGGAATTCGGGCCTTATGCCCACATCCTCCATAAGCCGGAGGATGATGTTTCTGCGTTCCTTCCTGTCGGTCATGCCGTTTACGACAAGCGGTTCACCGATGATGCGCTCCACCGTAAAACGGGGGTCAAGCGAGGAGTAAGGGTCCTGGAAGACCATCTGGATCTTTTTTTTATAGTCTCTTTCCTCTTTTTTGGGCATCTTGAAAATATCCCGGCCCTCAAACCTGATGCACCCCTCAGTGGGTTCCAAGAGCTTTACGATGGCCTTGCCTGCGGTGGATTTGCCGCATCCGCTCTCCCCGACGATGCCGAATGTCTCGCCTTCGGAGACGGCAAATGAAATCCCATCGACTGCCTTGACGTGCTGCTTTTTCGGGAAGAGACCGCCGCCCTTCGTTTTCACGGGGTAATAGACCTTCAGGTCGTTCACCTCAAGCAATATCTTCCTCACAGCAGGCCACCCCCCTCTTCGTCTCCTCTCTCGTACAGCCAGCACCTGACGTGCCTGCCGTTGCAGGCGAAAAGCCCCGGTTTTTTCGTCATGCATTTTTCGAAGGCTCTCTCGCAGCGAGGGGAAAACCTGCATCCCTTGGGGTAATTCTTCGGGCTGGGCACGGATCCTTCGATGTTGTAGAGCTTCTCCTGCTCTTCGTTGATCTTGGGAAGCGACTTCAGGAGACCGACCGTGTAGGGGTGGAGGGGGTCCGAAAAGATCGACTTGACTTCGGCAGATTCAACTACCTCTCCGGCGTACATGACTATGACTCTTTCGGCAATCTGAGCCACAATGCCCAAGTCATGGGTGATGAGGATGATAGACGTGTCGGTCTTCTCTTTCAGATCGGTCATAAGCCTCAGAATCTGGGCCTGGACCGTGACATCCAGGGCTGTCGTCGGCTCGTCGGCGATCAGTATCTGCGGCCTGCACGCCAGGGCCATCGCGATCATGATCCTCTGGCGCATGCCTCCGCTGAGCTGGTGGGGATAGTAGTCCGCGCATTTTTCAGGGGTGGGAATGCCGACAAGCTTGATCATCTCGATCGAGCGCCTGCGCGCATCGTTTTTGCCCATGTTCTGGTGGAAGACGAGCGATTCCATGATCTGGCGGCCGACGGTAAATACGGGGTTCAACGAAGTCATAGGCTCCTGGAAGATCATGGAGATCTCGTTGCCCCTGATGCTGCGCATCTCCTTTTCCTTGAGCTCCAGCAGGTCTCGCCCCCTGTAATAGATATGTCCACCGGTTATCTTCCCCGGAGGAAAGGGGATCAGCCTGAGTACGGAAAGGGAGGTCACCGTCTTCCCGCAGCCCGATTCCCCGACGATGGCGAGCGTTTCTCCCTCATCGAGGTGAAAGCTGACGTTATCGACAGCGCGGACAATCCCCTCATCGGTGTAGAATGCCGTTTCAAGGTTTTCTACGTTCAGTATTCTCTTGGTCATGGCTATCCCTCTATCCGGCAGCGCTAATTGTTCTTCAGCTTCGGGTCGAGCGCATCGCGCAAACCATCGCCGACGATGCTGAAGCTCATTACCACCAGGGTAATCGCCACGCCGGGGACAATTGCCGCAAGCGGGAAATACCGTATGACCTCACGCCCCTGGCTGAGCATGGCGCCCCATTCGGGGTTCGGCGGCGTGACACCGAGTCCCAAAAAGGAGAGCGACGACGCGGTGAGTATGGCCGTACCCAGGTTCAATGTGGTGTTTACGATTATCTGAGACATCGAATTGGGGATGATGTGGGTGATGATGATCCGAGAATCGGAAGCCCCCATGACCCTGCATGCCTGCACGTATTCGGAGTCTTTCAGGGTGATGACGATCCCGCGCACCATCCGCGCGATATAGGGGATGGAATAGAACGCGATGGCGGCCATGGTGTTGGGTATGCCATTCCCCAGTATGGCCACGACGACAATCGCGAGCAGAAGCCCCGGAAAGGCCAGCAGCAGGTCGACAAAGCGCGAGATGACGGAGTCGATTTTGCCTCCGAAATATCCCGCCGTAACCCCAAGAATCATCCCGAGAAAGGAACCGACGATCGTTCCTACAAAACTGACGAGCAGAGAGATGCGCGCACCGATGACCAGGCGGGAAAAGGTGTCCCTTCCGAGATTGTCAGTACCCAGGATGTGTTCGGCACTGGGAGGCTGGTACACGCTGGTCAGATCGATCCGGTTGGGATCGTAGGCGCAGAGAACGGGACCCAGCACAGCCATGGCGAGAAACAGGAAAAGGATGGCGCTTCCGCCTATGGTCGCCTTGTTCTTGATGAATCTCTTGAAAACCTGCGAGTCCATGAGGGCGCCCTCCTACTCGTACTTGATTCTCGGGTCAACTACGGCGTAGAGAAGATCGACGATCATGTTGACGACAACGAACGAAAAGGCAAGGACAAGTACGGTCCCCTGGACGACGGGGAAATCCCGTTTGAGAACGCCGTCGACAAGATACCTCCCGATCCCGGGAATGGAAAAAACCGTCTCGACCAGCGTGGAGCCTGCCAGCAAACCGCCGAACCGGAGTCCCACTACGGTTATTACGGGGATCATCGCGTTTTTCAGCGCGTGGCAGTAAATGATCACCTTTTCGGGAATGCCTCGCGACCTCGACGTTCTTATGTAATCCTGATTGAGCACATCGAGCATCGCCGAGCGCGTTGTCCTTGCGATAAGCCCCACGGACTGCATGCCGAGAGTCGCAATGGGAAGGATGTAGTGCATCGGGGTTCTGAGACCGATGCTGGGAAGCCAGTGCAGGTTCAGGGCAAAAATCAGCATCATCATCAACGCGAGGAAAAATGAAGGGGTAGAGACAGCCACCAAGGAGACCACCACCAGGGAGCTATCGGTAACGGTCCCTCTCCTGACGGCACATGTGATGCCGATCAGGACTCCGACCACCGTGGCAAAGAGGGTTCCGCCAACCGCGAGCTTCACCGTATAGGGATACCGCTGGAGTATCTCTTGGGTGATGGTTTTTTTTGTGAAGATGGACCTCCCCAGGTCGCCTTTCATTGCGCCCGATATGAAACGGAAATACTGTGTCGGCAAAGGATCGTTAAGCCCCAGCCTCTCCCTTTCCGCCTCTATCGCCTCCTTGGATGCCTCCAGACCCAGCATGTTTTTTACGGGATCGCCCGGAATGATATGCATCATCAAAAAAACCAGGAGGGAGATCACAAAAAGGACCGGTATCAGTTGGAAAATCCTTCTTATGGAGTAAGCCAGCATCGGCGCTCTCTTCCTTTCTCGCTTAGGGTTCCGGCGATGCAGGTTCCTGTCTTGCCTGGCGGAGGAACGTCAACAACGGAGGACCGGAGTCCCGTTTCTCCGATCCCCTGACGGAGCCGCTTCGCCAGGGAGCCCGGGGATTGTCGCCAGGGCAGTCGAATCCGAGTTCAAAGGAGGTCTCGGCCAAGGCCGTCTCCCGCCTTGAAACCGGCGGGACCTATCTCAGGGACCCCACGACTACAGGTAGACACCGACGGGATCTGCCGCAACGCCCGCACAGACGCCAGGCTCTGCCTTCTCGCGATCGTCGGCGTCAACGAGGACGGGGCCCAAGAGGCGCTCCCGGACCTGGACGGCCGCGACACGGGGAGGAACAGACAGGGGCTTCGGCAGCACCCCGGAGCGTTTCGGGGACAAGCGCCCCCAAGGTGATATGGGGAGCTTGGAAGGATCGGCAAAAGAGCTCCTGACCGCAGAAGTCGTCATCCATGGTGCCGGAGAGTTCCCAGAGAGGACACAGCGGCTGTACCTGTCGATGACAGCCGCAAGATAGATGAAAGCTCTAAAAGATCGGTTCCGTCGGCGGCGCATCCTTCCCAGCTGAGCTGAAAGGATGCGCCGCCCGTTCTTTCGTTTTCTCGGCTATTTCAGGATTTTCGCTCTCTCGAAGGTAATGTTGTTGATCGGGCTCAACGTGACGTCCTCGACCTTGCTGGACATTGCGCACATCCCGTACATGTCGAAGAGCCAGATAGCGACGGGGTCATCAAGGTAGAGGATTTTTTGCGCGTCGGCGTAAAGTTTTGCCCTCTTTTCCTTGTTCGTTTCGCTCATGCCCGCAAAAATCAGCCTGTCGGCCTCGGCATTCGAATAGAAACCGTAATTCCTGTCGTTGAGTCCGCTCTCGGATGTCGTATAGAGCCCCCTCAGGCCGCCATCAGCGTCACGCATTGAGGGACCGGCGCCCATGACGAAAATGGGCTGATCGAATTCTTCGGGGGGAACTCCATCCCAGCTAGCGGAGAGGGCGCTCCACTCCCAGACCTCGATTTTCGCCTTGATACCGACCTCTGCGAGCTGTGCGGCAATGACCTCTGCCATCTGCGTGCCTTTCTGATATCTTTCGCACGTCACAATCTTCGTCTCGAAACCGTCCGGATAACCGGCCTCTTTCAAGAGAGCCTTCGCCTTTTCGAGATCCCGTTCAATTTTACCGAGGTTCGTATAGCCCCACGTGACAGGGGCAAGCGGCGCCGTCGACGGATATGCCGTGCCGGCAAACAGCGAATCAATGATCACTTGCCTGTCCAAGGCATACACGACCGCCTGTCTGACTTTCGTCTTGCCCATAATCGGATCGTCGCAACCGAAGCGGAAGAGTCTCTGGCTTATGGTGGGCTTTTTGAGCACCTTAAGGTCCTTGTTGGCCTCAAGGGCAGGAAGGTCGTTGGCACTGATGCCTCCGATCACATCCACTTCGCCGTTCTCAAGTGCGATGACACGTGCTGCCGCTTCGGGAATCGGCCTGATCTTGACATATTTTGTCAACGCCTTTTCGCCGAAGTAGTCATCAAACTTCTCCAGGACCACTTCATCGTCCTTCACCCATTTCGTGACACGATAGGGTCCTGTCCCGTTCTCCGCCTTCACATCGTAACCCAGGTCGAGGCCGTATTTTTCGATATACTCCGAGTCCATCACGGCAAGCGAGAGGTTGCAGAGCAACGCCTCCATCGGGCCGTAAGGAGCATCTGTTTTGATGACCACGGTGTACGTGTCGGGAGCCTCGACGGACTCGAACATCTTGATTATTTCCGTCGTCTTCAGTCCGCCGGCCGTCGCCTTCATGGCCCTGTCATAAGTGGCCTTCACGTCGGCGGCGGTCATCTCCTTACCGTTGTGGAATTTGACGCCCTGCTTCAGGTTAAACGTCCAGGTGAGGCCGTCTTCCGAAACGCTCCAGCTTTCCGCCAGATCTCCGACGACACTCCCGTCATCAAGGAACTTGAGCAGATTGTTATAGAGCATCTTGACGACCTGTTCGGTTGTCGTGTCATTCTGAAACTGGGGATCGAGGGTCAGGATGTCGGTATTCGTCGCAAAAATGATCGTATCCCTGTACTCTTCAGAACAGGCTTCTCTCATCTGGCCCGGAGCTATCAGCACCAGAGCCGCCACCACCATACAAGCCAATCCGATCCACATTTTCCGCTGCATTGCAATCCCTCCCTTTAACACCTGTCATGTCGTCCGCTTCCGACAACCAGACGCCATCTTCCGCAGCCACTGCGCCAGAAACCTACCCTCTCGGACCCAAGAACCCCTCCAGGCCCTCGAAGCTCTCGGGTGAAATCACACCGGCACTTGGCTTCTCGCCTCCGCTATTTCCAGCTTTCACCCAAGACTCTCAGGAGATTGCCGCCCGAGAATTTCGATATGTCCTCTTCCGAATACCCCCTGTGCGCCATCTCGGCGTAGACGTTCTCAATGTCCCAAGGTCCGGTGATACCGATAGCGTTGCGCTCGTCAGGATTGACACCGACATGGCTGTTGTATTCTTCGACGACCTTGCCATACAGGGTCGACTGTTCCTGAAGGCCCGACTGGTCCTGTGCGTCATCGGGCATGCTGTCGCTTCCGAAACCGACGTGATCCATGCCGATGAGGTCCACCACGTAATCGATGTGGTCGACGAAATCCGACAGCGTGGGGCGCTTCTTCTGATGGTCGTTCTTCCAGCAGAGAGGTCCCCACGAGGAAAGTCCGATCACTCCGCCGTTTTCCTTCAGCAGCTGAAGCATTTCATCGCTCTTGTTCCGGACATTCTTCGTAAGCGCATCGGGGCAGGCATGGGAAATGACGATCGGCTTCTGACTGGTTCTGAGCACATCAAGGGTAGTTTGCGGGCCGCAGTGCGAGACATCCGCCACAATGCCCCACTCATTCATTTTCTCAAGCGCCTTCCTGCCGAAATCCGTAAGCCCCCGGTCCGTGGTCTCGACACATCCGCTCCCGATGTAATTGCTTATGTTGTACGTCATCTGCATCACGCGAAGCCCCAGCTCGTACATGACACGAAGCTTGTCCAGCGAGTTTTCTATCGACTGGGGATCCTGAAAGGCAATGACAGCGGCTTTGATCCCCTTTTTCTTCGCTTCATGAATGTCTTCTATGGTCTTTGCTATCATCACCCCGTTCGCCGGGTCATCCGCAAAATTATAGAGAGCGCCGATTTCCTCCGTGCATCCCCTGTAGCCCTGCGTAACACCGGGCATGGTCAGGAAAAATGCCGTTAACGACGAATTCCGGACCCTCGGCGCAAACCCGTTGAAAACTCCCTCGGTGAAGACACACCCGTCGATAAAATATCGTGAATCGCTCATGGTCGGCCTCCTGCGAAACCTTATTTTTTTAGAATCCTGCCGGATCGGCAGCATGTGCAGCCATCCCGGTCAACAGCAACCCTTCCGTTGACCACCACGTAATCTATCCCCTCGGGGTAAACCCTGGGCTCAACGTAATTCTCGTTGGTTTTCAGGCGATCCCTATCCAGAACGAGAAGATCCGCGTAATTTCCCTCCCTGATGACGCCCCTGCCTGGGATGCCCATAAACTCCGCGGGGGCACCGGTCAGTTTCCGGACCGTCTCTTCAATTCCGCCTTCGGCATAGGCAAGGATGTACTTGGGGAAGGCACAGTACGTGTGCGGATGAGGAAGCACCTCGGCAAGCTCCATCCCCTCGCCGTACATGCCGCGGAGATCAAAGGCATAGGTGTCGGTGCACACGAATCCTCTATCGTGCTTCAGGAGCGCGGACACCTCCTCGTCTGTCTTGTTCACGCTCATTGTCCCGATCCTGGGGCATTCGATCATGAGCTCCACCACGGCTTCCAGGGGATCAACCGCCTTCTCCCGTGCGATCTCCCTGATATTCTTTCCCGCATAATCCTCAGGGCCGACTATGATGAAAATCTTTTTATCCCAGCACTCGTCGACCACCGGATTGATGCTGTACCACTTGCCCCCCTGCAGGTAGGAAATCAGCATCTGCCTGTAGTCTTTGGCTTTCAGGTTCCGCACGAACTGAGCGAGCGAGCCCGACTGCTTGATCCAGGGGATGAACCGTGAGGCCAGAAAGGGAGTGGTGCATATGCCCCCGCTCGTGCCGGGGATCACGTCGAAGGCGACGTCGGCGCCTCTTGAAATGTAATCGTCTATATGCTGAAGGGTTATTTCCGCGGCGCATACGTCCATTTGCGGGTCTGGAGGGAAGACATCAAACCCCGTCGACAGATGAGACACCTGTGTTTTAATGCCAGTTTCAAGCCCTATCTGGAGAGCCTCAAGGATTCCCTCAAGCTTGTTGGGCTTTCGGGGCGTCCCGATCCTTGGGCCCGTCCTTCTCCAATGGGTGAAATAATAGCCCCCGAAGCCCTTCGCATACCTGGAGAGCTCCAGAATCTCGTCGAAATCGGCATAGGCGCTGGGTGGATAATCTCTTCCCGTCGAAAAACCCCAAACTCCGGCGTCAAAGGCCTCCGCCAAGTGTTCCTTCATCTTGCCCATTTCAGAGGAAGTGGGCCTTCTCGCCTCGTCGAGCCCCATGACATCCGCGCGTATCTGGCTGTGACCTGCGAGGGTGATCATGTTGCAACCGATCCCGGACGTCTCAACCACCTTGAAATAGTCTGAAAACGACTTCCACCCGATCCTGTAGCCGGTTTTCTCGTAGACCACGTCAATGACCTTTTGCACGGGTTGGATCGTCTGAGGCGTAAAGACAAAGGGGTCTATATCGTTCCACAAGTCGTATTCCCAGTACTTGCGCATCCAGTAGTTATTGATTGGGGCATTGGAATCCCCACATTGACCGCCGATAAACGTAGTAATGCCCTGCCTCAGATAACTCTCGCAGTCAGGGTAGAGAAAGACGGAACAGTCGGCGTGAGAGTGGGTATCGATGAACCCCGGAAGGACATACTTGCCCCTTGCGTTGATGACCTGACAGCTCATGGAGTCCCCCAAATCGATCTGACCCATGTGGACTATCTTGTCATTTAATATTCCGACATCAGATGAAAATGATTTTCTCCCGGTTCCGTCAACGACAAGTCCGTCTTTTATAACCAGATCGAAATTGATCGTCCTCACCCCTAGCAGGAAGATACGTGTCTCTGGAATTTTTAACTAAAATCAAATAATAAGGCTGATATCCAGAATTCTTTTAAATTAAACCAATCGTGCACGGTCAGTTGTACAATCTCGTATTTTTCAAAACATATAGCCTTATGCTATAGTTGTCAATATCCGTCGAAGATATTTTTCCGATATCCGGTGCGAGCTCCCCATGTTGACAACAAGACCGGATACATCGTCCCACAGGCGTCATGCGATATCTCGGCAGGAGACATAAAAATTTCATTAACTCCTGGCTCCATGTTTTCCTTGCACCAGGCTTTTTAGAATGCCAACAGGAAATTCAAGCCATGAAAATTCCTAGAGGTGATCTGATGACAAAATTATCTGTCGAAGAAACTGCGTATCGGGCTATTATCGATATGGTTGTCTCAAGAGATTTTTTACCGGGATCTGCTGTCCCAGAATCCCTTGTCGCAGAAAAATTAAATATCAGCAGGACGCCGGCACGCAGTGCCTTGAAACGTCTGGTGTCGGATGGCTTACTTGAATATAAAATCAATAAGGGTTGCTTTGTCCCCTGTCTTACAAAAAAAGACCTTGATTCTCTTACTAACTTTCGACAAGTAATAGAACCAGCTTGCGCAGCGGAAGCTGCAAATAAATACACCCCAGAATTCAAGCCCCAAATGGATGCTCTCCTTTTGGAAGAAGAAGATTGCATTAAGAACAACGGGATAGATTTACATATAATAAACGAAAAAATACACGGCTTAGTTATAGAAATATCAGGAAATGACTATTACGCCCGACCCATAAGGCAATCCATGTGGAGATATCAGCTATATCTTTTTTTCTTTCATAATTTCTACAGCGACTATCAAAAACGAATAGCTGAATTAAAAAACTTGAAAAAAGAATACAAAAGCCCCATACAACACCTTTTGCTTTTTAAGGCGATCGCAACCCACGATGCGGAATCTGCTTCCAATATCATGAAGGAACACATATCCGGCGTGTATAAATACTTGACACGGAAAGAGTGGTAGTTCAGGGACCGACACCATGTCCCTGTCGGTTCCGACAAACACTTTCTCACAAAGACTTTTTTCGGCATCGGGAAGACATGCTCCATCTTCGTCCTTGCCTTGAATAGTGTCCGGTGATGATCATCGAATCCGGCGCTCCATGAACCGCTAAAGTGAAGAATGAACGAGGGGAAGGCCCTAGGGCCTTCCCCTCGTTCATTCTCTCCAAGTGCCTCATCGTTTGCGGGAGCTTCCCAGGAGGCCTCCCAAGACCCCTCTCAGAATCTGGCGCCCCACCTGACTGCCGACGGTGCGGGCCGCCTGTTTGGCCATCGTCTCGACCATACCCTGGCGACGCTTCGTCCCCCAGAGGAATTCTCCCACGACACTCCGTTCCTCGCCGGCGCCGGGAGGGGCGGCCTCGTCGGATGGGGCCTGAGATGCCGCGCTTTCCAGGGCACGCTTCGCCAGCATTTCGTAAGCCGATTCCCGGTTGACGGCCCGGTCGTACTTGATGCCGACAGAACTTCGGGCAATCACCGAGGCCCGTTCCTCCTCCGAGATAGCCCCCATACGGCACCGTGGAGGGCAGATGAGGGTGCGTTCGACGGGCATGGGAACACCTTTTTCCTGAAGGGTCGAGACGAGGGCCTCGCCGACGGCGAGCTGGGAGATAGCCTCGGCGACGTTGAAGGCGGGGTTTTTGACAAAGGTCTCCGCCGCAGTACGGACGGCCTTCTGATCCCTCGGCGTGTAGGCTCTGAGAGCGTGCTGGATCCGGTTGCCGAGCTGGCCCAGGATCTCGCCGGGAACGTCGTCGGGAAACTGGGAGCAGAAGTAGACGCCCACCCCTTTGGAGCGGATGATCCGCACCACCTGCTCCACCTTCTGACGCAGCGCCGGCGGGGCATCGTCGAAGAGGAGGTGGGCCTCGTCGAAGATGAAGACGAGACGGGGCTTTTCCAGATCGCCCACCTCGGGCAGATTTTCGAAGAACTCCGACAGGAGCCAGAGGAGAAGGCTCGAATAGAGGCGGGGCTTGAGAATGAGCTGATCGGCGGCGAGGACACTGATGACGCCACGCCCCGAGAGATCCGTTCTGAGGAGGTCCGTCAGCTCAAGGGCCGGTTCGCCGAAGAGGGCGTCGCCTCCTTCCCTCTCGAGGGTCAGGAGAGCCCTCTGGATGGCGCCAACGGATTGGGAACTGACAAGTCCGTAGGTCGTGGAGATCTCTTTGCGGTTTTCGACGACGAAGCCGAGAAGGGCCCGCAGATCATCGAGGTCGAGGAGCAGCAGTCCCTCGTCGTCGGCGATGCGGAAGACAATCTCCATGACTCCCGTCTGGGTGTCGTTGAGCTCGAGGATTCGAGACATCAGGCCAGGCCCGATCTCGCTCACCGTTGTCCGCACCTTGTGGCCCGACCGGCCGAAGACATCCCAGAAGAGGACGGGGCTGGCCTCATTGACATAGCCCTCGATGCCGATCTGGGTGACCCGCTGGCGGATCCTGTCGTTGGCGGCACCGGCCAGGGCCAGGCCGGCGACGTCACCTTTGACGTCCGCCATGAAAACCGGGACGCCCATCCGCGAAAAGCCCTCGGCCAGGACCATGACGGATACGGTCTTGCCCGTTCCCGTCGCCCCGGCGATGAGGCCGTGACGGTTGCCGTACTGCCCGAGGAGCGAGACGGGGTTCTCCCCCTTCCCGATCAGTATCTGGTTGTTCATGCAGACCTCCTTTCGACGGCGCAGAACCCGATCTCTCCTCCCTCTTGCAATGGGAGCACGCCTCATATAGCTCGGATATGACTTCTGCAATCAGTATAGCAAAACCCACCCGGTGACAACCAAGGCGACAGGCTCGACTTATGATCAGGAAGCGTCACCTCGCAGCGATTTGCCTTGGCGGATCCCCCCCTCTTCGGCCATGTCGGCAAGGATGCGGAAAAGGGGCTTCGGTGCCGTTGTCGGCCCTCCTCCCACCCAACGCGGCCAGTTTTACCCGCACATCGTCAAGACCGAAGCGGCCGCCATGATGGCCGGCAAGTAAATTCATCAAGGGTTGCAAAAAACCCCGGAGCCTCCTGCGGCAAAAGCCGCAGGAGGCTCCGGATGGAAACGGCAACGGACGGAAGGCCGTCTCTTCACCGATCACAGGCACCGCTCCATCCGTGATCCGGCGCAGCCACGACCGTCGTCAGTCAACGACCAAAGGCAGGCACGCCGCCATGACGTAGGAGTCTTCGCCGTCGCTATAGTAGCCGCGGGTGCGTCCGATAACGCGGAAGCCGAAACCGCGGTAGAGGGTCTGGGCGCTGCCGTTGCTTTCCCGGACATCGAGGGCGACGCTTTTCAGTTCCCAGGTGAGACCGATTTCGCAGAGGGCCAGAAGGAGCTGAGAGGCGATACCCTTACGGCGATAATCGGGATGAACGGCCAGATTCATGATGTAGAGCCTTTTTTTCTGGCGTTTACAGGCTCCGAAACCGACGAGGCGTTTTTTTCTGCGGGCTCCGAGATAGCAGACGAGACCATTTTCCAGGGAGAGGTCCCGCTCGATCCACCCTTTATCCCAAGGAGTCGGGTTACAGAGGCTCTCGATCGCGTGTATCTCGTCGAGGGACTCGATGCCGCAGAAGCCGATATCGACGAGATACATCGCTGCCTCAGAGGCCGCGGAGAATCGTCTGTTCCCTTTTGGGACCGACACCGATGAGCGCGACAGGGACACCCGTCGCCTTTTCGATGTAGGTCACATAATTGCGTGCCGCCTCAGGCAGTGCCTCGAAGGAGCGACAGCCGTCGATCCTTTGGCTCCAGCCGGGAAGGCTCTCGTAAAGGGGACGCACCCTGGAGAGAACCGTGCTGTTGCCGGTGAAGTTCTCTTGCTTTTTGCCGTCGATCTCATAGGCCGTGCAGATCTTGATCTCGTCGAGGCCATCGAGGACATCCAGCTTGGTGAGAGCGATGGCAGTGATTCCGTTGACGCGGACGGCATAGCGGAGAGCCACCATATCCAGCCAGCCGCAGCGGCGGGGCCGCCCCGTGGTCGCGCCGAACTCGCCTCCCTTGTCGCGGAGATAGGCGCCCTTTTCCCCATGATCCTCCGTCGGGAAAGGTCCGTCGCCGACACGGGTGCAGTAGGCCTTGACGATGCCGATGACGCGATCGATCCGGGTAGGGCCGATGCCTGCGCCGAGACAGCCGCCGGAAGCCGTGGGATGGGAGCTGGTGACGAAAGGATAGGTGCCGTGATCGGCATCGAGAAGGGTGCCCTGAGCGCCTTCCAGGAGGATCGATTTCCCCTCCTGAAGGGCCTGATCGACAACTAAAGAGGCGTCGTCGACATAGGGGGCAAGAGCTCTTCCCCAGGCCAGAGCCTTTTCGTAAATCTCGTCGAAGGCCAGAGGAGATTCGTCGTAAACGCGGCTGAGAACAAGGTTTTTGATCTCCAGGTTGAAAGAAAGTTTTTCCCTGAGCACGTCGGCGTCCAGGAGATCTTCGATGCGGATGCCGACGCGGTTGTACTTGTCGACGTAACAGGGACCGATGCCTCGTTTTGTCGTGCCGATCTGCCTGTCCTTGCCGCGGAATTTCTCATCCAGCCCGTCAAGGACCTTATGATAGGGCATGACAACGTGAGCCGCACCGCTCACGACGAGACAGGCCCGATCCTTGCCCTGCTCCTGAAGTTCCTTGAGTTCCTTGAGAAGCTGATCGGGGTCGACGACGACGCCGTTGCCGATGACGCAAAGTTTCCCCGAGTAGAGCATTCCGGAAGGGAGAAGATGGAACACGTGCTTTTCATCACCGACGATGACGGTGTGACCGGCGTTGGCGCCGCCCTGGTAGCGGACGATGACATCCATGCGTCCTGCAAGGGCGTCGACAACCCGCCCCTTGCCTTCATCTCCCCATTGCGCTCCAATGATGACGTCAACCTGTCCTGCCATCGAGTTAATTCCTCCTCACTTGGGATGGATCACTCCCAGAAGCTCGGGAAGGGTCACGAGACGCAAACCCTCCCGAAGGTGCGGATCCATCGTTTCGAAAAAGCTGACCGTCATCGGCCGGACATGGCCGATGACAACAACCCAGCCCCGGCGCATCGCCAGGTTCCTGGCTTGCTCCCACTGTCTAGTCATGAAGCCGTGGTCAGCTTCATGGTCGAGAAAGATGCTGTTATAGGCCGATCGTACGTTCATTTCCTGAGCCTTCCGGAAGGCGACGGATCGGGAGCTGGTCCGGCTATCGACAAAGGCGAGGCCTCTTTCGGCGATCGGCTTCAGGACCGCGGCCATGACCCGCTCATCGGCGGTCGCCAATGAACCGCGATGGTTGTTGACGCCGACGAGGCCGGGCATTTCATCAAGGAGCGTTGCAACGGTCCTGCTGATTTCCTCCTCCTCCATGCTGACGCCGACCAGGAAGGGGCCCTTCTCCCCGTCTTTCTCGGCCTGCATGGGCAGGTGAAGAATGGCCGGGTAGCCTCTTATCTTGAGCAGTGCGGCCACATCGAGGCTGTGCCGCTCCCGAGGAAGGATGGCGAAGGTCATCGGAATTCCCAGATCCGTCAGGCGTCGCGGAAATTCAACGTTGAAGCCGCAATCGTCGATAATGAGACAGACCAGCCCTTCCCCGACGACAGGGCTTCCCGACCGTGACGAAGGATCTCGCGAGAACGGCGTCGTTCCGCCGCTCCCGCAGTCATCGGCATCCGCTTCAGGGTGTTCGGTTGCTGCTCGCCCTGAAGTAGGCAGGAAGACCTCCGCGGCCGGCAAACCGCCGGAGCCTCCGTCTCTTTTCAGGGCAGCTCCAATCAGAAGGCCTCCCAAAAAAAACATGGAAAGAATAACAAGCCAGTAACGAGCCACCCCTCGCCTGCGGGAAGAAGGACCGGGCATAGGCCTCAGGAGGCTTCCCGCCGGTCTGGAGAGACGATGTGATGCAGCTCCTCAAGGGCCCGCTGGAGCTGAAGATCCTTTTCGTGCTCCTTGACCATCTCGCCCTCGACTTCCAGGTCCGGTTCAAGGCCGTTGTGGTCGATATTGATCCCTTTCGGCGTGTGGTAACGGGCGATGGTGACATAAATTCCCGATCCGTCAGGCAGGTTGAAAAGGGTCTGGACCGACCCCTTGCCGAAGCTCTTCCTGCCGATGAGAGGAACGTCACTCCGGTCCCGAAGGGCACCCGCGACGATCTCCGAGGCGCTGGCGCTGCCTTCGTTGATAAGGACGACGAGAGGCAGCTCCGTCTTCACGCCCGACCTGGCATAGAGAGTGTCATTGGAACGCTCGACACGACCCTTCATCCCGACGACGAGACCTCCGTCGAGGAAGAGATCGGCAACATCGACAGCCACGTTGAGGAGCCCTCCGGGGTTATTGCGAACATCGAGGATCAGCCCTTCGACACCCTGACCGATGACATCGTCCAGAGCCGCCACAAGCTCCTCTGTGGTCTTCTGATTGAACTGAATGAGGCGGATATAGCCCCAGCGTTCCTGTAAGACCTCGTGACGGACAGAGTGAATCTGGATGTTTTCCCGGACAATGTCAAACTGAAGGAGTTCGTCAGATCCTTCCCGTCGGATCCAAATCGTCACCGCCGTGCCGGGAGCGCCACGCAGCATTTTGACGACTTCGTTCTGATCCATGCCGACGATGACTTCGTCATTGACCTTGACGATTTCATCCATCGGCTTGAGGCCCACCCGGTCGGCCGGCGTTCCCTCGATGGGGCTGATGATCATCGTCCGCCCGTCTTTTTTCCCGATGTAGATGCCCAAGCCGCCGTACTCACCCTGCATTTCGATCTCTTCCTGCTTCATCTGATCGGGATCGACATAGCGGGTGTAAGGATCATCCCAGGCGGAGACCATACCTCGAAGCGCTCCGTGAACCAGCTTGTCCTCCACATCTTGCTGCGTGTCGGCATCAACATGGTAGGTCTCGAGAATCGCCCGAGCCTGTTTCATGAGCCAGAGCCCCTGATTACCGAAGGGAGCCACACGAAGGTCGAATCCCTCGACAAGGCCCGTCCGGAAGACAAGGATGCCCCCGGAAAGAGTCAGACCGATCAGAATGCCGATGACAATGTCACGTGTTCGCTTCCACATTGCAAGTTTCACCTTCCAGCCGATGGGCCTTATCGCCCGCCAAGATAGCGCATCGGATCTCGAGCCTCTCCGTTGACGCGTACTTCAAAGTGGAGGTGATGACCTGTGGCGACTCCCGTATCGCCGACGAGGCCAACCGTCTGACCCACCGCCACTCGGTCGCCTTCGGCGACGGAGATCTTCGAAAGATGGGCGTATACGGTGGTCAGGTCTCCGCCATGGTCGAGGACGACGATCTGCCCGTAGCCCCGGAGCCAGCCGGCGAAAAGAACCTCGCCGGCGGCAGCGGCCCCCACGGGATCACCGCGCTTCCCGTCGATATCGATGCCGGTGTGGACCGTTTTTGTCTTGAAGGTGGGATGGACTCTTGTCCCGAAGGGACTCATGACCCTGCCTTTGAGCGGCCACTGCAGCTTGCCTCCCGGCTTGTAGGTCGGCATGGGCTCCTTCGGTTTCTGGCCGGGGCGCTCCAGGGCCGCACGCCGTGCCTCCTCGACGAGGCGCTGTTTCTCCTGGAGAAGGCGACGGATGCGCTGTTCCAATTCGGCCTGAGCCTGAACAAGCTCCTTCTCAGCCTTTTCGTAGTTCGACTTCTGACGGCGGATCTCCTCAAGGGCCTTATTCCTCCGGGCCAAGGATTGATTATACTCCTTTTTCTGCCTTTCCAGATCGGCCCTCTGTTTCCTGAGCTCTCCCCGTTGCTCCTCCAGCTCCCCCAGGGCCGATTCGAGGCGTCGGCTCTTTCGGGTCAAGTCTTCGAAAAAGGCCCTGTCCTGATCGGTGATCCTCTTCAGGAGATACGTGGTGGCGAGAGCCTCCTGGACATCGCCCGTTGAAAGGAGAAGATCAAGGTCCGTACCGTTTCCGTACTTGTAGAGGGCCAGAAGACGTCTATGGAGCAATTCCTGGACGTCGGCCAGGTCTTTTCGCGTCATCGCGATTTCCGTCTCCAGCTCTTCGATGCGAGCGGTGACCTTCTTCTGCTTCAGGTCGAGAACGACGATCTTCTGTGCGGCTACGACGGTCTTCTCATTGATGACGGAAAGCTCATCAAGAAGGCTCTTTTCTTTGCGGACCGTCTCACTCATCTTCTGGCGATGCTGGGAAACCTGCGCTTCGATCTGGGCGAGACGGATCTCCTCCTGACGGAGGCGCTGATCGACCTCCTGTCGGGTGAGAGCCTCGGCCGAAGGAACCGCAAGGGCCAATGCAGCGAAAATCATCACGATGAGGGCTTTGCCTTTCATGAAGAATCCCCCCTCTCAAAAACTCCGGGGCCGATCAAAGCGGCTTCACGGCGTCTCGGATGTAACGGACCACGGCAAACCAGCTGGCAATCCATCCGAGGCAGATGCCGGCTCCGACAAGAACGACGCCGAGCTTTGCCAGAAGAGCGCCGTCACGAAGGAACAGAAGGAACGGCATCGTCGCCGCAAGGACGCTGATGGCGGAAGAATAGCCCTTGAGGAGAGTCAGCGCGGCGAAGGCGGCCCCCATCATACCCAACAGCATCCCCTGGAGAACGAAGGGGAGAGCCACATAGGTTTGCGTCGCTCCGACCTGGAGCATGACATGGATCTCGTCGCGCCTGGAGTAAACGGCCATGCGGACGGTGTTGAAAAGGACCATGACGGCGGCGACGACGGCGATAACAAGGATCCCGACGGAAAGTCGCCCGACGAAAACCGAGAGTCGGGAAAGTTTTTCCGCCAGGCCGCCGGCATAGACGACATCCTCAACCTCAGCCATCGCCACCAGGCGCCTCGCCAGAGACGAGACGTGAGCGGCCCGCTCGACACGGATTTCCAACGCCGGAGGTAGGGGGTTCTCCCCTACGAGGGTGATCACCTCCGCCCGGTTGCCGAGGCGGGCCTTAAGGTGCTCCAGCGCCTCATCGGGCGTGATGGCGACGATCTGAACGATGTTGCCGAATGTCTGAACCTTTTTTCTGGCGGCCTCCAGGTCACTGCCGGGCTTGAGGTAGGCCTGAACCGTCAGCTGGCCCTCGATGTTGCCCAGAAGATGGCGGGTGTTGAGGCTCAAAAGGGAGCTGGCACCGAGAAGGAAGAAGACTGCGGAGATGGAAAAGAGCGTCAGAAGGCTCATGCCCCAATGGCGGAAGATCAGGCGGAAAGTATCCCGCAAGAGGTACCTAAAGGTCGACATCGGCCGCATACCTCCCCTGGTTTTCGTCCCGAATGATCCTGCCTCGGCTTAGCTCGACCACGCGATGACGGTAGGCATCGACGAGGTACTGGTTGTGCGTCGCCATGATCACCGTCGTTCCCGAAGCGTTGATGGAGGTCAGCAGCTGGACGATCTCATCGGACGTGCGGGGATCGAGATTACCCGTCGGCTCGTCGGCCAGGAGAACGGCGGGGGCGTTGACGATGGCCCTGGCTATGGCGACCCGCTGTTGTTCTCCCCCTGAGAGCTGAGGCGGCTTCAGGAAACGCCGATGCCACATTCCCACACGTTCAAGAATGAAGCCGGAACGGTCACGGACCTCCCTGGGAGGCACGCCCATAGCCTCCAGAATAAAGGCGACATTCTCCAAGACCGTCAGGTGAGAGAGCAGGCGGAAATCCTGAAAGACGATCCCCAGATCCCTCCGATAGTAGGCCAGGTCGTTGTAGCGCATCCGCCGCAAGTCGAATCCCCCGACCAGGACCTGCCCCTTCGTAGGCAGGACTTCCCTTGAGATGACCCGAAGAAGTGTCGTCTTGCCCGAGCCCGTCGTTCCGACAAGGTAGACGAACTCCCCGGCTCCCACCGCGAAATAGACACCATCGAGAGCGACGATATCGCCTTCAAAGACCTTCGTCACCCCTGAGATGCGGATATCCATGGCTTACCTCCTCCGCATCGCCCAAGCCTGGGCGGCCGCTCCAACGATCTCCTTATAGCTGAGACCGTAATATTCCTGCAGGTTGGCCGTCGTTCCACTCTGACCGAAGCGCTCTCCGGCCGTGACGTAACGCAACGGGACGGGGCAGCGCTGGGAAATCAGCTCCGCAAGGGCTCCGCTCAACCCGCCGGAAGAACCGTGCTCCTCGGCGATGACACAACAGCCGGTCCGTCGGATCGAGGAAAGGATGAGCTGTTCCGGCAGAGGCTTCACGCTGTAACAGTCGATCACTTCCGGTTCAAGGCCCTGCTGAGAAAGAATCTCGGCCGCCTCGAGCACCTCCTGCACCATGATACCGCAGGCGCAGAGCGTGACCTCGTCACCCTCCCGCAACAGGCGCCCCTCTCCGACGGCAAACCGGGCATCGCCGTCATCATAGACGGAAACCCTCTTCTGACCGCCAAGGCGGAGATAGGCCGGGCCGTCACAGCGGCAGGCCTCCATCGTGAGGCGGTAAGAAGAGACATAGTCACAAGGGACCAAAACAGCCAGGCCGGGCAGGGCCCTCATGAGAGTCAGGTCCTCGAGCATCTGGAAAGGAGCGCCCTCTTCTCCCAGCGAGAACCCGCTTGCCATGCCGGCGATACAGACGGGAAGACGGGGCAGTGCGACGACATTGCGTATCTGATCATAAGCTTTCCCGACCAGAAAGGAAGCCGTTGATCCGACAACGGCCCGGTACCCGGCAAGACTCAGTCCGGCGGCGGTCAGGACCAGATCTTCTTCGGAAAAGCCTCCCTGGACATACCGGTCGGGGAAACGCTCCCGGAAGCTCTGGAATCCCTGCGGCTCCGGTGCCAGCTCGCAGAAGAGGAGATGATCGTCACCTTCAGCCAGAGCCAAAAGAGCATCTTTGAATCCGTCGAGGACGCTTCGAGAATCTCTCGCGTTCATCATCTGACCTCCGGATCTTCGCCCCGGTCGTTCAGCTCCCGCAGGGCTCTCTCGACATCGTCCCGCCCGGGCGCGATGTTGGAATGAGGCCACCGTCCTCCCTCGAAAAGGGTGACGCCCTTGCCCAGGCAGGTGCGGACCAGGATCGCCACAGGGCGGGAAAGGTCGGCCAAAGCCTTCCCGAAAACCTCTTCCATGGCCGAAAGGCTATGGCCGTCGACCTGGAAGACATCCCATCCGAAGACCCGAAAAGAACTTTCAAAGCTCTGAACGGCGCGGCGCCCCTGAACATTCGACCAGTCGCCCACGTTGCAATCGGCGAGGAGGATCAGCTGCCTCACGTCCAGGCGGGAAGAGTTGCCGACGGACTCCCAGAAGACTCCCGTCTCCAGCTCCGAATCGCCGACAAGGCAGAAGACCCGCGAGGGGAGAGCCGCCTTCCTCATTCCCAGGGCCAGGCCGTTGGCAAGACCGAGCCCCAGTCCTGAAGAACCCGTCGGAGCATCGACGCCGGGCGTCCGCCTCAGGTGGGGGTGATGCTGCAGGATTCCTCCGAGACTCCGGAAATTCCAGAGCTCTTCACGGGGAAAGAAACCCCGATGAGCCAACACCGTATAGAGAGCCGGGCAACCGTTACGTTTGCCCATAACAAAACGATCCCTCTCGGGCCATTGGGGTTCTTCGCTGCGAACCCTCAGCTCCTGCCAGTACAGATACACCAAAAGGTCGACGAGAGAAAGAGACGAGGCCAAATGCCCCGATCGGGCCACGCCGACCATGCGTATCACATCCCTACGGACGTCAAGAGCCCGTGCTTGCAGTGTTTTCAACGTTTCATCGTTCAACGTCTGGAACCCTCCTCCATTTGACGCCAGGCCGCAGCCAGGTCGGAACGGATCGCCGCTCTGGCGCGCCTCAAGCTCTCGGCGTCCGCTTCCTCCTCCCGCCGGAATACCTCAAGAGGGATCGTCTCCTCTCCCTCCCAGAGGGGAATCCGCCAGGCTTCAGCGAAAGCTCTGACTTTCGGGTCATAAGGCACGGCCACGGAAGGGACACCTGCAAGAAGAGAGAGCATGTTGAAATGAAGGCGCATTCCAAAGGCGAGATGCCCTTCGGCAAAACCCACGCCGATATCGTCCCAGCCGCGGAGGCGACGTAAACGGGCCAGGGGCAGTCGCCCCTCGTCGCGAAGCTTCTCCATCAGCACTTCATCTTCAGGCGCCAGGGCCAGCCCCACCAGAGGGAGGCCAAGACCCGAAGCCAATCGCTTCACCGCCGAGGCCGCCCGCTCCGGGAGTCCGCCGTGCCAGGGCCGGAGGTTGACGAGAAGCGCCTCCCCCCTCAGGGCAAGGCGATGACGCTTCAGGGCAAAGACGGGGTCCGCCGACAGAGAGGCCGGAATGCCCCATCCCTGCAGAAGAGAAGCCGAAGGGAGGTCCCGGGCGACACAAGGGTCGCAAAGGCAAAGAGCCGAGCGGGCCAGGCGCCGCCCCCAGGTGCTCCTGAGGGGACCTACGGACTGGCCGAAACACCAGGGACGGCACTGGAAAAACTTCGCCATATGAACGACACCCCAATAATAAAGGGGCGAACGCAGGCTCGTGATGTCCTGGAAAAGCCCTCCCCCGCCCAAAAGCAGCGTCCGACTTCGTCTCAGAGCACCGGCGACTTCCCGGCAGGACCAACGATCGAAGGCATCGACGCCGAGAGAGCGCCGGGAATCCTCCGGGGAGGACGACAGCAGGGCCAGTTCCTCACGCTCCAGACCCGTTTCCAGGAGAAGATCGATCAATGCTTTGGCGAGGAGTTCGTCGCCAAGGTTGCCGAAACCGTAATAGCCGCAGAGAAGCACCCGAAAGGGGCGCCTCAATCGAGAAGATGCCGTCCCCATCTCCGCCAGGAAGGGCCCAGGAAACGCAAAACGACGAAGGCGATGACGGCCCCGAGAAGACAGCCCAGGACGAAACCGTTACCCACACGCCAGAGCGTGAAAAAGAGGTGGGTATGGAAATGGCAGAAGCTGTTGGCCGCCGAAGTGAAGGCAAGCGTGCTGCCCATACGGAAAAGCTCGCGGTAGCGGCCCCAGAGATCGTGGCGGCGGAAGGCGTACCAGAGGATCAGGGAAGGATAGCCGACGAAGGTCTCCTTTGTCCTCGGTCGGGCGACGAGCCACTGTTCGAGGAAGTCGCGCAGGCGGATCTCCCAGGCCGGCACGGATTCGATGTTGCCGCTTCGGACAGCGACGACGACGGCTCCGCCCAAAAGGAGGGCCAAAAGGAAAATCTCGCTCCAGAGAGGAGGCCGCTGAAGGAATTCCCCCAGCCCCTCGGGGTGAACGCGCCGTTTGAAGTCATGAAAAAGCACGATCAGAGGAGGGAGAAGCAGCGTCAGCTTGACACCGGAAAAGGCTCTCAGCCGCAACATGAAAAGGGGGGTACCGAAGAAGGAGGCTACAGCCAGGCCGCCGGCAAGGATGATGAAAAGCCCTTCCAGAAGCCCCTTCCGAGGAGTTTTCCACTCTTCGAGAGCCGCAAGACAGGCAGCGGCCGCGAAAAACGGC
The DNA here is from genome assembly GCA_018433595.1 of Synergistales bacterium. Lineage (GTDB taxonomy): Bacteria > Synergistota > Synergistia > Synergistales > Aminithiophilaceae > Aminithiophilus. The sequence continues at coordinate 44,258 of JAHDQY010000058.1, forward strand.
ACGGTGAAAGCTCCGACAAGACGGGCGACGGAGGCGACTTTCCAGGCGCCGACACCGACAGCGGCGGCAAGACAACCGAGCAGGACCAGCGGCAGGGCGCTGATCGGCTCATCGTAACGGCCGCCGATTCTCCAAACCAGGGCTATCGCCGTGAAGACAAACACTAAAGCCAGCGCCAGGGAGTCCGGCAAGCCGGCATTCCAGAGAGGCATCGGCTCGGGCCAGGCAATGCGGGGGCCATGGCTGCCGAGTCCGCGGACAATAGCCTCCAGGTCGGATCCAAAGGCCTCCAGAGACTGAGGCCCTGCGATGGAAGCGGGGCGCATGACCAGAACTCGAAGGGAGCGTTCTCGGGCGGCTCGGACCATCCGTTCCACAATCTGGCGGCTGTCGAGAGCCCGGCTCCGGATCTCTTCCGCCGTCACGCTGTGAAGAGGAAGAAGCGCGGGAAAAACCCGCCACTCCAGGGGCACGGCCCCGATCTGGCGGGAAAATTCAACCTTGGCAAGGGGAAGCTCCCGCTCCCGGAGAACCTCGCCGAGGAGGAGGCTGTCGGGATAGCCGGTAACGACAGGGCCGGAGGGGGCAATGCCCCGAATCTGGGGGTGGTCGTCGAGTACGGCTCTCAAGGCCGAGACGACGGATTCGGCTTCAAAACCCAGAGAGGGAGCCGGACGGAAGAGGATGGGGATCCCCGCCTCCCGCGAGAGATTGAGCCCCTTGAAATCGGGCAGCACAGCCGCCTCTTCGAGTGCCTTGAAAGAAAGAGGAAGCAAAAGGAGACAGCCTTCCTCACTTTCATAGATCGGGACATCGCCGAAGCGGGCCGAAATATGCCTTCTGACCTGGGCGGGATCAAGATCACCCTGGCGAAGCCAGATCACGGCGGCGTCCGAATCGCCTTCGATGGCCCCGGGCCAAGTTGAAGGAAGGCGATTTTTGGGGCCGAACCAGAGCGGCAAAGCGCCGTTGCTCAGCTCAAGTCCCGTCAGATCGCCCACCATCAGTCCCGTCAGCCCTTGCTCGCCGAGGCGATCAAAGGCGACATCGTCGTCAATTCCTTCCTGGTCGGCCAGAAAGGCGAGATCGCGATAGTCAGCGACGATACCGACCGTGTTGGAGAGTCTTTCAACGGTCCATCGCTGGAAAAGACCGGGAAAGGCCAGCACCAGAGCGATGAGAAGTGCGCTCCAGAGGGCTTTGCATCGACTGTAGTTCATTCTTTGTCCAGCCTCCATTGCCGATCCAATGTCAGCCCCGCTTTGACAAGAAGACGGCTCAACCGAGCCAGAGGCAGGCCGACGACGTTGAAGTAGCAACCACAGATGGAATCGACCAGCAGCGCCCCTTTCCCCTGAATGGCGTAGGAACCGGCCTTGTCATCGCCCTCGCCCGTTTCGACATAGGCCGCCATCTCCTCCTCCGACAGGGGACGAAAGGTGACCTCCGTTCTTTCGGAAGAGGAAAAGATCTCGCCCCTGCAGACGACAGCGACGCCGCTGAAGACTTCATGGGTGCGCCCGGCCAGTCGGCGCAGCATCGAAAGCCCTTCGTCCCGATCGGTCGGTTTGCCCAAGAGGGTCTCGCCGACGGCGACAACCGTATCGGCGGCGACGACGCAGACATCGGGTTTCCCGCCTGCGACGGCAAGAGCCTTCATCCGCGCCAGGCGCTCGACGGCATCGGTCGGAGGCTCCCCCTCAAAAAAACGCTCGTCGACCCGGGGCACCTCGACGGAAAAAGGCCAACCCAGCTCGTCAAAGAGCTCTCGCCGACGGGGACTTCCCGAAGCCAAAACCAGGGGAGGAAAGATCGCGGAGAGCGTCATCGGAGAATCCATAGACTGGCAAGACCTCCCAGGAGACTTCCAAGATTAAGCCTCAGGTAGAAAGAAAGCCCGAAGCGCATGAAAACGAGATCGACATCGCGAAGGCTGAAGCCGGAATGGACGACGTCGCGGAAAAAGGGCGCCGTCGCCTCAAAGCGTTGGAGATAGACGCCGAGCAAGGTTCCCAGCAGGACGAGGAGAATGACGAAATACCAGCGGGCTCCCGTTTTTCCAGCCATGACTGCACCTCACCCCTTGAAAAAGAAAAGTCCCAGGGCTCCGAGCCCCACTAAAAGACAGTAACAGGCAAAGCCCTTCCACCTGCCCAGTGTAACGGCCCGACGAAGGATCGCAAGAGAGGCGTAGCCCGCCACGAAAGCGGCCGCCGTCCCCCAAAGCCACCCCTCGGGAAGAACCGCCGTGAAACGGCCCCAGTCGCCAAGTTCTCGCCATTGAAGAAGGGTCGCGCCGAAAATGGCCGGGATGGACAGAAGGAAGGAGAAGCGAAAGGCCTCTTCAGGCTTCAGGCCCGCAGCGAGACCGGCAATGATCGTCGAGCCGGAACGGGAGATGCCGGGGATGACGGCCAGCCCCTGGACGAAGCCGACAAGAAGTCCGGAAGAGAGTGAAACCTGTCCAGACCTTCGAGGGAGACGGCAGGTCGAAAAGAGCAGCAAAGAGGTCACCAGCAGAGCGGCGGCAACGGCCCAGGGGAAATGGATCATCCTTTCGACCAGGCTTTTCAATCCCAGGGCGGGAAAGGCCGTCACAATCGTCCCGACGGCGACGGCCCAGCCGTAACGCCAGCCTTCTTTCCGCCGATTATCGGCCGAAAGGAACCCGCCGATCCAGTCGAGGAGGAAGCGGAGAAGATCCTTCCGGAAATAGACCACGGTGACGGCCATCGTCGCCACATGAAGCAGGAGATCGAAGGGAAGAGGCGCCTCCCTGAAACCCAGAAGCCACTGGGCCAGCGCCAGATGGCCCGAGCTGCTCACCGGGAGGAACTCCGTCACCCCCTGGAGGAGGCCGAGAAGAAGGCTATGCACGGGCACGAATGGGAACCCCCTCACGAAGGCGGACAACGTCGGAGACACCGAGGGCGAGGTTTCGGGAGTGATCGCCGATACGCTCGAGATTGCTCAGGATATCGATGAAGATGACGCTCGCCGAAGGCGAACAGACGCCGGCGTTCAGACGGCCGATATGGCGTTTGCGAAGCGTCTTCTCGTCGTTGTCGATCTCGTCTTCGATCCTGTCGACCTCGTCCATGTCGGGCATGGTTTCGAGGCGGATCGTTTCAACGGAGGCGGCGAAGGCGCCCCTCACCTTGTCGAACATGGAGACGAATTCCTCCATCGCCGTCTGAGAAAACTCGATGTGCTGATCCTGCTTCATCTCAAAAAGCTCGATCAGGTTCTGGGCGTGATCGCCGACGCGCTCCACGTCACCGATGCCGTTGGCGTAGAGGGAGAGGACGCTGGCGAGATCCGAAGCAAGCCCCGCCTGACCGAGCTCCGAGACGAAGCGGGTGATCTCCCGGTTGAGCTCATTGACGAGCTTCTCGTTCTCGTTGACCATTTCGATCTTCTTCGGATCGTTGTTGGTGAAGGCCTCTCGGACAAAATCGAGCATCTCCAGGGCCAGCACGCCCATCCGGACCATCTCCATGCGGACGGCGTCGACGGCGGCGGCGGGAGCCGCCGTGATCAGGAGCCTGTCGAGGAAGCGGGGACCCGCCTGGCGGGCCATGCCCTTGCTCGGCACAAGATGCTCGATGAACCTGACGAAAGGAGCCGTAAAGGGGAGGAAGATCAGGGTGCAGGAGATATTGAAAAGGCTGTGGGCATTGGCAAGCTGGCGCGCCACGTCATCGGAAGTCAGCTCGACGACCCGCACGAAGACGGGCAGGATCAACATGAAGATCACAACGCCGAAGACGTTGAAGAAGACATGGGCGGCAGCCGCCTGTTTGGCCTCTCGGCTCGACCCCGTCGAGGCCAGAACGGCCGTGACGGTGGTACCAATATTGTCGCCCAAAAGAATCGCGATAGCCGCTCCCAGGGGAAGGAGCCCCTGGGAGGCCATCGCGATCGTCAGCCCCACCGTGGCCGAGCTTGCCTGTACAAGAGCGGTCAGCCCCACGCCGGCCAGAACTGCCAGAAGGGGATGGCGGGAGAAGGCCAGGAAGATATCCTGGCGGTCGGCAAGAAACGACATGGCCCCTTCCATGGTCGTCATTCCCAGAAAGAGCAACCCGAAGCCGATAAGACCGTTGCCCAAATATCTCCACCGCTTGGACCGGCCCATGAAAGTCAGAGCGACGCCGAGAGCAACGGCGGGCAGGGCGTAGTCCTTGATCTTGAAGGCGATCAGCTGAGCCGTCACCGTCGTCCCGATGTTGGCGCCCATGATGACCCCTACGGCCTGCTTCAGCGTCATCAGGCCGGCATGGACGAAACTGACCGTCATGACTGTCGTACCGCTGCTGCTCTGGATGAGAACCGTCACCAGAGCTCCCACGAAAACCCCTCGAAGGGGGGTTTTCGTCAGTGTCGCAATAAGGCGGCGAAGCCTGTCTCCCGCCATGTCCTGAAGGGCTTCGCCCATCAGTTTGATGCCGAAGAGGAAAAGACCAACCCCGCCTAAAAGCCGCATCAGGGTCATCATCGACACAAAACGTCACTCCCGACCTTGCGATTTTGAGAGAGCTAGCCCTCCACGATGGAAATCAACGGCATGATAACGGGGTCACTGCGGGTATGGCGCCGCAAGAGATCCTTCACCCGTCCTCTGATACGAAGGATGAGCGCCTCCCTGTCGAAATCTCCCTTTCGGGATTTCGCCTCAACGATCTTCGTCACCAGCTGCCGAACCTCACGATGGAGGTCTTCGGCCATGTCGGTGTGGAGGAAACCGCGGCTTTCGGTAACGACGGGCCCCAAAAGAGCCCCTTCCGACGAAAGGACGATGGAGATGGCCAGCAGGCCCTCCTCGGAGAGGTCGCGCCTTTCCTGCATGATGCTTCCTTCCAGCTCACCCAAGACACGGCCGTCGACGAGAATGCTCCCGACGGAGACATTCCCTTCTCGCAGCTGGGCCTTCTCCTTGCCGATCTGGAGGACATCGCCGTTCTGAAGCAGGAAAACGTTCTTGGCCGGAATGCCCATCTCCTGGGCCAGCTGACTGTGACGAACCAGGTGACGGTACTCGCCGTGAACGGGGACGAAATAACGGGGGCGAACGATGGCCAACATCATCTTCAGCTCTTCCTGCGAGGCATGGCCCGAAACGTGAATCTCCTTCTCCCGCTCGTAGACGACATCGCAGCCACAGGCGAAAAGACGGTTCACCGTTCGGCTGACGAGCTTCTCATTCCCCGGAATCGGCGTCGCGCTGACGACGACAAGATCCTTGCCGGACAGCTTGATGTGATGGTGTTCCCCCTTGCTCATCAGAACAAGGCCGGAAAAGGGCTCTCCCTGGCTTCCCGTCGTCAGGACCACCAGACGGTTGTGAGGAATCTTGTCGATATCCTGAGGAGCGACAATAAGCCCCTCGTCAACGTCGAGGTAGCCCAGTTCGCGGGCGAGATCGACGTTATTGATCATGCTTCTCCCCATGAGGACGACCTTGCGGTTGAAACGGGCCGCCGTGTCGAAGACCTGCTGGGCCCGGTGAAGGTTGCTGGCAAAGGTGGCCAGAACGATCCGGCGGTTCCGGTGAAGACGGAAGATCTCCTCGAGAGTCCGGCCGACGAGCCTCTCCGAATGAGTGAACCCGGAGCGCTCCACATTGGTCGAGTCGGACATCATCAGCAGAACACCGCGCCGTCCCAGCTCTGCAAAGGCGCTGTAATCGGTGATCCTGCCATCGATGGGCGTCGGGTCGAGTTTGAAGTCGCCCGTATGGACCACCGTCCCCAGAGGAGTGTGGACAGCGAGGCCCACTCCATCGGGGATAGAGTGGCAGACGGCGATGAATTCGAAACTGAAGGCTCCCAGCTCGATGACGTCACCGGTTCGGATCTCGTGGAAACGCGGCTCGTAGGTCGGGGCCGCCTCCTTCAGCTTGTTTCGGATCAGGCCCAACGTCAGTTTTGTGGCATAGACGGGGACATCGAGACGGGGAAGGACAAACGAAAGGGCTCCGATATGATCTTCGTGGCCGTGGGTCACGACGATCCCCCGGAGACGCTCCCTGCGCTCCTCGACGTAGCTCACGTCGGGAATGACGAAATCGATGCCCAACATGTCCTCTTCAGGGAACATGAGGCCGCAATCGACCATCACAATGTCCTCTCCATACTCGAAGAGAGTGCAGTTCTTACCGATCTGCCCCAGGCCTCCCAGGGGAATGACCCGCAGATCCCCGGCGTCGGAAGCGGGTTTGCCTCCTCTACGCCTTCTTGTTCTCGATTTAGCCAAGGCATCACCTCCTATTCAAATAATCATAGTACCACGAGGGCACAAAAAGCGGGGAGGGCCGCCACCCTCCCCGGGGCAAAAGCCTCTGATGAGAGACCTCAGGGCTTGAGAAAAGGATCAGTCGGAATAATCGGCGCCATCGCCCTTTCCGGAGGACCGGTGATCGGGAGCCGTCTCGGGGCGGAACTCGGAACGGGCATTAAGGACCTTGCGCTCGGGAGCGCAGTTATGATCACGCCTGGTGGCCATGATCTCCAGAACGGTCTGCGCCGTTCCCTCGGCACGGAAAGCCTTGATGAAGCGCTCGGCCCAATCCTGAGTCTCATCGACGATCCGTTCCTGGATGGGCTGAGGAAGGGCCAGAATCTCGTCACCGAAGGGTTTGTTGGCCTTCTTGTAGTCTCCGCTCTTGCGGGAGTACCCCTGCCCGTCGGCCCAGGCCACCATGCGCTCCCACAGCTCGGCGGGGATCCCCCGATCGGGCTCCTTGACATAGCTGCCGCCTTCGGTCAGAGCGTTTCCCGTCTGGGGATCCATCTTGACGCCGAAGACGATGTTCTGGAAGAGCGTCGCCACGTTACCCTTGTTGATGCCGTAATGAGAGAAGCGGCCGCACTTGTCGAGAGGCGTCCCCGAGATCCCGTGCTGGGCGATGGAGACACCGTAGGGCGCGATCGCATCGGCGATGGCCTTTGTCGCCTCCAGATCGATTCCCTCGACCTGCCCCATGGCCGGATCGTAGGTACCGTGAAGAGATCCGTTGGAAATGGCCAAAAGATCGGGGAAGACGCCCCAGGAATTGAGTCCGCCGACAAAGAAAAGGGCCTCTTCGGGAGTCGAGACCTCGCCGGCTCCCTTGATCTCCCCCACTTCGACCTCCAGGCCAATGTAGGGGGGGATATGCATGGCCACGTCACGGGTGAAACAGAAGTTTTCCCAGTCGGGACAGTGTGAGGCGTCGATGGCCACCGACGTCCACCCTTTTTCCAGGGCCTGCCGGATCTGGGAGATCGCCTTGAGCAGATCGGCCTCGGACTTGACAGCGTAGTGATCCATGTGGAGAGCGAAAAGGACGCCGTGCCCCAGTTCCGCCGAATAGCGGACGGCGTACTCGACCATGTTGTCGAAGGTGCTGGCACAGTAGGTCGACTCCGACTTGGCCAGCTCCAGCACGACGGCGGCATCAAGCTTCTTGGCAGCCCGAAGGACACCTTTGATCGTCAGAGGGTTCCGCGCGTTGGCGGCCAGCATGATGGCTCCGGCCTTCTTGGCGGCCGCGAAAACGTCACGTCCACTGACCAGACCGACGGGCTCATCGCCGTAAACGACCTGGACGTTGAGCGGTCTCTTGCGCAGCATCTCCCTGTAGGCCGCACTTTCAACATTCATGAGACAGCCACCTCCCAAAGGGTTCATCGTTATACCGTCGCCTCAGAAAAAAGCGACCATCCCCAGCTCTGCGCTCTATTCTACATCAAGAACCTGTCAATTCAGCGGCAACCCTTGCGGGAAGCCTTCCCTTCGCCGAGCCCCTTGCGACCGATCGCCTCTCAGACCCTTGCATCGCCCCATCATTCATGTTAACATCTCTCCCGAACGGGGCTTTCAGCCCCTAGACGCTGGGGAATGGTGCAACGGCAGCACGCCTGACTCTGGATCAGGTAATCGTGGTTCGAATCCACGTTCCCCAGCCAAGCAGATAACGCGGTCCCTTCGTCTAGCGGTCTAGGATAGCGGGTTCTCAGCCCGTTGGCAGGGGTTCGAATCCCCTAGGGACTGCCAACCGATAAAAGCGCCGGATCTCCCTTGCGGGGTCCGGCGTTTTGTTGCGCGCTCCGATCGGGAGTCTCCCGCTCCAGCTTCTATGAAGCGGAGAGACACCCCGCCGCTTCATCGGCAAGGAGCCTTTTCAGGCTCTCCGACATCCCGGACATCCTCGCCCCTTTCGGAAAGGACAAGCCGGTAAGGAGCAAAGGCCCGTGTCTCCCACTGCTCTCTCAGGACGTGACAGAGAAGCCCGGGAAGACGCCCCGCCATGAAAAACGCTCTCCCCGCCTGAAAAGGAAAACCCAGATCGGAAAGCAGGGCGCCACAGATGCCATCGACATTGAGAGCGATGGCCTTTCTGCGCATCAGCTCTTTTTCCAAGGCCAAAACGAGATCGACGTTCCGACCGGAAAATTCCAGGGACCGTCGCAGCGCAAGAAGAGGCGCCACACGAGGATCGTGCCGATGCACCCGGTGACCGAAACCGGGAACCCGCGCACCCTCCGCGAGCAGGGAATCGACGAGATCGGCGGCTTGATGGACCTGAAGGTCGGGATAACCTTCCTGGAGAAACCTCATGACGCCTTCGATCGCCCCTGCATGGTGATCCCCGAAGGCGAGAAAACCGGCGGCCATGGCGCTCTGAAGAGGCACCCCCGTCGAGGCGACGAGACGTGCCGCCTGAGTGCTGGCAGGCGTCTGTCCATGGTCGGCCATGGCCACGAAAACGGCCTCGAGAAGCCTCCGCTCCGGGAAGGATGGGCTCCGCCCCTGGAGCAGCCGGAACCAGACATCCGAGACGGAACCCTTTTCGATCCAGGAGCCGATGGGCTGGCCGTCGAGAAAAATGGCATCCCTGGCGACAACCGTCGGCGATCCGGTCACCACCATTCTCCATCCCTCCCTATATGGCCGGGGTCGACCGCAGCGGCCCTTCCCGTGATCTTTTCTTTCTCTGAAGCCCGGCTTTTCGCCGGACCGAGGCGCAACTCCAGAGACAGGACATCGCCTTCTATCAGATCAACGCTGACAACGGCTTTTTTCCCCACAGATCCCGTCAAAGCATTCTCTCCTCTCAGCAACCCGCCTCCTGCCGCCTGAACCACGACCAAGGCTGGGACTCGCTTTCGCCTTTCCAAATCGAGGAAGACACACCGCGGGGACCGACGACAGAAGAAGCCCCGATCGCCCCCCATGATTCGGAATTCTACCCTTTTTACACCTTTGGGTCAACTCATTTGTTATAATTTTTGCGTATGGGTCGACCCAAACACAAAAAGCCCCCAAGCCTTCACCAGGATCGCAAGACAGCGCATCCGGGCGGCACCTTCGAGCCTCAGACAGGGAACAAGTTTTTGCTGGACAAGGCTTCTTTGAGCCATTATCATTAAAATTCGTGGAGGGCTGGCCGAGTGGTCGAAGGCGGCTGACTTGAAATCAGTTGTGGGTCTCCCACCGCGGGTTCGAATCCTGCGCCCTCCGCCAACAGCCCATTAGCCGCCTGCGGGGAGTGTGACACCCTCTTGCAGGCGGCTTGATCGTATATGCTCCTTTAGGACGGCAACCAGGCCTGTCCGAAAACCCTTTTTGGACAGGCCTGGTTGCCGATCATTTCATTCACGGATCACCCAATAGAGGAGACGGAAGGCTCCTTCAATCTTCACCTCACCGCGCCGGCGAGGCGACAAAAGCGGCTCCGGGCCCGCTATTCCTCCCTTTGGAAGCTGGCCTCCGCTCCGTCATCGTCGCCGTGAGGATCGACGGGACGGGGCTCCCGGGACCCTTTCCCGCCGTCAGAGGTGTGGCTGTGGCTGTGCCGGTGGTCCCGGCAAGGGAGAGGGACCCCGCACGGAGAGGCGGCATCTTCGAGGAGCACCGCCTGAAGGAGGTTGGGCAGATCGCTGTCACGATCGCCCAGCCCGTAGCCGCTTTTGACGACGACTCCCGAAGGCATGAGGCCGTAGCGGTCGACGAAGAGGCGAAGCAGGATGGCCCCTGTCGGGGTGGTGCGCTCCATGGGGTCGCCCGAGCCGTAGACGGGGACGCCTTCGAGGAGCTTAAGCGTCGCCGGTGCGGGGACGGGGAACTCGCCGTGGGCGCAGCGGACCGTTCCGGAGCCGACGTTGACGGGAGAGGCGACGATCTCGTCGGGGGCGAGGGCCTCCATGAGGACGCAGGCACCGACAATGTCGACGATGGCATCGACGGCTCCGACTTCATGAAAATGGATCTTTTCGGGTGAACGGCCGTGAACGGCTCCCTCCGCCTCGGCCAGAAGGCGGAAGGCCCTTTCGGCCTTTTCGGCGACAAAGGGGCTGAGATCACTCTTTTCGATGACGGCAAGAATATCGGTCAGGCCGCGGTGAACGTGGCCCTCGTCAGAGAGGACTTTCACGTCGAGGCCGGCGATTCCCGACCGGATTCCCCTCTCGGCGGTCACGTCCCACCCCTCAAGAGCCAATCCCTTCAGGAAAGGGCGGAGATCCCGCTCCCCCAGAAGTTCTAGAAGAGCCCCGAGGGTCATGTCACCGCTGATGCCCGCAAAACAGTTCAAGTAAAGGATCCGCTTCATCGATCTTCTCCTTCCGGAAGGTTTTCCCCGCCGTGCCGGGCCACGAGGGCGGCCGAATAGCCGGCTCCGACGCCGTTGTCGATGTTGACGACGGAGACGCCCAGCGCGCAGGCGTTGAGCATCGTCAGGAGGGGGCCGATCCCCCCGAGGGCGGCCCCGTAGCCGACGCTGGTGGGGACGGCGATGACGGGAGAAGCCACCAGGCCGGCGATGACGCCGGGGAGAGCCCCGTCCATGCCGGCCGCGGCGACGATGGCGTCGGCCCGGCTGAGAGCGTCGAAATGGGCCAGAAGCCGATGGAGCCCGGCCACTCCGACGTCGAAGAGGCGCTCGACGGGACATCCCATCGTCTCGGCCGTAACGGCCGCCTCCTCGGCGACGGGGACGTCGCCGCTTCCGCCGGTGACGACGAGAACCCGGCCCCGACAGGGCTCCTGTCTTTCCCTCCAGTGACGCCCCATGCGGGCCGTCGCAAGGAATTCCAGCTCCGGGAGAATGGGCAGAAGCAGCCGATGCTGCTCTTCCGTCATCCGGGAAAAGAGGACCGGGCCCGGCCCTTCGGCGACGGCGGAAGCGATGCGTCGAAGCTGATCGGGGGATTTTCCGGGGCAGTAGATGATCTCGGAAAAACCGTTTCTCAGGGCCCGGTGGGTATCGAGCTTGACCTCACCGAGGTCCCGGAAGGGCAGGTTCTTGAGACATGCCAGGAAGGCTTCGACGCTGATTTCCTCTTGGCGCAGTCTGTCGACCAGAAGTCGCAGTTCCCTTTCATCCATGAAATTTCGGGGTCCTTTCCTCATCCGTCAAATGATCGTCGCGCCGCTCGCAAGACGTCACTGAAAACCGTTCCCATCCTACCCCATCAGCGCGCCGTGGCAAGGGATATCGGGACGGAAAGAGGTCAAACTCCCCGTCTGACGGCTTCAAGGGTCCTGAGGAGACGGCGGTTGGAGGCGATATCGTGAACGCGGAGGATTTCGACCCCCCTTTCGGCGCAGAAGGCCGTGACGGCCAGGGTCTCTTCGAGCCTTTCGGCGGGATCGGGCGATCCCTCGCCGGCGGGGTCGAGGAAGGCCTTCCGGGAGTGGCCGATGAGGAGAGGGAAGCCCAGCTCCATCAGGCGCCCGATTTCTCTCAGGAGGGTCAGATTGTGAACCCGTCTCTTGCCGAAACCGATGCCGGGGTCGAGCAGGATCCGGTCCCGCGGGATGCCGGATCGGACGGCAACATCGACGCGATCCATCAGGAAAGCGATGACCTCGCCCAGGAGGTCATCGTAACGGGCCTCTTCCCGCGTGGTGCGAGGCGTCCCCTTCATGTGCATCAAAACGACGGGGACCCCGGCTGCGGCGATGACGGCGGCCATGTCGGGGTCGGCCAAGGCCGTGACGTCGTTGATGAGGTCCGCTCCCCACCGGATCGCCTCTTGAGCGACGGAGGCCCGGCTCGTGTCGACGGAAAGCACCGCCTCGGGCAGGCTCGACCTGACGGCGGCGACGACGTCGATCAGGCGTCTTTTCTCCTCCTCTTCGCTAATTTCGGACGCGCCGGGACGGGTCGATTGAGCGCCGATGTCGACGAGATCCGCTCCGTCGTCGATCATGTCCCGGGCCCGCGCGACGGCCGCGTCGACGCAGTTGACGCGGCTTCCCTCGAAAAAGGAGTCGGGAGTGACGTTGACAACTCCCATGAGAAGGGTTCTCCCCCCCAGCTCGATCCCTCGCCGCCGCGGCAGCCGGAGCACCATCCGCCTCCGTGCCCCCTCGGCACCGGGAAAAGCGGCGGTCACCGGAAGTCGGGGGCCGGCGGAAGCGTCCTTCCAGCGGGCCAGAAGCTCCGCTTCCGACCAGGGGCCCTCGGCGAGGAGAACGAAGAGGCCTGCCGTCGTCAGGTCGGCCGTCGTGCCCGGATTGAGCCGGTTGCCGAAGGCCCGGAGCTCCCCGTCAAAACGTTCGAGGCCGGAGGGAGCGATGAAAAGCCTCTTCGAAGCCGTTTCAAGAAGTTCTGCCGCCCTGCGGGAGACGTCGCGGGCCCTTTCGATCCCCTCTTTTCTCGAAATCAGCGTATCGGGGACGGAGGCGAGGACGACGAGATAGGCCCGAACGACGGCATCGGCCAACCCGAGACCCGCCTCCAGCCCCTTGTGCAGTTCGGGAACGACGAGATCGAAGGTGAGGGCGAAGTCCGTTCCGTACTCGCGGGCCACGGAGTCCCGCGAAGCCGCCTCCTTCATGGCATCCAGCAGCGACGGCGGCGCCTCTTCGGCCACGTCGTCCCTGTCGACCCGCCCCAGGCCGCCGGGAGCGGCCAGACGTATCGCCTCGTAGACGAGGCGGGCATCCTCTCCGTCCATCGATCGGAGCGTTTCGGCCGTCCTGGCCCTTAAGGTCCCCCTGGGACCGGATGAGGCGGCCATAGCCAGAGGGGCAAGCAGGAGAAGAATGCCCAGATTGGTGTTGCTCCCGACGACGGCCGCCCTGGCCCTGACGGCGCGATGAACGAGGGAGCCGACGCTCCACCGCCGGGTCCCCCGCAGGGATTCCGCGGCGACGACGGCGCTGGACAGAAAGTCGGGCAGCGTGGCGTCGTGAAAGTCGAAACGCCGGTTGACGTTGCCCGGTTTGGGGGCACAGGCCTCCCAGAGCGAGGCCAGTTCGACCCAGCGGGCGATTCGGGCGCGGCTTCTCCCCCTCACGGCCGGTCCCCCTCAAGGCGCGCCAGGGCGCGGTCGACGATGATCGGAGCCATGGCGATTCCCGTAGCCACCTCCAGCCCCTTCCATCCGGGAATGCCGTTGACTTCGACGACGTGGAGCCTGCCGTCGTCACTTTTCATGAGATCGACGCCGGCATAAAAGGCTCCGACGGCCGAGACGGCGCGAAGGGCCAGCTCTTCCATCGCCTCGTCGGGACGGAAAGGCTCGCCCCGGGCCCCCTGGGCAATATTGGTGCGCCACCCCCTCCCCTTGCGGACCATGGCCGCCGCCACCTCGCCGTCGACGACGAAAAGGCGGTAATCCTCGTTGCCGTGGGCGATGAAACGCTGGACGTAGTGGACGTAGCGCCCCAGGTCAAGGGCCTTGAAGGCTCTCCAGGCGCTTTCGGGATCGGAGAGACGGACGATGCCCCGCCCCTCGGAACCAAAGAGCGGCTTGACGACGACGTCGCCGCCGAGCTCAGCAAAGGCCTCCATCGCCTCCTCGATCCTTTCGGTGACCCGGGTTTCCGGCGTCGGCAGCCCCGCCTCCTCGAAGAGGAGGGACGAGAGGAATTTGTCGACGGAGCGCTCCAGGGCGGCGGGACCGTTGACGACGAACCGGCCCCGCCGCTCCAGGAGGTGGAGGATATCCAGCCGGAAGATGACCTGTTCCAGCGATCCTGCGGGGAGCGCCCGGACGAAGAGAAGATCCGCCTCGGCCAGCGTCCGGCCCAGAGAGGCCGCAGGCGAGGGGAAGCTTCCTCCGCTTCCGTCGCCGGCGGCCCTTGCGGATCCGACGGCTCCCGTCATCCGCGTCGCCGGAAGGCATGTCACCGCAACCTTCCGGTGACGCAAGGCCGCCTCCAGGCGCTCGGCGTGCCAACCTTCGGGGTTGCCGACGATAAGGGCCTTCAGAGAAACCATGATCGGGCCAGCAGATCCCCTCGGGTCTTTCCCACGTGGAAGGTGCGCCCCGAGAGAACGTTGTTGACGAAGACCTCGGCGGGACTGAAAAGCATGGGGTCGATTTTGTAGAAGTCACGGTCGTATTCCTGAAAAATCTCCAGGAAGGGGCGTCCGTAGTCGACGGAACAGGACGAGACAAGCCGCTCCGCCACGGCGGCGATGGCCTCGTCGTCACCTCTAAGGGCGTACCAGGCCGTCCCCCCGTAGAGGACGGCGTCGTTGGTCCGTCCCATGGCCGTCAGGTCATCGGCGGCGACGGGAGCGACGGGGCAGGTTCCCGAGGCCGTCAGAACGGCGTCGACGGGAAGCCCCAACTCGATCATCTTGTGGATGCCCGTCTCCACCATTCGGGCCGCGATCTGGACGGAGCCGACGACGCTAGCCGTAGGCGCGACGAGCATGGAGAGCCCCCCAGGCGAGATGGAACAACGTTCGGCGAGGAATTCGGCTACCGAGTCGTCGGGAAAAGCCCGTGTCTCCAGAGCGATGACGGCCCGGCGGGAACGCTCCCTCAACTGCAGCCGGTCCAGGACCGGCTCCGACGAGCCGAGCATGCGGGCCGGTCCCGACCCCATGGCCCGCCAGGTCTTATCCTCTTCTTCGACGACCTTGACCTCCCATCCGGCGTACTGACAGCCGATGCAGAGCTTCACCGGATGAGGCAGTGTCACGGCCAGGGCGGGCCAGCGGGCCTCTTCGAGATCGACCTTCCAGAAGCTCAGTTCGCCCCAGCCTCCCAGGCAGGCCAGGGCGAAGAGACGCCCCGCCTCAAGCGAGCCCTCCGCCTCGATGCCGGCATCGATCCAGGTCGCGCCGCAGGCGAGGCGATGAACCTCAAGGCCCAGAATTTCGGCGTCGGCCGCCATCGCCTCGACGATATCGGCGCTTCGCTCATTGAGGCTCTTCATAAGTCAGAATCTCCCCCTTTCCCAGGCTGGTCACATCACCGGTCCAGCGGCGGTAGGGTCCCAGGCGGTGAGCCTCCGTCACGGGGAAGCCCCGGTCGGCCAGAAAGCGCAGGAGAGGAAGGAGAAAGAGAGGACGGTAGAGGCAGCCCGCCTGGTAGGTCGGAAGGGGTTCGGTCTCCATGCCTCCCAGGGCGACGACGGTCCCCCGTTTCGATCCGGCTCCGGCCCGGGCGCCGAGGAGGCCGAAAACGACGACGGTTCCGGCGAGGATGTTGACGGCGGCGAAATCGCCGGCCCTCCCGCCGATGACAACGAGCCCCCGCCGCATCCGTTCCCCCGCCCTGACGGCGGCGTCGCCGTGCACGAGGATGACGCCTCCCGTCATGCCCTTCGTCTCGCCGGGATAGGCTCCGGCGAGGTAGGGCCCGGCCGATCCGGCGACCTCAAGGGTCCCGCCGGACATCATCGCGCCGGCCCAGGCGTCGACGTTCCCCTCGACGCGGATCGTTCCGCCCGACATGGCCGACCCCAGGTGCATCCCCCCGTCGCCCCGGACCACCAGAAGCCCCTCCTTCATGGCCCGTCCGATCTTTTTGACGCGGGAAAAATCCCCCTCCAGGACGAGCCCCTCCCCCCTTTCGACGTCGATCTCGAAAAGCTCGCCCAGAAGGCGGGTCCGGCGGCCGTAGGCCACGGTGTGGCGCCCCGCCCTCTCGGCGTTGACGCCGCAGAGATTCTCCGGCGTCAGGACCTCCGCCTCGACGGGGAGATCGAAGACGAATCGCGGACGGAGGATCGTCATGGTCCTTCACCCTCCTTCCCCTCTCCGGCGACGATCTCCTGAAGGTGGAAGCGGTACTGACCCAGGCTGCCGCCGTAGTTTCCCGCCGAAATCCGGACGACGCCGGGCCGGGCGGCAGCTTCGATCCCGACCTTCATGGCCTTCCGGACAGCCTCCTCGTCGAGGCCGTCGATAACGATTTCGTAGACGGCGTTGACCGTCTCGGGCAGCTCCGTGGCGACGAGCGAACGCAGGCTCGGACAGTAGGCGCTGTTCGTCGAGGCCGAGAGGAACTTGTAGCGCGATCCGACCTTGCTGCCGCTGCGGACGATCCCGCCGGGGAAGGGAAGAATCGCCCCCCCGACCGGCTCCATCGCCGCCACGGCCGCCTCGACCGAGGCCAGCGCCGAGGCGGCCGTCTCGGCGAGGACCAGGAAATTGCCGCCGCCGACGCTTCTCTGGATGGCGAAACGGTCCTCCACGAGGAACTCGCCGTCCATGACGGGGATACGCCAGTAGCGCCTGCCGCCGAGAACCTTGCTCCCCTGGTACCCGTCGCCGAAGTAGCGGAGCTTGCCGCCGACGGAGACCGCCTCCTCGCCTTCGAGACCGCAGAAGCAGGCCGTCGTGGCGCAGGTCATGACGCCCTGGCCGACCCGGAGAACAAGCTGCGCCTCCAGATCCTTGCGGGAGGGGGCGAAAAGGAGCACGGCCGTTCCGGGCCTGCCGTCGGGCGTCCTTTCCGGAGGCAGCATCTCCTCGATGCCCGCCTCGCAGCCACAGCCGATGACGGAAATGGCAAATCCCGAGGCGGCCTCGGCGGCGATGCGGGCCCAGCGCGGGCTCTCGGCGGTGATCAGAAGGCGCGTTCCCCACATCTTGAAGGCCTCGGCATAGGTCTCTTCGATCTCAACGCCGTGAAGACGCATCAGGCACCTCCTCCCTGAAAGGGTCGATCCTCTCGATGCGGGCGCCTTCGTTCAAAGCGGAGGCCAGGATCAGCTCCGTCCCGCGGGGCAGCGAACGCCGTTTCATCCTTCCCATGGCGGCCTCGGCGCGGTCAGGGTCGTCGAAGAAACCGAAGACGGCCGGTCCCCAGGAGCTCTGGCCGACGCCGAGAGCCCCTTCCGCGGAGAGAGCCCCCAGGAGGCTTTCCGCTTCGGGCGAGGCGAAAAGCCCCCCCTGGACGGCGGAAAAAGACGCCCCCACCAGCCGCTGAATCTCCGTCAGCGCGGCTCCGAAGGCGGGGCCGTCCTCCTCCTCCAGCGCCGGCAAAAGGCTCATCAGGACGAGACGGCAGAGCCCGGAGGCCAGTTCCGGCTCGGGAGGAGCCATCCGTTCCAGGGCCCGTTCCTCGGCGTCCCCCGACAGCCCCGCCTCATCGCAGGCGACGGCGAGAAGAAACCGCCACTCCGGAGGCGGAAAACGGCGGAGCAGGAGCGGCGGAGGCCCTTCCTGGCCGGGACGGAGACCTCCATCAAGGATGAAGCCACCGGCGGCGAAGGCCTCGACGCCGACACCGGACCGCCTCCCCCGGCCCAGGAGGGAGGCCAGGCGGCGGGGTTCACCGTCGAGGCCGAGAAGCTCGGCCACGATCCTCCCCACCGCCAGAGCCACCTGTGTGCCGGAGCCGAAGCCGACATGGGCTCTCGCCGTCTCCAGAAGACGCACCTCCAGAGGGGGAAGGTCCCCTCGGAAGCTTTTGGCGACAGCCTCCACCCTGAACCGGAACGATTCCGGCCCCTTGTAGCTCCAGCAGGCAGCCTCGCCGGCCTCGACAATCGTGCGGGGCCTGTCGATGGAGATGCCGAGGCTCCCGAAACGCCTGCCCAGCCCCCCGTGAAGGTCGAGAAAGCCGAGATGCAGTCTGGAACCCGTTTCGATGCGCAGCGTCAAGAACATCCCTCCTCCACCAGCTTTTCCAGCAGCCTCAGGGCCAAGGCCTCCCGCTCCCCTCCCGTTTTCGCCGTCAGGAGACGGGCCCGGTCGAGGAGGGCGAGCCGCTGCTCTTTCGGAATCCAGGCCCTCCGCGTAACCGCCACCGTCGCCTCAAGGATCGCCGCCGCGGAGCGGTTGAACCCCAGAAACTCCCGGCCCCTTCCGGAGCCGACGACGCCGCAGAAGAAACGGCATCGCGCCCCTTCGTCGACGGAATCGACGAGACGGAGCTCCCGATAGGAGCAGACCTCTTCAAGAATTCCTCCGGGGACGGTCCGTGAAAGGCGGTGAACCCGGTCTCTCCGGGCCGCCTCGACAAGGGAGCAGGCGACGAAGAGACCGACATCGTCGGTGATGTTGGCCACGGCTCCCCGTCCTGCGGCCAGGTTCGCAAAGGTGCGACTGCTCCTGTAGGGGAGGATCTCGATTTGCCGCTCCCCCCAGACGAGCCCCATGGGGGCGAAATGGGTGACGCCGTCGTCGTCGACCGTCGAGAGAATCGTCTCGATGATCATGGTCTTTCCCCCCGATAGCCGAAGCGGAGAGGCTCTTCCTGGACGTACTTCTTGCCGAGCTTCCTGGCCGTATCGGCCCGTTCGAGCTCCCTTCCGAGATAGAAGGCGTGAGAGCTCTCGACGTCACCGAGACGGGAGAAGATCTCCGCCGGGTCATCGCCGACAACGAAAAGGCGGCTGTTGAAGACGTGGATCCGTCCCTGCGCGACGAAGATGCGGAAATTCCGGTCCTTCACCCGCGAGGCGAGGTCCCGAAGCTCCCCCTCGGAATAGCCTTCGAAGGGCAGCGCCTTGGCGACGACGAGGTCGCCCCTCAGGTGCTTGGGCAGCGTCCTGCGCCTTCCGGCCCAGTGCATCATGCGGCGGGCCCGGTCGAGTTCCCTCACCGACCCCGAAGCCCAGGAGACGACCTCCGTCGTGAGGAGATAGTCGATGGCAAGCTCTTCGGCTATCCCCGCCAGCAGGGCGTTGATGCCGACGCTGTCGGCTTCGACGAGCTCCGTCACGTTGCCCGCCCCCATGAGCATCGGGACCCCGGGGTAGCGCCTCCTCACCTCGACGTAACCGGCGACGGCCTCGGCGAAGCCGAAAAGGAGAGGCGAGAGCAGGGGGTCGGCGACGACGGGGAAACCGGCTTCAAGAGCCCGGTCGAGGTTCCGGAAGAGGCTCTCCAGACCGCCGCCGCCGTCGGGGATGACGACAGCGGGAGAGACAAAATCACCGAGAAGGTCGAGAGTCTCGCCGCTGACGCTCAGCAGAAGATCGGCCCCGGCCCGGGAGGCCTCCTGCAGCGTCGTCCTGTCGAGAGAGTCGACGCTGACCTGAAGTCCCTCGGCCTTGAGGAGGCGGACGGTTTCGCCCACTTCGGGGAAAGGTCCTCCCGGCGGACCGCCGAGATCGACGATGTCGGCACCGTCGTCGGTGAAGGCCCTGGCCGCGGCGAGGCATTCGGCGGGGGGAAGCCGCCAGGCGTCGACGATCTCGGCGACGATCCTCAGACGGTAGCCCTCGTAGACCACCGGCTCCCCCTCGCCGCCGAAATAGCGGGGCAGGTCCTTCAGGTCCTTCGGCCCCCGTCGGACGGGGACGCCGAGGCGCCGCTCCAGCGGCTCCAGCTCGCCCCGGGCCAACCCCGGCAGGAGGATTTCGTCGCAGCCCCGGGCATCGGGAAGATGGCGACCGGCCCAGTCGGCGGTCATGAGGGCGGCAACGGAAATGGGAAGGACGGCGGGAACGGCCTCCACGTCCCCAAACCTGGGAAGGAGAGCCTCCAGGTAGGGAGCCGCCAGAGTTCCCGTGACGAGAAGGACACGCCTCAAGGAAGATCCTCTCCCAGCCATCGGGCGAGATCCCGGGGACTCCTGAGAACCGTCACCCCGTCCATAGCGGAGAGGCGCTCCACCGACTGGAGATCGATGGGGCGGGGGCGGACGAGGACGGAGCGCCCGGCGGGATCGTGGGACATCATGGAGGTTTCCATGTCGGTGGGAAGGACGGCGATGGGAACCCCCGATTTGCCGGCCTGGGCGAAAAACGTCGTGACCAGCGAATCGGAGATTCCCAGAGCGAACTTGGCCACCGAGTTGGACGTCGCCGGGGCGACGATGAGAGCCTCGTAGACCTGTTGGGCGAAACGACCCGAAAGAGGCGCTGAGGCCATCCGGTCCCGAAAGACGGGCTGCCCCTGGAGACGCCTTTCGAGGCGGTACATCTTGAGGACCTCCTCGGCGGCTCGGGATAGGAAGAAGTCGACGCCCTCCAGGGTCAGGGCGAGGTCGAGGGCCTCCTCCAGCCAGTGTCCGGCGCCAGTGAGGCACCAGGCGATCCGGCGGCGGGAATCCATCAGGGCCACCCCTCCCGCAGCCATTCCTCCATCGACGTGTGACGGGCCGACTGGCCCCCTCCTTCAAGCTCCCCCCGTATCTCTCCGAGTCTCCCCTGACGCTCGGCGAAAGCGTTGTGACGGTGAATGCTCTCAAGGTTTTCCTGCCTGGCCAGGACAAAGGCATCGTCAGGCAGGTCGGCGTAGACGAGGTGCAGATTGTGGAGCATCTCCCTCACCACGTCTTCGACGAAGCGGGGGTTGCGGTGGGCTTTGTTGACGATAAAGAACTCGTCGGGACGCTTGAGGAGCTCGTAGACCTCGGAACTCATGGAGGCCTCGACAATGGAGACGAGATGCTCGGCCCGGACCCTTTCGGCGGTTCCGATCATGAGAGTCCCCCGCCCACGCTGATTGTGAGAGGCGACAGGGAGGAGATCGAGAATCCGGTCGGTCTGTTCCTCCGTAAAGCCCTCGTCGAGGAGAAGCCGTCGCTGATAGCTCTTGACCAGATCCTGGGCGCAGGGACAGACGGTGAGACCGTCGACTTCGACGCCGACGAGGTGGCGCGTCCGGCTCCCGTCGCTGGCGGCGATGCCGATGAAGGTCGAAAGCTCTTCGACCTTCTTGCCCGAGATGGGCGTCGTCCGCTGAAGGGGGTAACGCGCTCGGATGCGGACCTGGGAGTAGCGGGCCTCCTGAGATCGCGCGATGTCGAGGGCCAGGCGTTCGGCCAGCGATTCGATGTCGGGGGAACTCCCCAGGGAGCATTCTTCTGTAAGCTCCTCGAGAACGTCGGAGAAACGCGACATGTGGACACCCGACTGGCGGGGCCCCAGGTCGGCGTAGAGATCGAGGACGGCGGAAAAAAGGGTCGGCCTGCCGCCGTCGCTGAGGCGGATCAGCCGCTCCAGGTTGGTGACGCCGACGCGGGTCAGGCTTGTCGTGACGCGAGGGCACTCCTGCTGGACGTCGCGGTCGAGATGCAGTCGGAGGCTTCGCTCGACACGGTCGACGCCGGCACTGCCGATGACCGCGGCCAGCTCACCGGCGCTGCGCCGCAGGAGGGGATGCCTCAGTTCCGGGGCGATCTCGGCCAGAGGGACGAGGACGAAGCCCCGCTCGGCCAGACGAGGGTGGGGAACGATGAGATCGGGCTCGTCGATAACCCGGTCGCCGTAGAAAAGGAGATCGATGTCGATGGGACGCGGGGCGTTACGGAAAGGGCGGAGGCGCCCCATGCGCTTTTCGACAGCCAGGAGGAACTCCAGCAGACTCCTGGGCTCCAGCTCCGTTTCGATCTCGCAGACGGCGTTGAGGAACCTGGGCTGATCCGTGTAGCCGACGGGATCGGTCTCGTAAAAGGAGGAGACCTGCCGGATCAGGGCCCGGGCGCTCAGGTACTGAAGGGCCTGGAGAATATTGGCCTGGCGGTCGCCCAGATTGGCTCCGAGGCTCAGAAAGACCCGTTCCGTTTCTTTTCTCCGCAAGAAATCACCTCCCCCCCGGGAATCTCTTCGTCGACGATGGCGTAATTGTCGAAGGAGACCGTATAGGTCTGTTCGAAATACTCCCGCAGGCCGCTCTCCAGGGCGGGGTCGTAGCCCGGCGCCACATAAAAGGTGCGCCCCTGTACCTCTTCGACGATCCTGCCGTGGCGCAGGACCCACCGCCCCCCCTTGACGAGATGGCGCACCCGGGAGAGGGCCCTCCTGCAGGAAGCGAAACGGGAGCAGCGGCAGGCCGTCCCGTCGACGTTGACCCTGTCGTAGACGGCCACGTCGGCATCGGCGCCGGCGCCGAGGTGCCCCTTGGACCGAAGCCCCAGCATCCGGGCCGGAGCGGCCCGGGTGATGACGGCGATCTCGTAGAGGCCGTACTCCCGCGTCAGGTCGGGAAGAAGGGCCCCCTCAAGACATTTCGGCGGGAGGCTTGCTAGGATCTCGGCCCGGTAGTCGCGGTCCATGAGGAGCCGTATCACCTGAGGGTAACAGAAAAAGGGACCGCCGTTGGGGTGATCCGTCGTCAGCGCCAGCCTCCAGGGGTCGTCGATGAGCAGGAAGAGTTCCAGTCCCGTCATCCACTGCTCGGCACCGACGCGGCTTTTCCGGTCGTAGACGACGGGAAGGATGCCGCCGCCGCTCTCGGCCTCCACATCGTCGTTGACCCACTTGTGACCCGTCAGCTGATGAAGGGAGAACTCGAGCGGCCCGTCGGAAGTCATCGTCGTCGCCTGGCCGAAGATCACCTGCCCCACGTCGAAGGTCAGATCCTTCGCCGCCCTGACGGCCTCGGCGACGGGCCCGGCGCCGGACCGGAAGGTGTGCCCCTCCTCCCTGCCCCGGTAGCTGAGAAACTGAAGGTGGCAGAGGTGACTCCCCCGTCCGTCGAGGGCAGCGGCCGTCTCGCGGGTCGTTGCGGCGCTCCGGGGCTGGCCCAGGTTGAGCCCGTGGACGTGGATATCGTGAGGAAGTCCCAGATCCCGCGAGGCCCCGGCGAGGCTCTCGAGGATCTTCCTCGGCGTCACTCCATCGAAGCCGATGACGCCGTCGTCGAGAGAGGCCACATTGCGCCCCCACTTCCAGTTCTCGACGCCGCCGGGATTGACGATCTTGACGGCATAGCCCCGCGTCGCCTCCAGCAGCCAGGCAACGTAGTGCCGCAGCCGCTCCCTTTCGCCCCGGGCGACGCAGTCCATGATGAAGTGATTATTCCCCATAGTGACCAGAAGCCCCTTGTCGACCATGGGCAAGTCATCCAGCTCCTCGTGGGCGTGACGGGCCATGAGGGGTGCCGAAGCGGCCTCCATGACCGTAGTGTAGCCCATCTCGGCGTAGAGGTAGCCCGAAAGGAAGGTCGACGGAACGGTGTAGCCCGAGCCGGAGCGCAGGAATCCGCTGCGGCTCCGGACATGCTCCCGATGATCCTCGGGGCGGAGCTTGCGTCCCACGTTCTCCTTGCTGCCGGCCACGTGGGTGTGCATGTCGACGCCGCCCGGAAAGACGATCATCCCCTCGGCCTCAATCACATCGACCCCTCCGGGCGGGACCGGAGGCGCCTCGACGATCTTGCCGCCGTCGATCCAGATATCGCGGACCTCGCCGTTGATTCCGTTGGCGGGATCGTAGACGTTGCCGCCGCGGATGTGAATCATCGCCTCACCTCCTCGATGAGCCGCGCAAGCACCTCTTCGTCGGAGGGACGGGCGGCCTTGAAAAAGGGGCGCAGCCGCAGAGGGACTCCGTCCATTCTGTAGGAGCTCCCCGCCGTGTCGATTCCGGCGACTCCCGTGGGCATCCAGATCGTGGCCTCGGCTGCGGTGAGGCTCTCGACCGGATCGAGGACGATCGTGGGGATGGTCCGAAGCCGGTCGGCCGCCCGCCTCGGGAAATGGGCCACGGGGTCCGAGGCGATGATGACGGCGGCATCGGCGTCGCCCCGAGCCAGGAAATCGACGGCCGTGAACTCTCCCGGCCCGTACTGGGGGTAGCCCTGGGCGAAACTGACGGCGAAGGGGAAGCCCGATTGCCACGTCGTCACCTGATCCGCCCCCGCCACGTTGCCGTGTCCCCTCATGGGGATGACGGAAAAGCGGGTGTAGTCGTTGAGATCCGAAACGAGAGAGAAAAGCTCGGCCACGTTGAGATCGCGCCCCCTCGTCATCGTCAGGCCCATCCCCATAAAGGCGACGCCGTAGCGACAGCTCTTGAGTCGTCCAGCCAGGGAGATCAGGATCTCCCGGGGGATGGCTCCGATCGATTCTCCCCTCACGGGGCGCCCCTTCACGAGGGCCCTGAGAGCCGCAAGAACCTCGAAATCCCTCCCCTGCTCCACCTGGAGGAAGAGATCGGCCGCCTTCGTCGCCGCCGTCGGCCGGACGTCGACGATCACCATCGTCCGATCCCGGCGCCCCTCGGGAGTCAGCTTCCCCTTGGCCGTCGAATAGCGGGCGAAATGACGGGGGTGAGAGGCGGCGGGATTGCACCCCCAGTAAAGGAGAAGATCGGCCCGGTTGCGGACCTCACCGAGGGTGCAGGTCGGCTCGCCGACGCCCTGCATGGCAAGCCCCGTCGGGCCGTGACAGACGGAGGAGGTGCTGTCGACGACGGCTCCCAGGCGGTCGGCAAACTCGATGGCCCGCCTCTGGGCTTCCGTGACGGCCGACGAAAGACCGTAGACAAGAGGCGAATGGCTCTCCCGGAGAATCGCCGACGCACCGGCGTAGGCCTCCTCCCAGGAGACCTCCTTCCCCCTGAGCCTGGGAGAACGAGGCGACGGATCGTACTCCCGGAAGTGACCCTGGCCGTTGGCGCAGGCCCTGAGTACCTTCAGGATCTTTCCGTTGTCGTGCTCGACGATGATGTCGTCACAGAGACAGCCGCAGAAAGTGCAGATGACGTTTTCCACCCGCTCGCTCACGGTCTCACCTCCACGGAGAGCCCTTTGAAGGCAGGCATCCCCGTCCCCTCCGTTTCGACGCCGATCAGGGCGTTGGCACAGCGCCCCATCGGCAGAAAAATCAGTCCCCGAGGGAGATCGGCGACCCGAAGAACCACCCGGACCTCCCCTTCATCCGTTTTCAGGGTGGCTTCGTCGCCGTCGGCGAGGCCCAGTTCGGCCATGTCGTCACCGTTGATCTCGGCCTGACGCGTCACCTCGGCGTAATGTTCCGTCGTCTTGCCCTTGTGCATGGCCGCGGCCTGGGCCAGAGTCCGGCCCGTCACCAGCGTCAGCTTCAACGCCATCAGACCCCCCCCTTTCCTGAAGGCTTTCGACGTCACCCGTCTCCCGGCGCACCTCCCCGGCGGCGGCAAGAAGGGCCTTGAGGCAGCCCTCCCGGTCAGGGCCGTCGGCCAGGACCGTGCAGACCGGAGCCCCGGCGGGGATCTGCTCCCCCCGATGGGGAATGTCGCGCCTCCTTTTATCGTACCAGTCATCGGTCTCCGGGAGGAGAAGACCTCGACGGGCGTAAACGACGGCGTTCCCTCGGAACCCCTCCCCTCTCGACGGCAGAAGCCGCAGGAGGCCGCCCCGGCAGGCCTCTACGTGGAAGGGGAAAAGGCTCTCTCCGAAGAAAGCCTCGATAATTTCGAGAGAGGCCGTCGGGCGGGGGTTGATCTCCACGGGCAGAGGCAGAAGGCGTCCCCCACGCGGGGTGAGGATGAAGTCGATGCCATTGAGACCGCGGAGGCCGAAACGGGCTGTCAACTCCCCGCCGAGATGTCGAAGGAACGCCCCGGCCTCCGGAGCTTTTCTTGAAAGATCGGAAGGGAAGATGTTGCCACACCAGGTAAAAGGACCTTTCACAAAAGCCCGCACCCCTACGAGCTGTTCCGTCACCGCGATGAGGCAGGCACCTTTCCCGTCGCAGAGGAACGTGGCGCTTCCGGCCTCTCCCGGCAAAAACTCCTGAAGGACCCGTCCCCGCTCCAGGCGTTCCCCCCTCCAGAAGCGGACTCCCCTTCCGCCCGCTCCCCTCTCGGGCTTAGAGAGCCACCTGGCACCTTGCCGGGCCTGCGCCTCATCGCCCGGGAAAAGCGTCTCCGGAAAAGGGATTCCCCTCGCCGTGAAAAAGGAAGCCAGGATCCGCCAGTCTCTCACCTCCGCGAGGACCGAGGGGAGGTTGCCCCAAAGTTCCCGTCCCTTGGCCAGGGCGGCGACGGCACCGGGATGATTTTCCAGCCCTCCCGTGTAGGCGACGGCGTCGGCCTGGAAGGCGCGGCTCAGCCTGACGAGCCCCGAGGGCAAGTAGCGGCCGCCGAGATCGTGGCGGATCGAACGGATCGGCGCCATCCCGGCGAGATCGCGATCGCCGAAGTAATCGACGGCGACGACGTCGTAGCCTCCCGCCAGGGCCGTCTGGGCCAGCGCCCGGGAGCTGTAGCCCGCGACGAGAAGCCTCAAAGACCGAGGTGCTCCTTGGCGACGGCATAGATCTCCTCGGCGTCGAAGATCGCGTCGTTGCTCCTGAAAAGCCTGGCGACAACCCCTTTATGGACCTTCATTTTCAGTCCTCCGATGCCGAGAGCGCCGAAAAGGATCTTACCCTCGATCTCCCGGCCGTCCCAATGGCTCTTGACGCCCTCGATTCCCAGGGGAGGGACGGCATTGACATCGGCAAGTACCCTGAGGCCGGGCAATCCTTTCCAGAGCGACTCGGGAAGAAGGGTGACACCAGAAGCCCCTGCGGCCAGGACGGCTTCGGCATCCTTCAAGGCTCGGGCCGTTTCTTCTGCGGTCGAAACCGTCATCGGCTCCACCTCGACTCCGAAGCGCTCCTGCAGCTTGGACGCCGCATCGGCGGCCCTGTCGGCGCAGCGCGACGTCAAGCAAACGGAGGCCCCTTCCAGAGCCAAAAGGCCGGCTCCGCGAAGCCCGACGGGACCGGTTCCGCTTAAAACCGTCACTTTACGTCCGGAAAGTCCGTCCAGGCTCTGGGCGATTTTCGCGGCGGCGGCGGCGGCCGTCGTGTTGCAGCCGTTGGCGTCAAACATGACGGCAACCCTCAAAGGGCCGAAAAAGACCTTTTTCACCGCCTCAAAAAGCGCTTCCCCGGTGACGACGCTGGAGCCGCCGATAAAAACGGCGCTGTTGTGAAGGTCTTCGGGACCGCGGGTGAAGATCGCCCCGAAGATGAGGCCTTCCACGTCATCGACGGCCACTCCGCTGTGGCGGAGAATCACTTCGGCGCCGCCGTCGATCGCCGTCACGGCGTCGAAAACGCTGGGCTGACCGTCGGGATCGAGTTGCAGGAGAACTTTTTTCAAGAAAACCCCCTCCTTATGGCAAGGCGGGAGACCGAGAGTTCCTCTCGACCTCCCGCCCCTCTCCTCTTGGCGGAGATCAGATCAGACGGTCAGATTCCATTCGCAGTAGCCCTTATCCCCCTGGCCGAAGCCCTTGACGAAGGGGACATTCCTCTTGATGAGGGAAGTCACGGCGCAACCTTTGCAGTAGCGCACCGGAGCGCCGGGCTTGTCCGGGTTGAGGGCGATGACGTTCGTCATCAGCGTCGCCGTGGTGCACTCCGGCGTCAGGTAGCAGGGGAAATCGGCCATGGCCATAAGGGCGGAGAAGCGCTGAGTGATGGCACAGGCCGGGTAGGTGTAGCGCTGAGGATTGGAGAGGACCTCGTGATTGTCGATGGGGCCGAAGTCGATGGGAACGCCCTTGATCTTGGCGCCGGCACCGATGGGGCTGATGTCGAGGATCCCCTCGCCTCGGACCAGGATGTCCATGAAATCCACGTTGTGAAGCTCGTCGGCCTCGCCGCGCTTGGGATTCATGGCGGCATAGTTGTGGAAGCGCTTCGTCAGGAGATCGACGACCATGGGGACGGTGAAGCTGTCCTTCCAGAGGATGTAGGCCGTCGCCGCCGCAGGAACTCCCGTGGCCACCGCCAGGACGTCATACTCGTTCTTGAAGGCTCCCTCGGCGAGAGCCTTCCTCAGGGTGTTCTCGAAAACGCCCAGGACCGACTCGTAGACGGCAAACACCATGTCGCTCTTGAACATGTTATAGGCCGACTGGGCGATGTGATGTCCTACATCGCCGACGCAGTAGGCCGGCACGGCGACGATATTGGCGTAATGAACGCCGCCCTTGACCGCCGCCTCGATATAGGAGCGCATCCGGTCCCTGTACTGATTCATGTACTTGCGGACGTCGAAGGAGCGGTGCCCGCCGTGTCCTCCCAGGTTATGGGTATCCATCAGATGGGCCTGGGCCGCGATGGGCTCCCGATAGATGAACTGAAGCGCGTCCACTTCGGCCTGCTCCGCCTCGGCAGCCGTCTTCCCCGCCTCGATGGCGCCGCGGAAAGCCGCCCCCAGCCCGTAGGAGGTATTCATCCCCCAGGACTTGCTGGCCAGAATCGCCTGCTTGTGGAGAACAGGTATATCCAAGGAGCGCAGGATGCGGTTCGCGAAATTGGGGACGGAGCCGACGGACATGGCGAAGTCGACGACGCAGGTCGGGCCGTACATTCCCCCGTAGCGCCGCACCGACTCCAGGCCGACGAGGGCCTTGTGGGCGGCGATGGCATCGATGAACTTCCACATCGATTTCTTGAACTCTGGATCAAACTCGTAAAGAACCTCCAGGATCGCCGGCGTCTGATAGTGTTCGACGAAGGGATCGTCCTCGGGGCGGATGGTATCGGTCAAACTGCATAGGATATCGTAGTGAGCGTTGACGGACTGGACGTGAAGGTCGATGACTTCCTTCTTCTGCCCCTCGGCGACGGTCATTGTGTTGACGGCGTCAACATAGGGCTTGGCGTCGGTAAGCTTGAAGGCGCCTCCGCGCTTTTCCCTGATGACTCCGTAGACCGAATGTGTCGCTCCGATGGCCTCTTTCACCATTTTTTCATAAATCGACATTCCTACGCCACCTCCTCGTTTCCAGCGCTTCCGCTTCGATCTTTCGTACACAGTTTGGAGAAGAGCCTCCTTGCAACAAAGCCTTCTTGACCTCACCCCCCTTGCCGCCATGCGCCCGGCAACAACCTCCGGGATCTCCGGCAAGCCACATGAGCGGCAGCCCTGGAGCACCGCAGGAAGCCGTGCAACGAGCGCGCATCAGATGACGGTTACGGGCAGTTCCGAAATAAGAAAGAGAAACGTGATCAGAGGCGATGAACCGCAAGGAAAGGGAGGCCTGAAACGTCCACAGCAAGCGGTGAAAAAGGAACTCGCCGTAAAGACACGACAACGACATGCAACCTCAGGCCGACTCGCAAAGTTCTCGAAAGACAGGAACATCAGGAAGAAAAGGGAAGCAACATCAGGTTAACGCCTAATAAATTGTTTGTCAACTGTTTAACCTTTCGGAGATGTCCCGCTAAACCACAGATAAATTTAATTGTTTGTCCTTTGATGCCTTGACGGAAAGACCTTTGAGGGCGGATGATAAAAACGTGCTGAAGCAGAAGACTCTTCGGAAAACCGAAAGGCACCTCGATCAAGGTCGCCTCGCTGACACAGCTCGGCGCTTGATGCCGACGACGATCGGCGAGCCAGAGAGGCCGCAGAAAAGACAAGAAAGGGAAAAACCACCCGCAAGGAGGAATACGACCATGAGAAAACCTGCTCCGTCCGACAGGCCCCTTCACGATCTCATCGCCGACCGCTGGAGCCCGAGAGCCTTCTCGTCGCGCATTCCCGCCGGAGAAACCCTGGCCCGCCTCTTCGAAGCCGCCCGCTGGGCACCCTCGGCCTTCAACGAACAGCCTTGGCGCTTCATCATCGCCACAAAGGACAACGCGGAGGAATATGGCCGGCTTTTGGCCTGCCTCGTCGAGGCCAACCGGGCCTGGGCCGTCCTGGCGCCTGTTCTGGGCATCCTGGTGACGAAGAAGACCTTCACGAAAAACGGCAAGCCCAACCCCTGGGCTCAGCACGACGGCGGCATGGCCCTGGAGAACCTCATGCTCCAGGCCGTGGCCGAGGGGATGTTCGCCCACGGCATGGGAGGTTTCGACCCCGACAAGGTCCGCGAGACCTACAACGTCCCTGAGGACTTCAAGCCCACGACGGCTTTCGCCCTCGGCTACCCCGGCGACCCGGCACAGCTCAGCGTCGATTACCGCGAGATGGAGCTGGCGCCGCGGGAGCGGAAACCTCTCGAGGAGCTTGTCTTCTCCGGAAGCTGGGAGATGGCCTCGCCGACGGTCAAACCCTGACACCTCTCCTGGAATGGAAAGACAAGGAGGGAGAGCCCCCTAGGGGGCTCTCCCTCCTTGTCTTCTCGTCGGGTCTCTAGGCGTCGTTCATTGCGGCCATGTGGAGATAGAGCTTCCAGCGGTAGGCGTTCTCGGCCTTGACCTGCTCCAGGAGGCGCTCCGCCTCGGCGGGGTTCGACCGCTGGAGGATGCGGTAGCGGTTCTCGCCGTAGATGTACTCCTCCAGCGGAAGCGACGGCTCCCTGCTGTCGAGGGTGAGGGGGTTTTTCCCCTCGCGCCTCAGGTCCGGGTCGTACCTCAGGGTGATCCAGTGGCCCGAGGCGACGGCCTTTTTCTGCTGTTCCAGGCCGTTTTTCAAGTCGATGCCGTGGGCGATGCAGTGGGCGTAGGCGATGATGAGGGAGGGGCCGTCGTAGGCCTCGGCCTCCCGGAAGGCCTTGACGACCTGGGCGTCGCTCGCACCGAGGGCGACCCGGGCGACGTAGACGTTGCCGTAGGCCATGGCCATGAGGGCCAGGTCCTTTTTCATGGCCGGCTTGCCGCCGGCGGCGAATTTCGCCACCGCGCCCATGGGCGTCGATTTGGACATCTGGCCGCCCGTGTTGGAGTAGACTTCCGTGTCGAGGACGAGGATGTTGACGTTGCGACCCGAGGCGAGGACGTGGTCGAGACCGCCGTAGCCGATGTCGTAGGCCCAGCCGTCGCCGCCGAGGATCCAGACGCTTTTGCGCGCCAGGACGTCGGCCAGGCTGAGGAGGTCCTTGGATTTCGGGTCCTCCCGGCCCGCCAGGAGAGCCTTGAGTCCGGCGATGCGCTCCCGCTGGGCGGCGAGGTCCTTTTCGTCGTTCTGGGAGGCGCCGGCAAGGGCGGCGGCGAGGTCGGCCCCGACGAGGCCCTTGAGCTCGTCCAGCAGTTCCAGGGCGTACTGGCGCTGTTTGTCCAGGGCCAGGCGCATGCCGAGGCCGAATTCGGCGTTGTCTTCGAAGAGGGAGTTGGACCAGCTGGGACCCCGCCCTTCGGCGTTGACCGCCCAGGGGGTGGTGGGGAGGTTGCCGCTGTAGATGGACGAGCACCCGGTGGCGTTGGCGATGAGGGCCCGGTCCCCGAAGAGCTGGCTCAGGAGTTTGACGTAGGGCGTTTCCCCGCAGCCGGCGCAGGCCCCGGAGAATTCGAAGAGGGGGCGCAGGAGCTGGATGTCTTTGACGGCGCCGAGGTTGAGGCGGGTGCGGTCCATGTCGGGCAGGGAGAGGAAGAACTCCCAGTTTTCCCGCTCCGCGTCCCGCAGGGGGGGCTGGGGCGCCAGGGCGATGGCCTTTCCGCCCTCTTCCTTTTTGCTGCGGGCCGGGCAGTTCTGGACGCAGAGGCCACAGCCGGTGCAGTCTTCCGGCGAGATCTGGAGGGTGTATCTCTTTTCCTTGAAGGACGGCCATTTGGCTTCCGTCGATTTGAAGGTTGCCGGCGCGCCCTTCAGGGCATCGGCCTCGTAGATCTTGGAGCGGATGACGGCGTGGGGGCAGACGAGGACGCATTTGCCGCACTGGATGCAGGTTTCGGGGTCCCAGACGGGGATTTCCATGGCGATGTTGCGCTTCTCCCACTGGGTGGTTCCCGTGGGGAAGGTGCCGTCGACGGCGAGGGCGGCCTCTCCGACGGTGATGCCGTCGCCTTCGTTGACGAGCATGGGGGCCAGGAGTTTCCTGACGAAGTCGGGCGCTTCGTCGGAGACGGCCGGTTTCATG
>JAHDQY010000047.1 GCA_018433595.1 Synergistales bacterium
CCTCGGAAGTCCCCGGGCGATCTGGGCGGCGAAATCGCGGGCCTGCTCGAAAATCTCCCGTCCCCTGGGAACGGCGCAGGTCTTGCGGGGATCGAGCCCTGGCCCGGTCCCCATCTCGACGTGGGGCGCCGCCGGTGCCAGGAAACAGCCGGCGTTCAGCGTCAGGGCGGAAAATCCCGCTTCGAGCTGCGCCGCCCGGGTGATCAGGGCCGGCGTGGGATGTCCCATGGGATCGACGGGAACGGCGTCGGTGACGCGGGGGCGTCCCCAGCAGAGAAGATCGGCGTCGGCGGGAGCCGTGTAGGGGAGCACGTCGACATTGGCCCCCGCTGCGGAAAGTCCGGGGACACGGCTCAGTTCCGTTGCCGAAATGGTGAGAATGAACATAAAACTGCCTCCTTTGAATTGTGTGGAGATAAGCGAATAAATTGTAGTATTCTTTCTCTTCTAGTCTCTTGTCGCCCCTGATGGCTCGGTGTAGACTGGCCGTTGTGTCCTTGAAAAAGGGGGAGGCAAGATCGCAATGGAAGCTTTGACGGTATTGGGATTCTTTCTGGCCACGCTGGGCCTCATCGCCTCGGGGCGCGTCGCCCGCTGCGTCGCCGCCCTGGCCGGGGCGGCCCTGCTGATGGGGTTGGGCTTCATCTCCTTCGACAGCGCCATCGGCTATGTCGACTTCAACACCCTGGGCCTTCTGATGGGCATGATGATCATCGTCGGAGTCCTCTCCCGGACCGGCGTCTTTCAGTATATCGCCGTCAAGACGATGAAACTCACCCGGGGCAACGGCGTCGTCACGCTTTTTGCCATCGCCGGCGTCACCGCCCTCCTCTCGGCCTTCCTCGATAACGTCACGACGGTCCTCCTCATCAGCCCCATCGTCGTCTCCGTCGCCGACATCATGGACACCGATCCCGTCCCTCTGCTCATGGCCGAGGCCCTGGCCTCCAACATCGGCGGCACGGCGACCCTCATCGGCGATCCGCCCAACATTATAATCGGTTCTCACGCCGGATTCTCCTTTGTCGACTTCATCTTTTATCTTGCTCCCGTCGTTGCCGTCATCCTCGCCGTCGTCCTCGTCTTTTTGGCCTTCCATTTCCGCGACGCCCTGGAGATCACCCCCGCCCAGTTCGCCCGGATCCGGGACATCGACGAAAAAAAGACCATCAAAGACGGCAGACTTCTGGCCAAGGCGGGTCTCGCCATGGGCGCCGTCCTGACGGGCTTCATGCTCCATCATGTTCTTCATCTCGAGGCGGCCGTCATCGCCCTCCTCGGGGCCTCCCTGCTCCTTCTCGTCACGCCCGGCGACGGAGACCACATCATCCACAACGACGTCGAATGGCCGACGCTGGTCTTCTTCATCGCGCTGTTCATCGTCGTCGGCGCCCTCAAGGAAGCGGGCGTCATCTCCGCCGTCGCCGCCTTCCTGGCCGCCGCCGTCAAGGGACATCCCTTCCTGGCCCTGCTGGCCGTCCTCTGGTTCTCGGGCCTCTCCTGCGCCTTCATCAACAACGTCGCCTTCACGGCCACCTTCGTCTACGTCATCGACGAAATGGCCCAGGCTCTCGCCACCCCGGCCGCTCCTCTCTTCTGGGCCCTCGCCCTCGGCGCCTGCCTGGGCGGCAACGGAAGCTTCCTCGGATCGGCGGCCAACGTCGTCGTCGCCGACATCGCCCGTCGGGGGGGGCACGTCATCAGCTTCGGCGGCTTCATGAAAACGGGCATGAAAACGACCGTACTCTCCCTTTCCATCGCCAGCCTCTACCTCTTCCTGCGTTTCGGGCTCTGAGGGCGCTCTTCCCGAAAAACTTCACCGGTGCTCCAGATACCAGCGGAGGGCCTCTTCGAGCCCCGAAGCGACGCTGTGGAGAGGGGCGAAGCCGAGATCCCCGACGATGGCGTCGATGGAGGCCCGGGAGTGGCGGATATCTCCCGCCCTTTCTGGAAGCCGCCTGAGCCCGAGTGTCGCCGCCTCGGGGACTTCGGCCGACAGGGCCCGCCGGATCGTCTCGAAAAGCTCCAGCAGCGTCAGACTCTTCCCGCCGGCCACATTATAGACCCGCCCCGTCACGGATGAAGGCGCGCAGGCCGCCAGCAGATTGGCCTGCACCACGTCGGCCACGTGGCAGAAATCGCGGGTCTGCCCCCCGTCGCCGTAAAGCAGCGGCTCCTTCCCCGATGCCATGAGGGAAATCCAGCTGGGGATCACCGCCGCGTAGGCCCCCTTCGGGTCCTGACGCGGCCCGAAAACGTTGAAATAGCGGAGCCCCACCGTCGGCAAACCGTAAAGATCGTCGAAAAGCCTCGCGTAAAGCTCGCCGAGCACCTTCGTCACGGCATAGGGAGAGAGGGGGCGGGTCGGAAGCGACTCCTCCTTGGGCAGCCGGGGATCGTCGCCGTAGACGGCGCTCGACGAGGCGTAGACGAAACGCCTCACCCCGCCGTCGCGGGCCGCCAGGGCCAGCTGGAGAAAGCCCGTCCCGTTGCTTCGGTGACAGGTCAGGGGATCCTCCACCGAAGCCGGAACGGAGCCCAGCGCCGCCTCGTGGAGGACGTAATCGACGTCGCGGCAGGCCGCGGCGCAGATTTCCCCGTCGGCCACATCGCCCTCGATCAGGCGGAAGCGCCCCCAGTCCTCGTCGCCGAGCAGGAGGCGGACCTGATCCAGATTGTGCCGGTAGCCCGTCGAAAAATCATCGAGCCCCGTCACGGCCTGTCCTAAAGAAAGAAGCCTCTCGACCAGGTGGGACCCGATAAACCCCGCAGCCCCCGTCACCAGCCACCTTTTCGGCTCCCGTTTCAGCTTTCCGCACAGGCTTTCATAAGCCGTCACAACCATCATCCTTCCACAACGGGGCCCCAGCCGGGGCTCCAGGGATAGTCTCCTAACCCCATTGTAGCCTCTTTTCCCCCGGAGTTCCGGGCTTTGCTCTTTCGGAGCGTGACCATCCTGGCCACGGGCGGGCCGTTTCCAGGTTTTTCGGAGCGTGGACGTCCCGTCCGCGAGCGGGCCGTTTCCAGGCCCGCTTGTTCTTTGGGTTAGTTTTTCGCAGCGAGCGGACCTTAGCCTATTTGTTCCCCTTCCGCTGACAACCCGGACAGACTCCGATAAAATAGACATCAGGTACGTAACGTACAGATGGTTTAGAGGGGGGGGAAGAGAGATGGAGAAGGAAATGACCACCACCCGGGCCCGGTCCAACTTTGCGGACCTGGTGAACCGAGCTGCCTACGGCAAGGAGCGGGTTCTGATCAACCGCAGGGGCAAGCCCGTTGCGGCCATTGTCCCCCTGGAAGACGTGGAAATCCTGGAAAGGATCGAGGACGAGATAGACGTCAAACTCGCCCGCAAGACCCTGGCCGAGTCCGAGGGCACAACACCCCTGGAAGAGGTTGTTAAGGAGCTTGGACTTTGACGGGGAAGGTTTACAGAATCGACTTCGAGAACGCCGCAAAGAAGGCCCTGAAGAAACTGGACCGGGGAACGCAGGGACGCATCATAGCTGCTGTTCAAGGGCTGGCCACGAATCCCGGACCTGATGGGGTGCGCAAGCTGACCAACAGGGACGCTCTCTATCGGATTCGGGTCGGGGATTGCCGGGTAGTCTATCAGATCTGGGACGAGCAACTTCTAGTTTTGGTGATCCGTGTTGGATCGAGAGCGGATGTTTACAAGAATCTTTGAGAGACGGCGAGTACCGGTCCATCGCCCACCGGCCACCCTCCGAAAACTCCCAGGTCCTGAGGGGCTGCCCTTTCGGGGCGCGGCCATCCTGGCCGCGGGCGGGCCGTTTCTAGGTTTTTCGGAGCGCGGACGTCCCGTCCGCGAGCGGGCCGGGTCCATCGGCCCGCTGGGTCTGGTCTGCGCTGTAGCTTCCGCTGGACCTTGCCGCTCCGAGACCCCAAAGGGCCTTCGGCCCTTCTTGCGGGCGGGACGCCCGCACCCCGATCACCCCCGCAGCTTCCGGGGCGCGGGTCTTCCGGGTTCGCTCTTCCGGAGCGCGGGCATCCTGCCCGCGAGCGGGCCGGATTCATCGGCCCGCACCCCTCTAGAGAGAGGCAGGCTCCTTTATGCCGAGAACCTTTTTCAGAGCCTCCTGAAGAACGGAGGAAATATTGATGTCATCTCGTTCCTTCAGTTCCTCTTCCATCCATGCGGGAATGGTCAGCGTCTTTTTGACGGCTCTCTTGCTCCATGCACGACGGACGGGAACCATGGCGGCGACGACCATTTGAACAAAGCCGTCTTTCGGAGCAGAAACCTTCTCCGTCGGTGTCGGCTCGGGAATCTCGTCATGCTGCGCTTCACGGAAATAGAGACAATCTTCCAGAACGGCTTGGGCTTCAACAATGGCCTCTTCCACCGTATCGGCAGAGGTAAAGCAGTTGTCGAGATCGGGAAAGGTCACCGTCCATCCATCGCCGTCAGGAGCGAATACGGCCGGATATTTATAGTAATTCGGACGATTCATTGCGAATCTCACCTACCTCCACTAGTCATCGATCTGGAGCCTTTTTTTAAGAGCGGAGAGAAGCCCGGGCTTGCTGTATTGTTTGCCCATCAATGGCTCTCCTCCTCGATGCGTCAAGGATAGTCCTGAAAATGATACGTGTCAATACGTATGATAGGGAGAGGAAATGGGAGCGGCGGAAAAACGAAAGCGCGGGCCTTCCGGGGCGCGGCTCTTTCGGGGCGCGGCCATCCTGGCCGCGAGCGGGCCGGGTCCATCGGCCCGCTGGGTCTGGTCTGCGCTGTAGCTTCCGCTGGACCTTGCCGCTCCGAGACCCCAAAGGGCCTTCGGCCCTTCTTGCGGGCGGGACGCCCGCACCCCGATCATGCCCGCAGCTTTCGGGGCGCGGCTCTTTCGGGGCGCGGACGTCCCGTCCGCGAGCGGGCCGGATTCATCGGCCCGCTGGGTCTGGTCTGCGCGGTAGCTTCCGCTGGACCTTGCCGCTCCGAGACCCCGAAGGGCCTTCGGCCCTTCTTGCGGGCGAGGACGCCCGCACCCCGGAAAACCAACCCCCTTCTGGCGGGCGAGACGTCCGCCCTCCGATCACGTCCGCACTCCGGCCTATGCTTCGGCCAGGGAGAAGAGGAGGTTGAGCAGTCCCCCGGCGACGAGGGCCGTGGCGATCATGATGGCGATGCTGGCTGCCGTCTTCTTCCCCCCGAGCTCCTTCCAGAGGACGATGAAGGTGGCGATGCAGGGGAAGGTCATGGCCAGCGTCACGACGGCCACCACCATCTGTCGCGGTGTCAGCCCCAGGGGGAGCAGCAGCCCGACGGCGACGTCCTTGCGCAGAAAACCCAGCAGGATCGGACCGGCCGCCTCGGGCGGCAGGCCCAGCAGGCCCCGGAAAAGAGGCGACAGGAAAGCGGCCATCGCCGGAATCACCCCGGCCATGTAGAGCAGGTCGACCAGGAGGACGCCCCCCAGAACGAGAGGGATCGCCTCGACGAGAAAATCCTTCACCCGGAACCAGAGCTTGACTCCCAGCCCCTTGAGCGAGGGGACCCGGTAGGGGGGGATCTCGACGATCAGCTCGGGGCTGTAGCCCGGCAGCGCCTTGTGAAGGATCCGTCCCAGCAGGACCCAGGAGAGTATCAGCGTCAGGTAGACGAAGGCCACGTAGCGTATTCCCCACGGACCCAGGGAGCCGACGATCATGGCCTGAAGGCTGGCGCAGGGGACGGCCACCGAGATCAGGGTGGCGGCGATGAAGCGCTCCCGCGGCGACTCCAGCACCCGTGTCGCCAGAATCCCCGGAACGTTGCAGCCGACGCCGAGCAGCGTCGGCACGATGGCGTAGCCGTGGAGTCCCAGACGGTGGAGGAGGGAGTCGAAGACGACGGCCAGCCGCGGCAGGTAGCCCAGGTCTTCGAGAAAGCTCAACATGGCGTAGAAGGCGACGATATAGGGAAGGACCATCACCAGCGGCACGTAGAGCCCCGTCGAAAGCAGTCCGAAGCTCTGCTCGGGATCGATGGCCCCGTCGATGAGGTTTCCGATGAGGAAATAATGGAGCAGCCCTTCGCCGCCGAGACTGCCGGAAAGGCGCTCCAGCAGCGGCATCCAGAAGGTCTCGTAAAGGGGATCGAGAAGGGTGTCGATCAGCCCCTCGCCGACCCAGCGGATCGACCAGAGGCTGAAGGCCAGCACGAGGGCCCCGATGACGCCGCCCCAGTGGCGGTCGACGCTCAGATCCTCCAGCCGGTCCCTCAGGGTGTGATGGCGGTGTTCGACGCGCTGCACGGCGTGGACGATCTTGCCGATCCGGCGCCATCGCCCGTCCGGATCGGTGGGCTCGAAGGGGCCGGGGCGGGCCTCGCCGAGGCGGTTGACGATCTCCCGCATCCCCTGGCCCGAAACGGCCACGGTGGGGACGACGGGGACGCCCAGCTCCCGCTCCAGGGCCGCGACGTCGACGAAAATCCCCTTGTGGCGGGCCTCGTCGACCATGTTGAGGGCGATGACCGACGGCACCCCCCGCTCCAGCGTCTGAAGGGCCAGGAAAAGATTGCGCTCCAGAGCCGTCGCGTCGACGACGATGAGGGCCACCTCGGCCCCCTCGTCGATGATCCGCCGGGCCACCTCTTCGGCCTCGTTGGTCGGGTCCAGCGTGTAGGCGCCGGGGACGTCGATGAGGCGGAAACAGCGATGGGGGAGGCGGAGCCTCCCCTCGCTGAAACCCACCGTCGTCCCGGGATAGTTGGAAGACATGGCGTGAACGCCTGTCAGGCGGGTGAAAAAAACGCTCTTGCCCACGTTGGGATTGCCGATGAGCAGAATCCTGTCGTCACAGGGGTCCTTGGGATCGACCGGCGGTAGAGAGGAGCCGGGGCATCCCGGGCAGCCCTTCGAATCGCGGCAGCCGCTCATCGCCCTGCCGAAGCCCTCTCTTCCGCACCCTCGACGGCGACTCCCACGCGGCAGGCCACGCCGTGGCCGATGGCGATCTGGCGACCGTCGAGAAGGACCGTAACGGGACCGCAAAAGGGCATCCCCGATATCTTGCGCACTCGCTTGCCCTCGCGAAGGCCGAGAGCCTCCAGGCGCCTCCTGCACTCGCCCGAAGGCATCGAAATCACCGTGGCATCAAGGCCGTTTTTCAGCGTCTCAAGGGTCGACATGGCCAAGACCTCCTTGGAGGGGGATAAAAGTAAGATCAACCAAACAATAGCCGTCCCCCCGACGCCTGTCAAGCGTTAAAAGGCCCTGTCTTCCAGGGGGTCCCCGGCGGCCTAGAGATTCTGCTTGATCGACGCCTCCAGCTGGCTGAAAAGTGCGTCCGTCGTCAGGGCCTCGTTGCCGTCGAAGTGGACGACGCCCGTTTTCAGAACCAGGAAGGGCCCTGTGGCCCCTTCGAGCCCGAAGAGCTTCGGCTTGAACTCCAGGGCCTCCTGCTTGAGGCGGGAAGAGAACTTCCGGGCCCCCGCCTGGGGTGTCTCGGGCAGCAGGACGAGCAGCTCCTGAGGGGCCATGCGGAAGATCGGGTCCGACTCGCGCAGCATTGCCGCCATCTGAGAGAGGAACAGATCGAAAATCTCCTGCTGCTGGGCTTCGGCCAGGGAGTGGTCGATGGGGCCGACCTGTTCGGGCCGGACGAGAACGGCCGAGATCCACCGCCGGTAGCGCCTCGCCCGAGCCAGCTCCTCGGCGACGCGCAAAAGTCCCTGCTCCCGCCCCCCCATCCTCCTGATGACCGAATCGAACGTGTCGTCGGCGATTTCAAGAGAAGCCGAAGCCGCCACTGGGGCCTTTTCCTCAAGCAGGGTCAGCGGCAGCTCCTGACCGCGGAAGATGGAAAACTCCCGCTCTCCCAGGGAAAAATCGTCTTCGGCGGCGGCCGCCTCCCGCAAGAGATCGGCCGTATCCCAATCGACGGAGGCGGCCAGCTCCGTGGCGGCCTCGTTGACCAGGGGCGCCGCCTCTTCGGACCCGCCGTCGAAAAAGGCCGGCAGGGGGATGGCCTCCAGCAGCGTCTCCACGGGCAGGGAAAGCGGCCCCTTGGGGCGGTCGGCCTGCTGGGGGCGGGGCCGTTGCCTCTGGAGCACCTTCGACAGGGCCGCCGCCATCCCCGAGGCCAGAAGGGCCAGGCCGATCCAGCTCCAGACGGGCGAGCTGCCCAGATAGGAGGGGAGGGCCGTCAGAACCAGGCCCTGACAGAGAAGCTGAGTCACGGCCGGAGGAAGGGCGGTCCCCTTCATCTGGGCCAGCAG
Source organism: Synergistales bacterium (assembly GCA_018433595.1). GTDB lineage: Bacteria > Synergistota > Synergistia > Synergistales > Aminithiophilaceae > Aminithiophilus. The sequence goes on from JAHDQY010000047.1 coordinate 8,228, forward strand.
GTCTCCCGCGACGAGAAAGACATAGGCCAGAAAGAAGGCGCCCCAGAGGACGGGAACGCCCTTCGGCGCCTGGGGGCCTTCGCCTCCGGCCGCGAAGAGGAGGATGACGAGAGCCAGGGAGAGGGCCGGCGGCACGACAAGCCAGTCGATCAGCCGGATGCGGCCCGGCGAAGAGCGGCTCATGCCTCTCCGCCCCGCCGCCTGCGGCAGAAGCGGCCTCCCCGGCTCCGGCAGATCTTGCCGCAGGGAGTCAGATCCGGATCGTCCTCATCGGCCAGACAGCGCCGGCAATCGGGGCAGATGCCGGCGATCTCGAAGGTCTGAGGCAGGAGCAGGAAGCCGCTTTCGCCCATCCAGGTGCGGAAGAGGGACTCCTTCTCCTCCTCGCCGTCGAGATGGACCGTCTTGCCGCAGAAGCGGCAGTAAAGATGGAAATGCATCTGCTCGTCGGGCACCTCGTAGCGGCTGAACCCCTCCTCCATGCTGATCCGGTTCAGCATCCCCAGCCCCACCAGCAGCTCCAGCGTCCGGTAGACGGTGGCGAACCCGACGGTGCGGTCCCGCTCCTGGACGAGATCCATCAGCTCCCGGGCGTTGAGATGGCTCCCCAGATGATCGACAAGCGTCTCGATGATCAGCCTCCGGGGGCCGGTGAGGCGAAAGCCTTCCTCCCTGAGACGCTCCAGATAACCTTCGAGATCGACGGGACCCTTCATGACCGTCAGATCTCCAGGCTCGTTCCGGCCGAGGCCCACTGCACGTCGGCAAAGACCCGGTCCATGGCGCAGAGTGCCTTCAGCCCCGTGCAGTGGCAGGGGCGCCAGAGAGAGACCTCGTAGCTCGACAGGGCCTGGAGCACCCGATCGACGAAGGCGCTCTCCTGGCCGACCAGGTGCATCCCCCCGGCGACGGCGTAAAAGCGCCTCGTCCCGAAGGCCGTCGCGGCCGCCGCCAGAATATTGGCCGCTCCGGCATGGGCGCAGCCGAAGAGGACGGAATAGCCGAAACGCCCCCGGATCACCAGCGACAGATCGTCCTCCATCGGGTCGGCCCGCTCCTGCGTGCCCTCGCGCAGCAGCAGCGTCGGCGTCGAAGGGACGAGGGCGGGATCGCGCGACTCCGGCGTCGTCGTCATCGCCCAGACCCCCTCGACGATCTCGACGACCCCCTCGACGGGGCGGAAATCGACGGACTCCGGTGCCAGGTGACAGCCGATGAAGCGCTCCCGGCCCCCCCTGCGGGCGATCTTGCAGCCCCGGAAGGCCCGATGCGCATAAAGAGGAAGAAAACCGCGCAGAGCCACCAGCTCGGCCAGCCCCCCCGCATGGTCGTAATGGCCGTGGCTGAGCACGGCGGCATCGACGCTCCCGAGATCGACGCCCAGGGCCCGGGCGTTGGCCGCCAGGGCCCGCCCGGCGCCGCTGTCGAACAGGAGCGTTCCCCGGGGCGTCTCGATCAGGACGGACAGACCGTGTTCCGCCAGAAGGGAACCCTCTCCGCAATGGTTCTCGACAAGAAAGCGAAGCCTCACGGCAAATCCCCCTCGTAAAAAACGATCTCGCTGTCGCCGGGATAGGAAAGGCGGTAGCGGACGGTGATCTCCTGCGATGTCCCCCCGTCGAGGGTCAGCTTCCAGGTCAGAAGCCCCTCGTCATCATGCTCCGACGGCTCCGTCGAGAAGGAGACCGACTCGAACTTCACCTTCTCGTTGACGCTCACCGGAAGCCGGTCCCGGACCGTCACCGTCTGAGGCCGATCCAGACCGTTGGAGACGGTCAGACGAAAGCCCCTCTCCAGGCGTCCCCGGCCCGTCCAGCCGCTCCCCTCCAGCGGAAGCAGCTCCTCCCGGGAAACCCTCACCAGCGGCGACTCGCCGAAAGGCATCGCCAGCTTCTGGCCGGCGCTGCTCTCGGTCGTCCCCGTCCGTCCCGAAGGCAGACCGTCGACGAAAAGCTCCGTCTCCCCCGGCAGCAGGGCCCGGTCGAGCGCCTCCGTCTCCCAGAGAAGCCAGGCCCGGTCCGAAAGCTCGCCCAGAACCGACAGATCGGCCTTCCCCTTCAGGGAAAACGTCTCCAGCCCCACGCGGACCTTCGTCCCGTCGCCGGGAACGGAGGCTCTCGCCGCCAGCACCACGTCGGTCGCCGTCTCGATCCGCTCCGCCTCATCGTACATCTCCGCCTTGAGCCCCGTCGGCGCCGCCTCCATCGCCACCCGGGCCGTCTTCAGCGGAGGCCGGATATCGACGACGAGAGGGGCCAGCTCGGGAAGATCGAGTCCCTGACGGGGGGCGCCGGAATGAAAGGCCACGGGCCCCTCCCAGCTCAGCCCCGTCTTCTGGCTCACGAGGGCGTCGAGGCGCCAGACCGTCTCGCCGCTCGTCGAATCCAGATCGACGCGGTAGAGCGGGCGCCACCGCGCCTCGCGGGACCAGCCCGTAACCTCCACCGTCCCCGAACCCTCTGTCGCCAGGTAGAGGACCAGCAGCGACTCCGCATCGGGACGGCGGGACTCCAGAAGCCGCTCCAGCGCCTCGAACTCCAGCTGCGCCTTCTCCCGAAGCTGGGCCGTCTCGCGAAGGCGCAGCTCCAGGGTCTCCCGCTTCCGCTGGGCCTCATCGACGAAAGCCTCCAAAGAGGCGCCGTCGGTCACCTCCGGCAGGGCCCGCTCCAGATGGCCGACGGCCTGCTTCAGGGCCGCCGACCGGGCGTCGAGAAGCTCCACCTCGGTCCGGGCCCGATCCACCTCGTCCCGGAGCGCCTCAAGGGCCGGGGGGATCCAGTTCGGCGCCGGCCGCTCCTCGACGGTCCAGTGAAGCACCTCGGCCCCCCCCGATCCCGTCACGGCCAGGGACCCCTTCTCCAGCGTCGCCGGAACCTCCAGCACCATCTCGGCCTCGGCGACGGCCGAAAGCCGAACCAGGGCGCCTCCGCCGTAAACGTCGACCCGGCCTGCCCTGAGCTCCTGGGCCCCGGCGGCCGAAACGGCGCCCAAAAGCAGCAGTGCCGCCGCAAGCACTCTTGTCATGGCGATCCCTTCCTTTCTCGAAAGACCGTCTCCGTCAGCCGCTGAACGATCAGATCACGATGAAAAAGCAGAACCGACCCGTGGGCGCCGGGGACCCGATCCAGGGAAGGCCGTCCCAGGGCGCGCCAGAGATCGATGCCGCAACCGTAGGGGACGACGGGGTCCCAGCGGCTCAGAATCATCCGCACCCGCTCCCGCCCCACCAGATGGGCGAAAGTCAGGGGATCGACGAGACAGGCCGGGGAGGGAGGGGGGACGGAGCGCCACCCCTCGTGGCGGACCCTCTCCAGATAGGCCTCGTAATCCGCCCCGCCGCAGCGGGCCGCCGCCCGGGCCGCCGAACCTCCCGAGGCCAGAAACAGGCGGGTCACCCCGTGGCGCAGAATCCGAGAAAGCCCGCCGCCCGTCACCACCAGCACGCCCCCCGTCAAAGCCGGCTCCAGGGCCAGACCGATCGTCCCCAGCATCCCTCCCAGGGAGACGCCGAGCAGCCCCGCCCGGCCGTAGCGCTCTCTGCCCCACCGGGCCAGCCCCCGAAGCTCGCAGACCGCCCCGTGGGCCATGGCCAGGGCCTCCTCCGTCGACAGACGGGCCATCTCCGCCAGCGGACGGCCCCGGGCCCGCGGCCCGTGCCCCGGCAGAAAAAGAAGGGCGCAGGCGACCCCGCGCTCCTGGAGCCTCCGGACGATGCGGCCGTAGAGCCGCCAGAGCACCCCCTCGACGCCGATGCCGTGGACGAGAACGACCAGCCCTCTCCCCTCGGGCCAGAACGCGGCCGACGAAGGCGTCAGCTGCGTCCCGCCCCAGGAAGGGGAGGCGGCCTCCAGCCAGAAAGGCGCCTTCACGCAGCGGTGGGGCGGCTCGGTTCCCTCCCGCCACGCCACCTCGGCCTCGTAGACCCTCGGGGATGGGGTCAGACCTGTCTTTGGGGTCAGACCTGTCTTTGGGGTCAGACCTACACAATTGACAAGATGAATCTCCTTGTCAATTGTGTAGGTCTGACCCCGCCTTTGCTCTTCGTGACCCCGCCTTTGCTCTTCGTGACCCCGCCTTTGCTCTTCGTGACCCCGCCTTTCGGTCTGATCCCGCCTTTGGCGCCCCCGTCCCATTGCCCGACCTCTACACGTTGAAACGGATTTCGATGATATCCCCGTCGCGCACCGGGCACTCCTTCCCCTCAAGCCGGAGAAGTCCCTTCTCCCTCAGCTTGGCCTTGGACCCGTCCTGGGCGGCGAAATCGTCGTAAGAGACGATCTCGGCGCGGATGAACCCCCTGGCCAGGTCGGAATGGATCGTCCCGGCGGCGTCGACGGCCGTCCCCCCGTCGCGGAGAGTCCAGGCCCGGACCTCGTCGGGGCCGACGGTGAAAAAGGAGATAAGCCCCAGCAGCCGGTAGGCGGCGGCGATGAGCCGCTCCCGGCCCGGCTCGTCGATGGCCAGATCGGCCATGAAGGCGGTCTGGTCCTCCGGGGAAAGCTCGGCCATCTCCATCTCCATGGCGCCGTAGACCTTGATGACCTCAAATCCCCGCTCCCGGCCGAGCCGTTCCAGATCGGCCAGACCGGGAACGCCCTCTCCGGTCTGACTGTCGTCGGCATTGACGACGACCAGCTCGGGTTTGAGGGTCACGAAGGCGAACCCCCGCAGCAGGGTCTTCTCGTCGGCGGCGAGTTCCAGATCCCTCAGGGGGCGCTCCTCCATGAGATGGGCCTGGCATTTTTCGAGGAGAAGGCGTTCCTGCTCCTCGGCGGGCTGGAGCTTCTTCTTCGCCGCCAGGCGGCCCATGCGGTTTTCGATGACGGCAAGATCGCGGAAAATGAGCTCCATCTCCACGGCCTGCCAGTCCCGCAGGGGATCGATCCCGTCGAGGGGGTGGGGGACCTCGCCGTTGGCGAAGGCCCGGACGACGTGGACGAGGGCGTCGGCGTTCTCGACGAAGGAGAGGAAGGCGTTGCCCAGGCCCGCCCCCCGGCTGGCCCCCTGAGAGAGACCGGCCAGATCGACGAACTCGACGGAGGCCGGCGTCTCCTTCCTGGGGGCGTAGATGGAAACGAGCCGGTCGAAGCGGGCATCGGGGACGGAGACGACGGCCCTGTTGGGGTCGGTCCTGCCTCCGGCGTAGGGCTTCACTTCCGCTCCGGCGCGGGTGATGACATTGAAGACCGTCGACTTGCCGCAGAGGGGCAGACCGACGATACCGCAGCTCAGCATAGGAATCACCTCGGGTGTGGTTTCAGTCGCTTTGGGGAGCAAACTCCCCTAATCTATTCTATAATGTAACTGGCGGTCATTGCTTAGGGGTCAGACCTACACTTTTGACAAAAAAGATCCTTTTTTGTCAAAAGTGTAGGTCTGACCCCGCTCTTAAGACCCCTCTCTTAAGGTCTGACCCCGCTCTTAGACCCCGCCCTTCGATCTGCCTTGACCGCCTTGTCTCTAAAAGCAAAAAAATAAAACAACTTCAATCCCTGCGGAATTACGATATGTTTAATTTTTATTTTCCGTAAATCTAATTTATTCGTAACAAACTTCCGGCCTGAGGCAAAACCGGAACCGCGACAGGCGACTTTTTTTTAGAAAAACGGCATCATTGAGAGGTTTGAGCCTTGCAATGTCTGAGCGATTCCGTAGAATAGGGAACAACTGGTAAGGCAGACGTCAGCCCTGCAACGACAAGGCCGGA
>JAHDQY010000035.1 GCA_018433595.1 Synergistales bacterium
ACCCGCCAGGCCGTCGACATGGGGTGGGCCCCCTATTCGGCCCAGATCGGCCTCAGCGGCAAGACCGTATCGCCCCGGCTCTACCTCTCCTTCGGCGTCTCCGGAGCGATCCAGCACATCGCCGGCATGAGCACGGCCGAGAGGGTCATCGCCGTCAACAGGGACAGCGAGGCGCCCATCTTCAGCGTCGCCGACCTGGGTATCGTCGGCGACGTGGGCGAGGTGCTTCCGGCGCTCATTGCCGAACTGGAAAAGAGAGGGGGGCATATCGATGGCGCGTGAATATGGTAAAGTAACGGCTTCTGTCCTGGAAAAACTGATCGAGGCTCTGGGCAAGAACCGCGTCTTCGCCGACGAGGCCTCCATGGAGCCCTACTCCTGGGACGAAACGGGCAAGAACTTCGCCGTCATGCCCGAAGTGGTCGTTCGCCCCGGGAGCACGGAAGAGGTCCAGGCCGTCATGCGGATCGCCCAGCGGCACCATATCCCCGTCACGACCAGCGCGGCCCGGAGCGGCGTCGCCGGTGGCGCCGTTCCCCTGAAGCGGGGCATCGTGATCACGACGGAAAAGATGAACCGCATCGTCGAAATCGACGAGATCAACCGGACGGCCACCGTCGAGCCCGGCGTCATCACCAACGACCTCTGCAAGATTGTCGCCGAAAGGGGCTTCCTCTACGCCGGATCGCCCATGAGCACCCTGACGAGCACCGTCGGCGGCAACGTGGCCACCAACGCCGGCGGCGCCAAGGGAATCCGCTACGGCAGCACCCGGGCCCACGTCCTCGGGCTGGAGGCGGTCCTGCCCGGTGGCGACGTGATCCGCCTGGGCGGCAAGATCCGCAAGGGAACCTGGGGCTATGACCTGAAGGATCTCATCATCGGTTCCGAGGGAACCCTGGCGGTGGTGACGAAGATCACCGTCAACCTGGAGCCCCTCCCCGGCAAAACGGCCGATCTGCTCGTCCCGTTCGCCTCCATTGGAGAGGCTGTCATGGCGACGTCGAAAATCCTCGCCCTCGGTGTTCCCCTCATCTCCTGCGAGTACCTCGACCGGCCGTCGGTTCTCCTGACGTCCCGTTACGTCAACTATGCCTATCCCTTCCAGGACAAGGCCGAGGCCTTTCTGCTGATCCAGGTCGAGGGCACGAAGGAAGAGGATCTTGAGGAAGGCTGCGATAAAGTGGGCAATCTCTGTTATGACGAAGGGGCCATGGAGGTCTTCGTCGCCGACAACCGGAGCGACTCGGCCGACATCTGGAGCGTCCGTCAGAACTACGCCGAAGCTCTCCGCGCCCGCGATCCCTACTTCGTGAGCGGTGACGTCCTCGTCCCCCTCTCGCAGGTTCCGGCCATCGTCAAGGCCACCGGCGAGACGGCCGGGAAGTACGATCTCGAATGCGTCATCTGCGGCCACATCGGCGAGGGGAACATGCATCCCGACATCTTCAAGCCCGATGGGATGAGCGTCAAGGAATGGGAGGTCTACTCGGAGAAGTTCTTCGCCGATCTCATCCGGGTCGCCGTCGATCTGGGAGGCATCGGCAGCGGCGAGCACGGCGTCGGCTTCGTCAAGAAACCCTTCCTCGTCGAGACGAAGGGAAGAGTGGAGATGGCCCTGATGGAGCGCGTCAAAGGAGCCTTCGATCCCGACTGGATCCTCAATCCGGGAAAGATCGTCGACGATCACAACTAAGAGGAGGGAACATCATGCATCTGTTCAGGAAAGCGGCAATCGGTCTGGTCCTGTCTCTGGTCCTCGGTCTGGCGGCAACGGCGGGTTTCGCCGAGGAGTACGTCCTCAAGATCGGCAGCATCACCAACGAGACCCATCCCTACTACGTCGCCTTCCAGAAGGTCTTCGTCCCCTACATCGAAGAGGCTTCGGGAGGACGCATCAAGGTCGAGTTCTATTTCAACGCCCAGCTCGGCGGCGACCGCGAGATGGTCGAGATGTGCCAGTTCGGCGCCCTCGGCATGGACTGTGCCACGCCGAGCACCCTCAGCGGTTTCGACAAGCGCTTCCAGGTTCTGGGTCTGCCCTACCTCTTCCCCGATAAGCCGACGGCCTTCAGGGCTCTCGACGGCGAGCTGGGTCAGACCCTCAATTCCTACCTTCCCGCCATCAACCTCTACAATCTCGGCTACTTCGAGAACGGCTTCCGCCATGTCACGAACAACCGCAAGCCCATCTATTCCCCTGAGGATATGGACGGCCTGAAGATCCGCACCCAGGAGAACCCCATGCACATCGCCTTCTTCCGGGCCGTCGATGCCAACCCGACGCCCATCAACTGGGGCGAACTCTACACGGCCCTTCAGCAGAAGATCGTCGACGCCCAGGAAAACCCTCTCGTCCTCATCTACGAGGCCAAGTTCTACGAGATTCAGAAGTACGTCTCCCTCACGGGCCATGTCTATGAGCCGACGATGCTCGTCACCAGCAAGAGCTGGTTCGACAGCCTTCCCGGGGATCTCCAGGAGGTCGTCAAGGAGGCTTCCCGCCGCTTCTGCGAGGCCGAGCGCAAGCTGATCCACGAAGAGGAACAGAAGGCCCGGGCCCGCCTGGAGGAGCACGGCATGGTCGTCAACGATCTCACTCCGGAGCAGATCGCCGTCTTCGTCGAGAAGGCGCGAAAACTCTACGACGACAGCCGGAGCCTTCTGGGCGACGAGATCGTCGACCTGGCCATCAAGGCCACCGCGAAGGAATAACCTGATCTCAAGGACCGGGGGCGGCTTGCTGCCGCCCCCGGCGAGTCGGGAAAGATAAGGGTGAATTGGATGCTCAAAAAACTGAACGCCCTGGAAGAATTTTTCCTCATCGGCACCCTTACCTTCAACGTTGCCCTTGTCTTCATCCAGGTCGTCATGCGTTACGTCTTCCACAACTCCCTCTACTGGAGCGAAGAACTGGCCCGTTTCGTCTTTCTCTGGTTCTCCTGGGTCGGCACGAGCTACGCCGTCAAGGAGGGCGCCCATCTCAAGGTGACCATGCTCGGCGACCGTCTCGGCGGCAGCGCGAAAAAGGCTCTGGAACTGATCTCGCTTTTCATCTGGATCGCATTTTCCCTTTTCCTGACCTATCAGGGAGGCAGGATCACCCACTTCATCGCCTCCATGGGCCAGACCTCACCGGCTCTTTACATCCCCATGAGCCTGATCTACGCCTCCGTTCCCGTCGGTTCGGCCCTGATGACCTTCCGCCTTCTGCTGGAGCTCAAGGCCTTCCTGTCCGGGGAATCGACACCTTCAGGAGAGGAGGAGACCGCACAATGAGTATCGCCGTCCTTTTCGGATTGATGCTCCTGCTGATCTTCATCGGCGTTCCCATCGGCATCACCATCGGCGTCTCGACGGCCGTCACCATGGCCTTCACGTCGCCCATGCCGCTCATGGTCATCGCCCAGAAGGCCTACACGGGCCTCGACTCCTTCCCTCTTCTGGGCGTGCCCTTCTTCATCCTCGCCGGATCGCTCATGTGCAACGGAGGCATCTCGAAGCGCCTCATCAACCTGGCCGAGACCCTCGTGGGCTACATCGTCGGCGGCCTGGCCATGGTGACCATCACGGCCTGCATGTTCTTTGCCGCCATCTCCGGCTCGGGCCCGGCAACGGTCTCGGCCATCGGCTCCTTCATGATCCCCGCCATGAAGGAACGCAACTACGGAGGCGGCTTCGCCGCCGCCGTCACGGCCTCGGCCGGGACGATCGGCGTCATCATCCCGCCGTCGATCCCCTTCGTCATCTACTGCATCGTCGCCCAGGTCTCCATCGGCGACATGTTTCTGGCCGGCATCGTCCCCGGCATCATCATCGGCCTCTCCCTCATGGGGACCTGCTACTTCATCGCCCGCAAGCGGGGCTACGTGAGCAACCCCAAGCGGCCGACGGCAAAGGATGTCTGGGTCAGCTTCAAGGAGGCAGGCTGGGCGCTGATGATTCCCCTCATCATTCTCGGCGGGATCTACGCCGGCGTCTTCACGCCAACGGAGGCCGCCGTCGTTTCCGTCGTCTACGCCCTCTTCATCGGCAAATTCGTCTACAAGGAGCTGAACTGGCAGAATTTCTACAGAAGCATGAAAGAGACGACCCTCGTCAACGGTTCCCTCATGTTCATGATCGGCCTCTCCATCGCCTTCGCCAACTACATCAGCCTGGCTCAGGTGCCGGCCAGGATCGCCGCGGCCCTCATGGGTTTTTCCGAGAGCCCTTTCGTGCTCCTGCTGATCATCAACGTCTTCCTGCTGGTCATCGGCTGCTTCATCGACAACATCGCCGCCGTCGTCATTCTCACGCCGCTGCTGCTGCCCATCGTGAGCCGCATCGGCATCGACCCGATCCACTTCGGCCTGATCATCACCTTCAATCTGGCCATCGGGTTCATCACGCCCCCCTACGGCATCAATCTCTTCGTCGCCTCCACCGTCTCCGGAGAGAGCATCGAAAAGATCTCCTGGGAGATCCTGCCCTTCATCGTCGCCATGATCGGCTGTCTCTTCCTCTTCACCTACTTCCCCGTCTTCACGACGGGCATCCTCGGTATCCTGCGATGAGGAAAGATTGCGCTGGAACCCCTCTGGCGATACCTCTGGGATCGGGAGTGGAGGAATTTGTTCTTCCCGGAACGGTTCCCTGCCATCTCGGAGAGCCCCCCGAAAGGAGGGCTCTCGAAAACCTGGAGGGGGAGCTCCTCAGGGGACTGGAGAATCCTCTGGGTTCACCCCCCCTCAGGGAGCTGGCCAGGGGGCGGAGGCGGATCGTCATCCTCATCGAGGACAACACCCGATCGACGCCTCTCCCTGAGCTCCTCCCTCCTCTTTTGGACTACCTGAATCGATGCGGAGTCGGCGACGACGCCGTCTCCCTTCTGACGGCCCCCGGCACCCACCGGCGGATGACGGAGGAAGAGCTTGTCGCCAAGGTGGGCCGTTGTGTCTACGACCGCCTGCCCATAGTCCAGCACGACGTCACGCGGCCCGAGACGCTGTGCTGCCTGGGCGAAATCCGGTCGGACGAATGCGTCGTCCCTCTCTGGATCAACGAAAGGGCTCTCGAGGCCGATCTTCTCATCGGCACGGGAAGCATTCTTCCTCATGCCGACGCTGGCTTCTCGGGGGGAGCCAAGATCGTTCAACCCGGCATCTGCGGTGTTCAGACCACGGCGGCCACCCACGCCCTTGGCATCTTCCAGAAGGAATCGTCCCTCGGGAAGGTCGATAACCCCTGCCGCCGCGCCATGGATCAGGTGGGTCTTCGGGCGGGGTTGGCCTTCATCGTCAATGCCGTCAAATCCGGAAATGACGATACGGTCGCGCTCGTCGCCGGTCACCCCGTTGTCGCCCATCGCCGCGGGGCGGCCCTGGCGGCCGAGGCCTGCCGGCTCTCCTTTCCCTGGCCGGCCGATATCGTCATCGCCGGGTCCAAGCCCTTCGACATCGATTTCTGGCAGGCCGAGAAGGCTCTCGTCTCGGCATCGTCGGTCCTCCGCTGCGGCGGCATCCTCATTCTTGCGGCGGCCTGTCCCGAAGGTCTGGTCCACAACCATCCCACCTTTCGCGAATGGCTCCGCCTCTCCGTTGCGGAGATCCAGGACAAGGTGCGCTCCATGCTCGGCGGCGACGATATCGGAGAGATCATCGCCGCCGACGGAGCTGTCTGGGTTGCCCGGGTGAGGGAGCGGGGGGCGATCTTTCTTGTGGCGCCGGGACTCGACGCAGCCGATGTCGAGGCGGTCGGCGCTCGCTCCTTCCCCTCGGTTCAGGAGGCCCTGGATCTGGCCCTAAAACGGATTCCCCGTGCCCGGGTGGCCGTTATCCCTGAAGGCGGCGGCCTGCTCCCGATGCTTGCCTGAGCCCGGGATGCCGCCGCGACGACGAAAACGGCAAGGCCGCCGTGCGATGAAGCCTGCCTTTTCCGGCAAATCTGCAAAAAGAACGCAAACGGAAGGGCTCCCCGCCGACGGAGAAACCATCCTGACGGAGAGCCCTTTTTGCACTCTTTTGATCCCGCCTCCCTATAGTCGCTTCGGAAGCTCAGCAAACAATCCCATCAAGGAGGGTGTCACATGTCTATTGAAAAGGTTCGTCAGTTGATGATCGACGGTGACGGCGACGCGGCCGTCTCTCTCGTTCAGGAGCTCATCGCCAAGGGAACCAACCCCCACGATATCATGGCCGGCCTGACCGACGAGATGGAGATTCTCGGTCAGAAGTTCGAAAGCTTTGAGGTCTTCCTTCCCGACCTCATGGTCGCCGGCGATACCTTCATGCAGATCATGGGGGTTCTCAAGGAGCACCTCGTCGCCGGTGCCGAAGACAAGGTTCCCGCCACGGTGGTCATCGGCACCGTCAAGGGAGACTATCACGAGATCGGCAAGAACATCGTCGGCATCGTTCTCCAGGCCAACGGCTTCCACGTCGTCGACCTGGGAGCCGACGTCGATCCCGTCGCCTACATGGAAGAGGCCCATCGCAGCAATGCCGACGCCGTCGGTCTCTCGGCCCTCATGACGACGACCATGCCCAAGCAGGAGGAGTTCATCAAGCTTACCGAAGAGGCCGGCAAGAAAGGCCAGTACATCGTCTGCATCGGCGGCGCCCCCACCTCTCCCGACTGGGCCAAGAGGATCGGCGCCGACGTCTGGTCTTTCGACGCCTTCGAGTTCGTCGGCAAGCTCAAGGAAGCCCTCAAGAACCGCAAGAAGTAAAGCGGGTTTTTCCGTAAACGAGCACCAGCAGCCACCATAAGCCTTAATCTTTAAGGAGGGTATATACATGTCCACGTTCCGCATGTGGGAGGTTTTCGCGAAGGCCGATGAAGGTCCGTTCTACAAGGACCAGAACGAGTGGATGGTCAAGAGCTTCATTCCCCAGATGAAGCGCGTCGTCAAAGAGCACGACATCAAGTGGGACCGCAAGACCATCGTCAACTGCGACGATGCCCTGGCCGACAGACTCTGGGCCGCCGCCAAGGACTTTTTCGTCTCCGTCGGCGTCTACCACGTCGACACGCACCGGGTCATGAAGTTCTCCGAGCAGGAGGTCAACGAGGTCCTCTACACGAAGCGCCCCTGCTACATGGTCGGCGCCGGCCACGACCAGCGCTGGCTCCGCGTCCGCGCCGTCGAGGACAGGGAGAAGCGCCCCTTCCACCTCTTCAGCCCTGATGCCAACTTCAGCACCGACATTCACAAGAAGGCCTGCATGGCCTACCTCAAGGAGCCCCTTCTCGACGGCCTCTGCGCTCCCCTGATCGAGGACTTCATGGGCCGCAAGGCGACCTCCCAGAGCCCCACCGAAGTCGCCGCCGCCATGGAGCACGCCATGAACCTCCGCGACGCCCAGCGTCTCGTCGGCAAGCCTGACGTCTGGACCGTCTCCGTCGGCACCGCCGAGACCGACCAGGCCCAGATCGCCGCGGCCAACCCCGCCTGGGGTGTCCGTCCCTCCCATCTCGACGGCCGCATGGTCTCCATTCTCACCGAGATGACGACCAATGACGCCATGCTCAACAAGTCCCTTCACTACCGCTCCTACGGCAACGTCTTCGGCAACCTCTGCGGCGCCATCTTCGGCGGCCATGCCGGCGGCACCGAGGCCACGGCCGTGCTTCAGACGGCCTACAACATCCAGGGCGCCTGCCTCTACGGCTCCTGCTGGGCCCTCAACTTCCCCTTCCACCTCAAGTGGCAGTCGACGACGACGCGGGAGCTCCTCTGGATCCAGAGCATGCTGAGCCAGGCCATGTCGCGCAACTCCAACCTCATCTATCTCAACAACCTCTTCGCCAACGCCGGCCCCGCCACGGATCAGCTCTACTGGGAGTGCGCCAACCACGCCTTCGCCTGCGAGTCCTCCGGCGGCAACCCCTGGGGCGCCGCGACGTGCCGCAACAAGTACACCGACCGCGCCACGCCTCTCGAGTCGCGCCTCTTCCACGAGTGCTCCGAGGCCTCCTTCAAGATGCGTCTCACCCGGGCCCAGACCGACGATCTCTGCCAGAAGCTCATGGAGAAGTACGAGGCCCTCATCCCCGTCGACAACTACGGCAAGACGATCCAGGAAGTCTACGACATGGAGAAGATCACGCCGCGCCAGGAGTTCGTCGACCAGTACCTCCGCATCAAGGACGAGCTCTGCAAGATGGGGGTTCAGTTCGCCTACTAGACTCCACGGTCCCTGACGGAATGGCACGAAAAGGCAAGCCCTCACCCGGTCCCTTTTCGTGCCATCGATCCTATCGGACGAGGTGAATGCCCATGGCAATGACAGGAAAAGAACGGGTTCTCCGAGCCCTCCAGTTCCAGGAAGTCGACCGCGTTCCCTGGGTCCCCTTCACGGGGGCTCACGTGGCCAAGCTCGTCGACACCGACGCCGAGACGCTCCTCAAGAGCGCCGACGTGCTCGTCGAAGCCGTCACCGTCGCCGCCGAGCGCTACTGTGCCGACGGCGTCTGCTCGGCCTTCGACCTCCAGGCCGAGGCGGAGGTCCTGGGATGTGAGCTTCGCTGGGCGAAAAACAACCCCCCCGCCGTCTTCGGTCACGTCCTGGCCGACGGCTCCAGGACCGTCGCCGACCTTCCCGAGTTCACCCGGGAAAGCGGACGTCTTCCCCTCTTCTTCGATGCGACCCGCCGTCTCGTCGAGACCCTCGGCGACAAGACGGCCATCTTCGGCCTCTGCTGCGGTCCCTTCACCCTGGCCCTCCACCTGCGGGGATCGGCCTTCATCATGGACATGGTCAAAAAGCCCGATCAGGCCAAGGAAGTCCTCGAATACTGCGCCGAAATCACCCGCCGCATGGGCCAGTGGTACATGGAGACGGGCGCCCACGTCGTCGCCGTCGTCGATCCCATGACGAGCCAGATCGCCCCCAAGCATTTCGAGGCCTTCGTCACCCCCTACGTCAAGCCCGTCATCGACGAGGTCAGGAAGGCCGGCGGCATCGTGACCCTCTTCTGCTGCGGCAACGCCACGAAGAACATCGAGCTCATGATGCAGTCCAAGCCTCACGCCATCGCCTTCGACGAGCAGGTCGATCTCGCCTTCGTCAAGGAGCTGGCCCATAAGTACCAGGTCTCTTTCGAGGGCAACATGCCCCTCACGACGACCCTCCTTTTCGGATCGCCCAGAGAGTGCGTCGAAGACGCCAAGCACCGCGTCGCCGTCGGCGGGACCACAGGCTACATCCTCTCTCCCGGCTGCGACCTTCCCTTCGACACCCCCTTCTACAACCTCGAAGCCATCGGCCGCTACATGGCCGCCGGCGAGGAGCCCTCGGACACCCAGGGATTCCTCTCCCTTGAAGAGGCCCTGGCCCAGGCCGAGGAGACGGGAGAGGTCTTCGAGGATGTCGCCATCGAGCCCGGCAAGGTCTTCATCGAAATCGTCACCCTCGACTCGGAAGGCTGCGCCCCCTGCCAGTACATGTGCGAGGCCGTCTCCGTCGTCGCCCCCCACTACGGCGACAGGCTGATCTGGCGGGAGTCGCTCATCAAGAGTGCTGCCGGCATCATGAGAACCAAGGCCCTCGGCGTCGCGACGCTGCCGACGATGCTCATCAACAACGAAGTGGTCTTCGACAACATCGTCCCCACCTCGGAAGAGCTCATGAAGGAGATCGACAAGCGGCTCAAATAGCGGCATCAAGTAACGGCACACACCCCCCTGGGGCGCGCCGGGGGGTTCCCCTCAGGCGCGCCCTCTTTTTACGGGCCGCCGCGACGCCGTGCCGATTCGAATAAAAACTCATCCATAAATTACTGAAGGGACGTGGAAGAATCATGGAGCATTCGCAGGGACGCAAGCCGGGAATGGCTCTTGCCTTGGCCACCTTTGCCGGCATCTCGGCCATTATCGGGTACGGCCTGCTCGGACTCGGGCTTGACGCCCATGTTCCCATCGCTCTGGCGGCCATCTTCGCCGGCCTCGTCGGCCGCTTTGTCCTCGGCGTCAAATGGCAGGAAATGGAAGAGGCCGTCTTCAGCACCATCTCTTCCTCTCTGGGGGCTCTTCTCATCCTCATCGCCATCGGCATGCTCGTCGGCTCCTGGGTCCACGCCGGCGTCGTTCCCGGGATGATCTACTACGGCTTCAATATCCTTTCTCCCGGCATCTTCCTTCTTGCCACGCTTCTCCTCTGCTCCATCGTCGCCCTGGCCACAGGCTCCTCCTGGGGCGTCGGCGGCACCGTCGGCGTCGCCCTCATCGGCATCGCCATGGGGCTCGGGATTCCGGCTCCCCTGGCCGCTGGCGTCATCATCTCCGGCGCCTACTTCGGAGACAAGATGTCGCCTCTTTCGGACACGACCAATATCGCTCCCGCCGTGGCCGGCTCCAACCTCTTCGACCACATCCGGGCCATGGTCTGGACGACGCTGCCGACGTTGATCATCGTCGCCGTCATCACCGTCGTCCTCGGCGTGAAGTATGCCGGGAACGCCTCCGGCTTCGACTCCTCCCGGATCCTCGCCATGCAGTCCATGTTGGGCGCCGAGTTCCCCATCTCTCCTCTTTGCGCCATTCCGCCCCTCATCGTCCTCGTCCTCGCCATCATGAAGCTTCCCGCCCTTCCGAGCATGATGGCCGGGACCTTCGCCGCCTCTTTCATGTCCCTTGTCAACGGTCATTCCCTCTCCGACGTCCTCACGGCCATTCACTACGGCTACTCGCCGACGGTGGCCGCCGAATTCGCCGAGGCCGGAGACGGGGTCGCGGCCCTTCTGGCCCAGCACGGGCTCTCGATGGCTCCCGAAACGGCCACCGAAGTGGGGGAGCTTCTCTCCGGTCTCCTCGCCCGTGGCGGCATCGACAGCATGATGTGGTCCCTCTCGCTGATCATGATCGCCCTCGTCCTCGGCGGCGTCATGGAGCGCTGCGGCTACCTCGAGGCCATGTTGACGCCTCTGCTCCTGAAGGTTAGAAAGGTGGGGGG
>JAHDQY010000049.1 GCA_018433595.1 Synergistales bacterium
AGCGGCTGAAGCCTCCCTGTTGGTCATCCTCCCGCATGTCACCTCTTCAAGGACATGAAGCTTCCGCGCCTGCCTGATGGACAACCTGATGTCACCCTCGTTCTTCATAGAGTCTATTTTCCACCGAGGGGGGTGACATTTTCCCTGTCCCCTTAAGGGATGACATTATCCCTGTCCGGCCACAGAAGGCCGTCCGAGGTGTTGACAAGGCCGAGGAGCCTCGATATACTACACCGTGCGCTCGCGGAAGAGCGCTGGGTGTGAAGGGCGGATAGCTCAGCGGTAGAGCGCCTGCCTTACAAGCAGGTGGTCGTAGGTTCGATCCCTGCTCCGCCCACCATAATCTTTGCGAATCATGTTTCGGTTGGAGCCATAGCTCAGTTGGTTAGAGCGCCGGCCTGTCACGCCGGAGGTCGCGAGTTCAAGTCTCGTTGGCTCCGCCATAAATTATTGAGAGAAGAACGGCGAGATAGCTCAGTTGGTAGAGCAGGGGACTGAAAATCCCCGTGTCCCCAGTTCAATTCTGGGTCTCGCCACCATCTTAACTCTCATCGGGCGGAAATAGCTCAGTGGTAGAGCACAACCTTGCCAAGGTTGGGGTCGCGGGTTCGAATCCCGTTTTCCGCTCCAGATTTTCCAAGGGCCCGGAGGTTTCCTCCGGGCCCTTGGTCTATTCGAGCTGCTGATGGGTGACGGATAACGGAGAAATCAAGATCTGTTTCCTTTTGCGGCTCTGCCGGGAACGAGGCCTTAAGCGTCTTTCGCAAGGGATCGCCTGATGTCTTCCATTTTGTCCTCCGCGATGCCCCACACGGGACCGAATCTCTCGTCGGTCAGGGATTCGAAGACCACACGACTCGGGGCCAGCCTATCGAGGAGCTGTCGGATCTGTTCGACCGACTGGGGATCGTCGTTGACCCCCTTCATCAAGGTCACGTAGACGGTAAAGAGGCCTTGATACTTTTCCCGGAAGCGGACCATGTGCTCCGTATATTCCTCCAGAGTGCGTCCCTCCAGGGGGCGCTGCAGCTTGCGGAACCACTCCTCCGTCACGGCCTTGATTTCCCCCGAAACTTCGTCACACCGGCCGGCCAGCTCGGCATATCGGGGCTCTTCCAGAAGGTAGCCGTTGGTGTAGAGGCTGACTTCGAGGCCCTTCTTCCTGCCGAGGGCGATGATCTCATCCAGGCGGTCATTGGCGAAGGATTCTCCCATGGAGTTGATGAAGAGGACGTCCGGCCTCTCCTGGTCGATCCGTTTTGCCAGCTCCTCAAGAAAGGCCTCGGTCTCGTCGAACCGGTAGGAGATTTCCGTCTGGGTCCCCTTCTCCCTGATGGGGCAGAAGACGCACCGGAAGGTACAGTACTTTGCAGGGAGGACGTTGATCTCCATGACTTTTTTCCCGTCTTCCCGGTGGAACAGCTTCTTGACCTTCATCTGACTCATTATTTCCCCCCCTTTATCCGTGCGGCCGCCACCGGGCCATTCCGGCATAGGCCGAGACCGAAAGGATGATCACCAGGCCGTGGATGAAGCGGGTCCAAAAGCCCACAAGCCCGGCGCTGACGATGCCCGCCTCGATGATGCCGATCAGGATGGCCCCGACAAAGGAGCCGTAGATCGTCCCCTGTCCCCCGTAGGCCGAGGTGCCCCCGACGAAGACGGCGGCGAAGACGAGGAGCATGTAGCCCTCCCCCTGAGTGGGCCACCAGTTGTTCAGCTCCAGCGTGGCCAGAAGACCGGCGAAGGCGGCGAGAAACCCCATAAGGGTGAAGGTGGTCATCCGGACCCGATCGACGGGGATGCCCATCATCTCGGCCGTCTTGCGGTTGTCGCCGACGAAGAGGATGGCGTCCCCGAAGGGGTGTCGGTTCAGGATCAGCCCCAGCACGATGGCTACGGCTAGTCCCCAGAGGGCCTGGGCTGGAATCTCCCAGGGTCCGAAGCGGCCCACGAAGAGGCTGTGGAGCCAGTGGCCGCGGATCGAAGAGAGGGCGATGGCCAGACCGTCGGCCAGAAGGAGGATCAGTCCCCGCCAGAAGAACTGGGTGCCGATGGTGGCGATGATCGACGGAACGCCCACCTTGACGACGAGAAAGCCGTTGAAAAGCCCCATGGCTGCTCCTGAGGCGAGCGCCAGGGCCATGGCCGCCGCCGGCGGACAGCCTATCTTGGCATGGAGGAAGGCGAAGACGAAAGCCGCCGCAGCCGAGACGGAAGGAAAACTCAGGTCCATCTCGCCCAGGATGACAAGCAGGGTCATTCCCAGAGTGAGGATGAGCGTTACCGGGATGGTCGACATGAAGGAGCGATAGATCCTGGCGTTGGTGAAGGCCGTCGGTGCGGCCAGGGCGAAGATCCCCCAAAGGCCCGCCAGGGCCAGCGTCACGAGGGCTTGCCGCCGATATCGGATAAAGAAGCCGATCATCGTTTTCTCTCCCCGCCCAGCAGGAGCCTTGCGGCCAGCTCTTTCAGGCTGATTTCGCTCTTTTTTAGAATGGTCGCGATGCGCCCCCGCTCCATGAGGGCGAAACGGTCGGCGATGCGGTGGACGTGGTGCAGTTCGTGACTCACGAAGAGGCAACTGTGCCCTTCGCCGCGGAGACGCTCCACGAAGGAGAGGACCTTCCCGGCCTCTGTCACGCCCAGGGCCGTCGTCGGCTCGTCGAGAACGATGATGGCCGCGTCGAAATACATGGCCCGGGCGATGGCCAGCCCCTGCCGTTCGCCTCCGGAAAGGCCCGCCACACGGGCCTCGGGGTGGATCCCGACGCCGCGGAAGCCGAGGACGTCGGAAAGGAGCTTCATCGTCTCCTCTTTCTCCCGTCTGACGTTGATCAGGCCGAAGGCGTTTCTCAGATGGCGGCCGACGAAGACGTTGCGCCAGAGGGGCTGCTTCTCGCCGAGAGAGCGCTCCTGATAAACCGTCTCGACGCCCATCTTGCGGGCCCGGGCCACGTCGTAGCGCCTCCAGTCGACGAGCTTGCCGTCCAGGGTCATCGTTCCCGAATCGGGAACGTGAAGGCCCGAGAGGATCTTGACCAGCGTCGATTTCCCGGCCCCGTTGTCGCCCAGCAGCGCGAGTACCTCTCCCTGTTCCAGATCGAGATCGATGCCGCTCAGGGCCTGGATGGGGCCGAAGGATTTCGTGATGCCTCTTAGGGTCACCGCCGGTTCCATTCTCCTCCTCCTATGTGGATCGCAAAAAAGGTGCGGGGGTTGCCCTCCCCCGCACCGAGTATATTGCCTTTTTTAGGAGAAGGCAGCCTCAACGGATGCCCTCTTTCGCCAGCGGTGCAACGGCGGCGATATTCTCTTCCGACACATAGCCGCCGCCGGTGTCGACGACGAGGCCGCCGAAGCCGTACTTGGCCGTCTGGACGACCTGAAGCACGCCGAAGTAGCCCATCAGGTAGGGCTGAGCCTCGGAGACGAGATTCAGGTAGCCGCTTTCGATGGAGGTCGCCGTGGCCGGGTTGAGGCTGAATCCTGTGGCATAGATCTCGCCCGGTTTGAGGCCGGCGGCACGGAGGAAGTTCTCCATCTGGCCCGTCAGTCCGCCATGGTCGATGACGATGACCTTGCAGTCAGGATTGGCTGCCAGGTAGCCGGTGAGCACCGGGGCGCCAAGGGAGACGTCGCGGTTGATCTCGTCGGAGATCTCCAGATAATCCACCTTGAGGCCCGCCTCTTCGAAGACCTCGAGAATGGCCCGGGCGCGACGGCCCCGGCTTTCGAGGCGCTTCAGTCCCCAGACGAAGGCCTTGTCGCCGGCCTTGAACTCCCTGCGGCGCAGAATCTCCCGGGCCAGATCCTCCCCCTGCTTCCAGCCGTCGGGGCCGATGTAGCCGAAGCCCCTCGCCTGATACTTGGCCTGGAGGCGAGGGAGCTCCGTATCAACGGCGGTAACGATCATGCCCTTCGAAAAGGCCTCGTCGATGAGGGGCTCGAAGGCGTCGTCTCCGGGATGGCCCATAACGACAAAACCGGTCGGTTCCGTGGCCAGACCGTTCTTGAAATTCTCCAGCATCTTCTCGGCGTTCCAGTCGGAGTAGACGATGGTCAGCTCGACGCCGAGGTCGGCCGCAGCCTGCCTGGCGCCGTTCACGACGATCGTTGTGTAGGGTTCACCGACGGAGCCGCCCCCGTCGAACCACACCCTCATTCCCTTGCCGCTCGGTTCGGCCTCAGCGAAGGCCATCGTCGCCGCCAAAACCAGAAAAGCTGTCGTCACCGCCAGTTTCTTCATCATGAACTCTCTGCCTCTCTTCTTTATTAATATAGCAAGCGAATGCGTCGTCATGGCGAGCTCAGAACATCTCGACAAAAGCGCCCATGCGCGTGGCCAGCTGTTCTCTGTCGCCGGAGGAGTAATCGGTCTCGATGGAGAGGTAGCTCTTCCCCAGGGAATGGACGAGCTCGCGGACGGAATAGCCTTCGACGGCGTAGGTGTGGCAGGCCGTCAGGACGATCTCGACGACGCCGTCCACGTCGTATTCGCCGATAAGCCGCTTAAGGCCCTCCATCCGGTGCGGGTTGGGGCTCATCACGGAACAGCCGATGGCCAGGTATTTCTCGGCCAGAGCGTCCATGACGTCGACTCCTTCCTCGACAGGCCTCAGAGATTCCTTCTGGCCGCTGCAATTCTCGAAGCATACCACGAGGGCACCGGTCTCTTCGAGGACTTCCAGCGTCTTCATGACGCCGCCGATGGGGCACCCCGTGACGAGAATGCGTGGCCTGGCGGAAAGATCCCTTTCCGGTGTGGCTTGGCTCAGGGCCTCCGTTGTTGCCTCCAGCCAAGCGATGGCCTTTTCCTTGTCGAAACGGAACTGGATGTAGTCGGTGATTTCCTGGATCTCGCAGCCGGTCAGAGGAGGGTTCTTCCGACGGGACAGTTCCCAGAGGATTCTCAGGCTGCGGCGCTCCCTGTTGCGGAGAGCCATTGAGGTGCCCAAAGCCTCATCGGTGATGGCCCGGCCCGTCAAGTCCTCAAGACGCTGGCGGACACGGTTGAATTCGGACTTCATCAGCGCAAAATCTTCCGGTCTGTCCGGCCTCTGAGGAATCTGGACGAGATGGACTGGCTTGATCCGGTCCATCAACTCGTACATCTTCTTCTTGCCGTCACAGGTGGTCTCGGCCACGATGAGGTCACAGAAATGGAAATAGGGACAAGTCCCTCTCAGGGCGTGACCGTAGCTGGACTTCACGAGGGGGCAGAGATTGCGGGGGAGATGCTCCTCGGCGGCGGGAATGGCCTCCTCGCTTTTGGCGCAGAGGCTCACGGCAATGGCTCCGGCGGCGTCGATGATCTCCCAGGGCATGTAGCCGCAGTAGGTGCCGATGATCGGGGTGCCCCTCTCGTGGGCTTCCTTGATCTCCAGAATGCCGTCGCGGTTGTGGCGGCGCACTTCATCGACGATCATCGCAATGGGGCCCATCTCAGAGGTCCTCCCAGGCGATGAGAGCGGCACCGAGAGCCCCTGCCAGGGGCGACTTCTCATGGACGGTGACCTCCGTTTTCAGTTCACGGCCGATCAGAACTGCCAGGCTATCGATGCGCGAAAGCCCTCCCGAGAAAAAGAGCGGCTCCGCCAGGCCCGCTTTCGCCACCATCGCCGCCGCACGGGAGGCGATGGCCTGCAGGATACCGCGGAGCAGTGTCTCTTGAGGGACGCCCCGGGCGATATGGGTCACCACCTCCGTCTCGGCGAAGACGGCACACATGCTCGTCAGGGGTTGAACCTCTCCGTCGGCAGCGAGGGTTTTCACCTCGTCAAGGCTGAAGTCAAGCCTCTGGGCCATCATCTGAAGGAAACGGCCCGTCCCGGCGGCGCAGCGGTCGTTCATGGTGAAATCGACGACGTTTCCCGACGGATCCAGGCGGATAACCTTGCTGTCCTGGCCTCCGATGTCGAGAACCGTTCGGGTCCTTCCGTCGAGGAAGCGGACTCCTTTGGCGTGGCAGGTGATCTCCGTCACCGTCCGATGGGCTCCGTCGACGGATTTGCGGCCGTAACCCGTGGCGACGAGAGGCGGAATGGAGGCCTCCCCCTTTCCCACAAGAGAGGAGAGGAGGGAGCGGGCCGTCTCCTTCATGTCCCATCCCGTGGGAACGAGGGCGCTGGCGGCGATAGAGCCGTCGAAAAGGACTCCCTTTGCTCCCACGGAACCGATATCGATGCCGATGACCTTAGGAACTATAACTATTCACTCCTTTAATAATAAGAATAACTTCTAGTCATTATTGAGTAGAATAGCCCCCTTCGGAAAGGGTGTCAATCGCCAGGGCTTGACGAACCTGCGCCACGGTTCCAGGCCTGTAGGGGAATCAGGGCATTCACGGCAGGGAAGCCACTGAGTCGAGAAAGGCGACCGCCTCTTCAGACCTTTCCTGAAAGCCTTCACCCGTCTATAAAACGTTTCTTTCTCGATATCCGGATCCCTCAGTTGTTTGAGTGATGCTTTTGCTGCTGTTTTCAAATGATTTCAGGATATCTGACTTGAACTTTCTCGAATGACAAGGTAGGGCGTAGTCGGATTTTCCTTTAACGATATTTGCCGAATCGAGAGAAAATCCATATATGTTTGTAAAAAAATTTGGAGCGTTTTCGATGTGAAAACGGACGCCCTGGTTCAGGCCAAGCGGAGCTTCGCGGTTGACACTTCAGGTACGGGCACTGGCGGCGGTAGCGGCGGTGGCGGCTGTCAGGCCGGTCCCGTCGTGCCCGGCCTGGGACTCCTGCTGCTGCCCCTGCTGATGCTGAGACGGAAGTAGGAAGTGAAGAACGTCGAAAAGAGGGACGATTCAGAATCAGTTCCGGTGCTCTGGGCTCAAGGGAAATAGGGAAGAAGCCGTATCCTATCGGTTGTGATCTCGGTCGGTTCAACCGACGGGATCCGGGGTGATTGAGCCCGTCTTGTCCTCCATTTCAGAGCCGGAGCCCGGCGTCTCGACTTTTCTTGTTCCCTGCAACGCTCCCCAGAGCGGCGTATGACCTGCTCCGTCCCGGGGGCGTTGCGTTTGCCTCGGCCTGAGTCTGTCGCTCTGTCTGAATCCGACAGGGAAGGGGTGACATTAGCCGTCTCCGGCCACACACTGTCGAAAATGGACTTGACTCAGGGGGGATGGGCATCTAGAATAGGCCTCGCGGTGCGAAAAAGGCTGAGAATCTTTGAGAACATAGCCTTACTGGCAACAGAACAGGGCGGCATAGCCAAGTGGTAAGGCAGAGGACTGCAAATCCTTCATCCCCGGTTCGAATCCGGGTGCCGCCTCCAACGTTTCGGCGTCGTCAAAAAGAGTGGCAGTTTCTTTCGTATTCCTCGGTAGCTCAATCGGCAGAGCGGGTGGCTGTTAACCACTAGGTTCGAGGTTCGAGTCCTCGCCGAGGAGCCAGAATTCAATCCGCTGATTTCAGCGGTTCCTGTTTAACGCAAGACCCCGTGGGGCGATCCCCTCGGGGTCTCGTCGTTTCTGTCGTGCCCACGCCGAGTTGCGCCCACCCGCACATTTACCCTGATTCTCCATTTCGAAGCCTGCAGCCGGGGGGGGCGGCTGCAACCCTAGGGGTTACGGGCGCTCACCGAAAATGTCCTTCCCGAATTCTCCCGTTCTCTGTTTTTTCGCCCCGCCTTGTTTAACCGCCCGGCTGCATCCGGGCACCCGCTTTACACGACGCCTGAACCCAGCGCCAGGGCGATCCCCAGCAGAAGAAAGCCTGTCAGGTTCTGCCCGCATGTCACCTCTTCAAGAACATGAAGCTTCCGCACCTGCCTGATGGACAACCTGATGTCACCCTCGTTCTTTATAGAGTCTATTTCCCACCGAGGGGGGTGGCATTTCCCCTGTCCCCTTAAAGGGTGACATTATCCCTGTCCGGCCACAGCGCTTTCAAAAGCACTTGACAGCAACTGTCAATAACTGTAAATTATGTGCTTGATATGAGGCATGCTGAGTCGAACTTTGCCTTGAGACCAGAGAGGTGCGCTTGATGGATGAAAAACCGGGTGACGTACTGACTATCGAAGAGTTGGCCGCCTACCTGAAAATACCGAAATCGACGCTCTACAAGCTCGTTCGGGAAGGCAAGATCCCCTCCCAGAAAATCGGCCGGCACTGGCGTTTCAGAAAAGGAGCCATTGATCACTGGCTTGAAGAAACGCGAGCAAACGAGCCCGGTTCAGGAGGAGATCGCTAATGGCGGAACCACTCGCCGACAGAGTCATACGAAGAATTGGACAGGCTGCCGAGCTGTACCACCGGCTTGTCATGTTGGTAGCCCCGGCCGGTGCGGGCAAGACTGCTGCGCTCCAGGATGTTCATGAGCGCACGATGGCTCCGCTGGTCAACGTCAACCTCGAGCTTTCCCGGCGCATGCTCGACCTCACCGAGCGCCAGCGGGCCTTGCAGTTGCCTCGCCTCCTCGCGGAGATCGTGGGCGCATCCGCAGCCGATGTGGTTCTTCTGGACAACGTCGAGGTCCTCTTCGATGTCTCGCTCAAGCAGGACCCGCTGCGGCTCCTGCAGGGGCTCTCGCGGAACAAGACGGTGGTCGCGGCCTGGAGCGGCTCCATCGACGGCGAGCACATGGTCTATGCGACGCCGGATCACCCCGAATACAAACGATATCCCTTGCGAGATTTCCTGGTAGTGAACCCGGAGGCCGTTGCATGAAGACAAGGAACGAAAGAGCAGGAGGGCAGTCGCGATGAAATACGGAGACCTGATTCAATTCGAGCCTATCGAGTCCGTGGTCCAGCTACGGGACGCGGACGAGGCCGCTGCTGCCCGGCAGCTTGTCCAGACCTATGTCATCTCCGGGGAGATGGCCGAAAAGCTGACCAGTCTGGTCGTTCCTCAGCTTCAGTTCGAACAGCCCATGGACAACAAGGGGCTCCTGGTCGTCGGCAACTACGGAACCGGTAAGTCTCACCTCATGTCCGTGATCTCCGCCCTGGCTGAAAACGGCGATCTCGCAACGCATCTGAACGACAAGAGCGTGGCGGCTGCTGCGGGCAAGATCAGCGGCCGCTTCAAGGTGGTCCGAACCGAGATCGGCGCGACCACTATGTCCCTGCGCGACATCCTCGTCGCCGAACTGGAAGAGCACCTGGCCGCAATGGGCGTGTCTTATTCCTTCCCGCCCGCGGATAAGGTGTCCAACAACAAGCGTTCCTTCGAAGAGATGATGACCGCCTTCCACCAAGAGCATCCCGACCACGGTCTGCTCCTGGTGGTGGACGAACTGCTCGACTACCTGCGCACCCGCAAGGATCAGGAACTCATTCTCGATCTCAACTTCCTGCGCGAGATCGGCGAGGTCTGCAAGGACCTGCGGTTCCGTTTCATCGCCGGTGTCCAGGAAGCCATTTTCGATAGCCCTCGTTTTTCCTTTGTGGCCGACAGCATCCGCCGGGTGAAGGACCGCTTCGAGCAAATCCTCATCGCCCGCAAGGATGTCAAGTTCGTGGTGGCCGAGCGTCTGCTCAAGAAGACCGCCGACCAGCAGGTGAAAATTCGGGAGTACCTGACACCCTTCGCTAAGTTCTATGGCCGCATGAACGAGCGCATGGACGAGTTCGTGCGCCTCTTCCCGGTGCATCCGGACTACATCGACACCTTCGAGCGGGTCACCGCGGTGGAAAAGCGCGAGGTGCTCAAGACTCTGTCCCTGGCCATGAAGAAGCTCCTCAACCAGAATGTACCCGACGACCGGCCCGGAGTCATCGCCTATGACGGCTACTGGACGACCCTGCGAGAGAACCCGTCCTTCCGTGCCGTTCCGGACATCAAGGCGGTCATCGATTGCAGCATGGTGCTCGAGTCGCGCATCCAGCAGGCCTTCACCCGCCCGGCATACAAACCCATGGCGACCCAGCTCATCCACGCGCTGTCGGTCCACCGACTCACGACGGGCGACATCTACGCCACCCTGGGCGCGACACCGGAGGAACTGCGCGACGGATTATGCCTCTTCCAGCCGGGCATCGAGGAACTGGGCGGCGATCCGGCCGATGACCTGCTCTCCCAAGTGGAGACCGTCCTGCGGGAAATCCACAAGACGGTCAGCGGGCAGTTCATTTCGTCCAACCCGGACAACCGCCAGTATTACCTGGACCTCAAGAAGACCGACGATTTCGACGCGCTGATCGAGAAGCGGGCCGAGAGCCTCGATTCCTCGCAGCTCGACCGCTACTACTACGAAGCGCTCCGGCGGGTCATGGAGTGCGCGGACCAGACCTACGTCACGGGCTACAAGATCTGGCAACACGAGCTCGAATGGCTGGAGCGCAAGGCTGCGCGCCAGGGATACCTTTTCTTCGGCGCGCCCAACGAACGCTCCACAGCGGTGCCGCCGCGGGACTTCTACCTCTATTTCATCCAGCCCTTTGATGCGCCGCATTTCAAGGACGAGAAGAAACCCGAGGAGCTGTTCCTGCGCCTGACGAACACGGACGAGGAATTCCGCACCGCGCTTCGAAGCTACGCCGCTGCCCTGGACCTTTCATCCACCGCTTCGGGCCACGCCAAGTCCACCTACGAGTCCAAGGCATCGAACTTCCTCCGTGATCTCGTGCAGTGGCTCCAGAAGAACATGACCACGGTCTTCGAGGTCACCTACCAGGGGCGCGCCAAGTCCCTGACCGAATGGGCCAAGGGTAAGTCCATCCGGGAGCTTTCCGGCATCGGCTCCCACGAGCGCATCAACTTCCGCGACCTGGTGAACACCACGGCAGGCATCTGTCTCGGGACGAAGTTCCAGGACCAGGCTCCCGAATACCCGTCCTTCTCGGTGCTCATCACCGGAGCGAACCGGGCCCAGGCCGCGCAGGACGCCCTGCGCGCCATCGCCGGACAGAACCGCACCAAACAGGCCACCGCGGTGCTGGATGCGCTGGAGCTTCTCGACGGTGAGCGGCTCGATCCCTACCGATCCAAGTACGCCAAGCACATCCTCGGTGTCGCCAAGAAGAAGGGCCACGGACAGGTAGTCAACCGCTCCGAGCTGATCCAGGACGTCCTCGGTGTGGAGTACCTCGCGCCGCAATCGCTCCGCCTCGAACCCGAATGGGCCGTGGTGGTGCTGGCCGCGCTGGTCTATGCCGGCGAGGTGGTCCTCTCCATTCCGGGCAAGAAGTTCGATGCCACCGGGCTCCAGCAATTGGCCGGCACCGGCATCGACGATCTGGCCCAATTCAAGCACATCGAGCGGCCCAAGGACTGGAACCTTCCGGCGCTTAAAAGCCTTTTCGAACTGCTCGGGCTCACGCCGGGCATGGCCCAACTGGTCACCCAGGGCAAGGACGAGCCGGTTCAGGAGCTGCAGAAGGCCGTCACCGCAGCGGTGGAGAAACTCGTGCTGGTGCAGCAGAGCATGCAGACCGGGTTGCTCTTTTGGGGCCGCAGCCTGCTGGCCGAGGACGAAGGTAAAAGGCTGCGCGCCAAACTGGATGAGACCAAGACCTTTCTTGAATCCCTGCAGGCCTACACCACGACCGGCAAGCTCAAAAACTTCCGCTATGACGCCTCGGAGGTAACCGCCCATCGTGACGGGCTCAATTCCCTTGCTGAGATCAAATCGCTTGAGGAACTGGTGGTCGATCTCGGGTCCACGGCCTCGTACCTTTCCACCGCCGAGGCGGTCCTGCCCACCGGCCACGAGTGGATCGACAAGATGAAGACGGCGCGGGACGAGGTCCTCGCCGAGATCGGCGACCCGGCCAAACGGAGCGCAGCAGCATTCCGCCAACAGACCCAGCGCAAGCTCGGCGACCTCAAGAAGACTTACCTGTTGGCCTATCTCTCCATGCACGCCAAAGCGCGCCTGGGCGTGAACGAGGGCAAGCGCAAGGCCCAGCTCATGGGCGACGAACGGCTCAAAGACCTGCAGAGACTCTCTACCATTGACCTGATGCCCCGCCAGCACCTCTCGGACTTTCAGAACCGACTCGCCGGATTAAGGAGCTGCTTTGCCCTCACCGAGCAGGAACTGGAAGCGTCGCCGGTCTGCCCGCACTGCAACTTCAAACCGGGCGCGGAGCCGCCTGCGGCTCCCGCGGCGACGATGCTGGACGCTCTGGACGGCGAGCTCGATAAGCTGGTCGAGAACTGGACGCAGACGCTGCTCGCCAACCTCGAAGACCCGACCACCAAGGAGAATCTAAGCCTGCTCAAGCCTGAGCCGCGCAAGCTGGTGGACGGCTTCATCAAGAAGCGGGCCCTGCCGGACGATCTCGACCAGGACTTCATCCACGCCTTGCAGGAGGTGCTCTTAGGGCTCACCAAGGTCTCGGTCAAGATCGCGGACCTGCGCGACGCCCTGCTCTCGGGCGGCTCCCCGGCCACCCCAGTGGAGATGCGTAAGCGGTTCGAGGAATACCTGGAAGGGCTGACCAAAGGCAAAGAGCCCGGCAAAGTGCGGATCGTTTTGGAATAGGAACCGCGAATGAACACCAGAGAAGGCCAATTGATACAACTGATTCGCAAGGGCGAAAGCATCGATCTTGAATTCAAGACCTGCCGCCACCAGCTCAATCGGGATGTCTATGAGACGGTGTGCGCCTTTTTGAACCGGCATGGCGGTACGATTTTATTGGGGGTCACGGATTCCGGTGATATACGAGGCATTGAGCCGGATGCCGTTTCACAAATAAAGAAAGACTTTGTTACTGCCGTCAATAACCCGCAAAAAATCCACCCTCCGGCCTACATATCGGTAGATGAGGTGACTGTTAAAGGAAAACCGGTACTTCGCGTGTATGTCCCGGAAAGCTCGCAGGTCCACAGATGCAACGGGCGCATTTATGACCGCAATGAGGACGGAGATTTTGACATTACGGATCATACGCGTCAGGTGGCTGACCTCTATCAACGAAAACAGGCCACTTACTCAGAGAACAAGATCTATCCTTTTGCCAAGCTGGATGATTTGCGTTCTGATCTCATCGACAAATGCCGCCGGCTGGCCGGGGTCTGGCGAGATGATCATCCCTGGCTCGACATGGACGACATGGGCCTGTTGAAAAGTGCCCAACTCCACCAGGCCGATCCGGAAACCGGCAAAAGCGGCATCACGTTGGCAGGCATACTTTTGTTTGGAAATGACCAGCTTATTCTATCAGCAGTACCCCATCACCGAACCGATCTCATTTTGCGAAAGGTCAACCTAGATCGCTATGATGACCGGGATCTGGTCAGAACCAACCTGATTGAAAGCTACGAACGGATCATCGCCTTTGTGCAGAAGCATCTGCCCGACCCCTTTTCCCTCGAAGGCATGGAGCGGATAAGTCTTCGCGATGCCATTTTCCGTGAAGTTGCCTCCAATATCCTGATTCATCGGGAATACACCAGCGCCTTTCCCGCCAAGCTGATCATCGAACGGGGCCGGGTCCGCACTGAAAACAGCAATAAGCCCAACGGATTCGGCGTACTCGACCCGGCCAATTTCACGCCGTTTCCTAAAAACCCAGTAATAGGAGCGTTCTTCCGCGAAATCCACCGCGCCGACGAACTCGGCTCTGGTATGCGCAAGCTGATGCGGTATGGCAAGGCGTATGGCGGCGCCGATCCACAAATGATCGAAGGTGATATTTTCAGAATTATCGTCAAGGTGCCCGAATTTGGACCGGTTGGTGAAGTTACAGGTGATGTCGCTCCGAAGCAGGCGTCCAAGTCGGGACTGAGTCGGGCCCATGACGAGGCCCATGATAAGGCCCATGAGCCCATGAGCGAAATCGAACAAAGAATCCTGCTCGCCTGTCTCAATGCACCACAAAGCACGCCGGAACTGCTTGCTCTGCTTGGATACAAAAGCCGAACGGGAAACTTCAAGAAGGCGCTCTCACGCTTGATGGATTTAGCTTGTTTGGAGATGACAATTCCGGATAAGCCCAGAAGCAAGAAACAAAAATACCGGCTGACTGAGAGGGGGCGGAAGGCGCTGGAGGGAACCAAAGGAGACAGCGAATGACCAAGTCACTGCATAAGTCAGGTGCGCCCATGATCGAACTTGGTCAGTTGGCATGTGACCAAGCTTTCAACTCGCTAAGATTTATTTGATAACGACATGGTTATCAGACATGTCGGAGGAACATAAATGCCATTGCCTACTTTAACCGAAGATATAGCTATTGAGGCCTTGCGGAATTTCTTCCGTGAGAAACCCTTCCTTTTCTTTGGAACAGGGATGTCATGTGCCTTGGATCCCCGGTTCGGAATGCCTGCACTAAAAGACGCTCTTCTTGAGGGGATGCAAAGCCGAGCATTGACTGATACACAGAAAGCTGAGTGGGACGCCGTTGTTTCTGCACTTGACAACGGAACTGACTTAGAGAATGCGTTGAACTCCGTCAATGATCAAGACCTTCTCAAGATTCTGACAGAAATCACCGGAGCTTCTATAGCAGAAGTGGATAAGAATTATGCGTTTCGTATAGCCTGTGAGAAAACTCAATGGCCTGCCATCAGAATATTAAAAAAACTGGTTGAGACGCTTCCCGAAGGCGACCGCATTCTTCATGTGCTGACGCCCAATTATGATATGCTTTTTGAATATGCCTGTGATGTTGCCGGAATCCCTTACACAAATGGTCTATTTGGTGGGGTTGAGCGAAGGAGGGATTGGCAAGCGGTAGATCGTGCTTTGTTGAAACCAGAACAAATCTATCACAGCCGAAAAATGAAGACGGTCTTCAAGCACAAAAAGCATGTGCGTCTCTACAAAGTTCACGGATCATTGAACTATTTTTTCCACCACAACGCTCTCATTGAGAACAATGCTTGGATGTGGTACCCACCCGATTATGCCGAACGGATAATGATTACGCCCGGACTTAAAAAGTATCAAACACTTCAAAAATATAGACAAGAATTGCTTCAATCTGCTGATACAGCAATCGACAAAGCGACACATTTTCTCTTTCTCGGTTACGGTTTTAATGACAATCATATAGAGGAATACATCAAACGAAAGCTCATCACGCAAGCGTGTTGCGGTCTGATAGTTACCAAAGACTCAAATACTCGCATCGAGTCTTTACTAAGCAAATCAAACAACCTTTGGCTTGTCTGTAAGTTGGCGGATGAAGCCGCGAATGGCTCACGTGTTTACAACAAACAATATGCAGATTGGTTGTTACTCCCAGAGAAGACCATTTGGGACATCTGCGATTTTACAACCCAGATTCTTGGAGGTTAATCATGGCGATTTTCATATTCGACTCTTCTCACTCTCTCGGGAAGGTCAGGGCTGTAGATACCCGAAGGGTCAATGTTCAGGTCAACAGTGATGAAGACCTTCGAAAAGCCCGCGTTGGCCAGCTTGTGGCGCTTGCACTTCCCGGCGCTGTGGAGGAATGGCTGATCGGACTCATTGATAAAGTCATCAAAACGCCCGTTTTGGAGGAGCAATCTCTCGTAGATGAAGGTGAATCGGAGGAAACGTCTGCAGTGGTTTTGCCACGCGAGAGCGTTCTAAACACAGTGCAATTGACATTGGTTGGAACGGTGACCACCGACAAAAAAACGCGCTTTTCGAGATCGCTCGTCCAAGTACCGGAGATTGACGGATCTTGTTATATCCTCCGTGACGCTCAGTTGCAAACTTTCATGAATCTACTCTCCAGCGAAGGGAAAACAGAGCATTCATTGGAGATTGGCCGATACACGATCGATGAAAACGCCAAGGCATATCTTGATGGCAATAAGCTGTTTCAACGTCATGCATCTCTTTTGGGCAGCACGGGTTCCGGTAAATCCTGGACAGTTGCTGCAATCCTTGAGCAGGCTGCCAAGCTACCTTCATCTAATCTGATTGTGTTCGACCTGCACGGTGAGTACCGCGAGCTGTCCTTTGCGCGCCAGCTTCGAATACCTGGGCCGGAAAAACTTGGTAAAACAGATGAGAGTCTATTGTTCTTGCCTTACTGGTTGCTCAATGCCGAGGAATTGCAGGCAATGTTCATTGACCGGAGCGAATTCAGTGCCCACAACCAAGTGATGGCCTTTCAGGATACAGTGGTAGGTGAAAAGAAGAAGACGCTTGAAACCTTGGGAAAAACTGAAGTGTTGAACGCCTTCACCTTGGATAGTCCCATTCCGTTTAATATCACCAATGTGTTGGAGGAATTGGAGCGTCTGAATACGGAAATGGTTCCTGGGTCTGGTGGGAAAGAGAAGCAAGGTCCGTTCTATGGTCAGTTCAGCCGTCTTCTTGTCCGGCTCAACAGCAAGGTCAGCGACAAACGTTATGGCTTTTTGTTTCAGGCCCCGGATCCCGAGCATCAATACGACGCGATGGCCAAGATGGTGAAGCGGCTGATGGATTATTCCACAGAAAAGGCACAGGTCAAAGTTATTGATTTTTCCGAAGTTCCATCTGACATTTTGCCCGTCATTGTTGGCTTGGTTGCCAGAATCATTTATCAGGTTCAGTTCTGGACCGATCGCGCCAAACGCCGCCCGATGGCTCTTGTCTGTGATGAAGCCCATCTTTATCTACCCAAGAAAGACGGAAAGAACCCCGTGGAACAGCGGGCGATCGAGAACTTTGAGAAGATCGCCAAAGAAGGGCGTAAGTATGGTGTGGCGCTCCTCGTTGTAAGCCAACGACCCTCAGATGTAAGCCCGACGATACTGAGTCAATGCAATAATGTCATCGCTCTACGTTTGACCAACGGAGATGACCAGACAACGGTCAAGCGGCTTATGCCAGAAAGCCTTGAAGGTTTAATGGACACACTTCCGATTCTCGATATTGGTGAAGCCTTGGTTGTTGGCGATGCTGTATTGCTTCCAAGTAGAATACGAATCCATCCGCCAACCGAGAAACCTCTCAGCGCAACGATCGATTTCTGGGATGAGTGGAGCAAAGCGCCCGAATCACCCGATTTCGTGAAGGCCGTTGAGAATATACGGAGACAAAATAGGTCATGACTATGGATGAACTTTTCAATTTTGGGGCAAAAACCACATCGGCCGATCCCGTGACCTGCTTAGGCATGATGTTCCCGAACGACGAGGAGCGGCGGAAGCATTTCCTCGGCCTCCTGCGCGAGAAGCTGAAGGACCCCGAGTTCCGCAAGATCGAGGGATTCCCCATCGGCTCGGACGAAGACATCCTGGCGCTCTCGGACCCGCCGTACTACACCGCCTGCCCGAACCCGTTCATCGCCGACTTCATCAAGCATTATGGCAAGCCCTACGACCCAAGCAAGCCGTACAGCCGTGAGCCGTTCGCTGCGGATGTGAGCGAGGGCAAGAACGACCCGATCTACAACGCCCACTCCTACCACACCAAAGTGCCGCACAAGGCCATCATGCGGTATATCCTCCATTACACCGAACCGGGAGAAATAGTTTTCGATGGATTTTGTGGGACCGGAATGACTGGAGTTGCTGCCAAGGCATGCAACGACAGAGCGGTTGTTGAGTCACTTGGCTACCACATCGACAAAGACGGAACAGTATCCCAGCAAGAAACAGGTGATAATGGGAAGGCCGTCTTGAAGCCCTTCACT
The DNA here is from genome assembly GCA_018433595.1 of Synergistales bacterium. Classification (GTDB taxonomy): domain Bacteria; phylum Synergistota; class Synergistia; order Synergistales; family Aminithiophilaceae; genus Aminithiophilus. The sequence continues at coordinate 17,527 of JAHDQY010000049.1, forward strand.
AAACTTGGTGCTCGCCAAGCAGTATTGGACGACCTATCTCCTGCCGCTACGTTCATAGCATATAACTATAACACGCCAGTGGATGTCCGTGAGTTTGAAAGGCAAGCCAAAGGCATCATGAAGGATATTGAGGATGAGTGTGGCTGGATGTACGAAACGCTTCACACGGATGGCAGAACTAAGGGCAGGATCAACCACACGGTATGGTCGGATGTCTTTGTCTGTCCTGAATGTACAAATGAGGTTGTCTTTTGGGAAGTCGCTGTCAACAAGAAAGAGGGAACGGTAAAGGACGAGTTCCCTTGTCCGCACTGCAAGGCACACCTCACGAAACGGAAGATGGATCGTGCTTGGGTAACACAATTCGATAAGGCATTGAACCAATCAATCCGCCAAATCAAGCAGGTTCCTGTCCTAATCAACTACACCGTGGCTGGCAGGAAGGCCGACAAATCGCCCGATGAAAACGATTTAGCTCTTATTAAGAGAATCGAAAACAGTGATATACCTTACTGGTATCCGACGAATCGTATGATGGAGGGAGGGGAAACCCGTCGCAACGATCCCTTCGGTATTACTCATGTGCATCACTTCTACTCCAAGCGAAACCTCTGGATTCTTTCAGCGTTTCGCTCGCGTTGTACTGCTGGCCCGTTGCTACTATGGTTCAATTCTCAATTGATCAATATTAGCAAGTTGAACAGGTATCGTCCCGGCGTGTCGTTTCCCTACAACCCTCTTAGCGGAACCATGTACATTGGCTCGCAGGTTTCCGAGTCTTGCGTGTTTACTGCCTATAAAAACAAATTGAAAAGGCTTGTCGAAGCATTCAAACGTATCGATTCCCCAAGCATTATTAGTACTCAATCTATCACCCATGCCATGGCGATACCGCCGCAAAGTGTAGATTACATATTCATTGATCCTCCATTCGGCGCAAACTTGAACTATTCTGAGCTTAGCTCTTTATGGGAACAATGGCTGAAAGTCTGGACAAACAACATCCCGGAAGCCATAGAAAATGGTGTCCAGCAAAAGGGAATATATGAGTACCGGCTTCTCATGAGTGCTTGTTTTAAGGAAGCATATCGAGTTCTTAAACCAGGCAGATGGATGACCGTGGAGTTTTCGAATACAAAAGCTTCGGTGTGGAATAGCATTCAGACGGCACTTGCTGAAGCCGGGTTTATAGTTGCTAATGTCTCGGCGCTTGACAAGCAGCAAGGTACTTTTAAGGCTGTCACCACTCCGACTGCTGTCAAACAAGATCTTGTTATTTCCGCATATAAACCGAATGGCGGCTTCGAAGATCGATTTCAAAAAGAAGCAAGATCCGAAGAAGGTGTCTGGGATTTTGTTCGCACACACCTGAAATACCTGCCAGTCGTCAAGCGTGGTGCCAGCTCGAACCTGATCGTTGTCGGCGAACGCGACCCACGTATTCTTTACGACCAAATGGTGGCCTACTTCGTACGCAAGGGCTATCCTATACCAATCAATAGCGCGGAGTTCCAGGAGGGTCTCTCTCAGCGTTTTTCTTATCGTGATGGCATGTATTTCCTGCCTGACCAAGTGGCTGAATACGACAAGAGGAAGCTTAACGCTGGTGGCATGCAACAAATGTCACTCTTTGTCTCTGATGAGTCCTCAGCAATAGTGTGGCTGCGTCAAACACTTAAGGACAAGCCGCAAAAATTTCAGGACATTCATCCGCTCTTCATCAAAGAACTTGGCGGTTGGCAGAAATACGAAAAGCCACTCGAGTTATCAGAGCTGTTGGAACAGAACTTCCTTCGCTACGACGGCAGCGGCGAGGTGCCAAGCCAAATTCACAGCTACCTTTCGACGAACTTTAAGGAGTTGCGCAATCTACCTAAAGACAGTCAGGAACTTAGGTCGAGAGCTAAAGACCGTTGGTATGTTCCCGACCCCAACAAAGCTGGCGACTTGGAAAAACTACGCGAGAGGTCATTGCTCAAGGAGTTCGGAGAATACAGGACAACCAGCCAGAAACGCCTGAAGGTTTTCCGCCTCGAGGCGGTCCGTGCCGGTTTCAAGAAGGCATGGCAGGAGCGCGACTACACGACAATCATCACCGTGGCCCGCAAGGTTCCTGAGAATGTCCTCCAGGAAGACCCGAAACTCCTCATGTGGTTTGACCAGGCGCTTACACGTACAGGCAATCAAGATTGAAGGAGCTTTGAAAATGGCGGCACAGACGAGTCCTAAGTATGCTGACGTCACATCTGTGGCAAATCCGATACTGTTGAAAACACTAACTGAGAAGTATCACCGAGCTAATGTTGTGTGGCCTATAGTTCTTATTCAGGGTGACTCAATAGTGTCTTATCTCTACGAAAGGTCCAAAAAGAATACGATCAATAGTTCTGACGACAATAGACCACAAAGCTCTTCCGGTTTAGGAAGTCACTTTATAGACTACTCATCAAATCCCCGACTTATAATTCCAACGAATGCATTATTGAAACCGTTCATCTCTTCTGAGTTTACATGTAGTTACGAATATGTCGTTAACTCTCCATATTCTACTGTTGATATTGATTATGCATGGAGGAGAGGAAAACGGTGGAAAGGTATTGAGTTGACCACCTTCTGGATGGAATTCACGAATCAAGGCCGCGCAGAAGATTTGATATCGAAACTGCATAGACGACCGTCTTGGCAAGGACCAGAAGGACCGCATGGCCTTCGCAAGATTGTGGAAGCTGCACAGGATTTGGAGTTATCGCTACATATGGTATGCGTGAATACTCTTGGAAAAGTCAGCAATCAATTTAAGACCAACGGCAATGTGTATAGGTTTCCGCTATCCCCTGCACAAATAGACCGTCTGGTACAGGGAGCAGTTCCAGAGAAAGGCGTATTTAGTACATTTGCGGAGTTTCTGGAATGGTTATGACTGACTACAGAACGGCTGGGTGAAAGCACTTGTTATGAGAGATTTATGGTACTACAGCCCGGACCACAGGCAGCTCTGTCAGGTCATCGAAGCCCAGACGCTCTGGGGCGAGACGACCTGCCGCGTCTGGCTGCCCGGCCGCGACTCAGTGGTCCGCATCCCGGCTTCCAGGCTCAAGTCCCTGGAGAGCGCAGGCACAGGTTCGCCGGACAACATCGCCTACATCGCCGCCGCCGCGCGGGTGGCCGACGCCCTGACCCAGGACGTCCTGCTCGCGCCCATCGAGTCCTCCGTCATTCCGCTCCCGCATCAGATTCGTGCTCTGTCCCGCGCCATCGCCAATGACCGGGTGCGCTATCTCCTAGCGGACGAGGTCGGCCTGGGCAAGACCATCGAAGCGGGACTCATTCTGCGTGAGCTGAAGCTTCGCGGGCTGGTCAAGCGGACGCTGGTCATCGCCCCGAAGGGATTGGTGAGCCAGTGGGTCAGCGAGATGCGCTTCCACTTCGGCGAGACCTTCCAGCTCGTGCTCCCCGAGGACATCAAGACCCTGAAACGGATCGCCCCGGTGACGGGCCCGGGAAACGGCGAAAAGGGCAATTCCGACTTGGAGGTTCTGCCCGCCAATGCCTGGCAGATGTTTTCGCAGGTGGTCGTGCCGATGGACTCGGTCAAGCCTCTGGACAAGCGGCGCGGCTGGAGCGCGGCCCAGGTGAGCGAGCACAACCGGGAGCGGTTCGAGGACCTGATCTCCGCCGGCTGGGACCTGGTCATCGTGGACGAAGCACACCGTCTCGGTGGCAGCACCGACCAGGTGGCCCGATTCAAGTTGGGCCAGGGACTCTCCGAAGCCGCGCCATATTTCCTGATGCTTTCGGCCACCCCGCACCAGGGCAAGACCGACGCCTTTCATCGGCTGGTTTCCCTGATCGACGCCCAGGAGTTCCCGGACATCGGCAGCGTCACCCGCGAGCGGGTCCAGCCGCATGTCATCCGCACCGAGAAGCGCCGCGCTATCGATGCCGATGGAAAGCCCCTGTTCAAACCGAGGCGCACGCAGCTTGGCCCGGTCTCATGGGGAGAGCAGCACCGCAACCAGCAGCACCTCTACGAGGCGGTCACCGAATACGTGCGGGAAGGCTATAACCAGGCCATGCGGGAGAAGCGGAGCTATATCGGATTCCTGATGATCCTGATGCAGCGCCTGGTGGTCTCCAGCACCAGCGCCATCCGCACTACGCTTGAAAGGCGGCTCGATGCGCTCGCCGCACCCCAGGAACAACTGACATTATTCCCGCTCACCACTGAAGAGGAATGGGCGGACCTGGACGGCCAGGAGCAAATCGACGTGCTGCTCCGCACCCGCCTCAAGGCGCTCAAGAACGAACGCGCTGAGGTCAAGCTGCTCTTGGAAGCCGCGGCCCGCTGCGAGCAGATCGGACCGGATGCCAAGGCCGAGGCGTTGCTCGATTGGCTCTACCGCCTTCAGTCCGAGGAGAGCGATCCGGAGCTCAAGGCGCTCGTGTTCACCGAGTTCGTTCCCACCCAGGAGATGCTGCGTCGATTCCTGACCGAGCGCGGGTTCTCGGTCGTCTGTCTGAACGGCTCCATGGACATGGAAGAACGTAAGCGAGTCCAGGAGGCATTCGCCAAGGATGTCCGTATTCTCATTTCCACCGACGCCGGCGGGGAAGGTTTGAACCTCCAGTTCTGCCACGTGGTGATCAACTACGACATCCCCTGGAACCCGATGCGCCTCGAACAGCGGATCGGCCGGGTGGATCGTATCGGCCAGGCCCACGCGGTTCGCGCGGTCAACTTCGTCTTCGAAGGCTCGGTCGAGCATCGGGTCCGCGAGGTACTGGAGCAGAAGCTCGCCGTCATTTTCGAGGAGTTCGGCATCGACAAGACCGGCGACGTCCTCGACTCGGCCCAGGCGGGCCACATGTTCGACGAGATGTATGTCGAGGCGATCCTCAATCCCGAAAAAGTGGAGGACTCCGTAGAGAGCGTGGTTGCCCGCCTGCAGGAGCAGGCTCGCGACGCGCGCACGACCGCATCCGTACTTGGGGCGACCGAGGACCTGGAACCTGGCGAAGCCCAGCGGCTGCTGACTCACCCCTTGCCCCATTGGGTCGAGCGCATGACGGTGAGCTACCTGAAGGCGCACGGCGGCCAAGCCGAGAAAAGAAGCCAGAGCTGGAACCTCACCTGGCCCGACGGCGAGACCTACGAGAATGTGGTCTTCACCGGCAAGGAAGCCGAGAGGCTTCCGGCTTCCCGGCATCTTACTCTTGAAGAGCCGAAGGTCCGCGGACTGGCCATGCGGCTCCCACGTTTTGCGCCGGGCCAGCCGGTGCCCATTGTGTCGATCCCAGGTCTCTCCGAGGAAGTTCAGGGCGTCTGGTCCTTGTGGCGAATCGCGATTGCCACCATGGAGTGGAACCGTCGAAGGATTATGCCTCTCTTCCTGGCCGACAACGGCATGGTCTATATGCCGACGGCCAGACACGTGTGGGATCAGCTCCTCGCGGCAAGCACACAGGTCCGGTCAGTGATGGAGACCTCGGTCTCGCAAGCTGCCTTTGAGAAGTTACAGAACGCCGCAGAGGAACACGGGAAGCCCATCTACGAAGCGCTCGTGCAAGAGCACCGGGGGCGCATCGCACGTGAGCGCGAGAAGGCCGACTACGCCTTTGCCGCGCGCCGCAAGACCGTCGAGCGGATCGGCCTGCCCCAGGTCCGCAACTATCGACTGAACCTCCTCTCGCAGGAAGAGCGGAGTTTCCAGGAGCAGCTCGATCAGAAGGCCCATGCCTATCCCGAAATGGTGCCGCTGCTTGTGATTCGGGTGGAGGGTGGTGGCCATGAGTAGCTGGCGCGATCAAATCCTGAAGGAATTCACCCCGAAGGTCGCCCGACTCACCCTGGTGGCCGACCCGGACGGACTTCTCCTTGAAGAAGGGATTCTTGAAGGCGTCCGCGAGCGTGGATTCGAGCTGATCCCGTTTGAAGACCACATCGCGTTCCGTTACGCCTACGAGTCGAAGTTTCGTTCCCGCTGGGACTGCGGCGAGCACACGGACCTTGTCGTCGTATTGCGCTCGCAAGCAAGCGACCTCAGTGGGTTGCCCTATGATCTCCTCCAGGCCGGTCGCAGACTCTCCTTCAACCTCGGCGACATCTTCCCGAACCTCAGTTACCCGGTCGTGACTGCCCTGGATCGCGGGGACCTCGATGCCTTGTATGAGGCGCAGAAGAGACATGCCCCCGGCCAGTTGGGCGACAACGCCACCAAGGAGTTCGTCCTCCGGCACGTCTTTGAAATCGCGCCCGAGCTGGTCAAACAGCCATCGGACCTTTTGCGGGTGCTGCTGCGCCGTCACTACCGCAGACAGCGCATCCCAACCGACCTCGACGAGCGGTTCATCCAGCTTCTGCGCCAGAACAACGTCTTCGACGACTGGCCACTCGAGACGCTGGTGGCGGACAGGGAAGCCTTCTTCGCATTCCTCCAGGAGCGCTGGCCGATCTTCCTCGATCGTGGGGCAGCCAAAGGGACGTCCAGCGTTCGTGAGGATGAGAAGCCCTACGGTCTGTCCATTGAGGGACCGGTCGAACTTCCCTTCGACCATCATGATGTCCGGGTCTACGTCGACAACCTCTTCGTCGAGGGGCTGCTGCACTCCGTTCCGCACGAGCATGCGGACACCTTGTCCAAGACCTGGGTAGGCATCGGCGTTCGAACTGCTCCCATCGAAGACAGGTCCCGTCGCCTGGGCAAGCTCATCGACAGCCTGGAGGCATCCATTCCGGCCGAGGATGCGAAGCACACGGACTGGTTCCACTTTGCCCGCGGATGGGCGGAGACGATCCTGCTGGCGAACGATCAGGCCGAAGCGATTTCCGAACCGACGGGCGAACGCATCAAGAACTTGCAGGCACAGGTGGATGCCGGTTTCGCAGGTTGGCTCTTCAAGCGGTATGCCGGGCTGGTCAATCTGCCACCGGTTCCTCCGGTCATGTTGCATCACCTCCCGCGATTTTTTGCCCGCCAAATGGGAGAAGACCGCACCGCCAAGATCGCACTGATCGTGGTGGACGGCCTTGCCTTGGACCAATGGCTGGTGGTCCGGGATGCACTTGCCTCGCGTCAGCCCGGTTTTCGATTCCGGGAGCAGGCGGTCTTTGCCTGGATTCCCTCGCTCACCTCCGTCTCGCGCCAAGCGACCTTCGCCGGCAAGGCTCCCATCTTTTTTCCGAACAGCATCCAGACCACGGACAAGGAACCCGCTCTCTGGGCTCAGTTCTGGGCGGATCAGGGCCTTACGCCAAACGAGGTCGTCTACATCAAGGGGCTGGGCGACGGTGGTCTGGAGACCGTTTCCGAAGCGCTTTCTCATCCCAAGGCAAGAGTCGCCGGGTTGGTCGTGGACAAGGTCGACAAGATCATGCACGGGATGGAAATGGGCACCGCCGGGATGCACAACCAGGTGTGCCAGTGGGCCAAGCAACCATACCTGAACACACTTCTCGATCTGCTCTTGGATCGGGGCTTCCGTGTCTACCTGACCTCTGATCATGGCAACGTCGAGGCGGAAGGTTGCGGTTGTCCATCCGAAGGGGCTGTGGCGGACCTGCGCGGCGAACGAGTCCGCATCTATCCCGACGTGGCCCTTCGCGGAAAAGTGAAAGAACGATTTCCCGATGCGCTGGAATGGGGAACCGTTGGTCTCCCCGAGGATTACCTCGCCCTGCTGGCCCCTGCTCGGCAGGTGTTTGTCCAGGAAAAGCAGCGCACCGTGAGCCACGGCGGCGTTTCAGTCGAGGAACTCATCGTCCCTCTTGTTCAGATCGAGAGGAGTGGCGAATGACCAGACGGACCGACCAGATCGGATTCAGTCAGCGAGTGCGTCTGGAATGGCTTGAGCAGACGGCCAACCTGATCCTGGCAGGGAATGACAAGGCTGCGGTCAACGATGCCTTGCAGGAACTGCTGAAGGACAAAGTGTCCGTCGGCGGCCAGGCCGAGCGCGGCAATCGCGAGAAGATCATCACGATTCTCCTCAAGACGTGGCTGACGGTTCCGAGCGAACTCGAGTCATTGCGCGTCGAAGGACTGGAACTCCTCAAGCGTGTTCCTCGGCGCGATCATCTGGCAATCCACTGGGGGATGGTCATGGCCGTCTACCCGTTCTGGTCGGGTGTAGCCATCCAGACCGGCCGTCTTCTGAGGCTTCAGGGCTCCGCTGCCGCGGTTCATGTCCAGCGCCGGGTCCGCGAGCAATACGGCGAGCGGGAGACCGTTTCCAGAGCAGCCCGCCGCGTGCTGCGTTCGTACTTGGACTGGGGCGTGCTTCAGGAGACCGGCGTAAAGGGCATTTACTCCGCTGGGACAACGCTGGCTGTTGAGGATTCCCGACTGATCGCCTGGCTGGCCGAAGCATCCCTCCACGCCCGGGCCAACGGCTCGGCTTCGCTGAGAGATCTGATCGACAGCCCGAGCTTCTTCCCGTTCCGGGTCAAGCCGGTCCACGCCGAAAGCCTTGTGGCTGCGTCATCCAGACTCGATGTCCTTCGCCACGGGTTGGATGACGACCTCGTCATGCTGCGGAAACAGACGACAAAAGGAGGCGCACCATGACTATGGCAAATGGCGAACGAACCTATCAATTCAAGGCCCTAACGGACTTGTGGACCGGGTCGGTCACACTTGAAGAAAGGAACGGTCAGATAAAGGAAAAAACTGGGCCGGACCGCCTCATCACTACCGGCATGCTCGGTTCCATCCGCTGGTGGTTCGAGGTATTGGTCCGTGGTCTGGGCGGCAATGCCTGCGACCCAACCGATACGAAATGTGAAGATCGAAACCATTGTGCTGTCTGTGAACTATTCGGCTGCACCGGCTGGGCGCGGAAGTTCAGATTTGAAGTTCTGGATGAGAATAGCGGTACCAAGACAGATCAGATCAAAAAAGGCCAGACTTTCGATCTCCGTTTCACACCCCTCCGTCCGATCCGCGTGGAAGAGTGGACCCTCCTCCACGCTGCTCTTCGCCTGATCGCCGACTATGGGGCCATCGGCGGCAAGACGGTATTCAAGCCAACGGACGAATCCAGTCGGGCGGGCAGGCTGCATCACAACGACTATGGCCTGGTGCAGATGGTCACCCTCCAGCAATACGATGGAACAGGTCGTGATGACTTGGGAAAATATCTGTCTAAATGGCGGAAGCTCAATCACGGTGAGTTCGCCTGGGCCTCATTGCAGCACTTCTGGTGCGTGAACGGAAAGTATCTGGCTCGACAGAACGGCAACTCCAGCGCATTTAACTGTGTTATCGGACGCCCCGAGCCCAAGCAACAAAGCGGTCAGAACGATTCGTGGATCGCTGGTCGCCGGCCTGATCGAAGAAACAATGTTGAAGCTGAAAGCAAGAAAGTCTTCAGCTTCAAAGACCCCGCAAGAACCTTCGGCTTCGTAAAACCCGGACTGATCGATTTCAACACCATGAAGGGGCGTCTGACGAACGCTTGTGGGCAGAACGGCTGGGATTTTCTCACCGGAGACAATATCATCAATCAACTATTCGCCGGGAAGGAGGACCGCTCATGAGTTTCGATTATTACGCTTCCCTGGCCGAAAACAAAGCGTGCCCGAAACGAGTGAACGAGACCGGTCTCGCTTCCGGCTTTGGGGATGGATGCGTGGTCTGGTCCTGTCGTGACGGGGAGAAGAACAATGCACGTCAATGCTACATGAAACGGGTGGCTGAACTGGAACTCAATCTCTCTCCGGACCTTCACCTTGAGCCAGACCATGTTTCCCTGCCGGATTCGACCTGGTTCGGCATCGACGTTTCTTTCACGCTGGTATCACCCTGGTACTCGAAGGACGACCGCCCCTTTCACGTGCTGGATAACCCGGTGCGCAAGGATCGGGTCTTCGGAGCGCCGTTCATGTCAGCGGCTTCCTGGAAGGGATTTCTTCGCTGGGCCTGCCGGATGCAGGCGGGCTTGTCCGATCATCTTGAAAAGCACGATATGAAAATGGATGGCTGGAAGGACCCTTCCTGGATCGTCCATCTCTTCGGCAATGAGAAAGGAGAGGATAAGGGTTTTCGATCCGGGACCCTTGCCTGTTATCCCACTTGGTTCAACAAAGTCGGCTTTGAGGTGATCAATCCCCACAGCCGTAGCCGCCGGGCCGGGACTCAACCCATTTACTATGAGGTTGTTCCAGCCGGGACAAAAGGTAAGCTACGGCTGCTCTACGCACCTTTGCCGGGAGAAATCGAAAGCGATAAAGTCACGCCCGCCGACTTCATCAACAGCTTCATCGACAGCATAAGGGCGCTTCTCGAAACGTATGGCATTTCCGCCAAACGCACCGCCGGATGGGGGACTGCTCGAATCGATACCTGGACAGGTTTTTTGAAAGCCTCCGATGAACCCGCAAAGGTTGAGCCACGATCCGCAAAGAAGACTCTCCACAGTCTCCAGGACCTTGGCACTCTGGTACGTGAGCAAATCCCAGCCGGTTCCTTCACTCACAAGGACGCGGAAAAATTCAAGGCGGAGATGAAAAGCCGAATTGCCTGGAAGGGAGGAGACCAATGACGGGATTTCAACTTCCGGACACGTTGCAGCGACATCGCCCTTTGCTTCTGGCGCTCGAAGCAATCGGCTGGCTCCACATGACAGGCAAGGCCAGAATCGATTTCCTGCGGGAGCACGGTGGCCAGAAGAACAATTATGACTACAAGAAGTGGCATGAGCAGGAAAACCCGCCGTTCCCCTGGGATGACCTGCTGCAATGGGTGAAGGGCAAATTCGACCTGGAGAATAACGCGTGGCCCGGAACTTTGGCAGATTTTCTCTCCAAACATTCGGGCCGAGATGGCGGGATGCTTGGCTTACTCCAGGCTGGCCATGCTATGGCGTCGGGTATCGAGAAGCAGAGTCTCCCGCAAAGGGCAGTTGAATACCTGGCTCAGGATGTTACCCACATGTGGTTGTCCACGGCCTTCGGCCATCCGGCCCTCAATCTGTTGGACGACCCGCCTGAATTGCTCACCGATGTTGGCTGGAAAGGCCTGCTTGAACAGATTAAGCAGCTCCTCACCGTGTTGAAGCAGCTTGGTGACAACAGTTCCCCAAACGACATTGATGGCTGGTGGCGTTGGCGCGATGGGACGGTGGGTCCCGAAGGATGGCTGCGCAAGGCGTTTACCGGCACCCTGGCCGAAACCAGATTGCCGAACAATGATGTCACGCTGTTTGACCAGTCCTATGTCGCGGCCGTCTTGTTCAAAAGCGCCGCGGCCGGTGCGATTCTGGAAGGCAGCTCGTTCCCCTGGTCCAGCAATGGACTCAAACAACAGACCCGTTGGCGGCTCTTGATCGTCGGGATCGGCGCCGACCACTATGAGGCCCGGGCGGTTGAGATCGGCGACTGGACCGGGGCGCGCCTGGCGTTGGACGAGTTTTTCACCAGAGTCTGCAAACTCGTTGAGGTCGATCTGGCTGTAGGCTCCCTGCTGTATAGGGACGGCGAGACCTGTGTCTTTTCGTTCCCAGGGGAGCGATTCGGCAATGACAAACAAGGGTACCAAGGCGGTGATTTGCAGATCTCCGATTGGCAAAGCTGGCTGGCTGAACAGATGGACGGCTATGCTCGGGATGCCAACCTCGAGATGCCTCCCTATTGCCATATCAGTGAGCCCTCCCGCTCTCTCGTGGGGATGACGGCGGAAATCCGGAAGGCGCGGGAAACGATGGCTGTGCCGCTTCACCGCAATTGGCAAATTCCCGGGCAGGATTCGCCGGATGGCCATGTTTGTCCGGTATGTCTTGTGCGCAGAAGCCGCTCAGGGACAGACAAGCAAAGGCCTTGCGACCCGTGTAAGGCTCGGCGGACTCATCGCTTGGACAAGTGGCTGGAGGGGGAGTTCGGATCAGACTCCATCTGGATCAGCGAGGTGGCGGATGCCAATGACCGCGTCGCCCTTGTCACGATGAGCCTGGACATCGAGCCCTGGCTGGACGGAATCCGCCTGGATGCGCTCAGGACCCAGGCCATTCCGGAATGGCGGAAGTTCAATCCTATCTTGAAAAACCAGCCAAACCCCATCGATCCATCCACCTGTTTCGACAGCCTCTTTCAGCATATCAAAGGAAAACTCCAGTCCTTTGACAAGGCAGACCCCGTGTTGAGCGGCCTGCAGGAGGGGTACCAGCACGAGACAGATTGGCCATCTTTTTTCTCCAAAATCGTCGAGGATCGCACCGACTCGCCTCAATGGGACGCCATTGACGAGAGTGGCCGCGCTGGATGGCTCACGCATCAGTTGTTCTGCAAGCTCGCCTCGCCTGGCCGTATCTATCGCTTCTGGCGGCAGGCCGAGGATTTCTTTAACGTCTTGCTTGCCGAATTCCGCGAGATAGCGGCCGCAGACCAGAACCGCTGGCGCGTGCGCCGTTTGGTTATCAAGCCCGATAGCTCTTCCGGTTCGTGGGAAGGCCGGCAGACCTACGGCGGACGTTATGGGGATGCTCCCGTAAGCCTGTTGTATCGGGCACAGACCAAGGACTTCCTCACCATCTGCAACCTGGCCCGACTTCTGAAACCGGAGCAAGACAAGGATTTCCTGCGCGGGATCACTTTGGAGTTGAAAGCGGACGATAGCATGGACGCCAAACGCCTTGTGGTGCATTCGGCAGCGGACGATGCAGGCGCTCTGGGCGTTTATCACCCGGTGATCCCCCTTGAGCTTTCCCCGGTGCGCTTTCGGGTCCTTCTGCCACTTGAAGCCGTGTCCGGCTGTGTGGATCGGACGATTGAAGCATGGAGAGATCAATTTGCCCGTGTTTGGGATCGGCTGCCGCTTCGGGTTGGCGTTGTGGCCTTTCCGAGGATGACGCCGTTTCAGGCCGTGATAGACGCGGCGCGGACCATCGAAGATGATCTGGACAGGATCAAGAAATCCGAAACCTGGCGGGTGGCGGGATGCGAAACACGGGAAGGCATCACTGCCCTCAGCATCAAGTCTCTTGATCATCCGCATGAGCTTCTTAAAACCATACCCATCGGGCTCCCCGATGGACGGGATGATGTGTTTTATCCGTACCTTGCTGTGGAAGACAAGCATATCCGTTTCCCTCTGGATTTCCAGCATCCCAACGACCAGGTCTTGCGGCACGCGAAGGACTTGCGAAGCGGGGACGGGGTTCTCGTTTATCCCTCGCTTATTGCCACAGTCTTCATGGATAGCACGGCCAGGCGGTTCGAACCTTTGAGTCGTAGACAGCTTACGGAATGGCTGCGGATGCGCGATCTCTGGCGGCTGATGGACCGGCATGCACCAAGCCAGACCGCGCTCCGCGGCGCATGGTCGGAGCTTATGGAGCGACGCGGGGCCTGGCAAGGACCGGATGGTACATGGTTCGAGGGAGGGAAGACGGCCTGGCTCGATCTTGCCCGCGCGGTGTTCCATGAACGTCTGGGCGTTCGAGGCGCATGCCTTGAGGCGTTGGTGCAAGCCGCTGGGGATGGACTCCTGGACTGGAGCCTGGAATGGCACATGAGCGTATTAAAAAAGTAAGTGTCCGGAGGTGACCGATGATAACAAGTAATCAGAGTTTCGTGACATTTCCGTTTGTTGGCATTGCGCTCGATCCCATCCATGTCGGTACAGGCGGAACTCGGCTGGGCCGGGTGGACAACACCATCGTGCGCGATCCGGTAACGCGGATACCGGAGGTTCCTGGCTCGAGCATCGCGGGAGTCATGCGAGCCTACACGGCCATGGCAAAGGGGAAATACCCCAACTGCGCGGGTCTTGGTCAGCCGGAGCGCGACGGTGGAGGTGGCCACTGCGGGAAAACCGATTGTCCTGTGTGTACCGTGTTCGGCTTTGCCAAAGGCATAGGCTCAAGTGGCGGTTTCGCGGGACTGGCGGCATTCAGCGATATGCATGTGCTGCTCTTTCCCGTGGCGTCGCAATTGGGGCCGCAGTGGATCACGTGTCCAATGGCATTGCGGCAAACCAGCATCGCGGAATTCTCAGAACTGAGTGACCTGCCTGAGCAGCAGGTCGTTTACCGCAAAGTGGACGGGACGGCAGCTCAGCCATCATTGAATCTCGGCTGGCTTTTTCTGCCGGTCAAGACGGATTGGCAGCAACTGGGCGAGATTGCTCAAAAGATCGAAGTACTGGGTATACCGGGTTACATCATCAGCCGCTTGGCTGTCGTTTCGGACAAGCTATTCACCCATATCGTGAATAGTAACCTCGAAGTACGGACCTCGGTTGCCATCGATCCGGCTACTGGAGCGGCCGAGGAAAGGGCGCTGTTCACCTATGAGGCCATGCCTCGAGGAACAGTGCTGGTTTGGGAGGTGACCTGCCGGAATCCAAAGCACTTTAAGATCAATCAAGATGATGTGAAGGCGGTCGACTCACCTGAGAAAGTCAGAGATGTTGTTACTGATGCCCATTCTTATCTGGAACATCTCGGCATCGGTGGCATGGGAAGCCGGGGCATGGGACGGCTGCGTGTGCTGAGGATGAAGGACCTTTCCGATGCGGATAAGACAGGAAAGGAGGTCTCGTGATGGACGCTCCGACCTTCGAAAACCTGGACCTCGGTTGTGCTAAGGTGGGTAAAACTCTCGCGGAGAGGCCGTCAAAGGAGCTTGAGAACCTCATTACGAGCGCGCTCGCTGTTCTGGAAGAGCAAGGAATTTATGCCCTGTTTCTTTTTCTAAAAACGCGAGGCGGCAGTGGGGCCGAAAATGTCAACCAGAAGATTTATGAGTTCCTGAAAGTGACGCCACAGCAGGCCCCTTTACTTTCTGGCAATGCTGATGTCTTTACATCGCTTCAGCAGATGGCCAAGGACCTTGACAAGCTACTGCTGGCACGTGATCTGGCCCGGCAAACACTCGTCTATGCCCGCTATCACGCGCGAGTGCCACAAAAGAGTGAGGTGCGAACATGACCTGGACGGCACTTCGATGGATCTGGCAACTGGAAGCGCCGCTTTTCGTCGGCATGCCTCCGGCAGGGGCGTTGAACCGCTGTAGACCCTATGTCCCGGCGCGTGTGCTTTGGGGATCTGTGACCGCTGAGATATCCCGATCAAGAAACGGTGAAAGCTTTCCGGATTACGGCAAACTTGGATGGGAAGTCGCTCTCAACTGCCGTTTTACCTACCTCTTTCCGGCCGAGAAACGGGGCGACAAGTTCTTGGCTTGGATGCCGACATTCGAAAAGATGAGAGGCGTCCAATGGTACTGCCACGGCGGCAAGGAAGGTTTGTCGGATCGTGACTTCAGACGTCGTCTGCTGGATTCCCGGCCCGGCACCGCAATCGCTCCCGAATCGGACTCAGCGTCTGAAGGCACACTCCGGGAGACAGAATGTATCAATCCCTGGTGGCGTGATTCCAACTGTCAGGGGGAAACGAATGCCATGCTGCTCTTAGGGTACGTCTTTTTGAGAAACAACGGCTTTCGCAGGCAATTGGACAATATCGATACCCTCTTTGTCGGAGGCGACACCAGATACGGTCTTGGGAAAATATGCCGTGTGGGGTGGCACGAGGTATCCGGTGACTTGTCCGTCTTCGGGAAACGAGTTCATCTGGATAGAGAGCATCCCGAAATACAGAGCGACATCGTTTGGGGACATGCCTTGGAAGGTGGCCAGCCTGAAATCCATGGAATGCAGGGAGCGAAAGAGCTTCTTGGCGGTTGGGACCAAGGTAGCCCGTGGAGAGGAGCACTTACGTGGGCTCCTGGCTCATTTCTGGAACGTACAGTGGCCTGGTCGATAGACAACTATGGATACTGGATGCATCAGGACAATAAATAGCCGATCTTTGCGACAGGTTTGCGACAAAACTTGCGACAAACTCACGACTCGACTTGCGACATCACCCTTTGGTAAGGTAAATGAGGAAATGGGATTGCCAGGGTTTCCGGCCTGCCGGAACGACATGCTCTTTGATAACCCGTTGAAATTGAAGGTTTTCGGTTAACTACTGGAGGAAGAGAACGGTTATGAAGAGGGTTGCACACGGGGAGCCAGAGTTCAATCCGCTGATTTCAGCGGTTTCTGTTTAACGCGAGACCCCGTGGGGCGATCCCCTCGGGGTCTCGTCGTTTCTGTCGTGCCCACGCCGACTTACGTCCACCCGCACATTTACCCTGATTCTCCATTTCGAAGCCCGCAGTTCGGGGGGGGGCGGCTGCATCTGGACACCCGCTTTGACGTTTCGCACCCCCCTCCGGTAGGTATCTGCCGAAAGCCGGACCCGTGGGTCCGGCGCAAGCGGATTACCAGACAGCGGAAACGACCGTGAGATCGGAGACCGTTGTGGGTGCCGGCGGACATCGCCCTCAGGCGGTGTCGAACGAGCTCCAACGGCCTTCTCGATGACCGGCCTATCCCCAGCCCCGCGGCATCCATGACGGAACCCTTCCACGGCCTCCCGCAAAAGGAGGACCGGATGCCGGCCAACGAACACGTCCCAATCTCTCTCGGCGAGGTGACATCGGCGATCGCTACGGATCCCTTGCCCGGGGTTAGAGGCGCCATCGAAACGGACGCAGGCTCTCCGGCTTCAGGATCAGGTCGCAATGACAGGACCTAAAACCCGCAGGAAAGCCCCTGACAAATTGAAGAAAAGTCTATGCAAAGCGAGCCACGCACGCTCGGACGAGCTTGGGGTTTTCAAAGACGACCTCTATCTGTTGGCGCAAGAGCGATTGGCCCTCAAGAAACCGATCCGATCCCCGAAGGAACTGACGCAGCGAGATCTTCAGCGGCTTCACCATGTTATGATCTATGAGGTCAGGAAGTCCGGGAGCAGACCATGAATTCCGGCGGCTCGGCTGGCATTGATGTTGATGAAGAAGGTGTAGGTATGGACATGTGGAAGTTCTTTGACATCACGCATCGGGAGCACATTCTCTGCAATCCGATGAGTCTTGAGAAACTTGAACAGCTTATCACGCTTCTGCCTCTGAAACCTGGGGCACGCGTGCTTGATATCGCCACCGGGAAGGGCGAGTTTCTCATCAGGCTTGCAGAACGGTACCGACAAATGACAGGGACAGGAGTTGATTTTTCTCCCTACTGCATTGCTGGTGTCCGCAAGAAGCATCGAGAACGCGTTCCGGATGCCCAACTCCATTTCCTGGAGATGGACGGGGCCAAGTATGTCCCGGAGGCCTTGGAGAGCTTTGATCTTGTCGCCTGCATCGGTGCGAGCTGGATTTATGGCGGGCATCGAGGGACGTTGAACGCGCTGCGGAAGATGGCGGCCCCGGAAAGCTGGATCGTTGTGGGAGAGCCGTACTGGCGACATGAACCGGAAAGCGAATATCTGGAAGCGATCGGAGTGAAACGGAACGACTTCGGAACGCACGATCAGAACGTGGAGGCCGGTCGGGAGCACGGGTTGGAGGCGGTCTACACACTCGTAAGCAGCCAGGATGATTGGGATAGGTACGAAGGGTTACAGTGGTATGCTGCGGAAACCTGGGCGAATGATCACCGGGATGATCCGGATGTGGAGACCGTGCTGAAACGGGTGCGTGAGAGCAAGGCGGCCTATCTGAGGTGGGGACGGGAAACGCTGGGGTGGGCGATTTACGCGTTCAAGAAAGGGGGATATGGCACAGTTCCCGTCGGATAACGCGCCAGAGGGAAAAAGAGGCATTACCGCCTCCGGACAAGCCGTTCCACCGGATCGGCGGGAGAAGACGCCCGCCTCCTGTGGGTTTCACGTTGCCAGGCAGAGGGATGAAACCCAGGTCAACGCCGCTTCCGGCCTGCCGGAACGACATGCTCTTTGATAACTCGTTGAATGATAAGCGCGTTCGGATTGACATCCGAACGGAGGACGGCTATGAAGAGGGTTGCAAAGGGGGAGCCAGAATTTACGAGACGATCCTTGAGTTTTCAGGGGTCGTTTTTTTGCGTTCCAAATTCTTCGTGGAGGTTGAAGATCAATTGGCCAGGTTGATGCCGCTTTTGTTGCTGCTATGTTCAAACCTTTTTATGGTTTACGCCTGGTACGGTCATCTGAAGGATCTGCGAGGCAGGCCGCTTCTTATTGTGATCGTTGCAAGCTGGTGCGTGGCGTTCTTCGAGTACTGTTTTCAGGTTCCGGCAAACAGGCTCGGGAGCCAGTTCTTTTCCCTTCCCCAGCTCAAGGTGATTCAGGAAATCATCGCGATGGCGGTCTTTGCCGGGTTCTGCGCTTTCTACATGAAGCAGAAGCTGACCCTGGACTATCTTTGGGCCACGTTATGCCTTGCAGGAGCGGCCTTTTTCCTCTTCCGGAAAATCCCAGGAGCCTAGACCCTTATTGAACCGGTGTCTTCCGAAGGGTCTCCTCCTCTCTCTGAATTTTGGCGATGATGTCGCAGCATCGGCGTTTCTGGCGGAGATGCCGATGTTTCACCGGAACGGTTTAGCAATATGAAGTCAGTTCACTTTTTGTTCCCGCCTGAAGAGCCGGAAATCCATCCGAGCCCCGGGGAAATCCCTCGGGGCTTTGCCGTTTGTGCCGTATTCATGCTGAAGGATGCCTTCCCGTCTTCCCCGGTTCGACCTATCGATGGAAGGCGGATGCAACCTCCTTGATAGGTGATATTGCTGCTGTCCGGACACCCCAGAGAGAAAACTGCCCTTGACAGGAATAGTTCCACAATATACGATTTTATCAATATATTATATCTTTAGAACGTGCTGCATCTCAGTGCCGTTGTCTCGGATTTTCCGATTTTTGAAGAAGTTCCAACGATGTTGTGCCCTTCGGAGCTGTGTGGGGACAGCCCCGAAAAGGCCTTCTTTTGGATCGCCACGAGTTCTATCACATCAATGATGGAGGAGGAAGAGAGAAATGGAAGGAGTCGGGACCACTTTTGCTTTCTATTGCGTCTTAGCCTATCTCATCGTGATTACTGTGGTAGGGATTTTTTTCGCGAGAAAGGTCAAAAACCAGGAAGATTATGCCGTAGCCGGCAGGTCTCTGCCGGTCTATGTTCTCGTCGGAACTCTGATGGCGACATGGATGGGTGCGGGAACCGTCATGGGCGGAGCAAATTCCCTGGGATACAAGCTGGGTTTCGGAGTCGCTATCGCGTTTTCCTTGGCTTCCCCTATCGGGCAGTTTGTCCTGACCTATATTTCCAAGAAAATCCGGCGGCAGGAAGCCCAGACAGTTCCAGAAGTCATCGAAAAGGTCTACGGCCCTTCCGCGCGGCTGATTTCCACGATCATCATTCTGTTGGCATATCTCGGCGTCGTTGCGTATCAATATCTGGGCGTGGGCGCGGTTTTGAAGACCACGCTTGGCGTTTCTGCGGAGACCGGTTCTATAATCGCTTTTTTTGTCATCTTGGCCACATCTCTTCTGGGAGGGCTCTATTCCGTCGCCTGGACGGATTTTCTCAGTTGCTGCATGATCGTGATTGCCCTTGTCATCGGCGTTCCTCTTGCCGTAAGGAGTGCCGGCGGCTGGGGATGGGTGACGGCCCACGTGCCTCCGGGCCATATGGGGTTCGGTTCCCTGAGTTTTACGCAGGTTTTGGGATTTTTCCTTCCGACTTTTGTCTATCTCATGGGAGACCAAAACATGTACCAGCGTTTCTTTGCCGCCAAGGATGAAGACACCGCCGTCAAAGGCGGATTTTGGTGGGTGGCTGTCACTCTCCTGGTGGGGGGCGTCATTTCTGTCGCAGCTGTGACTGCGCGAGCCCTTTATCCGGATATCGATCCCTCACAGGCGTTCATCCACCTTGCCACTCATGGGATGCCCAAGCTGATCGGCGGGCTTGCCGTCGCTTCCGTGGCTGCGTTTATCCTGACCACGGCAAATTCGTTCCTCCTCTCCGTGGGGACCAACACCAGCTGGGATCTTTACGCACGATTCGTCAATCCTCATGCGGATCAGAAAAAGATGTTGATGATTTCCAGGCTCTGTGTGCTGGTGCTTGCCATTTTGGCCTATATTTTAATCAAATTTTTCCCAGAACTCCTTGCTCTCCAGATGTATGCCTACACCATGTACGGGGCTGCCATATCCCCGGCCCTGGTAGCCGCCGTTGTTTATCCGGAAAAAGTGACACCTCGAGGAGGTCTTCTTTCTATCCTGTCGGGAGGTGTCGTGACGTTGGCGATGGAAATCCTTAAAAAGAAGGGATATGCTTTTGCGGTTGCTTACCCTTCGGTACTGCCGGCTGTTTTTTGTTCTATTTTGATGTTGATTGTTTTTCAAAAAAAACAAGAGGTAAAATATAGCGTATCACAAGATAATTGAACCAAATGCTGGAAGAGGGGCGATATTTTGGCAATTAAGGTTTTAAAAAACGCAACGTTGCTTGATTGCACGGGGTGTGAGCCCAAAGAGAACGCATATGTTGTGGTCGATGATGATAAAATCAAAGAAGTCGGAACGGGAAAGGCTGCTTCTTCTTTATACGGACCCATGACGGAAAGCATCGATTGCAAGGGCCATTTCCTGATGCCGGGGCTTATTGATGCTCATATTCACCTCAGTCTTTTTGACAACGATTTCGGTGAACAGCACCGGAGAAGCCATCCTGCCATGCATTATGTCAAGGCTCTGGGAGTTCTGAAGGACACGTTGGAACAGGGCTTTACCACGGTTCGCGATGCGGGTGGAGCCGACGCGGGATTTCGCGTCGCCGTGGAAGAAGGGCTCGTCCCTGGGCCCCGAATCACCGTTTGCGGGCGGGTGCTCACGCAAACCGGGGGACATGCGGACCCTAGGCTTTCCACAGAACTGACGGAACCGGCACAATCTCCCTTCTCCGCAGTCGTCGCCGATGGCGTGACGGAAGTTACCAAGGCGGCGAGGGAGCAATTAAGGCAGGGGGCCGATCACCTGAAGGTCATCGCCGGCGGAGGATGTGCAAGTCCGGCGGACGAGCCGGACGCGACGCAGTACAGCTTTGAAGAAATACACGCCATCGTTAAAGAGGGCAGGGCGGCGAACAAAGATGTCCTGGCGCACTGCTACTCCAACGCAAGTATAAGGTTGGCCGCGGAAGCAGGGGTATATAGTATTGAGCATGGGAATTATCTCGACGCTCCCACGGCGCAATTTCTTAAAACAAAAGATTGCTGGCTCGTCCCTACGTTGACGACGTATTTTTTCATGGCGGAAAACGGAAAAGAGCTAGGGATTCCCGGCTATTTCCTCAGGAAAATGAAGCAAGTTCTGGATCATGCCCTTGAAGCGGTAAAAAACGCGGTAGACTCTGGAGTGAAAATCGGTTCCGGATCAGATGTCATTGGATCTGGCCAGAGGCACAAAAACAGAGAACTTGAGCTAAAATCCCGCGTTATGGGTCCAATGGATGCCATCCTTTCTGCCACCAGAGAAAATGCAAAGATGCTCAGAAAAGAAAAAAATATTGGTACGGTAGAAGTTGGAAAGGATGCGGATCTCATAATTCTTTCGGATAATCCTCTTGATAACGTTTCTGTCTTTAGTGATCGTAACAATATTCTTGCAATCGTTCAAAGGGGAGAGTTTTACAAAAAACTACTTTAGTCTGAATAAAAAATAATTTATTTAGACGTAGAGGGAGACCCCTATCAAGGGTCTCCCATTTCATTTTCTGTTGTTTTCATGCTCTTGTCTGCGAATAAGGCAATGAAGATCTATGATAAGAAAGTTTTGAAGAAGAAGTCGGGAAGGAAGAAATTGCAAAGACAAATCGCTCGAAAAGTTAAACGACGAAAGAGAATGTCCCCCTTTGGGGAAGGTTGACGTAACGTGGCCGGAACCCCTACAGTGCTGTAAAAAGACCGTCTGCGGGATGCTTCTTGCAGCGCTCATGGTCGTGCCCGATGCCGCGGGAGGGTGGGATGAGGCATCGATGAATTCCATGCCTCTGATGCCTCCAGAGGTTCCGTCGACCGGTTCCGTAATGTCTTGCACGAGTGGAAGTATCGAATGAGGCAGACAGTCCTTAAGGTCATGGGCACGATCTAATGTCAGGAAGAGAAGGCGAAGAGGTAAAAGGGGAACCGTTTGCAAAGGGAGGGACGCCTTTTGATAAAGCTGTCTAAAGCGGACGAAGCAGCCAACGGACTTCGAGGGTTGATTTTGGAGCGCAAGATTCTTCCGGGCGCTCATATCAATATCAGCCAATTGTCCAAGCAATTCAAGATCAGTACAATCCCGATAAGAGAGGCCCTGAAACGACTGATTGCCGAAGGGCTAGTCGTACATAAGCCTAACGTCGGCTATGCAGTGCGAAATCTTACGCTTCACGAATACCTTCAGGTATGCGAGGTTCATGAGGCGCTGGAGCTTTATTTAATTCAAAAGATGGCAAATATTAATTTTTTGGTGGATTTTGATAAGCTGGAGCGGCTAAATTTGCAAATGAAAGACGCGCTCTCTTTGGGGGATCAGAATTTGGCAACCAAGGCAAATAACCAGTTTCACTATGCAATTTATGAAAATTACCCAAATTCGCTGTTTGTGAAAAGATTGGAAGAAACTTGGGAAGAGGTACGCCCCCAGCGTAATATTATGTATGGCAATCCTTTATTTACGAACAATATTTTTAAAGAACATTGCCAAATCATTCAGGCTCTGGAAAGCGGCGACCCTGAAGAAGCCCGAAAAGCTATGGAACAGCACTATGCCAGTGGCAGGGATGGCGCGATCTTGTCGTTCCCTGTGGCGCCTGAGCCTAGAAATGAGCAGGCGGACGATGAAACCCGGCAGGCCAGCTACATCGGGAGCGGTTGTCGGGTGCGGCGAGAAAGAGGCGACGGGGGATCTTTGAAAGACGGACATCGAAAGGAGCTTCAAGTTGACTAAGACATTGCTGCGCAACGGGCTTGTTTGGGATCCGCGCAAAAGAGCGAAGGAACGGTTTCATCTCCTGCTGGAGAAAGGGCGTATCGTGAGGATCTCTTCGGATCTCGGTGCCCTCGATATCAAGGGAGAGGCCTGTCACGTCATCAATGCCGAACCCTTCTGGGTTACGGCAGGGCTGATCGACGTCCATACCCATATGGGGCTCTGGGAGGAGGGTTCGCCCGAGGAGGAGGGGAGCGGCAACGAGATGACCAGCCCGATGACGCCCCACCTGCGGGTCATCGATGCCGTCAACCCCGCCGACAGGGCCTTTGCCGAGGCTCGGAGGGCCGGGGTGACGACCGTCCAGGTCTTGCCGGGAAGCGCCAACGTCATCGGAGGGCAGGGAGCTGTTCTGAAAACGGCAGGAGCTGTCGTCGATGCCATGATCCGAAAGGCCCCTTCGGCGATGAAGGCTGCCTTCGGCGAGAATCCCAAGAACGTCTATCGGGCTCAGAAGGCGGCTCCTTCGACACGGATGGCCGTGGCGGCGACTCTTCGGGAGGCCCTCCTGAAGGCCCGTCGTTACGGGGAAAAACAGGAAGCGAAAGACGAAGCCGGTAAGCCGGAAGAAGCGGATGTCAAATCCGAGGCCCTTCTTCCCGTCCTCTCCGGTGAAGTGACCCTTCGGGTCCATGCCCATCGGGCCGACGACATGATGACGGCTCTGCGGATCGCCGAGGAGTTCGGTCTCTCCATAAGCCTGGAGCACGGCACGGAAGGTGTCCGCATCGCCTCCGTTCTGGCCGAAAGAGGGATCCCCGTCGCCTACGGTCCGGCTCTTTCGTCGCGTCCCAAGCTGGAGCTTGCCGAGCTGGAGATCGGCGACGCGGCCCGGCTTGTGGAGGCCGGTGTTCATCTTTCCCTGACGACGGACCATCCTGTCATTCCCATCCGCTTTCTCCTCGCCCAGGCCGCCGAGGCCGTTCGGGCGGGTCTCGATGCCGATGACGCTCTGGCGGCTCTGACGATCAACGCCGCCGAGCATCTGGAGCTGAGCGGCGAACTCGGCAGCCTTGAAGAGGGCAAGCTTGCCGATCTGGTCCTCTGGACGGGAGACCCCTTTCACTACCGGACTGTCGCTGCGGCCACCTTCATCGACGGAGAAGTGGTCTACAAAGACAAAGCGGTGGCCCTTTGACGGCCGGGAACTTTTTTGCAACGTTCTGCCGGCCGGTCGGGCTCTCCTTTTCGCCCGCTTCGGCTACGGTCTGGGGTCCTGGTGGGTTGATGCCGCCTGCGCCTGTTTCGACATCGACGTGACCGTGGCCACCCGACACAACGCATGGAGGGGTCTCTTGAGAGACCCCTCCATGCACACCGGAAAGGCGTTCCTTACTCTCGGAGGATGTAGGCCTTCAGCGGGGGGAATCCGTTGAAGTTGACCGAGCTGTAGCTCGTCGTGTAGGCGCCGGTGGTGAAGATATAGACGCGGTCGCCTTCGGTGATGTCAGCAGGCATCTCGTACTTGGTGTCCTCGTAGAGGATGTCCATGCTGTCGCAGGTGGGGCCCGCCAGGATGACCTGTTTAACGGCGTCGCTTTCGCGGTCGACGAAGATGGGGTACTTGATCGATTCGTCGATGGTCTCGATGAGGCCGCTGAATTTACCCACGTCGAGATAGACCCAACTGTACTGGTTGAACTCGGATTTCTTGGAGACGAGCACCACTTCGCTGACCAGGACGCCGGAGTCGCCGACGAGGGAGCGTCCCGGCTCGATGAGAATTTCGGGGGCGTGGTCTCCGAAGTCGTCCTCCAGGAAGCGGGTGATTTCTTGGCAGTAGAGCTCGATGTCCTGGGTGGGGGAGACGTAGTTGGCGGGGAAGCCGCCGCCGAGATTGAGCATGCGCAGATGAACGCCCTCTTCGGCCAGAGAATCGAAGAGATAGCGACAGGTGGCGATGGCGTGGTCCCATTGGCCGATGTCCCGCTGCTGAGAGCCGACGTGGAAAGAGATGCCGTAGGGGTCGAGGCCCAGTTCGGCCGCCTGGAGGACAAGCCGGTAGATGGTGTCGGGGTGGGCCCCGAATTTGCGTGACAGCGGCCAGTCGGCGCCGCTTCCGTCGGTGAGGATGCGGAAGAAGACGCTGGCTCCTGGGGCATTCTCGGCGATCTTGCAGACATCCTCCTCGGAGTCGGTGGCGAAAAGTCTGATGCCGCGGTCATAGGCGTAGGCGATGTGACGCGCCTTCTTGATCGTGTTGCCGTAACTCATGTCGTCGGGCTTGGCGCCGAGACGGAGCATCTGATCCAGCTCGAATACGGAGGCGATGTCGAAACGGCAGCCTCTGTCGATGAGCATTTTCAGAATCTCGTCATGAGGGTTGGCCTTGACGGCGTAGTAGACTTTGGCGTAGGGCAGAAGCCGATGGAGTTCGTCATATTTTTCGGCGATCCGCTCCAGGTCGATGACGACGAAAGGCGTCTCCTTGTCGGCTGCAAAGGCCTTGAACCTCTCAAACTTTTCCGGTGTCATGTGCCGTTCGAAATCAAAGGCATACTTGATGGCATCTTCCACACCGCTCCCCCCCCTGTTGTGCTGAACTTGAGGTCCCCAGTTTAGAAGTTGTTCCCCCGGTGATCAAGAGGGTTTGAAGAATTTTCGGCCCTCTTTTCGTTGACTTTTCAGGGGGGCCGGATTCTCACTGGTCGGCGGCGGCCCTGGCGGCCAGAAAGGCCGTGCTCCAGCAGATCTGGAGGTTGTAGCCGCCGGTCGGCCCGTCGAGATCGATGATTTCACCGGCGAAAAACAGGTTTGTCCATCGTTTGGCGCGCAGGGTCCGGGGGTCGAGCTCTTTCAGAGAGATCCCTCCTGACGTGACGAGGGCCCAATCGAAATCGAGGAGTCCCGTCGGGGTCAGGGTGAGCCCTTTCAGAAGAGAGAGGGTCTTCTTGCGCTCCTCGCGGGTGATGCTGTGGATCGGCCGGTTGATGTCGATGCCGGCGAGGGAGGCGAAGGTCGGGATTAAATCCCGAGGGAGCAGCCCCGAGAGGACGGCGGAAAACTCCCTGCCCTTGAGATTCTCGAAGTCGCGGATCAGCCTTCCGTCGAGTTTCCCTTCATCCAAAGCCGGTTTGAGGTCGATGGAGAGGGTGATGTCGCCGTCTTTTTCCAGGGCCTCGCCGACGCTTCGCGCCAGATCCATGGCGATGGGGCCGCTGATGCCGAAAGGGGTGAATTGCATTTCGCCGAAACGCCTGTCGATCGGTTTGCCCTCTCTCAGGAGAGTGAGGGTGACATTGCGGAGGGCCAGCCCCTGGAGCCTGTGGCTCCAGAGTTCGGCTGTCCTGATGGGTACGATGGCCGGTTTCGGGGTGACGATGGCGAGTCCCAGCTCCCTGGCCCAGCGGAAGCCGTCGCCCCGCGATCCTGTCGCAGGGTAGCTGCAGCCGCCCGTTGCGATGATGAATCGTTTCGCCCTGTGAACCTCTTCCGCCGTTTCGGCGGCGACAATGGCGTCACCCTCTTTTTGGAGTTTCCTGACGGGGAGGTCCGTCCGGAGGACGACCCCATTTTTAAGGGCCTCACGGACGAGAAGGTCTCTCAGCGTTTCGGCGCCTCCTGATCGGGGGAAGACCCTCTTGCCCCGCTCGACGACGGAGGGTAGGCCCCGTTCCTCGAAGAAGCGGCGGATCTCTTTGGGGCCGCAAGAGGCCAGGCCGCTGTGGAGGAAGCGTCCCTTGGAACCGAAAGGCTCCTGGAGGTTTTGGGCCGTGAGGCCGGCGTTGGTGAAATTGCAGCGCCCCTTGCCCGTCAGAAGGAGCTTTTTGCCCGCCTCGTCGTTCCGTTCGAGGAGCAGGGTTTTCGCTCCCCGAGAAGCGGCTTCGATGGCGGCAAAAAGGCCTGCCGGTCCGGCGCCGATGATGGCGATGTCGAAAGAATCCAAAAGGAATCAGGCTCCTTTTCTCCCGTAACGGGTCGAGGTTCCTTCAGCGGCGTGAGTTATAATGGAAAAAATCGCATTCACCGCTGAAGGGGGGTGACGGTACTGTTGTCTCTGTTTGATGTCGTCAGGGCCCGGGTCCGAATCGCATCCATGGTCAACAGAACGGTTCTTGATCCTTCGGCGACTCTCGGCGGCCTCTGCGGCAACGATGTCTTTCTCAAAGCGGAAAACCTTCAGAAGACGGGTGCCTTCAAATTTCGGGGTGCCTGCAATGCGTTGATGTCCCTTGAAAGGGAAGAGGGGCTGCGGGGAGTGGTGACAGCCTCGTCAGGCAACCACGGTCAGGCCGTCGCTTGCGCCGCAGCTCGCCTCGGCTATTCGGCCGTCGTCGTTGTCCCCGTCGACGCCTCGCCCGCCAAGGTGGCCGCCGTCGAGGGCTACGGCGCGAAGGTGATCCCTTGGGGCACCACATCCCTGGAACGGTTGGACAAGGCCTCAGAACTGGTCCGGCAGGAGGGAATGACCTTCATCCACCCCTACGACGATGATCGGGTCATGGCAGGACAAGGGACGATCGGCCTTGAGATCATCGATGACCTTCCTGATGTCGATGCCGTTCTCGTCCCCATCGGAGGCGGTGGGCTCCTTTCGGGAGTGGCCACGGCCCTCAAGGGAATCCGCCCCGGGATCAGGGTCTACGGCGTCGAGTCCGAGCGGAGCAACTGCATGTACCGCTCTCTCCATGCGGGGAAGAGAACTCCCCTTGAGAGGATCGCAACCGTCGCCGACGGCCTTCGGACGACCATCCCCGGAGAGCGGACTTTTGAAATCGCCCGTCGCCTTGTCGACGATGTCCTTCTCGTCAGAGAAGAGGAGATCATTGAGGCCCTCCTGTTTCTACTGGAACGGGAGAAGCTGCTTGTCGAGCCGTCCGGCGCCGTGACCGTCGCCGCGCTCCTTTCGGGGAGGTTCCCTCTGCGACATCGCAAGGTCGTTGCCCTCCTGAGCGGCGGCAACATCGCCCTCGATCGTCTGGAGGAGTTCCTTGCCGCAAGGAGACGCTGATGGAAGACGTTCCCGCGTCATCGACCTGGAGAGCACCGCTCTCTAGGGAGCGCTTCAGTAGCCCGACCCCTTCGGCTGAACGGGCTCGATCGTCTCCGAAGCGCAGTCGACGCGGAACCAGAATCCCTCTTCGCCGCCAGGGCGGCTTTCGGTTGCCTTTCGCCTGACGGTGAAGCTGACGATGAAGGTTCCCTCTCGATCGCCTTGGACAACGCCCCACCCCTTCACTTCGAGAGGCCCTTCGGCCTCCTGCTCTTTGACCCACTCTCTCAGATAGGCTGGAGAGAGGACCCGCTCCTTGACGAGCACGATGGCTTCCGTCTTGGCCATGACCCCCTGGAAGAGGAGGCAGCCGGCGGCGACACAGGCCAGAATGACGGCGGCGATGGCGAGGGTTGACAAGGGCGGTCTTTTCAACGAGGGTCACATCCTTTCCGGTTCGATCTCTACTTTAGGCATTCTACTTCATCTTGCTTTGAAGAACGACAATCAAAACGATAACCTATTCCGGAGGTAACCTTTTGAAAAGCTCAAAGATTCTCGCTGAGGTCACTGTCGACGAAGAACTGACGCTTCAAATCCTTACCGGAGAGAAGACGCCTTGGATCGTGCTTCTCAACGGCAAAGCGAAGAAGCGTCGGAATGTCCGTCTCGGGTGGTTCGAATCTCCTCGCCCCGTCCGTCTCGGCGGCCGGGGGCCTTGTCGGGAGTACTCCGTTGCCGATATCGACGGTGCGCTGGCCTCGCTTCTGGCCGAATTCTTCTCTTCCGTTGCGGTCCAGGCGATTTTCTGGCAGACTTTCAGATTCCTCCAGAACAGCCTTCACCGGACCAGCGTCGTCGTAGAGGTCTCCGACTGCAAGCTTCTGCCGGACAGCAAGCGTGACACCCTTTGGCTGGCCTACATCCCCCATCAATCCCCCCATGGTCTGGTTCGTCACACCTTTCCCCTCAGCGGAACGGAGAAACCTCAGATCGAACGCTTCCTTTCCGGGGAGGAGCCCTGGCCGGCATTGGAGTTGACGTCTCGTGAAGCCAGGGGATCTCTGGCCTCGATGCCCTTTGTCAGAGACCTGAACCAGACGGAGCCCTCCCGCTGGCTTCGACCGCTCATGTTGGCCGTCGCCGGCGCTCTGTTGGGCTTTCAGGACGGCTCGGCCGGGGTGGAATGCGATTTTGCCGATTCCCTGTGGCAGGGCTACTACGCCTCGCAGGGCAGGTTCGACCCTGCCGCATCGCCTCTTGTCGGAGAAGAAGTCTTCCTCGCTGAAATGAGAGGGCTCCTGCGCCTGTGGCCCTATCTGGAATCGATCGCCTATGAAAGGGCTTTCGACGGCCAGGAATTCCTTCAGGAGCGAGGGTACAGCCGACGGGAGCGTTTCGCGGCCCTTCTTGACATTTCCGGTCGTCGGCAGTTCGTCGTGACCCGCTTCATCGGTGATGATGGAGCCCTTCTCCTCTCGCCTCAGCGCCCCGGTCCCGGAGAGAAGGACAGGATCCTTCACTTTCCGCAGGAAACCTTTGATGCCATCGGCAAGCTGAACAGCGAAATCGGCATTCTCGATAGCGAGTTCGCCCTGACCCAACTCTGGAGGAGCTGGCGGAGATTTCGAGGGCAGAAGCGGCTGAACGGACTTCTGGAGCTGGTGCCTCTCTTCGGTCGGACGGCTCCGGCGGCTGAACCAGGAAAGGGGGAAAGAGATGGCGCGGCTGAAGGGCAAGAGGATTCTCATGTTTGTCGAGGATGCCTATGAAGATCTCGAGCTCTGGTATCCCAGGCTTCGGCTCATCGAGGAGGGGGCCGAGGTCGTTGTCGCCGCTCCCGAGGCGGGCAGGCTTTACCGAGGCAAGAACGGCTACCCCGCCCGATCGGAGGCCTCCCTGGCTGATGTGGACGAAAAGGATTTCGACGGTCTCGTTCTCGCCGGCGGCTTCGCTCCCGACAAGCTGCGCCGTATCAGGGAAGTACTTGAGCTGACCCGGGCCTTTCATGACAGGGGCAAGCTCGTGGCGCACATCTGTCACGCCGGATGGATTCCCATCTCCGCCGGCATCGTCAGGGGGTTCCGCTGCACGTCGACGCCGGGCATCAAGGACGATCTCATCAATGCCGGGGCCCAATGGTCCGATGAACCCGTCGTCTGCGATCGCAACATGATTTCCAGCCGCAGGCCCGACGATCTTCCCTGTTTCTGTCGGGCCATCATCGATTTTCTCGATCGTTGAGTGCTTGTTTGAGAGAGGAGGGGTCTCTGTGAAGATCAACAAGATCGTGGCCTGTGTCGATGGAAGTGAGGCGAGCCCTCTTGTGATCCGCCAGGCTCTTGACTGGGCTGAGCGGGAAGGTGCGGAAAGCCTCGAAATCCTCCACGTCGTCGATGCCAAGGTCGAGCTCCCCCTTCTGGAGGCCGAGTTCGAAGGAGCGGCCGACCCCCGGGGCGAAGTGGAGGCCAAGGTGCAGACGAAAGTGGAGGAGATGGTCCGGGCCAACCTTGAGGGGAATGAAACCGTTCCCTGGACCATCAGGGTCATCATTGGCCGCCCCTATGAGGTCATTGTCCGCCGTGCCCGGGAGATCAAGGCGGACCTGATCCTGCTGGGGCACCGGCGTCTCTCCGGATGGGAGCGCCTGCTTCTGGGCAGCGTCTCTTCCAAGGTCGTCCCCTACGCCTCGTGCAGCGTTCTCGTCGTCAGGGCCGGCCAGGAAAAAATCGGGAAGGTCCTCGTCGCTCTTGACGGCACCGAAGAGAGCCGTTCCGTGGCCGCTTTCGGACTGGACCAGGCCCGCCTTCTCGGCGCCGAGGAGGTCCTTTTCCTTCACGTCGTCGAAGAGGTGACGGAGGCGACTTACACCTATTGGGGATCCTTCACCGTCGGGCCCGAGTATTACGCACGGGCCCGCAAGGCGGCGGAGGAGTCCATGGACCGGCTCATGGCCGATCTCTGCAGGGAGCGGGAGGGAGAGCTTCCTCTCTGCCGCTGTCGCGTCGATGTCGGCCGGTCCCATGCCATGATCATCGACAAGGCGGAAAAGGAGAAAGCCGACCTTGTCATCGTCGGAGACCGAGGTGTCTCGAGTGCGCTTGAGGGCTTCCTCCTGGGAAGCGTCTCGGCCAAGGTCGTCCGCTACAGCCCCTCAAGCGTTCTTGTCTACCGTCTTGCCATCGACAAGTAGAACGCTGTCCCGAGATGGGGAGGCCCTCCGATCATCGGGGGGCCTCCCTTATGTTCATCAGACTTCGTCGTGGCGGAAGCAGGAGAGAAGGTGATCGTTGACGAGACCGGCGGACTGCATGAGGGCATAACAGATCGTCGGACCGACGAAGCAGAAGCGACGCCTTCTGAGCTCCCTGCTGAGCCGTTCCGACAGGGGCGTCGAGGAGGGGACCTCCTCCATCGAGCGCCAGCGGTTCCGAAGGGGGATCCCGTCGACGAAGCTCCAGAGAAAGCCGGAAAAAGTCCCCTCCTTCTCGACGACGGAGAGAAAGGCCCTGGCATTGGTGACGGCGCTCTCGATCTTGCGCCGGTTTCTCACGATATCCCTTCGGGCAAGCAGGCCGGATATCTCCGTTTCACTCATGCCGGCCACTTTTTCGATATCGAAGCCGTAAAAGGCCTCACGGTATGCTTCCCGTTTTCTCAGGATCGTGATCCAGCTCAACCCCGCCTGAGCTCCCTCAAGAACCAGAAGTTCGAAAAGCTGTTGGTCCTCCCGAAGAGGAACGCCCCACTCCTGATCGTGATAGGCCACATAAAGGGGATCCGTTCCGGCCCAGGGGCAGCACTCTGTCATGGAAGGGCCTTTTCTCCGCTCTTCTGCACCAGGGGGTTCCATAGGCCGAAGTGAAGAACCGGGACGGCGAGGAGCAGAATTCCGCCGAAAAGGCGGAAAGCGTTTTCGTAGCTTGAGGCTGCGGCGAGGTGCCCGACGAGGAGGGGGGAGATGAAGAAGCAGCAGGCCATGAAAAACCAGATCATCGACGACGTCTTGACTCTCAGGTGACGGGGAGCCACGTCTCCGATGAGAGCGAGATGCATGGGAAAGCCGAAGCCCATCCCCAGGCCGAAAAGGACGCCGCAGGCGGTGAAAAGGAGATTCGTCCCGGCAAAGGAGGCCAGAAAGAGGGCCGCCGACGTCAGAGCGATGGAGGGGGCGGCCAGGCTCATTAGGGGCAGGCGGTCCATGAGACGGAAGGTCGTCAGGCGGATCAGGACGGAAAGGCCGGCATTGGCCGAGATGAACCCTGAGGCGATAAGCCCCTTGGAGTGGGCCAGGCCTGCAATGGAGAGCATGGCCGCGTCGGCGAGGGAGAAAAGAATCGCCGAAAGGAAGAGTGTCATTATGGGTCGGCAGGAGAAAAGCTCCCCGTAGGAGCCCGGTTTTTCCCCGGGCTGAATGGGCGTTTCGTCTTTCCCGAAAAGGAGGGAAAGAAAAAGGCAGGAAAGGGAGACCGCTACGGGGACCAGGATGTAGAGGAAGGGGTGTTTTGCGGCAAGCAGCGCTTCGGCGATAGGGACGATGGTGACGAGAGGGGCGATACTCCCGGCCGATGTCAGCGAAAAGGAAGAGCCTTGACGGCTTTCGGAGACGTACAGGGTCTGATAGGTCGTCAGGGCGACGATGAAGAGGCTCGCTCCGACTCCCGTGACGGAGCGCCACAGGACGAGCCCGGCGAGGGAGTCGCCGGAAAAGGCGACGCCTGCCGAACCCGCCACGAGGATCGATGATCCCAGCAGGAAGCTGAAGCGGAAAGGAAAGCGCTCCACGACCCAGCCGACGAATGGGCGGGAGAGGGTCGATGCCGCATAATAGCTGCCCAGAACCAGCCCTGCGGCTCGAGGGTCGTCGAGGCCGAGGCAGCTCAGGTAAGCCGCCAGAAGGTAGTAGGTGTTGCTCACGCCGTTGACGGCGAAGTTGGCCGCCGTCAATCGAAGGAGCAAGGCTCCGTAGCCCGCCATGGGAACGCCTCCTTAAGAAGAGCGATACCAGCATACACCGGGATTTGGAGAAAAGCATCATCGTTGCAGCCATGAATACTGATTCGACAAATGAGCAACGATCAGAGAGGCCCGTCGGACCTCTCCCCGCGGCGGAAGCGGAGGTCTTGAAATGCGAGCGGGCTCACTTGCGTTCGCCGTCCTTCCGTTTCGGTTCCGTCAGGGCCGGATGCTCCCGGATCCGGAGGGCCAGAGCCAGCGAAAAGAGCTGGTAGAAGTCGCGAAGGTCCAGGCCCGTCAGGCGGCCGATCTTTTCGAGCCGGTAGGTGAGGGTGTTCCGATGGATGGCCAGTTCCTTCGCCGCCCGGCCGGGATGGAAGGGAGAGGCCATCCAGGCACGGACGGTGGCCTTCAGCTCGTCGAAGTCGTCCTGATCGGTCAGGCCGCCCAGGGTCCGCCGCACGAAGGTGCGGGCCAGACGGCGGTCGGCGCCGGCCAAAAGATCGTCGAGGAGGTAATCCTCGTAGAGGAAGACGCCGGGGCCTCCTGTGGCCCGGCGTCCCAGGACGAGGGCCCGCCAGGCGCTGCGCAGCGACTGGGAGAGCTCCTCGGGGCCCTCCGCCGTGGGGCCGATGCCGAAGGCGACCGACCGGCCCCGGCGGTTCAGGCTTTCGGCCAGGTCACGGCAGCGGCCGGTCAGCTCCTCCAGGAAGGCGCCTCCCTTGCGCGGCACGGCGGGAATGACGACGAACTTGTCGCTGCCCAGAAGGGCCGTCAGATCCTGATGACCCCGAAAGGCTCCCTCGATCTCGGCGGCGATCCTCCGTCTTGCGGCGCTCTCTTCCGCCTTGGCCTCGCCCGTCAGAAAAGGAGCCAGGTCGATGACGATGCAGAGCCGGGGTAGAGCGAGATCGATGGCCATCTCCCGGCCCCGGGCGAGGAGAAAGTCCCGGTCCATGTCGCCGCCGGAAAAGGCGTAGATCTCCTGGACGAGATGTTGACGCGCCCCTTCGCGGAGAAGCTGGGCCTCAAGGAGCATCCGTTCCTTGAGAAAGACCTCGGCCTCGCGCCGGACGAGATGGCCGAAGCGGATCACCTCGTCAGGCGGGCCGGCGATGGCGACGGAGCCGACGATTTCCCCGGCGAGCTCGATGGGCAGCGTGACGCCGGGGCGGACGTCGCCGAGGCGCCGGGCCTCGTCGACGGAGGTGACCACCTCCCGCCTTCGGTTGATGGCCTCAAGGGAAGGGCTGTGAAGGCTGCCGACGCGCTCCCTCTGGCTGGCGCCGATGATCCGTCCCCTCTCGTTGGTGATGATGACGTGATGATCGATGGTGGCCTGGGCCACCTCGGCCACGTTCTGTGCGAGATCGGCCTGCATGGGGTTCCTCCCCCCTCTTCTTGTGCGGGATGACAAAAAATCCCCTTCAGAGTAGCACTTTTTGAGACTTCAGACCAATGCGCCGCTCTCCCCCCGGTCCTACTATGTAAATGAGGAAAAACCAATAGCCTGCTCCTGGAGGAGAGGCGGGGAGGTGGCGTCATGAGACTGGAACTGCGCCGGGCTGTCGTTGAAGGCCTCGTTTTCGGCCCTGCCACGGGCCTTGACGGGGGGCTGCTCACCGTCGATGCCGATGAGGCCCTGCGGTGTCTTGAGGGCATTTCCCTGACGAAGATGCGTCTGGAGATCGCCAGGCCCGGCGAAAGTGTGAGGATCATTCCCGTCAAGGACGTGATCGAGCCGCGCTGCAAGGTGGAGGGGCCCGGAGAGGTCTTTCCCGGCTTCATTGGCGACGTCGAGACCGTCGGTGAGGGGGCTACCCTTGTCCTCGACGGCGCCGCCGTCGTCACCTGCGCGCCCGTCGTCGGTTTCCAGGAGGGCTTCATCGACATGTGCGGCCCCGGGGCCGACTACACGCCCTTCTCGAAGACGAAAAATCTCGTCCTCATCGCCGAGCCCGAGGAGGGGCTGGAAAAGCACGCCTACGAGGGGGCTCTGCGGATGGCCGGTCTCCGCCTGGCCCACTACCTGGCCAAGGCCTGCGCGTCCGTTGCTCCGGACCGGACCGAAACCTACGAGCTGCCTCCCCTGGCGGGACGGAATTCCGACCTTCCCCGCTTTGTCTATATCTACATGCTCCAGTCCCAGGGCCTTCTCCATGACACTTACCTCTACGGCGTCGACGTGAAGAAGATCCTGCCCACCCTCATTCACCCCAACGAGGTCCTCGACGGCGCCGTCGCCTCGGGCAACTGCGTCTCGGCCTGCGACAAGAACACCACCTACCATCACCTGAACAATCCCGTCATCGCCGAACTCTACCGCCGCCACGGCGTCGATCTCGACTTCCTGGGCGTCATCGTCACCAACGAGAACGTCGTCCTTGTCGACAAGAAACGTTCGTCGAGCTACACGGCCAAGCTGGCCTCCATGATCGGCGCCGACATGGCCATCGTCACCGAAGAGGGTTACGGCAATCCCGACACGGACCTGGTCATGAACTGCGCCAAGCTGGAGCGTCGGGGCATCAGGACGGTCCTCGTCACCGACGAGGCGGCCGGCGCCGACGGCGCCAGCCAGGGACTGGCCGATGCCGTCAGCGAGGCGACGGCCGTCGTTTCGGCCGGCAACGTCAACGCCATCGTCGTCGTTCCGCCCATGGATCGCGTCCTGGGCTGGCCCGAGTCGATCGCCACCCTTTCGGGGGGCAACGAATCGAGTCTCCGCCCCGACGGTTCCATCGAGACGGAGATCCAGGCCATCATCGGCTCGACGAACGAGCTCGGCTTCAGTGCCATCGGCTCCCGTTGGGTCTAAAGGGGGAAAGAAAGATGACCAAGCGCGTTGTCCACTACGTGAACCAGTTCTTCGCCGGTCAGGGCGGTGAGGAGTCGGCCCATCTCGAGCCGGTTACCGTCGAGGGAGCTCTCGGACCGGGACTTCAGCTTCAGACCCTTCTGGGTGACGAGGCCCAGGTCGTCGCCACCGTCTGGTGCGGCGACAACCATTTCGCCGAGAACCTCGAAAGCACCCGGCGCGAGGTGCTCCGCCGGATCGCCTCCTTCGAGCCCGATCTCGTCATCGCCGGCCCGGCCTTCAACGCCGG
This sequence comes from Synergistales bacterium, assembly GCA_018433595.1. GTDB lineage: Bacteria > Synergistota > Synergistia > Synergistales > Aminithiophilaceae > Aminithiophilus. The sequence goes on from JAHDQY010000049.1 coordinate 53,365, forward strand.
CCGTTACGGCATGGCCTGCGGCGAGGTCTGCCGGTCCGTCACGGAGGAGCTGAACATCCCGGCCCTGACGGGGCTTTACCCCGAGAACCCCGGCGTCGAGATCTACAGCCGCGATATCTACATCGTTCCCGTCGCCGACAGCGCCCGGGGGATGAAGGTCGCCCTTCAGACCATGGGCGCCCTGGCCGCCAAGCTCCTCAACGGTGAACTTCAGGGAACGGCCGAGGAGGAGGGTTACCTCTCCCGGGGGCGGAGGAAGAACTTCTTCTTCGCCGAAAACGGCGCCGTCCGCGCCGTCGAGATGGCCCTGGCCAAATTCCACGGTCAGCCCTTCAAGACCGAGTTCGAAATGCCCGTCTTCGACCGCGTTCCGCCCGCTCCGGCCCTGAAGGACCTCAAGGGGGCCACCATCGCCCTCGTCAACTCGGGAGGCGTCGTTCCCATGGGCAACCCCGACCGGATCGAGGTTTCGTCGGCCTCCCACTTCGGCCGCTACTCCCTGGAATCTCTCGAGGACTTGACGGCTCAGGCCTTCGAGTCCGTTCACGGCGGTTATGACCGGACCTACGTCAATGACGACCCCGACCGGGTCGTCCCCCTCGACGCCTTGAGGGCCCTCGAAAAGGAAGGTGTCTTCGGGCGCCTCTACGAATATTACTTCTCGACGGTCGGCACGGGAACGCCGGTGAAGAACTGCTCCCGCTTCGGCACGGAGATTGCCGGACAGCTCAAGGCCGACGGCGTCGACGCCGTCATCCTCACCTCGACCTGAGGCACCTGCACCCGCTGCGGCGCAGCGATGGTCAAGGAAATCGAACGGGCCGGGTTCCCCGTCGTTCACATCGCCACCATTGTGCCCATCTCCCTCACCGTGGGCGCAAACCGGATCGTTCCCGGTGTGGCCATTCCTCATCCCCTGGGCAATCCCGATCTTCCGGCCGAGGAGGAGTTCGCCCTTCGCCGGAGCCTCGTCGAACGGGCCTTCCGGGCCCTGACGACGGACGTGACGGAGCAGACCGTCTTCAACGACTGAACCTTCAAGCCCTGACAGAAGCCAAGCCTCCCCACTCTCAAGAGTGGGGAGGCTTGGCTTCTGTCAGGGGCCTTCGAAATGGCAGTTCCGAAATATCTTTCTAATCGGAAAATTCAGTTTCCATCAGGTGCTTAAAAACTTCGCCGTGGCACTTCGATCAAGGCACGGCCGATGACTGCGTTATCGAGATGACCTTTCAGGGAGAAACAGCAGAGGGGCCCGCGAGGAGGCTTCTATTGAACCTTCCGTGAAAATTGGTTACAATTGTTCCGTCAATCGCATAGTCCTCCAAGCCTGAATGCCTAAAGGGATTCCCTACGGCATCAGGCCGATAGGTGGAGCTGGAAACGGCTTCGCCCCCCTTTCGGAAAGGAGGAAAACGGCACGGTCCCTTGGACCGGCTTTCCGTCGTTTCCGGAAAGCCGGTCTTTTTTTGTGTGCTTCCCGCCGGCAGAGAACGGGTCGGGGGAAGAGGCGGTTGTCGTTGCGTTTGGCTTTATCGCGTTCCATTCCGCCTGTGGTGACGCTTCAGTCCTTTGGGTGCTGTCCCGTGCTCTGGCCTGTACCCGCTGTGCGCCAAGTGTGGTGCCTGACGTGTTTTTCCCGCATCACCGAGGGGTTGGCGCGGCTGTTTCCGTTTCGCAGCGGTTTTTCTTAAGGACAAGAAAGGAGGGAATCCAGACGGGGGAGGATTTAAAAAGGTTCCATCAGTTGAAAAACGAGGGGAAGTGTTGTGCCAGTATCCTTGTGCAGCTGGGGCTGGATCTGAAAGGGGAAGAGAACGACCAGCTTGTCCAGGCTGCAAGCGGGCTTTGTCTCGGAATGAAGAGCGGTCTTGTCTGCGGTGCTTTGACTGGGGGGGCCTGCATGCTCACCCTCTTCGACGAGAATTCCGACGAGATGGTGCAGGAACTTGCGGAATGGTTCCGTGCGGTCTGCGGCGAGAAATACGGTGGCATCGACTGTGCGGAGATCACCCATGACGATCCTCAAAGACGGCAGATGGTGTGTCCTGATCTGATTCAGGCGACCTATCTGCAGGCCAAGAGGATTTTGTCCGATTACGGCTACCTGTCCCGCGATTTTTGTGAGGGCGGGGATGATTCCTAGGAAAAGGCCGAAGAAAAGTTTGAGGAGGTCAAAAAGCATGGCGCTTAAAAAGATGTGGCTTAATATCAACGGAGCGAATCGCATCTTCATCTGCGACCCTGAAAAGGATTCTCTGGCGGATGTCCTGCGCCGCATCGGCTGCACCAGCGTCAAGGTGGGCTGCAATACGGGAGTCTGCGGCTCCTGCTCGGTCATTCTGAACGGCGAACTGATTCGTTCCTGCATCAGGAAGATCGGCAGAGTGGAGGAGTACAGCAAGGTCATCACCGTGGAGGGAATCGGGACTCCCAACAACCTCCACCCCATCCAGGTCGCCTTCATGAACAACGGCGCCATCCAGTGCGGTTTCTGCACGCCGGGCTTTGTCGTCTCCACCTACGCCCTGCTTGCCCAGAACAGCAGCCCCACCCGGGAAGAGGTCCGGGACTGGTTCGACAAGCACAAGAACGTCTGCCGCTGCACGGGCTACAAGCAGATCACCGACGCCGTTATGGACGCCGCCAAGGTCATGCGCGGCGAGGCGACCATCGAAGACATCACCTACAAGCTTCCCGGGGACGGGGAGTACTACGGCAAGCCTCTGGTGCGTCCCACAGCCCTGGCCAAGGTCTGCGGCCTGGCCGATTACGGCCACGATCAGGCGCTGAAGATGCCCTCCAACACCTACCATGTGGCCATGGTGCAGCCCCGGGTGGCTCATCACGCCAAAATCCTCAAGATCGACATTTCCGAAGCGGAGAAGATGCCCGGCGTCGCCAAGATCATCCTCGCCGATGATCTGAAGGCGGCGGGAGGCTCCAACATGATGGCCGAGGCCAACTTCCACGAGAGAAGCACCGTCACGGTGCCCAGCCGCAAGGTCCTCGCCGAGGACAGGATCTACCGGTGGGGCGACGTGGTGGCCCTGGCCGTTGCGGATACCGATGATCACGCCCGGGCGGCGGCGGCCAAGGTCAAGGTGGAGATCGAAAAGCTTCCCGAGTACCTGAGTTTCCTTGAGGCGGCCATGCCCGATGCCATGCGGATCCACGAGGACACGCCGAACATTTTCTGTATTCAGCCCGTGCTGAAGGGTGCCGGTCTGGAGGAGCCCTCCCAGGTGGCCGAGATCATCGACAATGCCGCCTTCTCTGTCGAGGGCAGCTTCTATTCCAGCCGAGAGCCGCATCTTTCCATCGAAGGCGACGTGATTCAGGCCTATTTCGATGAGGACGGCTATCTCACCTTCCAGTGCAAATCTCAGGGCGTCTACTCCTCCATCAGCCGGATCGGCGGCTCCATCGGAATGCCCACGTCGAAGATGCGCGTCGTCATGAATCCCACCGGAGCCAGCTTCGGATGGTCCACCAATGCGGGCGACCTCTGCCTGGCAGGGGCGGCAGCGATGGTCATGCAGGCTCCGATCTCCCTTTCCATGAGCTACGAGGAGCACCAGCACTTCTCGGGCAAGCGCTGCCCCTGCCATTCCAACGGACGGGCCGCCTGTGACGAGAACGGCAGGCTCACGGCCGTGGAGTTCGATTTCGGCATGGATCACGGCGCCTACTCCTGGGGCGGCGACGACGTGGTGACCAAACAGGTCCGCTTCGCCTTCTTCCCCTACTACGTTCCTGACGTGGCGGGACTTTCCCGGATCGCCAACACCAACCACAACTTCGGCACCGCCTACCGCAGCTACGGGTCCCCCCAGGCCTACACCCTGAGCGAGGCCCTGATGGACATGCTCGCCGAGAAGGCAGGCATCGATCCCTTCGAATTCCGCTGGCGGAACATCGCCAGGGAAGGCCAGACCAACGTCAACAGCTATCCCTTCCGGCAGTACCCCATGGAAGAGATGATGAAGATGATGAAGCCCCTCTACGAGAAGGCTGTGGCGGAGGCCAAGGCGAAGGACACTCCCGCGAAGCGCCGGGGCGTGGGGCTCTCCTGGGGCGGCTTCAACGTCACCGAAGGCGCCACGGATAAGGCGTCGGCGGCCATCGAACTCAACCCGGACAACACCTTCACGAAGTACGACACCTATCAGGAGCTCGGCCAGGGTGGCGACATCGGTTCTCTCATGCTCACTCTGGAAGCGCTGAAGCCTCTGGGCGTCACGCCCGACCGGATCAGGCTCGTCCAGAACGACACCAAGCTCTGCCCCGACAGCGGCATGTCCGGTGCCAGCCGCACCCACTTCATGAGCGGCAGGGCGACCCAGATCGCGGCGGAGAAGCTCATCAACGCCATGCGCAAGCCCGACGGGACCTTCCGGACCTACGAGGAGATGAAGGCCGAAGGGCTGGAAACGAAGTACGTCGGCCAATACTCCAACACGTCCATTTCCGGGCTGGGGCGCCTCGATCCCAACACGGGAATCGGAGATCCCACCCCCGCCTACACCTACTGCCTGAACCTGGCTGAGGTGGAAGTGGACACCGCCACCGGCAAGACCCGGGTCCTCCGCTTCACCTGCGTGGACGACGTGGGCAAGGTCGGCAATATCCAGGCCGTCAATGGCCAGGCCTACGGCGGAATTTCCCACTCCATCGGCTTCGCTCTGAGCGAGAACTACGACGACGTCAAGAAACACACCAACATCGCCTCCAGCGGCGTGCCCTACTGCAACGACATTCCCGACGAAATCAACGTCATCCACTACGAGCGTCCCGACGAGGCCGGTCCCTTCGGCTCTTCGGGAGCTTCCGAGGCCTTCCAGTCCTCGGGCCACATGGCCGTCATCAACGCCATCTACAACGCCTGCGGCGTCCGGATCTTCGAGCTGCCGGCGACCCCGGCCAAGGTCAAGGCCGGCCTGGATCTCATCGCGAAAGGCGGCAAGGTGGAGCCTCCCAAGAAGTATTTCCTGGGCTCTGACCTCTACGAGGAGCTTGAGAATATCAAGGCCAACCCCGTGAAGTTCGACGGCGGTGACTACTTCGTCTCCCTTGGCGGAGACAAGACGGATAAGTTCTTCTAGGACTCTCTCCTGCCGCAGGGATACCGTTCCCTTGCCCGAACCGCACCTGCTTTCAGGGTGCGGTTCGGTTGGCTGCATCTGCGAGAGGAGAGCAAGGAGGTCCTGCCGTGGAAGAACTCAAAGAACAGATCCAAACCCGCTGCCTGGAAAAGGAAGAGCCCTTTTGCGGATCGGCCTGTCCTTTCCATCTGGACGTCCGGGAGTTTATCCTTCGCATGCAGCGCGGAAGCTTCAACGGGGCTTTCAGGCTCTTTTCCAACACCGTAGGCTTTCCCGCCATTGTGGCGGCTCTCTGTGACGAGCCCTGCAAGGCCGTATGCCCGCGATCCGAAACGGATGAGGCGATCGCTCTCAGGCTCCTGGAAAAGGCAGCCCTGAACCATGCCGTGAACACCAGGCCCAACAGCTACAATCTGCCGCCCAAGCCCCAGAAGATCGCCGTCATCGGAGGAGGATTGAGCGGCCTCGCCTGTGTCCTCCGGCTGACCAACAAAAAATACCAGGTCACTCTCTTTGAAAAAGAGGGCGACCTGGGGGGCCATCTCTGTAATCTTCTCAAGCCCGAGATTTTCCTTGAGGAATTTGAACGTCAATTCATGTACGAAACGTATGAACTCCACAAAAACAGAGAGGTCGAGACTCTCGAGGAAATCCTTCCTGGTTTTGACGCCGTCTACGTCGCCACCGGCAAGGGAGGAAGCTCCTTCGGCCTTCTGGAGGAGGTCTCGGAGAGATCGCCGGGTCCCAGAGCGAGCTCTCTTCCGGGGGTTTTCCTGGGTGGATCCCTTCTCGGGGCGACGACCATGAAGGCCCTCGCTCAGGGGCTTCTCGCGGCGACTCTCGTCGAAAGCTGGCTCAAGACGGGAAACATGAAAGACGCCGCCGCCGTCGCTCCCACAAAGATGCGCCTCGCCCCAGGTGCCTTGGCCTTTGTGGAGCCCGTGCGCCCTGAGAAGGAAGATGCCTACACCAGGGAGGAGGCGAAAGCGGAGGCGCGACGTTGCATCCGCTGCCGCTGCGACGCCTGCTTCCGTCACTGCGCCCTGATGACCTATTTCGAGAAGCTCCCCCGTCGCATCGAGGAGGAGGTGGAGATCACCATTCACCCCGGCACCCTCGACGGCAACGGAACCGTGGCCACGCGCTTCATCTCCACCTGCAACCAGTGCGGTCTCTGTGGGGAGATCTGTCCGGAAAAGATCGACATGGGGCTTTTCCTCCGGAAAAGCCATCAGGCCATGAGGGCCAAGGGAGCCATGCCCTGGGCCTTCCACGATTTCTGGCTGAGGGACATGGAATTCGCCAACGGGGACCGGGCCTCTTTCTGCGCCGCTCCCGACGGTTACGACGAGAGCGAATTTCTCTTCTTCCCCGGCTGTCAGCTCGGCGCGTCGGATCCGCGCTACGTATCGGAAGTCTACCGCTTCTTGCGGTCGCAAAAGCCCGATACGGCTCTCAGCCTCGCCTGCTGCGGAGCCCCCGCCGTCTGGGCCGGAGACGAGGGGCTTCATGGCAAGGTCCAGGAAAGGCTCCGCGACGAGTGGCAGTCCCTGGGAGAGCCGAAACTCCTCTTTGCCTGCGCCAGCTGCCTTGAAATGTTCCGGGAGTTTCTTCCGGAAATCGAAGGAGTTCTCCTCTACGAAGTCCTCTCCCGGTGGGGGTTCCGGCCTCGCAATCGGCAGGCGGAAGAGGTAGCGTCCGTTTTTGACCCCTGCGCCAGCCGCCACCAGGCGGAGGCTCAGCGAAAGGTCCGGGAGCTGGCGGAGCGGTCGGGCTACAGACTGGTCCCCCTCCCCTACGAGGGCAGGGAGGCCCAATGTTGTTCCTGGGGCGGGCAGATCTCCATCGCCAACCCGGCTTACGCGGAGTGGCTGGCCGATAGGAGAGCCCGGGAGGGAGAGGCGCCCTATATCGTCTACTGTTCCAACTGCCGGGATATTTTCGCCGACCGGGGCAAACCGGTACGGCACATCCTGGACGTCCTCTTCGACCTGAGCGGATGGGATCGCAGCTCTCCGACCTTCAGCGCCCGGAGACGTAACCGCGAGGAGCTGAAACGCTCTCTCCTGAGGGAATTCTGGCCCGGGCGGGAGGTGGAGGAAAGGAATATGAACGAATTCAGGAGGCCGAAGCTCCTCATCTCTCCCGAGCTGGAAGCGAAGCTGAGCCGGGAGCACATCCTGGAGGAGGATGTGCTGGATGTGATTTCCTTCTGCGAATCCTGCGGGCGGAAAATCTGGAGCCCCGAGCAGAAAAGCTTCACCGGCTATCGAGAGGTGGGGAAGTTCACCCTCTGGGTGGAATATGAGCCTTGCGGAGAGGACTTCAAGCTGCGCAACGCCTACAGCCATCGGATGAGAATCGAGTTGGAGGAAGTCTGGAATGGAAGAAAGCAGAAAATTGATCTGTAGCCGCTGTCAGGTGGAAATGACTCCGGCCAAGGCCTACTTCAGTTACCTGGACCACAGCTTTCACACGGATCTTCTCCGCTGTCCCCGCTGCGGGCAGGTCTTCATCCCCGAGGAGCTGGTCAAGGGCAAGATGCAGGAGGTCGAAATGGCCCTGGAGGACAAATGAGAGAAGACAACAGAAGCGGCGAAATAGAAGAGACGGCAGTGCTCCGGTGCACCTACAGCGTCTGCCCGATCTGTCTCAGGCGCATCGAGGCTCGCCATGTACGGCGGAAGGGCGGCGTTTTCCTGGAGAAGGAATGCCCGGAACACGGCGCTTTTTCCGTCCCCTTCTGGCGGGACAGGATCGATCTGGCCGACTGGATCAAAGACGCGGAGCCGATCAGAGAGGGAGAGAACCTGAACTGTCCCCACGCCTGCGGTCTCTGCCCCGACCACAGGCGGGATACGTGCTGTGTCGTCCTGGAGGTGACGGGGCGATGCAACCTCGACTGCTCCTTCTGCTTCGCCGGCAAGGACGGACTTTCGGAACCCTCCTTCGACCGGCTGAGGGAAAGCCTGCAACAGCTGATCCGGCCGGGTGCGACGCTGGTTCAGCTCAGCGGCGGGGAGCCCACCCTCCGGGACGATCTGCCGGAACTCGTGGCAGAGGCGAAAAAGGCGGGCTGTAAGTACGTGCAGCTCAACAGCAACGGAATCCGGCTGGCCGAGGATCGACAGTTCGTGAAGACCCTGGCCGATGCCGGACTCTCCTTCGTCTTCATGCAGTTTGACGGGATAAGAGACGGGACATACGAAAAACTGCGTCGCCGACCCCTGCTGGGCATCAAAAAACAGGCCATCGTCAACTGCGGAGAGTGCGGCCTCGGCGTGGTCCTCGTTCCCACTCTCGTTCCGAGAGTCAACATCGACGAAATCGGGGACATCATCCGTTTCGGCGTCGCCCTCTCCCCCTTCGTGAGGGGGGTCCATTTCCAGCCGGTGAGCTATTTCGGACGGATCCCGCGGCTGCCCGGGGATGAGGACCGCTTCACCCTGGACGAACTGATATGGCAGATCGGCGAGCAGGCGGGGGACCTGGTCCGTCCGGAAAATCTCGGCCCCTCCTGCTGCGATCATCCCCTCTGCGGTTTCCACGGGGACTTCATCGTCCTGGGGCCGGGCAAACTCCTTCCCCTGAGCAAAAGAGACGGTCATACCGTGCAGGATTCCCCCTGCTCCGACCCGGCGGACCGGAGCAGGGAGTTCGTCGCCCGGCGATGGCAGAGAGGGGAGGAGAAGCTTTCCGGGAATCCGCTGAATTCACGGCAGGATGACATCCAGGACATGGATTCTTTCCTGGAACGGCTGAAGGTTCACGGCTTCACCGTCACCGCCATGCCTTTCCAGGATGCCGGCAATCTCGATCTGGAGCGTCTCCGTTCCTGCAGTCTCCACGTTTTCGCAGAGGGGAAGATGATCCCCCTCTGCGCCCGCTACCTGACGGCGTGGAGAGGAAAATGACCCTTCACGGAGCCCCCTTCCCCAGGCCGGGAGGACTGGAGATCACCGAAAGGGCCCTCCGCTTCTGCCGCTTCCCCTCCCGTTCCCGCCTGGCCGACATCGGATGCGGCCGAGGTGAGACGATCCGCCACATCCTGAAAAACCACGATTTCCATATCCTGGGCATCGACAAGGACGAGGCTCTGATCGGGGAACTCCTTTCCGAAGACGAAGGTTTTCCCGTCATGACGGGGGACGCCCTCCGCCTGCCCTTCCCCGACGACGGGCTCGACGGCCTCCTCTACGAGTGCAGCTTCTCGAAGATGGAAAGCCCCTCGGGCGTTCTGGAGGAGGCCTTCCGGGTCCTGAAAGGGGGAGGTTTCCTGATCGTCTCCGATTTTTACGCCGCCGGGGAAGAGAGGACCTTCTCGGGAATTCTCGGGAGGGTCGAGAGGAAGGAGGCGCTGATCGCCAGAATGGAGAAAGCGGGCTTTGCACTCGACTTCTTCGAGGACTTTTCGGCGGGTCTGCCGGGACTCTGGGGGCAGATGGTCCTTGACAACGGCTTGGAGCGCCTCAGGGAGCTGATCGGAGTCGGCGGTCCCTTGTGCGATGTCCGATGCCGTTACGGACTTTTTGTGGGCCGGAAGCCCGAAGCCGATGCTCTCTAGGATCGAAGACTGGACGGCGACAGTTACGGGCCTGGGGGCGGCCCTGACCCCGGAAGCGTTGGCGGACTGGCAGATGGGGCGGATCCGCAAGGCCCTCACCCGTGTTCGGGAAAAGAGCACCTTTTACAGGGAGAGCCTCGCCGGAATCGCCGTAGAGAATGTCCTCACGCCGCCGGACCTGGAGAAACTGCCTTTCACCTCTCCCGAGGACCTGCTCAGGGACCCGGAAGCCCTGCTGTGTGTCCCCTCGAAAGAGATCTCCAGAGTCATCACCTTCCGCACCTCCGGAAGCACGGCCGGGCCCAAGCGGATCTATTTCGCCGAAGAGGATCTGGAACGGACGGTGGCCTTTTTCTCCCTGGGAATGACGACCTTCGCCGAGGCCGGGCAGCGGGTGGTGATTTTCTTCTCCAGCAGCATTCCGGGCAGCATCTCCGACCTGCTGAGACAGGGGATCGAAAGGATGGGGGCCGCCGCGGAAATCCATGGCCCCGTCAACGACCCGGAAGAGGCCGGGGCTGCGGCGTCGGGGGCGGACTGTCTGGCGGGGATCCCCGGCGAGATGATCTACCTCTGCCGTACCTGCCCCGAACTGCGCCCGAAAACGGTGCTCCTGAGTATGGACTATGCCCCGCAAAGCGTGATCGAGGGGCTGGAGAAGACCTGGAAGTGCAGGGTCATCCCCCATTACGGCATGACCGAAGCGGGCTACGGCCTTGCCTTGCGGTGTCACTCGGGGAAAGGCTACCATCTGCGCCATCCCGAAATCTTCGTGGAAATCGTTGATCCCGTCACGGGTCGCCGGGCAGTTCCCGGCCAAGAGGGGGAGGTGGTTGTCACCACCTTCTCCCATAAGGCCATGCCCCTCATCCGCTACCGCACCGGCGACATCGCCTGGATGGATCTCTCTTCCTGCCCCTGCGGGGGCGTGCTGCCCCGTCTCGGCGGGATCCGGGGCCGGGCCGCCGGGGCCATCTCCTTGGGCGGGGGGGAATCGATCGGCATTCAGGAGCTGGATGAAGCCCTCTATTCCCTGCCCGAGGTCCGGAATTATCGGGCGGATCTGGATCTGAGGCGCCCCCTCCCGACGCTGACGCTGATGCTCGATGTCACGGCGCCCGTCCCGGAGGAGCCGGTAAGGCGTCGTCTGCAGGATGCCCTGGGAGACCGGCTCCGCCTGGAGCTCCTTTTCGGGGAACTCCCCCTTTCCGGCGGCGCGAGAAAGCGGTGCATCCACCTGGGGGCGGATGCACCGCGATGATCGGTATGCCGAGCGAGGCCTTCCTCAGCCGAGAATGGCCTTGAGGTCTTCCTCGACGGTGGTGATGGGCTGAAGGTTGAACTTCTCCTGAAGTACCTCGAAGACGGGAGCCTTCACGAAGGCCGGCAGGCTGGGGCCGAGGCGCATGTTCTTCACGCCCAGGTAGAGGAGAGAGAGAAGGATGCAGACGGCCTTCTGCTCGTACCAGGAGAGGACGAGCGACAGGGGCAGCCCGTTGACGTCGGTCTCGAAGACGTCGGCCAGAGCCATGGCGATCTTGACGGCCGAGAAGGCGTCGTTGCACTGGCCTACGTCGAGAAGGCGGGGAATGCCATCGATGTCGCCGAAATCGAGCTTGTTGAAGCGGTACTTGCCGCAGGCCAGGGTGAGGATGACGCAGTCCTCGGGGACGGCCCTGGCGAGATCGGTGTAGTAGTTGCGCCCGCTCTTGGCTCCGTCGCAGCCGCCGATGAGGAAGAAGTGGCGCAGCTTGCCGGCCTTGACGAGCTCGACGACCTTGCCCGCAGCGCCGAGGACGGCGTTGCGGCCGAAGCCCACGAGGATCGTCTTCTCGGGCTCGTCCCTTTCGAAGCCTGGGGAGGTTAGGGCGGCTTCGATGACGGGGGAGAAATCCTTCTCCGGTCCGATGTGCGTCACGCCCGGCCAGGCGACGAGGCCCGTCGTGAAGATGCGGCTCTTGTAGGAGTCCTTCGGCTTCTGGATGCAGTTGGTCGTCATCAGGATGGCGCCGGGGAAGGCGTCGAACTCCTCCCGCTGATCCTGCCAGGCGCCGCCGTAGTTGCCGGCCAGGTGGGCGTATTTCTTCAGCTCCGGATAGCCGTGGCAGGGGAGCATCTCGCCGTGGGTGTAGATCTTGATCCCCTTGCCGTCGGTCTGCCTGAGGAGAAGCTCCAGGTCCTTCAGGTCGTGTCCCGAGACGAGGATGGCCTTGCCGGCCAGAGGCGTCACGCGGACCGGCGTCGGCTCGGGATGGCCGTAGGTGCCCGTGTTGGCGGCGTCAAGAAGCTCCATGACGCGGATGTTCCACTTGCCCGCCTCTAGGGCCTTCCCGACGAGGTCGTCCACGGTCAGCTCGTCGCGGCTCAGGAAGTCGAGGAACTCGTGGAAGAAGGCGTAGACGGCGTCGTCCTCCTGGCCCAGGATCTGGGCATGATCGGCGTAGGCGGCGCTCCCCTTGAGGCCCAGCAGGACGAGGTCGTGAAGGCCCTGGACCACGTCGCCGCGCTTCTCGGCGCCCGCTTCGGGCGTGACGGATTCTCCCTGGCGGATCAGGTCGTCCTTGCTCTTCCCGGGGACGTAGGCGGCGGGTCCGGCCAGTTTTTCCGGGGCCTTACCGGCCTTGGCGCAGGTCTCCTCGTAGAGCTTGCGGGCCTTGTCGCGGAGGGTCACACCGCGGCGAATCCGCTCGACGAGGCGGTCCTCGTCGAAATTCACGTTCGTCACTGTCGTGAAGAGGGCCTCGACGACGAAAAGATCGATCTGTCTGTCCCTGACCCCCAACTGGCGGGCCCGGTGGGCGTACATGGAAATGCCCTTGGCGACATGAATAAGCAGATCCTGCAGGTCGGCGACTTCGGGGCTTTTGCCGCAGACGCCGAAAGAGGTGCAGCCTGTTCCCTTGGCTGTCTGTTCACACTGGTAGCAAAACATTCCTGAAACATCCCCTTCCCTTATTGTGATAGGTACGAAAGCTGCTTCGCCGGCTTCACTAAAATTCCTTATTGTATGGTATTTCCAATTATATCATCTTGCGATCAGGAAAAGTGGTGTCTGACGGTCTCGTCGGATAGAACGTCCCCTTCGACGGAGAGTGTGGTGACGCGGACGGTGATCTCCTTCCGGGCTGAGGCGACGGCGTCTTCGACGATGCGGGCCAGGCCGCCGCAGCAGGGAACCTCCATGCGGATGACGTGGATGGAGCGCAGGCCGGAGGCCTCAATCATCTGGGCCAGCTTGAGGCGGTAGAAATCGCTGTCGTCCAGCTTGGGGCAGGCGTTGAGGAGAATTTTTCCCTCTCCGGCGAGAAAGGTCTCGTGGAAGGCGGCGAAGGCGAAGGGGGAGCAGTCCGAGGCAAGGACGACATGGGCCCCTTGAAGGTAGGGGGCATTAAGGGGAACGAGCTTGAGCTGGGTCGGCCAGTTCCGAAGCAGCGAAGGTCTGGAACCCGCCGGGAACTGCGGTGCTGTGACGGCGGCGACGGGGCGGGGTGCCGTGTCGGGGCGGCCCAGAGTGCGCGTGGCCGTCCCGGGACAGCCGCAGGGGAGGGGCTCCGTCGAAGCCATATGGCGTTTCACGGCCTCCTCATCGTAGACTTCGGCCTCACGGGTCTCGAAGGTGATGGCCCCCCGGGGGCACTCGCCGATGCAGTCGCCCAGGCCGTCGCAGTAGGACTCGCTGACCAGCCTGGCCTTGCCGTCGATGACGGCGATGGCCCCTTCATGGCAGGCGTCGGCGCAGAGCCCGCAGCCGTCGCACTTGTCTTCGTCGATGACGATGATTTTCCGAAGCTCTTTCTTTTTCCCCACAATCACTCCTCCTCCTTCAGAATGCTTCTTAGCGTCGTCTGAGACAGGTATTTCCTGAAAGACTCGTTCGTCTCTCCGATGAGATTGCCGAAAAGGCATTTTCTGAACCGGAAAGGGCAGTGTCTCTCCGAGAGAAGGCAGGGATGGGTTTCCAGAGGGCCTTCGATGGCTTCGTAGATTTCAAGCAGCGAGATCTCCTCTTTTTCCCTCGCCAGCGCGAAGCCTCCCTTGGGACCTCGCGTGGAGAGAAGAAGTCCGGCCTTGACGAGCCGCTGAAGCACCTTGGCCAGATGGTTCGATGAAACGCCCGTCGAAGCGGTGATCCGTGTCAGAGGGACAGGGTGTTCCGGTTCGCGGGCGATGGCGGCCATGCTGTGAAGGGCCAGGGAGGCGGCCTCGGAAATGGAGACGATGGAACTCACGGCATCACTTCCATATTAAGGATTTCGGTACAAAAATACCTGAATAGCCCCGATCTGTCAAGAGCTTCAGCCGTGATACCGGCGGATAGCTTCAAGGGGTTTTCTGCTTTTGGGGGAGGGGCCTTCGGCGGGCCAGCCCAAAGTGACCATGATGTCGATGCGGGATTTTTCAGGGAGACTCAGAGTTTTTTTGACGGCCTTCTCGTTGAACCAGCCGATCCAGCAGCTGCCGAGGCCGAGGTCGGCGGCCTGGAGGGTGAAGTGGTCGACGGCGATGGCGATGTCGATCACTTCGTAGCGGATGTGGCGCACCGTTCCCGCCAGCCTGGGGGCGAGGCTCTCCTGTCGAAGCGTTTCGACGGCGACAAGAACGGGCGCTTCAACGATGAAGGCGTTGATCCCCTTGCCGTAGAATCCGGCGTTCATGGCCCGGGAGAGATCCTGTCGCAGGGGGCCGTCGATGACGTGGAAATACCAGGGCTGGCAGTTGCAGGCGCTGGGAGCCAGACGGGCCGCTTCGAGGCAGCGTTCGATGAGCTCCCTCGGAACAGGGTCTGGAAGGTAATGGCGGACGCTTCGGCGATGACGGACAAGAGAGGCGAATTTCATGAAATCACGCTCCTTGTTGTTGCCGTCAGAAGCTGACGATGGTCGATCCGATGACGACGAGGACGATGCCGATCCACTGACGGCGCGTCGAGTTTTCTTTCAGGAAAAAGATGGCCAGGAGTGTCGAGATGAGGGGGCTTGAGGCGGTGATGGGCGTTACGACCGAGGCCGTAGCCCGCTGAAGGGCCAGAGCCAGGAAGGTTCCTCCCAGGGCGAGGGCGATCGCTCCGGCGATGTTCAGCTCAATCCAGGAGCGGCGGGTTATTTCAAGGACTCTCCTCGGGTGGTGAAAGCCCAGGAGGCAGCGCAGGGCCCAGAAAATCCAGACGGCAGGCAGGAAGATCAGGGAGCGCCAGAAGTTGAGGTCCTGTGAGGAGAGCCCCGTCTCCAGAAGGAGCCGTCGGGTGACGGGGATGGAGAGTCCCCAGCAGAGGGCGGTCGCCAGGGCCAGGATGAAGCCTGTTTTCGTTTCGGCGGCGACGGATCTGTCGGCGCCGCTTTCCTTGCGGAGGAGGTTGAGCCCCAGGATGACACAGACTGTCCCCGCCAGAATGGGAAGGGTGATCTTTTCGCCGAGCCAGAGGGCTGACAGGCTCGTGACGACGAGGGGATAGATGCTCGTGACGGCGACGGCCCGTCCGACGCCGATCTTGGCGATCGAAGAGAGATAGAGGGTGTCGCCGATGACGTTCCCGAGAAGAGTGGAGGCGATCAGAAGCAGGAGGTTCAGCCCTCTGGGGGGAGCGGGTAGGCCTCGACCCTGCAGAAGGACGAGGAGGACCATCGTTCCCAGAAAGCCGAAGGAGCGCACGGCGTTGACCTCGGGAAAGGAGAGGCCTGTCAGGTTGCGTCGATAAATGAGAGGGACGACAGCCCAGCAGAAGGCCGTCGTCAGGGCCAGGGTAATGCCGAAAAAAGTCAGGGCAGGACGCTCCTTTCATTGCGCGATGTCTCATTATAGCGGAAAATATCACGCGGTTCCGTTGTGCCCGGGCGGGGGGGAGGATGAGGGTGCGGATATTTTTGGTAATATTCCGACAAGTTGTCAGATCTTGGTCTCAGTGGCATGCTTAAACTATAGAAGATTCGAAGGAGGTGTGGCCGGTTGAGGATCAAGGCGGCGCCGACTCGGGGGAATTATATGAAACTGGCCCGTTCTCGGCGTTTGGCCCGGCGCGGAAGGGATTTGCTGGAGCAAAAAAGGAGTATCCTTATGATGGAGCTCGTCCGTCAGAGGGAGAAAGCGAAAGGGCTTGCCGAAGAGGCTTCAGCTCTCTTCGTGCAGGCATACAGGGATCTCCAGAGGGCGAATCTGGCTCAGGGCATCGATGTCGTCGAGGAGCTGGCTGAAGCCGTTCCCCTCGAAGAGGGGCTGACGGTACGTCTTCGTTCCGTCCTGGGCGTCGAGGTGCCCGAGGTGGATCCCCTCGAAGTGAAGCCGCGGCCGGTTTATTCTTTCTGGGCGAACTCCGGGGCCCTCGATCGAGCCGGTCGTTCCTTTCGGGAGGCCCTTGCCCTGACGGCGAAACTGGCCGAGATGGAGAGCGCCCTTTTCCGGCTGGCCCAACAGGTCCGCAAGACCAATCGTCGCGTCAACTCGCTGGATAAGGTGGCTCTGCCTGCTTTGGAGCGGGCCCTGCGGGGAATCGCAGAGGCTTTGGAGGAGGGGGAGCGGGAGGATTTTGTTCGGATGAAACGTGTCCAGGCTCTTTCGGTACGACAGGGGGAGGGATGACCGTGAAAGATCTGGATCAGGTGCTTTCGATCCTCTTGGGTGCCGAAGACGAGGCCGAGAGGACTGTCGAGGAGGCCCGGCGGAAGGCGACGACGCTTCTGGAGGAGACGAAACGCGCTGTGGCTTCGGAAGGCGAGCGTCGGCTGAACGCGGCCCGGGAACAGGCGAGGTCCCGTCTTGAGGTTTCTCGTGCCGCTTCGGAAGAGGAAGCGAGACATGTTGCCCAGTTGGCTCAACAGGAGCGGGACACGCTCGCTCTCCATGCCCGGGCGAAAATGGATGAGGTTGCCCGCGATATCGCTCTCGAAGCTGCCGAAAAGTGGATTCGTCAGGTAAGAGATCGTGTCTCTCTCTCTTGATCTTGGGGGGAGACTTTGCGCGGGAGGCAGGGCGAAAGCATCGCCTCTGCTTGATGATGACTTCTTCTGGAGGGTTCTTGACCTCGATTCGGTTCAGGAGATCGTCCATGTTCTGGCCGAGAGCGAGCCTTACGGAGGGTTTTTCGAAGATCTTGATCTGAAGAACCTCGGGCGGGCCGATGTGGAAGAGATTGTCTACGTCATCCCCTTTCTTGAGGCGGAGCGGTTCTTTCTTCACTTCCGCGGTCCCTCGCTGAAGCTGCTTCAGGCCTTTCGGGACCGCTGGATCATGGACTTCATCAAGCGCCTTCTTCGGCGGATGCGTTCTCGCCATACCGACAGGGCCTATCTGCGGCGTTTGGCCCGTCACTTTCCTCGTGCCCCCTATCCTCTGGCCGATCTGGCCGAGGCTCAGACTTTTACCGAAGTGTCTCGCCTTCTTCTCTCGACGCCTTTAGGCGCCAAAACCGCTTCACTGGTGGCACAGCTGGAAGATCCTTCGATGCAGCTTTTCCCCGTTGAAATGGCCCTTGACAGAAATCTTTTTTCCGTCATCCTTCAGATTTGTCGGACCTTGGGCGGAAGGATGGGGAGACGGCTTCTTGATTTTTTTGGAACCGAGGCCGATTTGGCCAATCTTTCATGGATTCGCCGAGGGCGGCGCTACTTCGCCATGGATGCGGCGGAACTGACGGGAATGCTTTTGCCGGGAGGGCGCCGCATCAGCTCAAGAGAGTTGAGCGATCTCGTCCAGGCTTCTTCCGAAGAGGCCCTCTGGCGGCTCCTGCAGCGCTCCCCTTACAGAGCCCTTTTCGGCGAGCTGGAGGCTCAGGAGGAGCTTGCCATGGAACGGGGCAAGCAGCGATGGCTCCGGGAGGAAGCCCTGCGCCTCTATCATTCCGGTGTCCCCGGGCTGCAGAGCGTCATTGCCCTCCTCTTCCTGCGCCGTTTCGAGACTTTTGACATCATCACCCTCGTCGAAGATGTCCGTTACGGTTTCGACCGGAGGCAGGGGGCTCTTTTCCTCTGTCGGCCTCTCATCCCTGGAGGTGAAATCCGATGGCCCTCTTGAAGATGAAAACTCTTTCCCTTGTCGGCCCCCTGGAGGAAGTCGAGTGGGCTGCCCGCCATCTTCTCTTGCGGGGAACCTTTCAGCCTCTGCCTCTGGGGATGTGTGTGGAGGATGCCTCGCTCCGGGCGGGACTTTCGACGGTCCGGGAAAACCCCTATGAAGAGCCTCTGGAAAAGCTCGAAGGCGTCTGGCATCTTGCCGGGAGAGACGTTCCCGAGGCCCGGCCCCTCGCCGTCGATGCCAAGCTGACGTCCCAGCGGGCCAGGACCCTTGTTGACCAGGTCGTTAAAAAGATCACACTCTGGCATCGCCGTTCGAAGGAACTCGCCGATTCGATGGATCAGCTTGAGGCTGGCTGCATTTTCCTTGAAGCGCTGGCTCGTCTCCGCCGTAACCCTTCGGAACTGGTGCGGGCCCGTCATCTCGTCGCCATTTTCGGGCGCCTCGACAACGAAAATTGGTCGAGGCTCCTCGAGTCCTCCCGGGATGCGCCGCTGCTGGTCATCGAGCTGGCCGTGAGAGGAACGCAGCGCTGGCTTCTTGCGGTCACGATTCCCGCTTATCTTGAGGGGACGCGCCGGCTCCTCGACTCGCTTCTTTTCAGAGCCTACCCTCTCGATGATCTGCCTCAGGGGACGGCGACGGAGGCCCTGTCCCATCTGCAGCGCCAGCTTGTCCATCGTAAAAGGGCTGTCGAGGGATTGAAGCGGGCTGTTCAGAACTACCTCGACTCCCATGCCGAGGAGCTTGCCTCTCTCCATTCCCAGCTCCATTCGGGCCAGCGCATCTGGGAGATCTGCCGGGAGGGGGGGCAGATGGGGCGTCTTCACCTCGTCTCGGGATGGATTCCCGCCGATGAGGTCGCTCAGCTTAAGGAGATGACGGCCGAGGGGGCCCCCCGCACCGTCCTTGTCGTCGACGATCCGGATCCCGCCCAGATCAAGAGCGGGCTTGTCCCGTCGATGTTGAAGAACTTTCCCCTTGTCCGTGCCTTTCAGGATATTGTCGGTCTCTATAGCCTTCCCTCCTACGGGGAGCGGGACCCTTCCTTTATCGTAGCCGTGACCTTCTGTCTCTTTTTCGGCTTCATGTTCGGTGATGTCGGACACGGGGCTCTCTTGGTACTTGCAGCCTGGTGGCTGACGAAGAAGGGGACCCTTCCCCGGGGCCTGGGGGCCGTTGTCCAGCTCGCCGGAGTCGTCTCGATCCTTTTCGGGTTCCTTTACGGCAGCGTCATGGGGCGGGAGGATCTGATCGAGCCTCTCTGGCTCTCTCCGATGCAGGATACGGCGTCACTTATCGCGGCCTCTCTCGTCACCGGCGTCTGCTGCCTCTCCATCGCCATGATCCTGGGCCTTCAGGAGAGCTTCAGGAAAAGGGACTGGAAGGAGTTCCTTTTCGGAGAAAAGGGGCTTGTCGGGCTGATTCTCTACTGGTCGGCCGTCATGATCGGTGTCTTCGCTCTCACCGGGTGGGGCGGGGAGAGGGCTTTCGGCGCGGCGATGACGGTGACTGTCGTCCTTGCCATCGTTTTTCTTCTGGCGGCGGTGGCTCCGCCGCTGCGCCACTCCGATTCGGAGGGAAAAAAGAAAGGGAGTGCCGCCGTCGAGGGATTCAGCCGTTTCCATCATCTCTTTTCTTTCTTGAGCAATACGGCCTCTTTTGTCCGTCTCGCCGCCTTCGCTCTCAACCATGCCGGCCTCTCCATGGCCGTCTTCCTGCTGGCCGATCAGGCCGCATCCGTGCCTGGAGGCATGATTTTGCGCTGGCTGCTGCTTGTTTTCGGGCATGCCCTCATTGTCCTCCTGGAGGGATTGATCGTCTTCATTCAAACCTTGCGCCTTGAATATTATGAACTTTTCGGCAAATTTTTCCGTGGCGGCGGCAGACCTTTCCGTCCCGTTCCCTGGGGGCGGACGACGGCGGGCCTGTATCGTTACGAGAAACTGAGGAAAGGGGTTTCATCATGATGGGCTTGGCTCTGTTGGTGATCGTCTGCGTTGCAACCGTTACTGTCGGATTCCGTCTTCTCCGTCGTCCCCCCTCGGCCCCCCGGAAAATCCTGGCCGCCGCTGTGACCGCCGGATTCGTCGCCATGGCGACGGCCCTTGTGACGATCCTTCTTGAGGCTCCTGCCATGGCCGCCACCGGTGCGGCGACGGCCTCCTCGGGAATGGGCTTCATCGGAGCCAGCCTGGCGACGGGAATGGCCTGCCTGGGTGCCGGTATCGCCGTCGCCATGGTGGGTGCCGCAGCCCTCGGAACGGTGGCCGAGAAGCCGGAGCTTCTGGGAACGACGCTCATCTACCTGGGACTGGCCGAGGGAATCGCAATTTACGGCGTTATCGTCTCCCTGCTGATCCTTGGAAGGCTCTAGGGCCGTGAAGGCTCTTGTGGTCAGCGACAGCCAGGAGGCTCTCGTCGGATTTCGCCTTGCCGGCGTTCCGGGACGGCTTGTCGACGAGGGGAATGTCGCTTCCGCCGTCGACGAGGCCCTTGACGACAAGGAGCTGGCTCTCCTGATCTTTACGGAGAGGGCTGCATCATGGATAACGACGACGCTTCGAGAACTTCGCCTCGAGGGGAGACTTCCCCTCGTCGTCGAGGTCCCTGGACCGGAGGGGGCCCGCCGAGGCGGAGGTTTCTTGGACAACTTTCTTGGAGACGCCTTGGGGGTGAAGTCCTGATGAGAGAGGGAGAAAGCGGCAAGGTCGGAGCCCTTCGGGATCTTCTGCTCGACCGGGCCGATTCGCAGAAGGCGGTCCTGCTTCAGTCCGCAGAGTCCGAAGCCGAGGCCTGGAAAAAGGCGGAGGAAGCCAAGGTGGACCAACAGGTCCAGCTTATCCTGGACGAGGCCGAATCGAGGTCTCAGGATGTCCGCCGACGTCAGATCGCGGCTGCTGAAAGGGAGCGTTCGCTGGAACGGATCCGCCTTCAGAACCTGCTCCTCGACGAAGGCGTGCGTCACCTGGAGGGTGCCCTGTCAGCTCTTTCCTTGAGGCCTGATTTCGACAATATTCTCCTGGGCCTGGCCCTGGAAGCTGTCGAAGCCCTGCCGGGAGCGGAGGCTCTCGTCGTGCGTCCCGGCCCGAAGGAGTGGCCGCACCTGTCTTTCCTTGTGGAGCGCCTTTCAAAGGCCTTCCCTTCCATCGCCTTTGAAGGATCGTCCGATCCCGCTCCGATTCTCGGGGGCCTCTGGATCGAGACGACCGACGGCAGGCGACGTCTTCTGGCCGACTGGCACTCCAAGGCGGACGCGTTTCGGGAACGTCTGGCCGAAGCTCTGCTGGCGACTCATTGAGGGGCAATGCCGTGAAAAAACAGGGCAGAGTCATCTCCATCAACGGTCCCGTGATCCGTGCCAAGGGACTGTCGGCCTTCGCCATGCGGGAAATGGTGGAGGTCGGGTCGTTGCGCCTTCTGGGAGAGGTCATACGCCTGGAGGGAGACGAAGGGATCCTTCAGGTTTTTGAGGAGACTCAGGGCCTTCAGCCCGGGGAGCTTGTCGTCGGGCTGGGCGAGCCTCTCTCGGTCACCCTCGGGCCGGGCCTGGTCGGGGCCATCCTCGATGGGATCGGCCGTCCTCTCGGGTCCCTGCTTCAGAAAACGGGTGATTTCCTGGGCCGCGGAGGCGGCTTGGAACAGCTCGACGCAAAACGGAACTGGGAGATTTTCCCTCAGGTTCAGAAGGGAGACATCGTCACGGCGGGAACCCTTCTGGCGACGGTGAAAGAGACACCTCTCGTCGAGCACCGCCTCCTGTTGCCGCCGGGCATGGAGGGGGAGATCCTCGAGATCCTTCCTCAGGGTTTTCATGACGGAGAGTCCGCCCTGGCCCGTCTTCGTGACGGCTTCGGGCGGGAGATGGAGCTGCCCCTGCTGCATCGCTGGCCGGTCCGAACGGCGCGTCCGGTGCGACAGCGGCTTCGTCCCGAGGAGCCTCTTCTGACGGGCCAGCGGGTCATCGACGGCTATTTCCCCATTGCCCGGGGCGGCGTCGCGGCCATTCCCGGCGGCTTCGGAACGGGAAAGACAGTGACCCAGCACCAGCTGGCCAAGTGGAGCGACTCCAAGATCGTCGTCTATATCGGCTGCGGTGAACGGGGCAACGAGATGACCCAGGTCCTCGAGGAGTTCCCCGCCCTCGTTGATCCCGCTACGGGGCACCCTCTGATGGAGCGGACGATTCTCATCGCCAACACGTCCAACATGCCTGTCGCCGCCAGGGAGGCCTCGATTTACACGGGGCTGACGATTGCCGAGTATTTCCGTGACATGGGTTACGACGTGGCCCTCATGGCCGACTCGACCTCCCGCTGGGCCGAGGCGCTCCGGGAGATTTCCGGCCGTCTCGAGGAGATTCCCGCGGAAGAGGGTTTTCCGGCCTACCTGCCGTCGCGCCTGGCCGAATTCTACGAGCGTGCCGGTCGGGTCACGACCCTTGGCGGGGAGCGGGGAAGCGTGACCCTCATCGGTGCCGTCTCCCCTCCGGGCGGGGATTTCACCGAACCCGTCACGCGCCACACGAAGCGCTTCATCCGCTGCTTCTGGGCCCTTGAACGGGAACTGGCCTCGGCGCGTCACTATCCGGCCATCAGCTGGACCACATCCTACAGCGAATATGCCGCTGAGGTGCGCCCCTGGTTCGAGACCCATGTCGATCCCCACTGGGGAACCGTCCAGGACGCCCTTCGCAGGATCCTGGCGGAAGACGAGCAGGTGCAGCAGGTGATTCAGCTTGTCGGTGAGGACGTCCTGCCCGATGAGCAGCGCTTGGTCGCCCTCGCCGCTTCGATCATCAAGATCGGCTTTTTACAGCAGGGAGCCTTCGGTCCTGATGCCTACTGTCCTCCGGAGAAGACCTTCGCCATCATGGAGCTGATCGTCCACTTTTACGAACGGGCCCACGATCTCGTCGCCAAAGGCGTTCCCCTGCGTCTCATCAAGGAGGCGCAGGAGGTGGAAGCCCTCTACAGGCTCCGCGAAATCGAATCGGATAACCTTCAGGCCTTTGAGGGGATCCGCCGCCGACTCGAATCACGGCTGGAACGAATCGGTGCCGAGCGTCTGGCCGAAGGGAGGAGTCAGCGATGAGTCTTGCCGAATACCGGGGCCTGGAATCCATCGAAGGGCCTCTTATCGTCGTTGACGGCGTCAAGGGCGTCGGCTACGACGAGGCCGTCGAGATCGTCGGTCCCGACGGCAATCTTCGCCGTGGCCGAGTCGTCCTCATCGAGGAAAATCGGGCCGTCGTCCAGGTCTTTTCGGGGACAGCGGCTCTCGTTCCTGACAGAAGCCGGGTCCGCTTTCTCGGAAGACACCTGGAGATGACTCTCAGTCCCTCCATTCTCGGACGGACCTTTGACGGTCTGGGGGAGCCGAGAGACGGCTGCGGAGCTGTCCTGGGGGGCTTCCGGAGAGACATCAACGGTCAGCCGATCAACCCGATGGCCCGGGCTTACCCCCGGGATTTCATCCATACCGGCCTTTCCGTCGTCGACACCCTGATGACCCTGATTCGAGGTCAGAAGCTTCCGATCTTCTCCTCCAACGGTCTGCCGCACAATCGGCTGGCCGTCCAGATCGCCTCCCAGTCGCGGATCACCTCGGGGGACAATTTCGCCGTCGTCTTTGTCGGCATCGGCATCCGCAACGACGATGCGGCCTATTTCATCGAGGCCCTGCGCGACTCCGGAAAGGGCCGGCCTCCCGTCGTCTTCCTGAATCTCGCTTCCGATCCCGTCATCGAGCGTCTCGCCGTTCCCAGGACGGCTCTGACTGCGGCGGAGTACCTGGCTTTCGACCTCGGTTATCATGTGCTCGTCGTCATGACGGACATGACCAACTACTGCGAGGCCCTTCGCGAACTGGCCGTCGCCAGAGGTGAGGTCCCCAGCCGCAAGGGCTATCCGGGCTACCTCTACAGCGATCTGGCCTCTCTCTACGAAAGGGCCGGTGTCCTGCGCGACAGACCGGGGAGTCTGACCCAGCTTCCCATCCTGACGATGCCCAACGACGACATCACCCACCCCATACCGGACCTGACGGGCTTCATCACCGAGGGGCAGATTGTCCTTTCCCGTGAGCAGTACGCTCAGGGGGTCTATCCGCCCGTCGATATCCCCGCCAGCCTCTCTCGGCTCATGAAAGACAGCATCGGGAAAGGCTTTACTCGCGAGGATCACCCGGATCTGGCAGGGCAGCTCTTCTCCTCCTACAGCAAAGTCCAGGAAGTGCGTGCTCTCGCCGGAGTCGTCGGAGAAGACGAGCTTGGGGCTGTCGAAAAGGGTTACCTCAAGTTCGGCCAGGCCTTCGAAAAGCGCTTCCTCTCTCAGGGTGAAAGGGAGGACCGGGAGATAGGTGTCTCGCTGGATCTGGCCTGGGAACTGCTTTCCCTGCTGCCTCGATCGGAGCTGACCCGTCTTCCCTCCTCTCTCGTCAAGGCTCACCTCAAAGGGTGACCGAACCCGGCTGAAAGGACAGTCCTGTAAACGCGGGCCCGCCGGTCGGCGGGCCCGCGTTTACAGGACTGTCCTTAAAAAAACAGCGTGTTAGAATAGCCTCGTCGGTTTTTCACGAAACGGCTCTTTTGCCGGACCGGCCCCAGGACCTTTGAGGATAGAAGGGAATGTGGCCGAATATTTTGACAAAACGCCTCTCATCCAGTATAAACGATGCAGTAATGAATGATCGTATTATGTATATAACGACAGAGCATCCCGTCGCCGCTTCCCTTATCTGATTTTCCCTCGACGGAGCTTGCAAAACCAGCACAGGAGGCACGATTCATGACGAGACAGAAAGCAATGATCGACGGCAACGAAGCGGCGGCCTACTCGGCCCACCTGACGAACGAAGTCATCGCGATCTACCCGATAACGCCCTCGTCGAACATGGGAGAATGGGCGGACCAGTGGTCGTCGGAGGGGAGGAAGAACATCTGGGGTACGGTCCCCACGGTCGTTGAAATGCAGAGCGAAGGAGGTGCTGCGGGCGCCCTCCACGGGTCTCTCCAGGCGGGCTCTCTGAGCACGACCTTCACGGCCTCCCAGGGCCTTCTGCTGATGATCCCCAACATGTACAAGATCGCCGGCGAGCTCACCTCGACGGTCATCCACGTGGCGGCCCGCACCGTGGCGTCCCACGCCCTCTCCATCTTCGGCGACCACAGCGACGTCATGGCGGCCCGCCAGACGGGATTCGCCCTCCTCTCGTCCTGCTCCGTCCAGGAGGCCATGGACCTGGCCCTCATCGCCCAGTCGGCGACGCTCTCCTCCCGAGTCCCCTTCGTCCACTTCTTCGACGGCTTCCGCACCTCCCACGAAGTGGCCAAGGTGGAGCGTCTCACCGCCGAAGACGCCCGCGCCATGATCGACGACGCCCTCGTCCAGGCGCACCGTCAGCGCGCCCTCACGCCGGACCGCCCCCGCATCCGCGGAACGGCCCAGAACCCCGACTACTACTTTCAGGCCCGAGAGGCCTCCAACCCCTGGTACGAGTCGTGCCCGTCCCTCGTCC
The DNA here is from genome assembly GCA_018433595.1 of Synergistales bacterium. Lineage (GTDB taxonomy): Bacteria > Synergistota > Synergistia > Synergistales > Aminithiophilaceae > Aminithiophilus. The sequence goes on from JAHDQY010000049.1 coordinate 78,553, forward strand.
AGGAGGCCATGGACCGCTTCGCCTCCGTCGTCGGCCGGAGCTACCACCTCTTCGACTACGTCGGGGCCCCCGACGCCGAACGTGTCCTCATCCTCATGGGCAGCGGCGCCGAAACGGCCCACGAAACCGTCGACTACCTGACGGCCCGTGGCGAAAAGGTCGGAGTCCTCAAAGTCCGCCTCTACCGCCCCTTCTCGGCGTCACACCTCCTGGCGGCCCTCCCGCAGAGCGTCCGGTCCGTCGCCGTCCTGGACCGCACCAAAGAGCCCGGTGCGCAGGGCGAACCGCTCTACCTCGACGTCAGGGACGCCCTCTCCGACGCCCGCCCCTCGGTGCGCCTCATCGGCGGGCGCTACGGCCTCTCGTCGAAAGACTTCACCCCCGCCATGGTCAAAGCCGTCCTGGACGAACTCAGAAAGGCGAGCCCCAAAAAGCGCTTCGTCGTCGGCATCGTCGACGACCAGACCGACCTGAGCCTCGCCTGGGACCCCGACTTCTCGACGGAAGACGCCCAAACCGTCCGCTGCCTCTTCTGGGGAATCGGCTCCGACGGAAC
>JAHDQY010000002.1 GCA_018433595.1 Synergistales bacterium
CAAATCGCACGGCAGAGCGAATCAGCACGGTCCGGGGCCTCCCGAAGAGGACGCGAAGAGCGGCGGCGGCGATCTTCGCCTTTGGGCAAGTTTTTTGCTTATGGTCTTATTGAAGGGAGGTGCCGACAGCAACCGAAAAAGGAAGAGGCCTCAAGAAGGCTCACTCTCGAACTGCGAACAAGGAGGGTTACCAACAATGAGTGAAAGCACGGCACGTCAGCAAGGCTTCGAAGAATCCGCGCTGCGGATAGAACCGCTGAGCTACATGGAGGGCGTCGCCATGATCGTCGGCGCCAACATCGGCGCCGGCATCCTGGGCCTGGCCTACGGGGCGAGAAAAGCCGGATGGCCCGTCCTCGTCTTCTTCCTCATCCTGGCCGGCGTCTTCACCACCATCTCCATGCTCTACGTCGCCGAGACGACGCTGCGAACGCGCAAGCCGCTCCAGCTCAGCGGCCTTGCGGAAAGATACCTGGGCCAGTTCGGATCGTGGCTCATGTTCGCTTCCGTCGTGATCAACTCCCTGGGGTGCCTCATCGCCTACACCAACGGAAGCGGCCGCATCCTGAGCAGTTTCCTGGGCATACCTCCCGCCGTCGGCAGCCTGCTCTTCTTCATCCCGGCCGTCATCGTCATCTGGTTCGGCCTCAGGGCGACAGGCGTCTCGGAGAAGATCATCACCAGCGGCATGGGCGCCATGGTCACCATGCTCATCGTTGCAACCATCGTCGGTCCCGGCATCAATCCCGAGTATCTCAAGTTCTCCAACTGGTATTACGCCATCCCCGTCTTCAGTCTGGCCATTTTCTGCTACATCTCCCAATATCTGGTACCCGAGCTGGCACGGGGTTTCGCAGCCAAGGGAAGCAACATCCTCTGGCTTCCCAAAGCCATCGTCACGGGCATGGTGACCACCGGCCTTCTGCTGACCATCGTCCCCATGGCGGCCATCGGCCTTACGGGGCCCGACAAGGTCACTCAGGTCGTCACCATAGCCTGGGGAGAGGCCCTCGGCCAGTGGGCCTTCTTCACCGCCAACGCCTTCGCCCTCTGCGCCATGATGACCTCTTTCTGGGCCGTCGGCGAAACCATGCTGACCAACATCGTCGACAGGTTCAAGTTCCCCTCGGAGTGGGACATCAAATACCGCCTGATCGCCCTGGCCCTCGTCGCCGTGCCTCCCTTCCTCATCGCCTACTCCGGGCTGGTCTCCTTCGTCGGAGCGATCTACTTCGCCGGGGCCTTCGCGGGCGCCATCATGTCCTTCGTCCCCGTCATGATGATCAACAAGGCGAGAAAGGTCGGCGACCGCGAGCCCGAATGGACCTGCGGATGGCTGGCCCATCCCCTCATCCAGGGAACGCTGATCTTCCTCTTCTGCGGAGCAGCCCTCTACGCCATCCTGGACGCCCTTAAAATCCTCCCTCACGGCTGGTAGGAGGCGAGGGCGATGAAACGGATCGGATCGGAAGGACTCATCTACGCCTTCTCCCCCGCCAACGAGCCGGTTGCCTCCGTCGAGCTCGACGAGACGTTCCTTGTCGAATGCCCCGACTGCTACAGCGGCCAGATCCGCTCGGAAAACGTCCTCCGGCCCCAGATCGACACGACGATCATGGACGCCTCGACGGGCCCCATCGCCGTCAGGGGCGTCAAGGCGGGAGAGGCGATCAAGGTCCGCATTCACGATCTCTTCCTGGACTCCCAGGGGGTCATGGTCACCTCTCCCGGCCTGGGAAGCCGGGGCGACCTCATCGAAGAGGCGGAGACGAAAATCATTCCCCTTTGCCGCGGCGAAGCCCTTTTCTCCGAGACCCTCCGGCTTCCCCTCGCGCCCATGATCGGCGTCCTCGGCGTCTCGCCCGCGAAGGGGAGCGTCCATTGCGCCGTTCCCGGCGACCACGGGGGAAACATGGACACGAAGGACGTGCGGCCGGGCAACTCCGTCTATTTCCCCGTCTTCGTCGACGGCGCCAACCTGGCCCTGGGCGACTTTCACGCCTGCATGGGAGACGGCGAGCTGAGCGGGACGGGCATCGAAATCGCCGGAGAGGCCCTGCTCTCCGTCTCGAAAGCGCCGGGCCTCTCCCTTGCCCTCCCCGTCATCGAGACCCCCCGTTCCTTCATGATCGTCGCGAGCGAGGAGAGCTTCGACGCCTGCTCGAAGCGGGCCGTCAAGGAGTCCGTCGAGATGATCGCCGACTTCAGAAGACTCTCGACTCCCGACGCCTACAGACTCCTCAGCGCCACCTGCGATCTTCGCATCTCCCAGATCGTCAACGAGAAGATCACCCTGCGAATGGTCATCCCGAAAACGGTGATGGCCGAGCTTCCCCGCAGCGTCTGACCGGAATCGATCGGACTGAACACACCAGATCGAAAGAGGGGAGACCGGAACCGGTCTCCCCTCTTTCGATCTCCGTTAGCTTCCCAGAAGGTTGGGCAGGAACAAAGTGACACTAGGAAAGTAGGTGAGAAAGACAAGCACCGCCAGAAGCACCAGGAGATAGGGCACGATCTCCTTGATGATCCGATCGATGGAAATTCCCGTAATGCTGGAGACCACGAAGAGGTCCAGCCCCACCGGAGGGGTAATGCAGCCGATGGCAAGGTTCACTACCATGATGGCCCCGAAAAAAACCGGATCGATCCCCATGCTCAGAGCCACGGGCAGCAAAATGGGAGTGACGATGACCACGGCCGCCGAGGCATTGATAAGGGTTCCCAGGAAGAGAAGGAGCAAATTCACCAGAATCAGGAAGACCACAGGGCTTGAGGTGATACTGACGAAAAGAGCCCCCAATTTATGGGGTACCTGGGCGTTGGTGAGAATCCACCCGAAGACGTTGGCTCCCCCCACCACAAACATGATCATGGTGGTGCTCATGGCGGCCTTAAGAAGCACCTTGGGAATGTCACGCCATTTCAGCTCTCTATAGACGAACATGCCGATGAAGGCCCCGTATACTGCCGCCACCGCGGCGGATTCCGTAGGAGTGAAGATCCCCCCGTAAATCCCCCCGATGATGATGGCGGGCATGAGGAGCGCCCAGAAGCAGCGCTTGAAGGCACGCCAGGTTTCATCGAGGGACATGGTCCCCTCACCCCGATAATTGCGCTTCTTGGCAATAAAGTAGTTCACCACACACATGGAAAGCCCCATGATAATTCCCGGGATAAAACCCGCCAGGAAAAGATCCCCGATGGAACATTCCGCCACCACTCCGTAAACCACCATAGTGATGCTGGGGGGAATGACGATACCCACGGTACCCGCTGCGGCCACAACCGCTGCGGCAAAGGCTTTGCCGTAGCCCCGATTTTCCATTTCGTCGATCATGGCGGAACCGATGGCGGCGGTGGTGGCTGCGGAGGATCCCGAAAGGGCAGCGAAAAACATCCCCGATACCGATACCACCTGAGCAAGACCTCCCGCCATGGCTCCCACTAGGGCGCTGGCAAAGTCAACGATGCGCCTCGTCACTCCTCCAGCAGACATAAAAGCTCCGGCAAGCATGAAAAAGGGCACCGCCATGTAGGAGAAGGAATCGATGGAAGTGAACATGCGTTGGGCCATCACAACAACAGGGATGTGCAACATAAAATAGAGCACCGCCCCCGAAGAAAGGACCAGAGCCACACCGATGGGAGCCCCCACAAGGAGCACCCCGATAAAGACACTGAGGATCACCCACGTCACCATCAGGCATGCCCCCCTCCTGAGCTTTCCGCACCATCCCTGTTTCGGAACACCTCGAAGAGTCCCTCCAGGGTTATGAGGAGAAGCATCGCCGCTCCCAGAGGGATCGCGAGATACACGTGGGACATTTTAATCCCCAGGGCGGGAGAGGTCTGGAACTGGGTCAACCTAACCATGCGCACTCCTTGCCAGAAGAGAATTGTCGAAAAGAGCAGGGTAAGAAAACTTCCCGAGGTCAGGCACACCTTCGACCAGAACCCCTGGATCCGCTCGGTAACGACTCCCACCGCCATATGTCCTCCCGCCTTGGCCACCACGGGAATGCAGAGGAAGACGGTCCATACGAAAAGATACCGGGCAAGCTCCTCAGAAAAGGAAAAGGTAAAGTGAAAGACGTAGCGCAGGGTCACCTGAAGAAAGATGATGGACAGCATGAGTCCTATGGCAAAAACGACGATCTTCCGCAGAAGCCCGTCAATAAACGTCAGCATCTGCCCCATAGGGCCACCTCCTAGAGAGTACTGCGGGGGCAAGAGCCCCCGCAGATGTTGTGGTGTGTGTTAGAGAAAAGGGATGCTTTCCTGTATCTCCGTAGAAGGGACGAGAATGATGGATCTTACTGCGTATTGACGACCCTTTCGATATTCTCCTTGCCCAAACGGCTCTCCATCATTTCCCAGACCTTGGCGGTGGCCTTTTTAAAGCCCTCCCTGTCGATCTCGCCAGCCTCCAGAATCTCGCACTTCCCGCTCTCGGCGATCTTCTCCCAGAATTCGGATTCCTCATCGATGGCGAGCTGGCGTTGCCAGTCCCTGGCCTCATCGGCGGCCTCCTGCACTATTTCCTGCTGCTCCGGAGTGAGGCCGTTCCAAGTTGCAAGGCTGATGAGCACAGGCTCCGCCGCATAGACGTGCTCGGTTTTGGAGATGTACTTTTGGACTTCGAAGAAGCGCTTGGTGTAAATGTGGGCAGCGGGATTTTCCTGGCCGTCGATGACACCCTTCTGAAGAGATGTGAAGAGCTCGCTGAAGGCCATGGGTGTGGGACTTGCGCCGAGGGCCTTCATCATTTCGATGTATACGGGTTGCTCCATAACCCGGACTTTCAGACCCTTCATATCTTCGGGACCCTTGATGGAACGGACATTATTGGTCATGTTGCGAATACCGTTTTCCATGAAGCAGAGAAGCTTCATGCCCTGGGGTTCCAGCTTGACTCCCATTTCCATGCCAATCGTGTCGAGGGCCTTGAAGGCATGCTGGCGGTCCCGGAAGATAAAGGGAAGATCAAACACCGCGATTTCAGGCAAGAAGTTCCCCAGCACTGCGGTCCCCGTAAGAACCACGTCCACCGTTCCGAAGGTGAGCCCTTCCACAAGATCTCTCTGACTGCCCAATTGGCTGCTGGGGAAAACCTGAATTTCTATCTCCCCTTTGCTCTTTTCCGCCACGAGATCCGCAAATTTCTGGGCTCCCCGGGCGTAGGGGTTTGAAGGATCCGCAATGTGTCCTAGCTTGAGCGTCTTCGCGGCAGACGCGCAGGAAGCTCCCAGCGTTACTGCCAATAACGCCACCAGACTAAATAACGCCACTCGCTTCATAATCCAACCGACCTCCTTGTAGTGATCTGGGCCTTAAGACCCGCGCACCCACGTCGACAAGGGCATCTCAACGCACGCAGTGCCTGTCCCCCTACAGTCTTGCCACCCCGCTCCTACGGGCAGCCTCGGCCACTCCCGCAGCCACTGCGGGCACCACCCGGGCATCCAGAGCCTCGGGGATAATGTACTCTGGGGAAAGTTCCGACTCCGGCACCAGCTCCGCCAGGGCCTTGGTGGCGGCGAGCTTCATCTCCTCATTGATTACCCGGGCCCGTACGTCCAGAGCGCCCCTGAAAATGCCAGGAAAACCGAGACAGTTGTTGATCTGGTTGGGGAAGTCGCTCCGTCCGGTGGAAACGACTGCGGCTCCTGCCTTCCTGGCTTCATCGGGATAAATTTCCGGGGTGGGGTTCGCCATAGCGAAGAGTACCGGATCTTTCGCCATGCTCCGCACCATGTCGCCCGTGACGAGTCCCGGTCCCGAGACTCCCATGAAGACATCCGCCCCCCTAAGGGCTTCTCCGAGAGTTCCTCTAAATTTAGAGGAATTCGTGATACTTCCGATTTCTTCCTTGATCCAATTCATGTGTTCCGGCCGCCTTGTATAGATGGCCCCGCCCCGGTCGCAGAGGATGATTTCTCCGGCTCCTACCGAGATGAGGAGCTTGGTGATGGCCACTCCCGCAGCTCCCGCCCCGGAGAGAACGATTTTGCAGTCTTCGATTTTCTTGTTTACGATTTTGAGGGCGTTCCAGAGCCCTGCCACGGCGATGACCGCCGTGCCATGCTGGTCATCGTGAAAGACCGGGATGTCCACAAGTTCCTGAAGCTTCCGCTCAATTTCGAAACACCGGGGAGCTGCGATGTCCTCCAGGTTGATACCTCCGAAGGAGGTGGCTACGAGACGGCTGGTTCCCACCACTACATCCACATTCTGGGAATCGATACAGAGAGGGAAAGCTTCGATATCCGCAAAGCGCTTAAAGAGGATGCATTTCCCCTCCATCACAGGAAGGGAGGCATCCGCTCCGATATTTCCCAGCCCCAGCACCGCACTGCCGTCGGTGATGACAGCCACCATGTTGTGTTTGGTGGTGACTTCGTAGAGGGCTTCCCTATTCCGCTGGATTTCACGGCAGGGTTCTGCCACTCCCGGGGTATACACGAGGGCCAGATCCTTCATGGTTTTTACCTCCATGCGGCTTCCCATCGTGAGTTTTCCCCGGTACTTCCGGTGCAACAAGAGCGCCTCTTCGTAGATGGCTTCTTTTCTCATCACGTTCTCCTCACCTCATCTTCCCTAAAGAAGTCACTTCACAGAGCCCCACAAAACAGACACGCCACAAAATGCCTTCTTTCACCACAAGAATACAAATGAAAATTTAAAAGAAAACCTATTCGTACATAAAGAATCCTTCTGTACACTTCTGTTCACCTCTCGGTGGGTGGGGGATTTCTTTATTAAAATGTCGTTTCCGGGTATACTCTTAATAGGCTGTTCTCTGATTCTCAACTCCTCTGCAAGTTGCTTGCAGAGGATGATGGCTTGAGGGCTCTATGAGGTGGTCCCTTTTCCAGCCAGCCATTCACCTCTCTGGCGAATCCCTTTCAGGCTAATGGAAAAACGTGATGGAATACCAGAGTATCGCGCACAGATGAAGCTTTTCCCACAAACTGCTTCGAAGGGCTCAATTTACATTGCCTGATCGATGTCCTGCAGAAGGAACGAGGAGATGTTTCATGTTCCGGATTTCCGGCTCTCCCTACAAACTGCGTACAAAGATATTTTTTCTCACCTTGTTCTTTCTGCTCATCTCTCTCGTGGGAGTGGGACTCGTGGTGGAAACCCAGGTGGTGGCTCCCTACGAAGCCCGTCTGGGAGAGAATGTCATGAATATCGCCAAAACCGTGGCAGCCATGCCTACGGTGCAGAAATGGGTGGGGGTTCCCGGAGGAGAAAAACATATTCAGCCCGTGGCGGATCGGATACGGATCGAAACGAAGACCTCCTACGTGGTGGTGTTCGATCGTTTCAGCCGCCGTTATTCCCACCCCGTACCGGAACGCATCGGCCAGGCTTTTGTGGGAGGAGACGAAAAAAGGGTTTTCCAGGGAGGGCCCTATCTTTCCAAGGCAGTGGGAACCCTGGGGCCTTCGCTCCGAGCCTTCGCTCCCATTTTCCGGGAAGGAGAGATCGTCGGAGCCGTGTCGGTGGGCACCCTGCTCACCATGGTGCAGGCTATGCGATGGGAGCTTTCTCGGCGCCTCATCTTGGCCCTTGCAGTGGGAGGACTTTTAGGTATAGGGGGAGCCTGTTTTCTGGCATGGAACATCAAGCGCTCCATCCGTGGTTTGGAACCCCACGAAATTCAGAGCCTCCTCCAGGAACGAGAAGTTTTTCTCGACTCCGTCCGAGAGGGGATCATCTCGGTGGATCGTGAAAGACGCATCCTTCTTATCAACAGCACAGCCCGAAAACTGCTTCAAGTGACTTCAGATGATGTGGTGGGACACCCTGTGGAAGAGATACTTCCCAATACCCGGCTTCCCGAAGTGCTCCGTTCGGGAAAGGCGGAATTCGATCAGGAGCAGGTGATTCATCATACCCACATCCTGACGAACAGGGTTCCCCTGATGGTAAACGGCGAGGTAATGGGGGCCTTGGCGAGTTTTCGGGACATGACGGAAATTCAGGTTATGGCGGAGGAACTCACGGGAGTCCGACGGTATCTCGAAGCGTTGCGCATACAGAAACATGAATTCCTGAATCAGCTTCAGACTCTCTCGGGACTCCTGCATCTCGGGGAATACGATCGGGCAACTCATTTCCTTTCCACTGTGGTAGAGGACAGAACGAACCTTGTTTCCCTGGTGATTCGCAGGATCCGGGTTCCCGAAGTGGGGGGACTCATTCTCGCCAAAATGGGACGGTGTCGGGAGCTCGATATCAAGATGAATCTCGATGAAAACAGCTTTTTAGGGGAATCCTCGGGAATTGCTCCCCGGCATCTGGTGGCGGTGTTGGGAAATATCCTGGAAAACGCCATGGAGGCAGTGGCTTTCCTGGAACCCTCCCGGCAGGTGGTGGATTTCGGGATCTATCACGAATCAGGGCGCCTTCTCATTTCCGTGCGGGATCGGGGAGAAGGCATTCCCGAGGAATTGCGGGAAAAAATCCTGGGAAAGGGGGTAACCACCAAAAAAACTCCCTACCGAGAAAGCTCCGGTTTCGGATTGTTCAATGTCATGCGGGTGGTGGAGCTGTACCGGGGAGAGCTGCATTTGGAAAGTTCGGAGGAGGGGACGGAATGCATCGTGGATTTTCCGGAAGGAGCTTCGGATGAACCAGATCCCCGTGCTTATTGTTGAGGATGATCCCATGGTGGTGGAGATTCATCGGCGTTATCTCGCAGCGCTGAAGAATTTTCTTCTCGGCGGCGTGGCAGGCGATGGGAAAGAGGCCTTGCTGATGCTGGAAAAAAGGCCTTTTCTGCGTTTGGTGATGCTCGATGTCTACATGCCCAGAATGGACGGGGTGGCCATGCTTCGGAAAATTCGGCACTCCCGGTGTCCCGTGGATGTCATCGCCGTTACCGCCGCCTCGGAGCCCGAAGTGGTTCAGGACATCCTCCGGAACGGAGCCTTCGATTATCTCGTGAAACCCTTCAGTTTCGAGCGATACAGCATCGCCCTGGGAACCTATGTCCGATACTACCGATCCTTCAAAAACGGGAAAAAACTGGACCAGGACACACTGGACAGCCTTGCCTTCCGACAACGCAAACAGGAGGAGCTCCTTCTCCCTAAAGGGCTTCACGAGGAGAAGCTCCGGCAGGTTCTCTCGATTCTACGGACATCTCCGGAGCCTTGCAGCGCCAACGAGGTGGCGGAGCGCACCGGAGTTTCCCGGGTTACCGCCCGGCGGTATCTCGAATTTCTCGTTTCTTCGGGAAAGGCGGTTACCAAAAGCGCTTATCAGAATATAGGACGCCCCATAAAAATGTACGTGCTTCTTCCCTAAGTCAGGAAAAAGTCCAGAGGGAATGAACCTCCTGCGAAGCATGGCTCTGATTCGGAAGCTTCTTCCAGCACCTCAAGAGGGCTTGCACCTCCACGTTGACGTGCCCATGTCGGGATCTCGCCAAAAAGGGAAGAGTCCGTCAGCACCCCCTCTTGCTGATCACAGGTCTTCCCCGTAGCTCTGCAGCCGCCGCAAAAGGGCGTAACGCGAGATGCCGAGGGATTCCGCCGCCTTGGTCCGGTTTCCCGAGAAGCGCGCCAGGGCGGATCGGATCGCCTCCCTCTCCAGCACCTCCAGCCGTTGAGGGAGCCCCCCGTCGCATGAAGTGCTTTTCGGACCGCCGCCGAATCCCCCATCGACAAAGTCCTGAGGCAGATCTTTCAGGCTCACGACGGAACCTCCCTCCTTGAGGATCAGCACCCTCTCAAGGAGGTTTTTGAGCTGACGCACGTTGCCCGGCCAGGGATGAGCCAGGAAGAGATCCTCGACCTCGGGGCTCAGCGCAAGAGGCGCGTTCCTCCGGTTGCCGCTCAGCTGGCGAAGCCAGTAGGCGGCAAGGAGCAGCACGTCCTGTCCCCTCTCCCTGAGGGGAGGGATCTCCAGGGGCAACATGGAGATCCGATAAAACAGGTCCTTCCGGAAACGGCCGGTCTCGCACCGCTCCCTCAGGTCGGCGCAGGTGGCGCAGATCACCCGCAAGGCAACGGTCCTCTCCTTCGTCCCTCCCAGAGGCCTCAGGGAACGGCTGTCCAAAAACCGCAGCAGCTTGCCCTGAAGCGAGAGGGGCATGTCGCCGATCTCGTCGAGAAAGAGCGTGCCCCCGTCGGCCATCTCGACGAGGCCCAGCTTCGCCTCTGCGGCACCGGTATAGGCGCCCTTGCGGTAGCCGAAAAGCTCGGCCTCCACGAGGCCTTCCGGAACAGCCGGGCAGTTGAGGGTGACGAAATCCCCCCTGGCTCCCGATCGACCATGAATGGCCCGGGCCACGACATCCTTGCCGACGCCGCTTTCACCGGTGACGAGAATGTTGACATTCTCATGAGGCGCCACCTTCTCGACGAAGGCACGGACAGCCGTCATCGCCGGGGAATCGCCGATGAAAGGGACCGCCTGGCTGTCCGAGAGGTGGCGCACCTTCCGTTCGAGGGCGAGAGATTCCGCCGCCCTGGCGACCATGTGCAGAACGGCCTCCAGAGGGAAGGGCTTGTCCAGAAAGTTGTAGGCCCCCTCCTGAATGGCCCGGACGACGGTAGGGCTGTCGCCGAAAGCGGTCATGACGACGACCTTCGCCTCCGGAGTCCGCCTCAGAAGAAGGCTCAGATAGTCCAGGCCGTTGCCGTCGGGAAGCTTGACATCAAGAAGGACCACCTCGGCCTCAGCCTCCGAGGCGAGGCCCTCCGCCTCTTCAAGGCTGCGCGCGACTTCAACGGAATACCCTTCGTCGGAGAGGGCCATGCGGAGCCCCTCGGAAAGGGTCAGTTCGTCTTCAATGATTCTGACGAGCACGCCGCCTGCACCCCCTCCGCCCTCCCGAGAGGGAAATGCACCGTAAAGATCGTCCTTCCCCGCCCTGAGTCAACATCGATATACCCTCCATGAGATTCGATGATCCGATAGACGATGGAGAGGCCCAACCCCGTTCCTTCGGATTTCGTGGTGAAAAAGGGGTCAAACACCCTCCCGAGATCCTCTTCGGCGATTCCCGTTCCGGTATCGCTGATCCTGACGATGCCCTCCTCGCCGACGGCGCAGGCTTCGAGCCTGAAGGCATCTCCCTCCGAAAGGGCATCCATGCTATTGGAGGCAAGATTCATCAGCACCTGCTCCAGCGAGGGGCGGTCGCCCAGGATGACGAAATCCCTTTCCGGCTTGATCAATTCAAAAATGACGCCAACCTCTTCAAACTGCGGTCTGTAGGCTCCAGAAAACCAGTCCAGCAAATCGTTGATGCTCATTTTATTCAATATCAGGGATTGCGGGCCGGCAAAAGACAAAAGATGCCTTATCGTTTGATTTAACCTGTCAAGCTCCCCCTCTACCATTTCTATCGAAGAGGCTGTCTCTTTCGATGATTTTCTTTTTATCAGG
>JAHDQY010000054.1 GCA_018433595.1 Synergistales bacterium
ACGACGGGAACGCCCATCTGGCGCGTCTTCTTGACCATCTCCATGGCGGCGGCGCGGTCGGCTCCGACATCGACAACGTCGAAGGCGACGCCTTTGCCCTTGAGATAGTCCTTGGCCTTGTCGCACCAGGGGCAGGTTTGGGTGCTGTAGACTTTGACCGTCATGGCCATCACTCCTTCATCAGGTCGCCGCCCCGAAAGGGACGAACTCTCGCAACGGGGCTATTCTAGCATATACCCATGGGGGGTTTCAAGGGGCCATCCCCAGCCAGTCCGCGAGATCGCCCTCCGTCCAGAGCCGGCGATGCAGTTCGGCCAGACCGGCCGGATCGTCGAGAAGACGGCTTTTTTCGGCGCGATTCAGGCCGCGGGGCCCTTCCCTGAGGGCCTTTTCGACAAGAGACCCGTTTTTGGCGCGGCTCCGCTCGCGGACAGCTTCGCCGCGGCCGACGAGAGCCCTGTGAAGGGCGTTGGCGGCGGGGTCGACGACGGCACGGGCAAATCCGGAGAGCCCTCTCAGAGGGTCTTCCCTCCGACGGTCCCGCCAGGCCCTTTCAAAGGCTTGGAGATCTCTCAGCTCACGGGGAGGATCGATCTCTTCGGGGATGAGCAGGAGGCCGCGGCCACGGAGCCTGCGGCCGCGGTCGGGACGGCTGGTGTAGACCGATAGGGGGGCACCGAGGACGAGGCCGGCCAGGATGGGCGAGAGCCACCAGAAGAAGGCCCGGTTGAAGACGAAGAGGACGAGCCCCCAGAGCAGGGCGACGGCGGTGCCGACGCCGTGGGCGGTCCAGGCGTCGCTCCAGGGGATCCCCCTGTCGCCCCGGTCCTGGGCGTCCCAGCCGATGTTGCGCCCCAAGAGGGTCACGAAGACGAAGCGGCTGTGAAAGAGCATCCGGACCGGCGCCAGAAGGGTCCCGACGACGGATTCGAGGAGGACGCCCGCGACGACGGCCCGCCCCCCTCCGAAGGAGTCCGTCCGTCGCTGAAGAAAGGCGAGGAGGACGCCCAGGATCTTGGGAAGGAAGAGGATGACGGCCGTCGAGGCCAGGAGGGCGACGGCCCAGCGGGCATACCAGACGGGCCACTGGGGAAAGAGGGTCGGCACGTCGCCGAAGTAGGCCGGCTCCAGGATCGCCTCAGCCAGGGCTTCGACGCTGCCCAGGACGAGGAAGACGAGCCAGAGCAGGGCCGAAACGTAGGACATGGCGCCGTTGACGAAGAGGATGCGGTAGGCCGGGAAGAGGCCTCGGGCGAAGAGGAGGCGCAGGTGCTGAAGGTTGCCCTGGCACCAGCGGCGGTCGCGTTTCATTTCGTCGAGAACCGTCGGCGGCGTCTCCTCCCAGCTGCCGTCAAGGTCGTAGGCGAGCCAGACTCCCCAGCCGGCGCGGCGCATGAGGGCCGATTCGACGAAGTCGTGACTCAGGATCGTGCCGCCCAGAGGCGGTTTGCCCGGCAGATCGGGAAGGGCGCAGTGTTTCATGAAGGGTTCGGTGCGGATGATGACGTTGTGTCCCCAGTACTGGGCGTCTCCAAGCTGCCAGTAGTGCAGTCCCGCCGCGAAGAGGGGGCCGTAGAGGTGGGCCGAGAACTGCTGCATCCGTGCCAGGGGCGAGTCGTGGTTGACGGGCATGGGGACGGTCTGGATCATGCCGGCCTTGGGGGCACGCTCCATCATGTGGACGAGGCGGACCAGCGTCGATCCGGCCATGACGCTGTCGGCGTCGAAGACGACCATGTAGCGGTAGGCCCGGCCCCAGCGGCGGCAGAAGTCGGCGACGTTGCCGCTTTTGCGCTTGCGGTTGCGGCGGCGACGGCGGTAGAAGAGGCTTTCCTCCGCACCCAGCTCGGCCCGCAGTTCGGCCCATCCCCGCTCCTCGTCGAGGCGACGGTCGGGATCACCGGTGTCGCTGAGGAGGAAGAAATGAAAGCGGTCCCGCTGTCCCGTCGGACCGAGCGACTCCCAGACGGCGCGGACTCCCGCCAGGACCCGCCCCATCTCCTCGTTGTAGATGGGGATGAGGATGGCCGTCGTCGCCTCCTCGGGGAGGGGGCTTCGGGGATCGCGGCAGAGGCGGGAGAGGGAGTAGGGGTTCCGCCCCAGGAGGAGGACGAAGAAGCCGATGACGGCCGTCCAGAAGCCGATGGAGATCCAGGCGAAGAGGGCGGCGAAGACGGCCACCATGGCCTTCTCCAGCATCGTCCCCCCTTTATGGGGGAGGACGTCGGCCATGTAGGCCGTGGCGAGGACGGTGGGGAGGAAGATGAGACCGGCCAGAAGGATGCGGCGCAGGAAGGCCGACCGCATCCACCGCCGGGAGACTCCATCGGCGCTCATGACGGATCTCCTCCGGCGATGTCGGCGAGGCGGCGCTTCCGCGCGGCGACGAAGGCCCTAAAGGGGGATGTCTCCAGCTCCTCGGGAACGACGGCACCTCTTTCGAGGGGCGGCACCGGCGCGGCGACGTCGACGGAAGGAGACGCCTCGATGAGACGCTCCATCGTCACCGCGACGGGGTTCTCTTTCCCGGCCCCCTCCTCAAGGGCGCTCAAAGCGAGGGCGACTCCCTGAAGAGGTGCGAGAGGCAGGAGACGGATGTAGAGCAGCGCCCGGTCCCGGGCCTCGGCAAGGGAGGACATGGCTTCAGAAATTGAGACTGTAGGACCAGGTCTCGGTGAGGACGTCAGGAAGGTTTTCCCCCTTTTTGAGGAAGGCCCGGAGTTCGACGGGCGGCCGGCCGGTGGCGAAGACGCCCTTGAGCTTCCCCTGCTCTTCGGGAACAACCTGAAAGACGAGGCGCCATCCGCCGGTGACGACGTTCTTCCGGAGCTGTTTTTCCGTCAGGCGGGCTCCGTCGCCGACGGTGACGACGCTGACCAGGCCGGCATCGGGACCGATAGCCTCCAGTTCGCCGCCTTCGAAGTCGACGACGATCTTTCGGGCCCCCTGAAGGCGTCCGTCGGCCATGCGGGTGGCGACGACCCGTCCGCTCGACGGTTCGACGGGGCGGGGAGGGGTCCACCGGAGGACGTAGTCGAGGGACAGGGGCTCGCCGGGCTGGGGAAGATCCCGAGGAACCCAGAAGGCGACGATGTTGTCGTGCATTTCCAGCTCCGTGGGGATTTCGATGAGCTCGACATGGCCGGCCCCCCAGTCGCCGCGGGGCTCGACCCAGAGGCTGGGACGCCGTTCGTAGCCGGCCTCCAGGTCCTGATAGTGGTCGAAGTCGATGTCCCGCTGGAGAAGGCCGAAGCCGCGGGGATTGACGGCCTGAAAGGCCGATATTTCGAGGCGGCTGGGATTCTTCAGCGGGCGCCAGAGCCACTCTCCCGTGTCGAAGCGCACCTGGAGCCCGTCGGAGTCGTGGACTTCGGGGCGGAAGTCGCCGCGGCGCCCGTTGGACTCCTCCCCGTAGAAGAACATGCTCGTCAGAGGCGCCATGCCGAGTTTGGCCCCGGGGCGGCGCTGGAAAAGGACGGTCGAGACATCCATGCGGGTCTCGGCGCCGGGAACGATGATGAAGCGGTAGGCCCCCGTCGCCGAAGGACTGTCGAGAAGGGCGAAGACCTTGATGAAAGTCTCCGTCGGAGCGGGCTTGAGGACCCAGAACTCGCGGAACCAGGGGAACTCCTCACCCGAGGGGAGGGCCGTGTCGACGGCGAGCCCCCGGGCCGAAAGGCCGTACTGGTGCCCTTTGGCGACGGCCCGGAAGTAGCTGGCGCCGAGGAAGACGGCGATCTCGTCGTGGTAATCGTCGCGGTTGATGGGATAATGGATGCGGAAACCGGCATAGCCCAGGTCGGCGGGGATCCTCTCCTTGAAGCCGTTGGCCCCGTAATCGAAGCTCTCGGGATCGAAGGGAAGAGGGACGGCCCGACCGCCGTCGACGACATGAATCGTCACCCCGCGGTCGTAGAAAAGGCCGGGGTGGAAAAACTGGAGCTGGAAGGGAAGGCCTTCCTCCTTCCAGAGCGCCTTCTCGGGGCGGAAACGGATATCGCGCCACCGGTCATAATCGATGTCGAGGAGAAAGTCGGGAATGGTCCGGCTCCGGTCTTCGAAGGGCGTCCCGGCGAGCTCCCGGGCACGATCGACAACGACATCGAAGGAGAAGGGCTCTTCCGCTCCGGCCGAAAGCGGCAGGGCGACCAGGAAAAAAAGAAGCTGTGCAAGGGAGAAAACGCGTCTGATCATCTTCTCGGGAACCATCTCTTAGGGTAACCTCCTCAAAGATAAGGGAACATCTTCAACCGCTTATTATAGAGGCCCTGGGGAGATAAAAGCGAGGACTCCAGGACAAGGAGGATCATCTTGAAACGACGTCTGACCCCGCTTCTGGCCCTGACCCTGCTTCTTTCCTTTGCCCTTCCGCCGGCGGCCCGGGCCGACGAGCGCCCGCCCTACGACCCGCTTTTCACCATGTTGGCCCTCAACACCTGCGTCGTCTCCGTCTCGGAGACCCTGCACTACGGCGACCGCCTCGTCCTGGACCAGGAGTATCGCAACATCATCAACAACATCAGCTTCGGCAACATCGAGGCCGACGAGGAGCTCATCTCCCTCTTTCAGTCCCTTCTGACCCTTCTCCACGACGGCCTTCTCCGGGAGGCCGAGAAAGACGCCTTCTTCCGGGCCTACCAGCGCAACGTGAAGCGGACGGTGCTCCAGTCCCTCTCGGAAGCGTCATCGACGGCCAAGGGAAGCTACGGAGCGATTCTCGAAGGAGCCTTCGCCGCCGGGACGACCTATTTCGACCATAAAAACCGCATGGACGACTACCGCGTCGAGCTGGGGGAGAAACTCTGGAGCCTCGACAAGGAACAGCGCCGGCAGCTCAACGAACTCCAGAAGGAGCTTTTGGCGGCCTCCTGGAAGCTGCAGCGCCGTTACGGCCTCGACGACGCCCTGCGTCTGAGCCAGCAGGACCTGGCCGCCTTTCACGAAGCCCTCGCCGACAGCGACGCCGAGCGGCGTCTCAGGCGGCTGGAGCGGCTGAAGGAGCGCTTCATCGCCTACCCTCCTTTCTGGTACGTTCTGGGAAGGACGGCCCAGGAGCTGGGGAAAAGCGATGAAGCGAAAGAGGCCTACTCCGCTTTCGAGAAGAACTGGCGTCCCATCCTGCGCTACGACCCCTTCTACGCCGCCGTGGCCATGAACCGGGCCCAGCTCCGGGGGACCGGCGAAGGAGAGGCGCTGGCTCGGGACCTGGAAATCCTCCTCGCCCATTCCCGAACGGAAGACGGGGCAAACCGACTGTACGCCGGGCTGCGCTATCTCGACCTTCAGGATCTGGAGCGGGCGAAGGCCTGTTTTCAGCAGAACGTCGACGAGGGTTACGAAAAAGAGCTGAACCTCTGGATTCTTCACTCCCTTGACGGAGGGTCGTCTCCCCAGGACCTGGCCAGGGAGCTCGAGACGGAAACGAAAGGGCTGACGGAGCAGCTTCTGGCCGAAAACGGCCTGCGCAACCAGGATCTGCTTCTGATCTACGAAAGGGAAAAGGACACCGCGGTGCTGCGCAAGTTGGAGCGGGATCTGGCTTCCATCCGCCTGGAGCTGGTCCGGCGCCGGGCCCAGCGGGACACGCTGGCCCTGAGCCTGCCTGAGGGGTGGGTGACGGGAAGCGGCGCCTTTCAGAAGGACAACCAATTCGTCCTCCGTGACGGCACTTTCGAACTCGTTCTCGCTCTCGGCGAGGGGCAGGAGATCGCCCGCTTCCGTCCCGACGACGTGAGGCTTCTCGCTCCCGGTTCGGAGCGGCTCTCGCCCCGGGGCGGCGAGGCCGTCATCGGCTACGACCCCGAGCTCGGACTTTTCGCGGCCTATGCGGGGGGCCAATTCCCCTCGTCCCTGGAAGCATCGCTGAAGATCGTCGACGGCGCCGACGAAATGACCCTCCGCTTTGCCGGCCACAAGGAGGACCCGAAACTCTTCGCGGAAGGGGAAGGGCTCGACTATGCCGTTCCCGTCGTGGGGCAGATCCGGCTTCTGAAGCATCTTCTCGACGATTCGGCCCGGCTGGTGACGGAGGCCATCGTCTACGAACCGGTGAGGCTCACCTACCGAAACAAGACCTGGTCCGTGGAGGAAGGGAAACTGGCCGGGAGGTAGGTGCACCCTAGGCGATCCACCCTATCCATAGGGGGATGGTGACGAGGGAGAGGACCGTCGAGGCGGCGACGACTTCACCGGCGTAGTCGCTGTCCATTTCCATGCCCTTGGCCAGGATGAAGTTGTTGACGGCGCTGGGCATGGCCGTAGCCAGGATGACGGCGGCGGCGACGACGGGTTCGACGGGAAAGAGGAAGAAGAGGGCCGCCATGACGGCGGGATGGACGAGAAGGCGAAAGGCCGTGTCCCGCCAGGCGGAGCAGAGCGTCTCCAGAGGGTTGCCGAGACGGATCGAGGCGCCCAAGGCCAGCAGCGCCAAGGCCGTGGCGAGGTCGCCGAGGATCTCCAGAAAGGCGTCAAGCCACCGCGGCAGCTCGCCGAAGCCCAGGAGGGATGCGCCGACGCCGGCCAGGCAGGCCAGGAACAGAGGGTTGAACGCCACAGACCGGGCCGTATCGAGAAGATGACGCCGGGAAAGGCCGCCGGAGAGGGCGACCTGGGCCCAGGCAAGAGAGAGAAGGTTGTAGGAAAAAAGCCCCATGGCGAGATAGAGGGAGAGGGCCTCCACGCCCTCCGGCCCCAGGGTCAGGGCGATGACGGGCAGTCCCATGTAGACGTTGTTGGAGCGGATCGAGACAAGGGTGGAGACGGCGGCGCGGCGGCGGTCCTCTCCGGCGGCCCGGGCCAGAAGCCAGGCCAGGGGCGGCATGAAGAGGTAGGAAAGATGTATGGCGATGAAGAGGTTGCCGTTGAGGAGAGCGTCACCACCGACGGAGACGGTTTTCCGGAAGAGAAGGGCCGGCAGGGAGACCCAGTAGAGAAGCCACATCAGCTGAGAGGCCGTCCCCTCTTTCAGGAAGCCCTTGCGCCGCAGGGCCCAGCCGAGAAAGACAGTGAGAAGAAGAGGAACGACGGCGGAAAGACCGGTCATGGCAATCCTCCTCCGATCATCCCTTTCGAAGAGGGACTCGGGATAGGGACCATCATAGCAGAAACGACCGGGAAATTGCCCTGAAGGCTGCCGGGAGCTACCATAGGGTCATGACAGTCTTCCGAAGGAGGCCGACGATGCTGCTGGAAGGGACAAAGAAGCTGCCCCAGTTCCTGAACTGGGTCGAGACGCTGCCCGGCGAGGTGACGGCGCGGCGCCGTTTCCCCGCCCGGGAGCCTCAGTTCGCCCCCTGGCCGGAGCTGGATGACCGGCTGAAGGATTTTTTCGTCTCCTCGGGCATGAGGGGGCTCTACACCCATCAGGAGGAGACCTTCCGGCTCGCCCTGGCAGGAAAGAACGTCGTCGTCGTGACGCCGACGGCATCGGGAAAGACGCTCTGCTACACTCTGCCCGTGCTGGAGTCGATCGCCCGGGAGAGCGCCTCGCGGGCCCTTTTCCTCTTTCCCACGAAGGCCCTGAGCCAGGATCAGCTGGCCTCTCTCTACGAGACGGTGACGGCCTGCGGCCTCGATGTGAGCACCTTCACCTACGACGGCGATACGCCCCCCGCGGCGAGGAGCAAGGTCCGCGCCGCCGGGCAGGTGGTGATCACCAACCCCGATATGCTCCACACGGGAATTCTCCCCCATCACACCAAGTGGGTGAAGCTTTTCGAGAACCTGCGCTACATCGTCATCGACGAGCTTCACAGCTACCGGGGGATTTTCGGCTCCCACATGGCCAACGTCCTGCGGCGGCTGAAGCGGATCTGCGCCTTCTACGGATCGGATCCGACCTTCATCTGCACGTCGGCGACGATCGCCAACCCGAAGGAGCTGGCCGAGAGACTTCTGGGCGAGCCCGTCGAGCTGGTGGCGCGCAGCGGCGCCCCGCTGGGCGAACGTCAGGTGCTGCTTTACAACCCGCCCGTCGTGAACCGGTCTCTGGGGATCCGCCGCTCGTCGCTGCTTGAGACGAGCCGCATCGCCGGCGAGGCTCTGGCGAGCGGCATCAGCACCATCGTCTTCACCCGAAGCCGCATCAACGTGGAGCTGCTGCTGACCTACCTCCGACGGGAGCTGACGCGGCACAAGGTCGACCCGAACCGGATCGCCGGCTACCGGGGCGGCTATCTCCCGAACGAGCGCCGGGCCATCGAGCGGGGCCTGCGCAGCGGCGAGCTGCTGGGCGTGGTGAGCACCAACGCCCTGGAGCTGGGCGTCGACATCGGCTCGCTGGAGCTGGCCGTTCTCCACGGCTATCCGGGGAGCATCGCCTCGGCACGCCAGCAGATGGGGCGGGCCGGACGGCGCCAGGGGCTCTCGGCGGCGATTCTCGTCGCCTCCTCCTTCGCCCTGGATCAGTTCCTGGCCTACCAGCCGGACTACTTTTTCGGCGGCTCACCGGAGCGGGCCCGGATCAGCCCCGACAACCTCTACATCCTGGTCAATCACGTCAAGTGCGGCGCCTTCGAACTTCCCTTCCGCGAGGGGGAGCCCTTCGGGGACGCCGAGACGGCGGAGATTCTGACCTACCTGGAGCGCCAGGAGGTCCTTCACCGTGCCGGGGGACGCTATCACTGGCAGGCCGACTCCTTCCCCGCCGAGGGATTGTCGCTGCGGAGCGCCACCAGCGAGAACTATGTCATCATCGACCGGACCGAGACGGGCAGGCCCGTCGTCATCGGCGAGGTGGACCGCCCCAGCGCCCCCATGCTGATCCACCCCGAGGCGATCTATTTCCACGGCGGGAAGAGCTACCAGGTGACGGAGCTGGACAGCGAGGGGATGCGCTGCTACGTGAAGGAGGTGGACGTCGATTACTACACCGACGCCGACCTGGCCGTGCGGCTCGAAGTGATCGACGAGTTCGAGAGCGGCTCCGCCTGGGGCTGGGGCGAGGTGCTGCTGGCGGCGCGTCCCACGGTCTACAAGAAGATCCGCCTCAACACCCACGAGAACGTCGGCTACGGCCACATCCATCTCGGCGAGGAGCAGATGCACACGACGGCCTGCCGCCTCTGCCTGCCCGAAGAGCTCTTTTCGGCCTGGGACGAGGACGAGAAGAGCACGGCCCTGACCGGCCTGGCCCATCTGCTGCGGATCACGGCACCCCTCTTTCTCATGTGCGACCGGAGCGACATCCAGGTTCACAGCCTCGTCAAGGACCCCCATTTCGGACGGCCCACGATCTATCTCGTCGATAACTTTCCCGGCGGCGTGGGCCTGGCCGAGGGAGCCTGGCAGAGCCGCGAGAGGCTGCTCGACTCGGCCCGTGAGGCGCTTCTTGCCTGCCCCTGCGGCGAGGGGTGCCCGGCCTGCGTCGGCGCCCTGGGCCGGGGGATGGGGGCCAAGGAGACGACGCGGCGCCTCGTCGACGATCTGACGGCTTGGGGACGATCGCTATGACGCTCCTCTCCCGGCTGGAGACGATGCTGGGCCCGGCCCGACCCAGGGCGGAAGGGAAGGCTTCCCTGCGGGGCCTTCCCCCGGGGCGGTGGCTCGGCGACGGCGTCTACCTGATGGAGACGACGGTGGAGCTGGACGGGACGGCGACGCCGCTGCCGGACGGCTGGGGCGACAGCGAGGGAGCCTTCTGTTTCGATCTGGAGACGACGGGCCTGGCAGGCGGAACGGGGACCTACGCCTTTCTGGCCGGAGTGGGGCGAATCGAGGCCCGCACCCTGGAGGTGACACAGCTTTTTCTCACCTCCCCCGCCGCGGAAAAGACCTGGCTTGAGGCCCTCGACGAGACCCTGCCGCCCCGCTCGCCCCTGATCACCTACAACGGGAAGCGCTTCGACGTCCCGCTCATGGAGACGCGACGCATCCTCCACCGCAAGGAGCCCCTTGATCCCGCCGGTCATCTCGATCTTCTCCAGCTGGCCCGGGCCCTCTGGCGCAAGCGCCTCCCCAGCTGCCGCCTCGGCGAGGTGGAACACTCCGTTCTGGGTCTGCGCCGCAGCGGCGAGGACGTCCCGGGGAGCCTCGTGCCCGAGCTCTACCGGGACTTTCTGCATCGCGGCGACGCCTCCGTCCTGACAGGAGTCTTCTACCACAACCGGATGGATCTGGTCGCCCTGGCCCTGCTTCGACAGCGGGTCGCCCGGATCCTGGCCGGAGGGAGCGACGACGGAGAGGAACTCGTCGCCGCAGGCGAGGCCTGGCGGAGGCGGGGACGGAACGACGAGGCTCTCCGCCTCTGGCACCTCGCCCGCGAGGCGGGGACCGCCGAGGCGCTGGAGTGCCTGGCCCTTGTCGCCAAGGCGGAACGCCGCTGGGAGGACGCCGTCGCCCTCTGGGAAGAGGCCCTCCCCGGAAGCTCCGACCCTTTCGTCGTCGCCGTCGAGCTGGCCAAGGCGTGGGAACACCGTCTCGGCAATCTGGACCGGGCCGGAGCCTGGGCCGAAGAGGCAAGAAGAATTCTCGACCGGCTACGCCCCCTCATGGACCCCTTTCAGTGGCGTCACCGGAGAGAGGCCATCGACCACCGCCTTCGGAGGGTCCGCGGGAAAGCGGCCTCCGCAACCGGAGGGAAGAGAGTATGATAGGCTGCATCATCAGACTGATTCCACGCTGAGGAGGTAAAGACATGACCAACGTTGCGGCGCACATCTTTCGCGAATACGACATCCGAGGCCTTGCCGAGGAAGAGTTGACGCCGAGGACGGTGGAGCTCATCGGCCGGGCCCTGGGAACCCGCCTCGTCCGTCAGGGAGTGAAGACGGCCACCGTCGGCGGCGACGTGAGACTCTCGACGGAGAGGATCCGCGGGAATCTCCTTGAGGGGCTGACGGCGACAGGCCTTGACGTCATCGATATCGGCAAGGCCACCACGCCCCTTTTCTACTGGAGCCTCCACCACTGCGAGGCCGGCGGTGGCGTCATGATCACCGGGAGCCACAATCCCAAGGAGTTCAACGGCCTCAAGCTGGCCGAAGGGAAGGCGACCCTCTACGGCGGGCAGATCCAGGAGATCCTCGGAATGATCGTCGCCGACGATCTCGACGAGGCCAAAAGGCCGGGAGCGGTCACCAGGGCCGATATCGGCGACGCCTATGTCAGGATGCTCCTTTCCAGGCTGGAGCTGAAGCGCCCCCTCAAGGTCGTCGCCGACGCCGGCAACGGCACGGCGGCCCTGATGATCGAGCCCTTCCTCAGGGGCCTCGGCTGCGACGTGATCCCCCTCTTCTGCGAGCCCGACGGGACCTTCCCCAACCACCATCCCGATCCGACGAAGCGGGAGAACCTCCAGGACCTGATCGCCGCCGTCCTCGAATCGGGAGCCGACCTGGGCGTCGGCTTCGACGGCGATTCGGACCGCATCGGCGTCGTCGACGACCGGGGACGGGTCATCTACGGGGACACGCTGATGGCCCTGTACTGGCGGGAGATCCTCCCCAAGCATCCGGGGACGCCCTGCATCGTCGAGGTCAAGTCCTCCCAGGCCCTCGTCGAGGAGATCGAACACCTCGGCGGCAAGGTCATCTTCTACAAATCGGGCCACTCCCTGATCAAGGCCAAGATGAAGGAAGTGGACGCCCTCTTCACCGGCGAGGTCTCGGGCCACATGTTCTTCGCCGACGAATTCTACGGCTTCGACGACGCCTTCTACGCCGCCGGACGGCTGCTGCGCCTCCTGGCCGCCCAGGACCGGAAGCTCTCGGAGATCCTCGACACGATCCCCTCCTACCCCAGCACGGCCGAGACGCGCATCGACTGCCCCGACGCCGTCAAATTCGACGTCGTCGACGCCATCCGCGACAGCGCCCTCAAGGAGCACGAGGCCATCACCGTCGACGGCGTCCGCGTCCTCTACTCCGACGGCTGGGGACTGGTGCGGGCCTCCAACACCCAGCCCGTCATCGTCGCCCGCTGCGAGGGCCGGACCGAGGAGGCGCTGCGGCGGATCGAGAAGGACATGAAAGCTCGCATTCTCACCGCCGGCGTGGCCGATTTCGACTGGGAGTATTGAGGCCGGGCGATCGGGAGGCGCCGTCTTGAAGCGCCTCTTTCCTCCCCTTCTGCTGACGCTCGCCCTCCAGGCCCTGTCGGCGGCCATCCGCACCCTGGGGCTTTCCGTGACATGGAACGACGGCATCGCCTTCTCGGCCTTCAGAGCCTCGTTCCCCGTCGTCACCGCCGGGGTAGCGGGCCTTGTCGTCGTGACGCGGCTCTGCCTGAGGCGCCCCGGCCGCCTGACGGCACCGGGACTGACTCTCCTCTGGGGGGGAGCGGCGAGCAACGCCGCCGATCGGATCATCCACGGCGCCGTCATGGACTACCTCCCCCTGCCGCTGCCGGAGGCGCTCCCCCTTCTGCCGGCCATGCTCCATCTGAACGGCGCCGACGTGGCTGTCATCGTCGGCGCCGCGCTGGTGCTGGCAAAGGGGTCAGGGAGGCCGAAGAGCGGGGTCAGACCTACACATTTGACAAGATGATTCCTTTTGTCAAATGTGTAGGTCTGACCCCGCTCTTCGGCCTCCCTGACCCCGCTCTTCGGTCTCCGCTTAATAGAGGAAGCAGGCGACGAAGTGGTCGCCGCCGACATCGACAAAGGGAGGTTCCTCTTTTCTGCACCGCTCCATGACCTTGGGACAGCGGGTGTGGAAACGGCAGCCCGCAGGCGGGTTGATCGGCGAAGGGACATCCCCTTCAAGGAGGATGCGTTTCCGCCTTTTCGTGGGGTCCGGCAGAGGGATGGCCGAAAGCAGCGCCTGAGTGTAGGGATGGAGGGGATTGGCGAAGAAGTCGCTCTTGGCGGCCAGTTCGACGAGACGCCCCAGGTACATGACGGCGATGCGGTCCGAGATGTGGCGGACGACGGAGAGGTCGTGGGAGATGAAGAGGTAGGTGAGCTTCATCTCCTCCTGGAGGTCCTTGAGAAGGTTGAGGACCTGGCTCTGGATGGAGACGTCGAGAGCCGATACGGGTTCGTCGCAGACGACAAAGCGGGGCTTGAGGGCCAAGGCGCGGGCGATGCCGATGCGCTGGCGCTGGCCGCCGGAGAATTCGTGGGGATAGCGGAAGCGGTGCTCCGGTCTGAGGCCGCACTTGGCCAGGATGTCGCAGACGTAGTCATCCAGTTCGGAGCCGCGGGAAAGGCCGTGATACCTGACGGCCTCGCCGACGATGTCCCGGACGGTCATGCGCGGGTTGAGGCTGCCGTAGGGGTCCTGGAAGATGATCTGCATCTGGCGGCGCAGTTCCTTGGGATTTTTGTGCAGGATTCTGCCAACGTCGCAGCCGTCGAAGTAGACCTCCCCCGCCGTGGGTTCCAGCAGGTGAAGCAGGGTCCGACCCGTGGTGGTCTTGCCGCAGCCCGATTCGCCCACAAGCCCCAGCGTCTCCCGTTCGTTGACGAAGAAGGAGACGTCGTCGACGGCCTTGACGTAGCCGGCGGCGCGGCGGAAGACGCCTTTCCGCAGCGGGAAGTATTTCTTGAGGCCCCTGACGGTGAGATAGTGCGAGCCCGGCTCAATCATCGCAAGAGCCCTCCTTCCGGCCGTCGTCTTCATAGAGCCAGCAGCGGACCTTGCGGCCGCCGCTCAGGGAGTAGAGGGGCGGCTCCTCGCGGGAACAGCGGTCGAAGACCCTGTCGCAGCGGTTGTGGAAACGGCAGCCCGGGGGAAATTCAAGGGGGTTGGGAACGACGCCGGGGATGACGTCGAGACGTTCCCGGTCGCAGTCGAGGCGCGGGATGGAGCGCAGCAGCCCCTGGGTGTAGGGGTGAAGAGGGTCAGCGAAGAGGGGCTCCACATCGGCCTCTTCGACGACGCGTCCGGCGTACATGACGACGACGCGCTGGGCCGTTTCGGCGATGACGCCCAGGGCGTGGGTGATGAGCATGACCGAGGAGCCGAACTGTTCCTTGAGGTCGTTCATGAGGTCCAGGATCTGAGCCTGGACGGTGACGTCGAGGGCCGTCGTCGGCTCGTCGGCGATGAGAAGGGCCGGTCGGCAGGCCAGGGCCATGGCGATCATGGCCCTCTGGCGCTGGCCCCCTGAAAGCTGGTGGGGGTATTCGGCGACACGCCGCTCTGCGTTGGGGATGCCCACGACCTGGAGCATTTCGACGGCCCGGTCCAGGGCCTGACGACGGTTCATTTTCTGATGAAGCATGAGGGGCTCGGAGATCTGCTCGCCGACGGTGAAGACGGGGTTGAGGCTCGTCATGGGTTCCTGAAAGATCATGGAGATGTCGTTGCCCCGGACGGTCTGCATCTCCTGCTCCGAGAGGGCCAGGAGGTCACGGCCGTGAAGGCGGATCGAGCCGGCGGCGATGCGCCCCACCGGCTTGGGCAGCAGGCGAAGGATGGAGAGGGCCGTGACGCTCTTTCCGCAGCCCGACTCGCCGACGACGCCCAAGGTCCTGCCGGGCTCGACGGAGAAGGAGACGCCGTCGACGGCGCGCACCAGGCCGAGGTCGGTGTCGAAACAGGTTTTCAGTCCCTTGATTTCGAGAAGGCTCATGACGGGCACCTACCTTTTGAGACGCACGTCGAGAGCGTCGCGCAGTCCGTCGCCGAGGAAGTTGAAGGCGAGCACCGTGTAGGTGATGGCCATGCCGGGGAAGATGGCCCACCACCATTTGCCCAGGCCGAGATATTTCTGCCCCTCCGAGATCATGAGCCCCCAGCTGGGGGTCGGCGGCTGGGCGCCGAAGCCGAGGAAGGCCAGTCCGGCCTCGATCATGATGATGCTTCCCATGCCGAGGGTGGCCTGGACGATGACGGGGGCCAGGGCGTTGGGAAGGATGTGGATGAAGATGATGCGCCACGTGGGGAGCCCCAGGGCCCGGGCCGCCTCGACGAACTCCCGATCCCTGAGGGAGATGAACTGGGCTCTCACGACGCGGGCGATGGCGACCCAGTTGACGAGGCCGATGGCCACATAGACGACGCTCATGCTCGGATTCTGGAAGACGGCGACGACGGCAAGGACGAAGAGAAAGAAGGGGAAGGCGAAGATGACGTTGATGATCCAGGAGATGAAGTCGTCGGTGAAGCCGCCCCGGTAGCCGGCGAGAGCCCCCAGGGGGACGCCGATGAACAGGGAGACGACGGTGGCGAAGATGCCGATCTGGAGGGAGATGCGGGCGCCGAAGAGGACGCGGCTGAGGATGTCCCGGCCGTAGAGATCGGTGCCCATGATGTGTTCGGCCGACGGCGCGGCGAGGCGGACCGCACGCCCCTCCGTCCAGATGAGCTGCTTGAAGGGGTCGTAGGGGGCCAGCGATGAGGCGAAGATGGCACCCAGGATGACGGTGACGGCCATGACGAGGCCCGCCATGGCGAGACGGTTGCGGCGGAAGCGGAGCCAGGCCTCGTAGCGGAGACTGGCGCCGGAGGTTTTCGGTTTCTTTTCGGCTGTCACGGCTGGCGCCTCCTAGTCGTAGCGGATCCGCGGGTCGATGATGCCGTAGGAGAGGTCGACGATGAGGTTGGCCACAAGGAAGATGACGGCCATGAAGATGACCGTCCCTCGGATCATGGGAAAGTCTCGGGCCACCAGGGCCTCGACGGCGAGGCGCCCCACACCGGGCCAGGCGAAGATCGTCTCCGTCAGGACGGCCCCGGAGAGAAGCTCGGCCACCTGAGTTCCGATGATGGTGACGACGGGGATGAGGGCGTTCTTGAAGGCGTGCTTGAGGACGACGACCTTCTCGGCCAGCCCCTTGGCCCGGGCCGTGCGGATGTAGTCCTGGCTCATCACCTCCAACATGCAGGAGCGGGTGAGGCGGGCGATGAGGGCCGCCGGACGGACGCCGAGAGTGACGACGGGAAGGACGAGATAGCGCCAGTCGCCGTCGCCGTAGCCGACGCCGGGAATGAGGTGGAAGCCGTAGGCGAAGATGAGCAGCAGCAGGAGCCCCACCCAGAAGACGGGGGCGCTCACCCCCGATATGGCGATGAACATGGCCGAGTAGTCGAAGAGGGAGTACTGCCTGACGGCCGAGAGGATGCCGGCGGCGACGCCGATGACGGCGGCGACGACCATGGCCCAGAAGGCCAGGCGCAGGGTGGCGCCGAAACGGTCCACAAGGGCCGACGTGACCTTCTCGTTGTTGCGGTAGGAAGTTCCGAGATCGCCCCGGACCAGATCGCCGACGAAGCGGAAATACTGCTGATGAAGAGGGAGATCGAGGCCGAGGTCGGCCCGGATCCGAGCCAGTGTGGCCGGGTCGCCCCGCTGGCCCATCATGAGACGGGCGGGATCTCCGGGAACAATGGCCATGAGGATGAAGACGACGGTGACGACTCCCCAGACGACGGGGACGGCGTAGAGGATCTTGCGAAGGATGTAGGAAAACACGGAATGAGGCCTCCCCTCCTGAACGTCGATGAGGGTCCGGGCGCCGCCCTGAAGGGCGGCGTCCGGCCAGAAAGAAGGGAACGAGTTACTTGGCGATCCAGACGGCTTCGAGAGGCGTCGTGTAGTCGCCGAAGGCGGGGAGCCGAAGGTTCTTGACCCGCTCCTGGCCCAGCAGGCTCGTGGTGTAGTGGAAGAGGAAGATCCAGGGGGCGTCGTCGACGATGATCCTCTCGGCCTCGCGGTAGAGCTCCACGCGCTTGTCGAAATCGGTCTCGACGCGGGCGGCGGCCATGAGTTCGTCGGCCTTCTCGTTCTTGTAGTAGGCGTAGTTGCCCTTGGCGCCGAAGTTGGAGGAGTGAAGGAGGACATAGAGGAAGTTGTCGGGGTCGGCGTAGTCGACGACCCAGCCCATGCGGAACATCTCCGTCTCGGCCCGCTCGCAGAGGTCGAGATGGACGCCCCAGTCGAGGACCTTGACGTTCAGCTTGATGCCCAGTTCGGCCAGCTGAGCCTGGATGGCCTCGGCGACGGCCTTGTGGCGGGGGTTGTTGTTGACGTTGAGCTCCACCTCGATGCCGTCGGGGTAGCCGGCGTCGGCCATCATCTTCTTGGCCAGCTCGGGGTTGTACTCGTAGCCCTTGAGGTCGGGATTGTAGCCGGGCATGCCCGGAGGGAGGACGCCGCGTCCGGGATAGTAGCGTCCCTCAAGGACGAGGTCGTTGATGCGCTTGCGGTCGACGGCGTAGTTCATGGCCTGACGGAGGGTCTTGTTGTCCTTGAAGGGGGGCTTGGAGGTGTTGAAGCCGTAGTAATAGGTCCCCAGCCAGGGGCGTTCCTGGAGAAGGTCACCGAAGCGGACCTTGGCCTCCAGGTAGAATTCGTCGGGGAAATCGGGGAAGGCGTCGATATTGCCCTTCTTGAACTCCTCGTAGGCGATGGTGTTGTCGGGAATGACGAAGATCTCGACGCCGTCCAGATAGGGAAGCTGCCGTCCCTGGGCATCCCGTTTCCAGTAGTCGGGGTTGCGCTTGTAGACCGTCTTCTGGTCGTGGTCCCAACGCTCCAGGATGAAGGCACCCGTCCCGACGGGGTGGAAATTGAAGTCCTTGCCCCACTTTTCGGCATCCTCCCTGGGGACGACCATGAAGGAGTTGTAGGCCAGGACGCTGAGGAAGGGGGCGAAGGGGTAATCAAGTTCGAATCGAAGGGTGTAGTCGTCGACGGCCTTGATGCCGACCCAGTCGGCCGTCTTGCCGTCGACGAAGTCCTGGTAGCCCTTGACCATGTCGATGAAGTAGGCCCGGGGAGAGTTGACCTTGACGAGGCGCTCCATAGAGTATTTCCAGTCGGCGGCCTTCACCTCGCGGCCGCCGTTCTCGGTGGGCTGGCCCAGGTTTTCCTTATGGAAATGGACGCCCTTGCGGAGATGGAAGGTCCAGACCTTGCCGCCGTCGCTCCCCTCCCAGCTCTCGGCGAGACGGGGGATGATACCCTTGCCGTCGGGGTCGTTGTCGACGAGCATGTCGAACATGAGATAGATATTGCGGCTCGAGACGGTGTCCGTCGCTATGGCGGGGTCGAGCTTGGGAGGATCGTTGATCTCGCGCCACCGAAGGATCCCGCCGTAGACGGGCTCCTCCGCCATCGCCGCCGAGACGGTGAGGATCAGCAGGAGACCGGCAAGAAGAAGACAGCAGACCCGCAAAGCTTTTCTCATCGTTATCTTCGCCACCTTTCTTGGTCTTCGCTCCTCCGGTGGGAGGAGAACCGACGTGGATTCCTCTGCCGAAACCATTGACGAACCGTTCTTATTATATTGCCAGTATGTAAAATATGTAAGCCCCGTAGTTCTTCTTTTAATCATCGCGGAAAGGGCGAAGAGGCGACCGGAAGGCAGACCGGACCGAAGATCGGGGTCAGACCTACACTTTTGACAAGAAGACTCGCCTTGTCAAAAGTGTAGGTCTGACCCCGATCTTCGGTGACCCCACTCTTCGGTCAACCCCGCCTTTCGGCGAGACGTTCTAGCGGCCCAGCTCGATGATGGCGTGGGCCATGATGCGGGCGTTGAGCATGATGTCGTCGACGGTCCAGTATTCGTCGGCCTCGTGGATTTTGTAGTCCTGGCCGGGAAAGACGGGGCCGAAGGCCACGATGTTGGGCATCGACTTGGCGTAGGTTCCGCCTCCGATGGCAAGCAGGGTCGGCTCCAGGTGCGTGATTTCGAGGTAGACCTTCTGGAGTTTGCGGATCAGCTCCGATTCGGGAGAAACGTAGAGCGGCTCCTGATGGCTCTCCGAGACGAGGGAAATCCCCCGCGAGGTCAGAGAGAGCCTGAGGGCCGAGAGCACCTTGTCGGCCCTCTCCGTGACGGGAAAGCGGATGTTGAGGACGAATCGGGTCCTTCCCTCTTCGACGGCGACGGTCCCGACGTTGACGGTGAGGGCTCCGGAGATGGCGTCGGAACGGGCGATGGCCAGAGACCTGCCGTCCGTCTCGTAGGCGATGAGGGCGCCGAAGGCCTCGAAGAAGGCCGCCTGTTCCCCGGCCAGCGGGAGACGGCCGAGGAGGTCGGCGAGGCAGGCGATGGCGCTGACGCCCTTTTCCGGCGTGCTGGCATGGGCGGGAAGACCCTTCATGGACAGCCGCAAGCCTTCGGGGGCAGCGCTGACGGCGACGGAACTGCCCTCGGGGCCGGACCAGGCCCGGGCAATCTTCTCGGCGAGATCCAGGAGGTCCGGCGTGCCTCCGAGAAGGGCCTCGGCCCTGGAAGCGACGACGTTGGGTGCCGTGCCGCCCGAGAGAAAGAGGACGGAAAGCCCGCCCGAAGGGGCGAAGGGAGCCTCGCAGAAGGCGTTGATCATGCCCTTTTCGGCGTTGATGATGGGATAGGACGCGTCGGGGGTGAAGCCCGCCACGGGGAGCTCCTCGACCTTGACGTAGTGGGCCATGCAGCGGCTGCCCGATTCCTCGTTGCAGCCGAAGAGGATGCGGACCCGCCTTTTGAGGGGCCATCCCGCATCGACGACCGCCTTGAGGGCGAAAAGAGCCGTGAGGGTGGGTCCCTTGTCGTCGAGGACACCCCGGCCGTAGATGCGGTCACCCTCGACGGCGGCCCTGAAGGGGTCGCGGCTCCAACCTTCGCCGGCGGGGACGACGTCGAGATGGCCCAGGACGGCCACCATTTCCGGCCCTTCGCCGGCTTCGGCATAACCGGCCATGTCGTCGACGTTGACGGCATGAAAACCCAGGCGGCGGGAGAGGTCCAGGGCGTGATCGAGAGCCTCCCGGACGGGGCGCCCGAAGGGGGCTCCGTCCCGGGCCTCTTCCTGGACGCTGGGGATGGAGACGCTGCGGCAGATTTCCGACAGCAGCTGCGGTTTGAAGTGCTGAAGCTGGGAGAGCACCATGATGACCGACCTCCTGAAGTTTCTTATACGTGGACCTGGTTTTTGCCCGATCGTTTCGCGCGGTAGAGAGCTTCGTCGACGCGGGCCACCAGGTTTGCGACGGTGTCGCCCTCCTGATAGGCGGCGACGCCGAAGCTGGCCGTCAGGCGGCCTTCGATGCGGAAATCCTCCTCTTCGATGAGGTTCCGGAGCTTCTCCGACACCTGGACGGCCCCGTCGACGGGGCCCAGGATGAGAAGGGCGAACTCCTCCCCTCCCCACCGCCCGAAGTAGTCCTGGGCGCGGGTGTGGGCCCGCACGAGATCGCAGACCGAGGAGAGGACCCTGTCGCCGGCGAGGTGGCCGTGACGGTCGTTGACGGCCTTGAAGTCGTCAAGGTCGAAGAGGATCAGCGAGAGAGGACTGCCATCCCGGCTGCTGCGCCGGACCTGGAGGGCGAGGAGGTCTTCGAAATACCTGCGGTTCAGCACCCCCGTGAGGCGGTCCGTCATGGCCTCCCGACGGAGCTCCCGCTCCGTCTCCCGCCGCCGGGCCTCGATCTCCTTGCTCTCGCCGATATCCTGGAGAGTGCCGGCCAGGCGCAGCGGGGCCCCTTTTTCGTCGCTGGCGACGATTCTGCCCCTGACGAGAAACCAGACCCACCGCCCCGCCGGAGTCCGGAGACGGCACTCGCAGGAGAAGACACCCGAGCGCCCCTCAAGATGGTCTTTCAGGGCCCGGTCGAAGCCGGCCAGATCTTCAGGGTAGAGGCGACGGCGCCAGTCGTCAAGGCTCATCTCCTCCTGGCCGCCGATGACGCAATCGAGCCCCTCCATGCGGAAAGCAAGCCTGTCGACCGGCACCTCCCAGTCCCAGACGCCTTCGGCGGCCCCCTCCAGGGCCTTCTGGAGGCGCTCTTCCTGACGCCGCAGGGTCTCCTCCCGCTCCTTGTGATCCGAGAGGTCGACGATGACGCCGACGAGCCCCCGAAGGCGGCCCGAACGGTCTCGATGAGGCCGCCTGGCGACGAGAGCGTAGCGGGGACGACCCTGGAAGTCGACGAAAGACATTTCATAGGAGCAATTGTCATCGGCGGCGCAGTCCGCTTCCTTCAGATCGGCCTCACGGGCGCGTTCGGCCCACTCCCGAGGCAGGACCTGCTCAGGAGTCCGTCCCAGCAGGCGCTCCCGTTCCACGCCGGTCAGTTCCACGAAAGCCCTGTTGGCGTTGAGGTAGCGGCGGGACTCGTCGCGGTAGAAGACGGGCAGGGGCAGCATTTCGATGAAGAGACCCAGGAAGCGGCGCTGTTCCTCCAGAGACTCTTCGCTCCGGTTCCGTCTGACGATGACGGAAAGGGCGATCAGGACCGCCAGGACCGAAAGAAGAGCCCCGGGGACAAGGAGGGGATGGCTTCGATCCGCCCCATCGCCGACGAGGAGGCTTCCTCTGGGGAGGTCTTTTGCAGCCAGGCCGAAACGGGCGAGGCCCCGGCGGTGGAAGAGGTGGACCTTGGGGCTGGACCAGCGGACGGGGAGCGACTGCGGGGGCACTCCGCCCAGAATCCGGAGGGCGCTCTCGGCGGCGAAACGCCCTTCCTCCTCGGGAAGGATGACGTACCCTCCGACGGCGGCCCCGGTCTCGATCAGGGGCGCCCAGAGCGTGTAGACGGGGAGATCGGGCCTCCAGCCGGCGATTCTGCTCAGAATTTCGGCATCGGCGGCATAGGAGAGATAGAGCAGGACGACCTCCTTCGGGAGGGCCTCGACGGCCTCGCGAAGCTTTTCGGGCGGGAGGTTGACCAGGAGAAGGCAGTCGGCCTGCCAGGCGAAACGGGTTTCGATGTCATGGAGACGGTTCACGGCGGCCCGGCCGAAATCGGAGAGGTCGCTGACGGCGGCCACGGTGACGGCCTTGGGGTGGAGGCGGAGGGCGACGTTGATCGCCTCTTCCAGATCGTCGTCGCTGATCGTCCCGGTGACGCCGGGCGGGGGCTCCTGAAAGATGAG
Organism: Synergistales bacterium; assembly: GCA_018433595.1. GTDB lineage: Bacteria > Synergistota > Synergistia > Synergistales > Aminithiophilaceae > Aminithiophilus. Next base: position 21,752 of record JAHDQY010000054.1, read on the forward strand.
GCGCGGATTCTTGACGCCGCAGAAGACGACGGGAACCTCGGGGAAGAGGTCCTTCCGGTACCGGAGAGAGAATTCGAGGGCATCGTCGCCCACGGCGACGATGAGGTCGAATCCCTCTCCTTCGTAGCGGGATCGCATGTAGTCGAGAAAGAGATTCTGCCGGAAGAAGTGGGGAGCCCGCATCACATCGAGATAGTTGATGACGAGCGAGATTTCCCTGCCGCTTTCGGTGACGGCGTCGACGAAGGATTCCGTGACGGCGTCGGACCAGAGGTGGCCCTGATGGTAGGAGTGAAGGAGCAGAACCCGCTCCTGGGCCCATGCCGCCGGAGGAAGACCCAGGAGGAGGAGGAGAAAAAGGATCCGTCGTCTCACTGCCTTCGGTATCCCTTCGCGCATCGGGTGCCTCCTCCTTCCAGGTGAAAGAATTATTTATTATTCTTATTTTAAGCCCATTCCCATCGAAATCAAGGGCGCTCTCTCCCCTTTTTCCCTCGGCCCAGCGACTCCAGGAGGATGGCGAGCAGCTTCGGCGCCTTTACGAGGGAGAAGGAAAGCTCAAGGCGCTCCGTGGCCTTGTGGGCGTCTTTGCCCGAGGGACCGAAGTTGACGACGGGGATGTCGAGGCTCGACAGGGCGTCCAGGGGGAGGCGGTAGAGACTCCCCCATCCGGGAGTGTTGGCCTCAAGGCATTTGAGATCGGCGGGGGCGCCGTCGAAGCCGAAGTAGCTCAGGTCGCAGATGCCCGAGAAGTAGCGGACGTGGACGACGGCCTCGTCGAAATCCTTGCGGGCCCTCTCCTGGAGATCCCGGCAGGCGTCAAGGACGTGACGTTCCCTGGCCGTCTTTCCGTCGTTGCTCCGGTGCGGGTAGTAGCAGGGAAGAAAGCCGACGACGACGAGGGGGCCCTCCCGTCCCGAGCGGTCGAGCAGGGCCCCGGCCAGGGCGGCGGAGCGCTCCCGCTCGTCGAGGTCTCTGTCGAGGGAGGCCGACGCCTCTTCCATGACCGATTCGGGGGCGATCCCCCGCGCGCGGAGGCGCTCGGCCAGGGCGGCCACGGTGAGGACCGCAGGTTCCCATCGGGGGTCGGTCCAGGGCCGACCGGTCCGTTCGGCGAAAGCCCTCGCACGGCTTCTGTGGTCGTCAAGAGCCGAGGCGAGGGCCCGCCGGGCGGCCTCGACCATGAGGTCCAGAACCTGAGCCGGCGTCCAGGTGGCGGTGAGGACGTTGTAGTAGGCCAGGGCCCGCTCGGCAAGGGTCACCGAGTAGGCCCGGAGCAGGTCCCTCTGGCGGAGGCAGACGGGCGGAGCGAACCACTCCCCGCCGGCGCCGTCGGCGTAGCGGGCGTTGCCCTCCAGCTCCAGGTTGATCCGGGAGGCGACGGCGTTGGCGTTGAGGCCGTCGAAGCAGGCGCCGACGTGGGCCGCCCGGCCGACGCAGAGGAAGAAGGGCATGATCTTGCCGACAGTGCCGGTGAAGAGGCTCCGGACCGGCTGCTGTCCTCCGCCCAGGTCGGAGGGCTCGGTGTCGACGGCGGCGATGAAGTCGAGCCCCTGAGCCTGGAAAGAGGCCAGATGGGGCAGGGCTCCTCTCATGCCGGTCGAGCTGTTTTCCTCGTCGCTGACGGCGAGGAAGGCGACGTTGACGCCGAAACGGCTCCTGTCGGCGGCAGCCTCGGCGATGAGCCCCATCTCCAGGGCGAGGCCGCATTTCATGTCCATCGTCCCCCGGCCGAAAAGGTAGTCGCCCGAGTCGAGGTCGGCCCGGACCGAAGGGGGCAGGTCCTGACCGGCCAAGGCCGCCGTGAGTCCTTCGGCGTCGAAGGCCAGGTCTTTCAGGGAGCCGTAGCCGTCGACACCGACGACGTCCATGTGGCCGGTGAGAATGACGGTCCGCTCCGTCGGCGGGTCGGCTCGGACGAGGGCCCAGAGGTCGGGCCGTCCCAGGGGGTCGCCCTCGACGGGGAGGAGACGGAGGTCGTCGGGATGATCCTGAAAGTAGGGCATCTCGGCCAGGCGGGCATGGAGGAGGCGGGCGATTTCAGCCTCCCCGCCCGATGCGGAGACGCTGGGAATTCTGACGAGATCGAGAAGCAGCCGGTAAAGGCTCTCTTTTCCGTTTGACAACACGGCGGGACCTCCCTTGCGAGGATGATCTTTCGGCGAAGTCGCGATAGAATGTTATGTCTTATTATCCGCCCCGAAGAACCGATTTTGAAGGGAGGCTCCATCCGTTATGGAAGAACAGGGCACGCGGGCCGTCATCACCGTCGTCGGCCAGGACCGGGTCGGCATCATCGCCGGCGTCACGGTCGTTCTCGCCGAGCACGGCGTCAACATTCTCGACATCAGCCAGACCATCGTCAGCGGTTTTTTCAGCATGATCACCGTCGCCGACATGTCGGGCTGCTCCGTCGGCTTTTCGGAGCTGAAGGAGAAGCTTGAGGCCAAGGGGCTCGAACTGGGCGTCCAGGTCACGATCCAGCACGAAGACGTCTTTCGCTACATGCACCGCATCTAGGGAGGCCGGACCATGCCCATTCAGTTTCAACCGACGGAAATTCTCGAGACGATCCGGATGGTGGCCGATGAGAAGTTCGATATCCGGACCATCACCCTGGGCATCTCCCTTCTCGATTGCGCCCACGAAGAGATGGGGCCTTTGTGTGACCGCGTCTACGAGAAGGTGGTCCGCTCCGCCGAGAGGCTCGTCGCCACCGGCGAGGCCCTTGAGGAGGCCTACGGCATCCCCATCGTCAACAAGCGCATCGCCGTGACGCCCATGGCCCACGTGACGGCCCCCTGCAGGAGGGGGAACCCCGCCGAGGCCGCCCGGGCCCTGGACAGGGCCGCCGCGACGGTGGGGGTCAATTTCATCGGAGGCTTTTCGGCCCTGGTCCAGAAGGGGATGACCGACTCGGACCGGCGCCTCATCGAGTCGATCCCCGAGGCCCTGGCGACGACGGAGCGGGTCTGCTCCTCCGTCAACGTGGGCTCCACCAAGGCGGGGATCAATATGGACGCCGTGGCCCTCATGGGCCGCGTCATCAGGGAGACGGCCCGTCGCACCGCCGACCGCGACGGTCTGGGCTGCGCCAAGCTCGTCGTCTTCTGCAACGCCCCCGAGGACAATCCCTTCATGGCCGGAGCCTTCCACGGCGCCGGCGAGCCCGAGAAGGTCGTCAACGTCGGCATCAGCGGCCCCGGCGTGGTGCTCAACACGGTGCGCCGCAACCCGGACATCCGCTTCGGCCTCCTGGCCGACCGGATCAAGAGGACGACCTTCAAGATCACCCGCATGGGAGAACTCATCGGGAGGGAGGCGGCACGGCGGCTGGGAGTCCCCTTCGGCATCGTCGATCTCTCCCTGGCGCCGACGCCGGCCTGGGGCGATTCGGTGGCGGAGATCCTCGAAGCCATGGGGCTGGAGCGGTGCGGCACCCACGGCACGACGGCGGCCCTGGCCCTTCTCAACGACGCCGTCAAGAAGGGCGGCGCCATGGCCACCTCCTACGTGGGCGGTCTGACGGGAGCCTTCATCCCCGTCAGCGAGGACGCCGGCATGATCCGCGCCGTCGAGGAGGGGACACTCTGCATCGACAAGCTCGAAGCCATGACCTGCGTCTGCTCCGTCGGCCTCGACATGATCGCCGTCCCCGGCGACACGCCTGCCTCGACGCTGAGCGCCGTCATCGCCGACGAGGCCGCCATCGGCATGATCAACCGCAAGACGACGGCGGTGCGCATCATTCCCGCCCCGGGCCGACAGGTGGGCGACCGCGTCGAGTTCGGCGGCCTCTTGGGAAGCGCCCCCGTCATGGCCGTCCATCCCGAAAGCTCGGAGGCCTTCATCGCCCGGGGAGGGCGCATTCCCGCCCCGATCCAGTCGATGACGAACTGAAGACGAAGGGAGCAAAAGCCTTGAAAGGAGACGTCCACCTGCCCTGGGGCCGCTTCGGCCTCACCTGGAGAACCGACCTCGACCTGGTCCGCCCCGAAGGGGGGGCTTCCGAACGACCGTCCCGCCTGGCGCCGGAGGCCCTCGACTGCCCCGTCGCCTCAGCCCCCTTGGAAGAGCTCGCCGCCGGAGCGAAGCGCGTCGCCGTCGTCCTTCCCGACGCGACCCGGGCTTGGCAGGAGATCCCCCTCATGGTCGAGGCCGTCGCCGAGAGGCTGGATCGGGCCCGATGCCGCAACGTCCGGTGGATCATCGGCCTTGGGCAGCACCGCCCCGCGACGGAGGCGGAGAAGGCGCTGATCATGGGGCGTTTCGCCCGCCCCGGCGACAGGGTGTTCTGCCACGACGCCGCCGGAGCGCGGGACCTCGCCAGAAGCACCTCCCGGGGGACGCCCCTGATCGTCCAGCCCGATGTGGCCGACACCGATCTGGTTGTCCTCGTCGGCGGCATCTGCTACCACGACCTGGCGGGCTTCTCGGGAGGGCGCAAGGCCGTCCTCCCCGGCGTCAGCTCCAGAGAGAGCATCCAGGCCAATCATCTCCTGGGGATGACTTCAAGCGGCTTCCACCGCTCCGTCGCCGCCGGCGTCCTCGAAGGCAACCCCGTCGCCGAGGACATGGCCGAGTACCTCGAACTCTTCCTGGCCGGCCGCCAGGCCTTCCTTCTCAACGTCATCCCCGACAGCACCGGCAGGCCCTACGACTACGTGGCCGGAGACCCCATCAAGGCGTGGAGAAGGGGCGTGGAGCGGGCCGTGGAGCTCCAGACGCTTTGGACGGACCGGAGATGCGACATCGCCGTCGTCTCCTCCGGCGGCTACCCCTGCGACATCGATCTCTACCAGGCGACGAAGGCCCTGGCCGCCGTCTACGGAGCCCTCGCTCCCGAAAGCGGCATCGTCCTCGTCGCCGGTCTGGAAGAGGGGATGGGGACGGAAGTTTTCGACAGGATGATGCGGCTGGCCCTGGAGGATTTCGACGCCGCCATGGCGGCGCTCCGGGCCGATTTCACCATCCCCGCCTACATCGCCGTCAAGATCGCCTGGGAGCTGGCCGACCGGCCGGCGGCGCTGGTCACGCCGGCCGGCGACCGAGTCGCCTTCCCGGGCCTCGTCACGACCGATATGGATGAGGCCGTCAGCCACGTCACGGCGGGACGACGCCCCGAGCGAACCCTCCTCGTCCCCTCGGGCAACGCCGTCCTCGTCCGGACCCGATAGGGCCAGATCGGCTCTGGCGAGAGACCTCACAGGACCGGGACGGTCGAAAGTTATCGCGCTATCCTTGTGTCGTCAGAGCGGCCCCGGCGGTGCAACGGCCGGGGCCTTTTTCAAGGAGGTGTGACTGTGAAGACCTATCCCGCCCCTCTCGTTCCCGGACCGGTAACGGTCCCCGAGGAAATCCGCGCCGCCTATGCCATCGACTTCGGCAGCTCCGATCTGGAGGAGGACTTCTTCTCCCTTTACGGCGAGGTCCAAAAGAAGCTCCAGAATCTGCTGGAAACGGACGAGACCGTCGTCATCCAGTCCGGAGAGGCCATGGGAGCCCTCTGGGGAGCCCTCAAAAGCGTTCTGGCCCCGCAGAGCCGGGTGCTGGCCGTCGCCGCCGGCCTCTTCGGCCGGGGATTCGCCGACATGGCCCGCGCCCTGGGACATGACGTAGAAGTCGTCGCCTTCGGCAACGACGAGATCCCCGAACCCGAGAAGGTCATCGAGCGGATCAAGGCCTACGGCCCTCACCTGGTGACGGCCGTCCACTGCGAGACGCCCAGCGGGACTCTGGCCCGCCTCGACGGGATCGGTGACGCCGCCCGCGAGGTGGGAGCTCTCTTCTGCGTCGATTTCGTCTCCAGCGGCGGCGGAGCCCCTCTTTCCGTCGACGGCGAGGCCATCGATGTGGGCCTTCTGGGAAGCCAGAAGGTTCTGAGCCTGCCGCCCGATCTGGCCGTGACGACGGTGAGCGACCGGGCCTGGAAGGCCATCGGGAAGGCAGGCTACGTCGGTTACGACGCCCTGGCTCCCTGGAAGGAGGTCCCCGCCTGCCGCGCCCTCCCCTACACCCACAACTGGCAGGCGCTGGAGGCCCTGCGTCGATCCCTGGAAGCGATCGAAAGGGAGGGGAAGGAGGCCGCCTTCGAACGACACCGCTCAGTGGCAGCCCACTGCCGCAAGAGGCTTCAGGAGATGGGCATCGCCCTTCATCCCCGACGGGAACGTTTCAGCTCACCGACGGTGACGGCGGCCAGGATTCCTGACCGATGGACCTGGGCCGAGCTGGACCGCAAATGCCGCGACGAGGGCGTCGTCTTCGGTGGCAGCTACGGCGATCTGGCGGGCAAGGTCTTCCGCATCGGCCACATGGGCAGTCAGGCCAGGTTGGACCTCGTCGACCGGGGGATCGACGCCTTGGCCCGGGTCCTGGGCCGCTGAGGAAAGCGAAATGAAGCAAGCGGGGCTCCCCGGGGAGCCCCGCTTGCTCTAATCGGACCTGCGATCAGGGGCCTATTCGAGATCGGCCCAGGCCCGCTCCCCGTCGAAGTGGAGGACGACGCGGCCGTACTTGAGAAGGTTGATGTCCTCCCAGGTGAGGGAGTCGTCGTTCTCGTCGGTGACCATGACGTCCCAGTGGGCCTCGCTGCTGTCGTAGCCGGAGAAGTTGATCTCCAGCGACCCTCCGTCGGGGATGGACGTGTCCTCGATGAGGTTCTCCTCCCAGGATTCGGTGTCGGAAGGAGAGACGTAGAGGCCGTAGATCGTGACTCCCGTACGGTTGACGACGACGAAGTCCTGGGCGCCGGCGTAAAGAGGGGCCGCAAGGAACAAGGCGGCGACAGCGAGCAGGGACAGCATGAGAAGACGTTTGGCAAAAGACACGGTCATTCGCTCCTCCTGAGAGAAGAAAGATAAGGGAAGAGGCCATCAAGGCCCCTTTCCCGGTAGTTTAATATAAATTCTACTACGGCCTGCGTCAGGAGGCAAGAAGAAACCCCCTTTTTTCTCAAGTTAATTCAGTTCTTGATGGCCTGAAGAAGAAGGCCGGCCTTGAAGAGGAGGCGCGGGATGGTCTGGGTCTCCTTTTCGCGGCGGATGAAGACAGCCAGGTTCTCGTCGGGGACGTCAGCTCCCCTCTCAAGGGGGCTGAAGGTGACGGGACGGCCCTCGACGAGGTCGAAGAGGGTCCATCGCCCCTCTTCGTCGCGGAAGTAGCCCTTGGCGCGGACGACATCTTCCGGCAGACCTTCGAGGGCCTCACGGAAGGCGGAAGGCTCCCCCGTCCAGGTGACGCTCTGGGAGAAGAGTTCGTCGGGCGGCGCCAGGTGCGACTCGGCATCGTTCAGAGCCGCTTCGATGTAGGCCTCCCACTCCTCGGCCGAAGGCAGATCCCAGTCTTCGGCCGTGACGGGACGGGCCGCCTCGGACCGCAGGAGGGACCAGTCGATACGGCCGAAGGAGGTCTCGTAGATGGGCGCTTCGGCGTTGAGCTCGCGCAGCTGGGCCTTGACGGCCTCGGCCGTCCTGTCGTCGACGAGGTCGCGCTTGTTGACGACGAGGGCCGTCGCCGTTTCGACCTGACGGTTGACGGCGTTGAAATGATCGGCCCAGTCGCGGAAGCGGTCGGCGTCGATGACGCAAAGGCTGCCCTTGAGTTCGTAGAAGCGCCCCAGGGGACCGACGGAGAGGTCCCGTTTCATGTCCCGCGTGTCGGCGACGCCGCTGGCCTCGATGAGCAGGATCGTCGGCTCGTACTCCCGGGCGATGGTGTGGAGACCGCGCATGAAGTCGCCCTTGGCGCAGGCGCAGAAGATGGAGCCCCTGTTGATCTCGACGATCTCCAGGCCGGCGCGGCGGATGATTTCGCCGTCGACGCCGACGCGACCGAACTCGTTCATCATGACGACGAGGGTTTCACCGTCGGGGCGGTTTTCGAGAAGATGGCGCAGCAGCGTCGTCTTGCCGCTGCCGAGAAATCCCGCGAGGAGATAGACGGCGCAACCTCTTCTGTTTTCCATTTCCGAAGCGACCTCCTTAAGGCGGAACCCCTTCTAGGACCAGCCGCGGGCGAAGCGGAGGGCCTCGTCGCCGATGGAGCCGGCCCGGTAGTCCTCAAGGGCAAGGCGAAGGATCTCCAGCCCCCGAAGGGCCTCCTCTTCGGTGATGACCAAAGGCGGCTGGATGCGCAGCACGTTGTCGCCGAGGAAGGTCAGGACCAGCCCCCGCTGCCAGCAGCGGAAGCAGACCCTGGCGCAGGCGTCGCGGTCGGAGTTGCCGTCGCCGTCGACGATCTCCTGGCCGATGGTGAGCCCCAGGCCGCGGCAGTCACCGAGAAGAGGGAGGGTTTCCCTCATCGCGGACAGCCTCTCCCGGATGAGGTCTCCCAGGCGGCGGCTCCTCTCGACGAGCCGTTCCTCCTCGATGACGTCGAGGGTGGCCAGGGCGGCCCGGCAGCAGACGGCGCCCCCGGCCAGGGTGAAGATATGGCCCGGGTCGGAGAGGGCGTCGGCGATCTCCGATCGCATGACGAGAGCGCTCAGGGGCATGCCCGAGGCGATGGCCTTGCCGAGGACGACGATGTCGGGAACGACGTCGAAGTGTTCGATGGCGAACCAGCGCCCCGTCCGGCCGAAACCCTGCTGGACCTCGTCGGAGACGAAGAGGATTCCCTCGCGGCGGCAGAGATCGGCCAGGGCCCGGACGTAACGGGCGGGCGGAATCATCAGTCCCGCATCGCCGGCGATGGGTTCGAAGAGGACGGCCGCCACCTCCTCGGCAGGAAGGTGGAGGCGGAAGGCCTCCTCGATATCCTTGAGGCACTCCAGATCGCAGCTTTCCTCCCTTCGGCCGAAGGGGCAGCGGGCGCAGATCGGGTAGGGGAAGACGTGGAATCCGGGAACCATGGGGCCGAGGCCGCGCCGCATGTTGAGGCTGATGGCCGAGGCCGAGAGAGCCCCGTAGGTGCTGCCGTGATAGGCCGTCCGAAAGGAGATGATCTCGCTGCGTCCGGTGTACTTCCTGGCGAACTTGACGGCTCCGTCGATGGCGTCGGACCCGGAAAGGCCGTAGGCGACCTTCTTGGGAAAGGATCCGGGCGTGACGGCACAGAGACGTTCGGCCAGTTCGACGGACGACTCCTCGTACATGTAGCCGATGGTGTAGCACAGCAGCGACCGGGCCTGTTCGGTGACGGCCTCGACGACTCGGGGGTGGCAGGTGCCCGTGTTGAGGGAGGCGGCCCCGGCCGAAAAGTCGATGAAGCGATTGCCGTCGACATCCTCCAGGACGGCGCCGCGTCCCGATTTCACCACCAGAGGATAATAGGGCGACCGGGCGCAGCCCGAGATGACCCTGCCGTCCCGTTCGACGAGATCCAGGCTGCGGGGGAAGGCGTCAAGACCGTTCACGGTTTTCCTCCCTTGGCCGTCAGGTGACAGCCGCCGAGCTGATAATAGAGGCAGCGGGCACCGAGGCAGGGCTCGCAGCGCAAGGGGTCCTTCCGAGTCCCGTCGACGCCTTCACCGATGGCGATGAAGGAGCACTGGGACTTGCGGGGATAGAGCATGGAGGCCCCCCGCGATTCGACGCCGATCGTCTCGGAAGTGCGCCCCAGGGACTCGATCCCTTCCATCAGGGTTGCGTTGACGCCGCCGAAGCCGGGGTAGAATTCGTCGATGAGGGCAAGGCCCTTCGGTTCGGCCAGCCCTTCCCGGAACCACTGAAGGACAGCGTCGTGGATGGCGAAAAGGGCCATCGAGCCGGCCACGTCGAGGAGAAGCCCCTTCATCCGCTCTCCGTTGGTGGCGGTCAGCTCCGAACTCCTGCGCTCCAGCTCTCTGCCGATGGTCCAGACGGCCATGGCCACCGTCCCTTCAGGACGCCGTTGAAGCGGCAGGGCTTCACCGAAGGTCTTCCGGAAGGTCTCGTCCGTCATGACGACGATCCGAGCCGCCGGTTCGAGGCAGGCCTCTTCGGCCCCGTCTCTCCAGTAGCGGACGAATTCCTCCACGTTCTGGAGGTGACGCTCTCCCAGCTGCCGGTAATGCTCCTTCAGGGGGGAGAAATCGACGGTGACGGCGGGAGCTTTCGTGAGGACGACTTTTTCCGGATCGGGGCCGGTCAGGTCGGAGTAATGGATCGCGATCGATTTAGCCATTTTAACCTCCCTGTTCCTCCTCAAAAGATCATGGCCCTGACGAAACGCTTCTGGAAGTCTGAAAGCGTCGACAGCTCGATGTAGTTCATCCTCTCGGCGATCCGGTGGGTCTTCTCGTAAAAGGAAGCCGAGGCCAGGGCCATGGCGGCGCCGAGGCCGGCCGTGTTGCGGACGCTGCGGATCTTCTTGAGTCCCACCGGAGGCAGGAGGCCGACGGCGACGGCGCTTTCATGATCGATGTAGTTGCCGAAGGCCCCGGCGAGAAGCACCTCGTCGACGGCCTCCACGGCAATGCCCGCCCGTTCCAGGAGGACCTCGACGCCGACGCGGATGGCGCCCAGGGCAAGCTGCACCTCCCGGATATCTTTCTGGGTGAGGTAAACCGGATGAGCCCGGTCCGTCAGGAGAACGCGGACGATCCCCTGGGGATCGCGGTCCATCTGTTCGCAGAACCAGGGATCGCCGCACCGGTCGGGAGCGACCATCCGTCCCCGCCTGTCGACGATGCCGGCCCGAAGAAGGACGGCGACGGCATCGACGAGACCGGAGCCGCAGATCCCCCGGGGGTGAGCGTCGGCGATGGTCCGGACGACGAGGCGGTCCTCGTCGAGGAAGACCCGCTCGATGGCCCCGGAGGCGGCCCTCATGCCGCCGGCGATGCGGGCCCCCTCGAAGGCGGGGCCGGCGGCGGCGGCACAGCAGTAGAGGGCGTCGCGGTTGCCGAGAACGATCTCGTTGTTGGTCCCGATGTCGATGAGAAGGCGCATGGCCGGCGAATCGGCCATGGCCGTGGCGGCGACGCCGGCGACGATATCGGAGCCGACGTAGCCGGCGACGTTGGGCAGAAGCTTGACGCGCCCGTCAGGGCGGATTTTCAGTCCCAGCGAGGCGGCCTCCAGAGGAGGCATGGCAAGATAGGCGGGACGGTAGGGGCTGACGCCGATCGACGCGGGCGAGACGCCGGCGAAGAGGTGCTGGACGACGGTGTTGGCGGCGATGGTCACCTGAGTGACGGCATCGGCGGAGAGACCGTTTTTCGCCGTCAGGGCGGCGAAGGCCTCGTTGAGGCCGTCGATGAGGACGGCCTGCAACCGTCTCAGCCCCCCGTCGGACGCCGAGTAGGCGATGCGGGAGATGACATCGTCGCCGTAGGGAATCTGGGGATTGAGGAAGGAGACGACATCGACGACGCGCCGTCCCTCAAGATCGAGCAGGTAGGCGACGACGGTGGTGGTGCCGATGTCGACGGCGACGCCGAAACCGGCGCCGTCGGGGGCCCACTGGACGGTCTCGTCGGAGAGGTCGGCAAGAATCCTGGAGCCTTTCGTCTCCACCTCGTCGACGACGAAAACCTCTCCCGGTCCCGTCACCGTGGCGGAACAGGCCAGACGGAGGCCACGGAGAAGAGAGTCCTCGCCGAGGACTCTCTTCTCCGTTTCCGTCGGGGGGGCGACGCAGTCGCGGGCCCGAACGCGGCACTTGCCGCAGATGCCGGAACCTCCGCAGGGGCGGGCGATGTTGACGCCCGCCCTCGCGGCGACATCGTGGAGCGTCTCGCCCTCACGGGCCCAGGCGATGGTGCCGGAGGGCAGAAAGGTGATCTGAAAAAGGTCTTTACTCTCATTCATCGTTGGCAGCCCTCCGGCACGAAAGAAGATAAGCCTCGGCTACTGTACCGTTGCGGCAGACGTCTCGTCGTCGTCGTGACGGAGGAAGTCGAAGCTGATGTCGGTCCGCTTTTCGACCTTGTCCTCGCCGTCCTTGCCCCAGTAGATGCCGATGCCGAGATAGGTCAAAACGGCGGCGACGATGGGGTTGAGGATGTTGAGGAAGCAGTAGGGAAGATACTCCAGCGTCGGAACGCCGAGAGCGCTGCTCTGGAAGGCGCCGCAGCCGGTCCAGGGAACGAGGACGGCCGTCATGGTGCCGCAGTCCTCAAGGGTCCGGGAGAGCATCCGGGGCGAAAGTCCCGAACGGGCCACGGCGCTGTTGAACATGCGGCCGGGAACGACGATGCCCAGATACTGGTCGCCGAGGAAAACGTTGCCAATGAAGCTCGAAGCCATGACGAGAGAGACCAGGCCCCCCACCTTTCTAACCTTCAGGAGCAGAGGCGTCAACATGGCCTCGAGGTAGCCGCAGCGCTCCATGACGCCGCCGAGGACGAGGGCGATCATGATCAGCGAGAGGGACCACATCATGCTGTCGATGCCGCCTCGGGCGAGGAGATCGGAGAGAAGCTCCCCCACCTCGGTGGCCGTTTCGGGGGCCATCGAAAGCCCGTGCTGGGCCAGAAGGGCCGCGGCCCCGTCTCCGGCCTCGGCGAATTCGGCGGCCACCGTCGGCGAGTAGCCGTAGTGAATGGCCGTGAGGACGTCGGAGAGGGAATGACCGTTGACAAGGGACATGAAAGAGGCGGCGAAGGTCCCGGCCATC
>JAHDQY010000008.1 GCA_018433595.1 Synergistales bacterium
GGTTTTCGTTTCCGGAGCGACAGGCAACGTGGGGCGTCTCGTCGTCCGGGCCCTTCTGGAGGAGCCTGATCTGGAACTGGCCGGCGGCCTCTGCGCCGAAGGAGCCGTCGACCTGGCCCAATTCCAGGGGCTGGCTCCCTGCGGCATCCCGGGCCATGACGACCTCGCCCGGGGACTGGACGAAACCGGGCCCGACGCCGTCGTCGACTTCACCTCGACCCGCATCATCATGGACAATCTCCGCCTCTATGCCGAGAGGAGACTTGACGCCGTCATCGGCACGACGGGCCTTGACGAGGCCATGACAGGCGAGGCCCGCCGCCTCGCCGCCGAAGGGGGTCTCCGCTGGGCGCTGATCTCCAACTACGGCCTGGGGATCAACCTCGTCGCCGACTTCCTCGAAAAGGTCCGGAGCCACTACCCCTACGTGAGCATCGTCGACCGCCACCCGGCCCGCATGGCCAACGCCCCCAGCGGGACGGCCATGACCCTCGCCGGACGTGCTTCAGGCGAGGCCGGACCCGTCGAGAGCCGGCCCGTCATCGACGGCGTCCTCGGCGCCGCTTTCGAAGGCTGCCAGATCCTCTCTCAGCGCCTCCCCTACCCGGGAAGCTATTCGGAGCACGAGATCACCCTGGGACGGGACGATGAGCTGATCCGCATCACCGTCCAGGATTTCAGCAGCGCCGTCTACATTCCCGACATCCTGCTGGCCCTGAGAGGACTGCCGAAAATCCCGAAGGGAACGATCGTCACCTCTCTTTCCTTTTTCTCCTGAGGCCGCGACACCGCCCCACGAGGAGGTCTTGACGATGAAGAGGATCGCACCCTGGATCGAAGCCTACCTGGCAAGCCTCTTCGAACATCTGCCCGAAGGGCTGGCCATCTGTGACGCCCGACAGCGGATCATCCGGGCCAACCCGGCTTTCTGCGCCCTCTTCGGCTACAACCAGCAGGAACTGGTCGGCCGCGACCTCGACGAGGTCGTCACCGCCGGACCGACGTCCCACGAGGAGGCCCGAAACTACACCGACCGGGTCCTCTCGGGCGATCCCATCAGGACGGAGCTGACGCGCTACCGCAAGGACGGCACCCCCCTGGAGGTCTTCGTCCTGGGCCTGCCGATCCTCGACGAAGGCAGGATCGTCGGCGTTCTGGCCCTCTATCGGGATATTTCCGAACGGGTGCGCTCCCGACAGCTGCTGGAGGCCTCCACGGCCCACCTGGAGGCAACGCTCCGAAGCATCGGGGATGCCGTCGTCACGACCGACGCATCAGGCCGCGTGACGGGACTCAACCCCGCCGCCGAAGCCCTCACGGGATGGAGCGCCGGCGAGGCCCGAGGCGAGGCCGTCGAATCCGTCGTCGTCCTCCGTGACGGCGCCACGGGGCGGGAGGCCGGAAACCCCGTCCGGAAGGCCCTTCGCGGCGAGAGGAGCGTCGAACCGGCCGGTCATGCCGTCCTCGTCGACCGCCGGGGCTCGCGCCACGATATCTCCGACAGCGCCGCCCCCATCCGCGACGGAGACGGCGCCGTCACAGGCGTCGTCATGGTCTGCCGCGACATCACCGAAAACCGCCGGCTCGAAACGAACTACCGCCTCCTCTTCGACAGCATGCTCGACGGCTTCGCCCTTCACGAGATGATCTTCGACGACAGGGGAGAGCCCGCCGACTGCCGCTTTCTCGACGTCAACCCGGCCTTTTCCCGACTGATGGACCTTCCGGGAGAAATCATCGGCAAGACGCTGCAGGAGGTCCTGCCCAAGAGCGATCCCTTCTGGATGCGCACCTACGGCGACGTCGTCCGGACCGGCCACCCCACCTCCTTCGTCCGCTACGACCCCCTCCTGGGCAGGATCTTCGAAGTCGTCACCTACCGGACCTCCCGAAACCGCTTCGCCGCCCTCTTCCGGGACATCACGGAGCTGGCGAGGGCCCGGGAGCGGGCCGAACACCTCAACCGGGTCCTGCGCTCGATCCGGGAGATCAACCGCCTCATCGTCGCCGAGCGGGACCGATCGCGGCTCCTCAAGAAGGTCTGCGACCTCTTCGTCGACGAGCGGGGCTACCTCGCGACCTGGGCCGCCCTCTTCGACGAGAGGGAGGGCCTGGTCAGCTTCGCAAGCTCCGGAGACGCCCCGCACGTCATCCCCGCCATCGACATGATCCGCGAAGGCTTCCTGCCTCCCTGTGCCGCCGAAACCCTGACGGAAAACCCCTTCGCCGAGCTGCGGGGTCGGGAGCCCTGCTGCCTCTCCTGCTCCGCCGGAGGGGTCAGGACGGAGAGGCCTCTTTTCCTGATCCGTCTCGAACGGGAAGGAAGGATCTACGGCATTCTCGGAGTGGCCTTCCCCGACGGAGTCGAACCGGACGAGGAGGAGCGGGAACTCCTGCGGGAGGTGGCCGACGACGTCGCCTTCGCCCTCTCCCTCATCGAGGCCGAAGAGGCCCGCGAGCAGGACCAGCAGGCCCTGGCCGAAAGCTACCTCAAGATCCGCCAGGCCCAGGAGGGGACCATCGCCGTCCTTGCCCGGACCGTCGAGAGCCGGGACCCCTACACGGCGGGGCACCAGGAGCGGACGGCACGCCTCGCCCGGGCCTTGGCCGAACGGCTCGGACTTCCCTCTCCGGAGAGGGAGGCCGTCCTCTTTGCCGCCCGCCTCCACGACATCGGAAAAATCCGGGTCCCCTCGGAAATCCTCAACAAGCCGGGACGGCTCAGTCAACTGGAGCTCGCCATGGTCAGGGAGCACCCCGAGGCGGGATGGGAGATCCTGAAGGACATCGATTTTCCCTGGCCCGTCGCGGAGATCGTCCGTCAGCATCACGAGCGCCTTGACGGCTCCGGCTATCCCCGGGGACTGGCAGGCGGGGCCATCCGCCTTGAGGCCCGGATCATCGCCGTCGCCGACGTCGTCGAAGCCATGAGCTCCCATCGCCCCTACCGCCCCGCTCCGGGGCTCGCAGCCGCCCTCGAGGAGATTCAGGCCGGAGCCGAAAAGCGCTACGACGCCGCCGTCGTTCGGGCCTGCGTCGCGCTCTTCAGCGAAGGTTTCGATCTCGACGGAGACGGCGCCATCTGACCGCAGGACGCCTCTTTGCACCGCCCCTCCCCCGACTCTACCCCTTTACAGCCCGTTTCTTCCGTTTCACCTCAAATACCGACAATACCCCTCGGAGACCTCCTTTCAGGAGCTTTCCGGAGCTTGTCGACTCCCTCTCTTTTCCTCCGTCGCTTCAGCAGTCATCATTGATAGGCCCTGCATGAGACCGATGTCACTATATACTGCATATTGACTCACTATTTTCAAAAATTCTTTACTATTGACTTCGATTACTCCGCCCCTTACTCTCTGTAACAATAGATTCAGTCCTCGCAAATAGGCGAAAATTGTTCGAACCATTGTCAAGGTTTGAGGCTGGATCGTCGGAAGACCTCCGGGCCCAGCCTAAAAGGAGGGATCACGACATGGGAAAAACGGTGACCGAGAAGATTCTGAGCGGCCATCTCATCTCAGGCAATGCGGCCCCGGGGACGCCCGTCGCCATCCGGATGGACCAGACGCTGACCCAGGATGCCACGGGGACGATGGCCTGTCTCCAGTTCGAGGCCATGGGCGTCGACCGGGTCCGGACGGAGCTTTCCGTCAGCTACGTCGACCACAACATGATCCAGGGGGACTTCCGCAACCCTGAC
>JAHDQY010000016.1 GCA_018433595.1 Synergistales bacterium
CATCCATGGCGGAGGTGGTACGGGAACAGGCCTAACCCCAGGGAACAGCTTCTTTCAGCTACAACGGTGACGAAGGAGGGGTGACATTTTCCCTGTCCCGTTTTGTCGCGCTACCCATGACATTTTCCCTGTCCCTTGACATATTCGTCAAAGACTTGAGCCCGACGAAAACGAAGGGCTCCCCTGCTTTCCAAGGAGAGCCCCTGTCCTGCTTGGTTGGTCGGGGCGAGAGGATTTGAACCTCCGACCTCCTAGTCCCGAACCAGGCGCGCTAACCAGACTGCGCTACGCCCCGAACAGAGGGAATTGTAGCACCCGACGGAGAGAGCGTCAACGCGAAAGGCTGATCGCGGAAGGCCAATAAAGGTATGGAGCTTTTGATGCGAACCGAGGCTTCCTTTTTGTTTACTTCTGCTCAGGCCCGATGTTGTCCCTCATTCGTCCTTCATGTATCATAACGGATAGGCAGATGTATGGTGCGCATTTATGCTTTATACACACCATGCATGTTTCACGATCAACAAGGGGGGATTATCTTGAAGTGGTTGAAGGTGCATCCGGACAAGTGTGTCGGTTGCGGAACCTGTATGGAGACCTGCTCGTCGACATGGTTCAAGGAGAACAACCCTGCCCTTTCAAGGATCCGCATGACGGAGAAGGGCGAAGACGATTACGACCTCAACGCCTGCAATCAGTGCGGCACCTGCATCGACATGTGCCCCGTCGGAGCCCTCTCCCGTGACGGCAACGGCATCGTGCGCATGAACGAAAAGAAGTGCGTCGGCTGTCTCATGTGCGTCGGCTTCTGTCCGACGAACAGTTTCTTCTACCACGCAGCCAGGCGCCCCGAGCCGTTCAAGTGCATCGCCTGCGGGCTCTGCGTCAAGAAGTGTCCCGTCGAAGCTCTCGAAATCGTGACGGAATAGACGGGAACGGACGAAGGAGGCACAGGGAATGTCTAAGGAAATGAAGCTCATCGCCGAGTGGACCTACAAGCCCTCGGATGTCGTCAGAGGTTACACGAACCAGACGCTTTTCGTCAACGTCGGCAGCCGGAAGTTCGCCGCCAAGCCCGTCTCGGAGGAGATGAAGCTCAAGTTCACCGGCGGCCGCGGCTTCGATCTGAAGCTGCTCTGGGACGCCGTGAACGAGAACACCCGCTGGAACGATCCCGAGAACGAGATCGTCATTTCCGGCGGCCCTCTCTGCGGCACCACCCAGTACCCCGGCGCCGGCAAGTTCTACGCTGCTTTCATTTCACCCCTGACGGATCAGACCTACGACAGCAACTCCGGCGGCCATTTCGCGCCCCTGCTGAAGCTCGCCGGCTTCGACGCCCTGGAGCTGCAGGGCAAGGCCGAGAAGGATGTCATCGTTTTCATCGACGGCGATGCCGGCAAGATCCAGATTCTTGAATCACCCTTCGACGACGTCAACGCCTACACCATTACCGAAGCGCTCCACGAGGCCTTCTCCGACGGCTCCAACGACGACAAGCGCTTCGTCTCGGTCATCTCCGCCGGAAAGGCCGCCGAGAAGAGCCTCTGGGGCTGCCTGAACAGCAGCTTCTGGGACATCCGCCGCAAGGTGGCCCGCCTGAAGCAGGCCGGCCGCGGCGGCGGCGGGACGATCCTGCGCGACAAGAAGATCGCCGCCGTCGTCGTCCGGAGCCACAAGCTCTCCGGCGACATCAACAAGGCCGTCGACGTCCAGGTCCTCCAAGACCGGGGCAACAAGCTCCACCGCGAAATCCACGATCTCGACGCCCAGCAGTGCCGGATGCGCACCGTCGGCACGCCGCACCTGAATGAGATCATGAACGAGTACCACCTGCTCCCCACCCACAACTACAAGTTCGGCCAGCATCCCGACATCGACAAGATCCACTCCAACGTCTACGAGGGGCTTTTCACCCAGGGAATTCCTGACGGTTGCTGGTACGGCTGCTCTCTGGCCTGCGCCAAGGCCGTCGACAACTACACGATCCAGACGGGCCCCTGCAAGGGCAAGGTCGTCACCGTCGACGGCCCCGAGTACGAGACCGTCGCCTCCCTGGGCTCCAACGTAGGCGTCTTCAATCCCCAGTGGACCATCGAGGCCAACTTCTACGCCGACCACTACGGCGTCGATACGATCTCCCTCGGAACGGGTTTCGCCTTCGTCTGCGAGTGCTACGAGCGCGGCTACATCACCAAGGAGCACACCGGCGGCCTCGACCTGAACTTCGGCCGGGCCGACGACCTGATGGAGCTGATCCACCGCATGGCCGTGGGGAAAGATGAGTTCGCCCTCGCCGTCGGCCAGGGTATCCGCAAGATGAAGAGGATCTTCGCCGACCGCTACGGCGCCCCCTACGAGGAGATGGAGAAGTTCGGCATGGAGGGCCAGGGCATCGAGGTCTCCGAGTACGTTCCGAAGGAGTCCATCGCCCAGTGGGGCGGCTATTTCCTCACCCTCAAGGGCCCTCAGCACGACGAGGCCTGGCTCATCTTCATGGACCGCGTCAACAAGCAGCTTCCCACTTTCGAGGACAAGGCCGAGGCCCTGCACTACTTCCCCAACTTCCGGACCTGGTTCTCCCTCGTCGGTCTCTGCAAGCTGCCCTGGAACGACATCGAGCCTGCCGACAACGCCACGGCACACCGCCCCCAGGATGCCGCCAAGGTGCCCGAGCACGTTCAGAACTACGTCGACATCTTCAACGCCGTCACGGGCCGCAATATCAGCAAGGAAGAGCTCGTCCTCATGTCGGAGCGGGTCTACAACTTCCAGCGCGTCTTCAACCTCCGCATGGGCAAGGGGACTCGGAAGGACCACAACATCCCACTCCGTGCCCTCGGCCCCGTCTACCCCGACGAGTGGTTGGCCCGGGAGGAGTACTACGACAACGAGCTGAAGAGCGTCGGCGTCGAGCCGGCCGGCCTCTCCGTTGAGGAGAAGATCGCCAGGCTTCAGGAGGCCCGCCTCACCCAGTGGGAGCAGCTCAAGGACGCCGTCTACAAGCGCCGCGGCTGGGACCGCAACGGAATCCCGACGGTGAGGAAGCTGAAGGAGCTCGGCATGGACTTCCCCGAGGTCGTCTCCGTCGTCGAGAAGCATGCCCGTCCCGAGGATCAGTGGAAGGACTAGCCGCGTGATCACCGTCAACGGCGAGGGGCTGGACTGGCACGAGGGAATGACGGTCCGCGACATCATCCGGGCCAGGAAGTTCACCTTCCCCATGCTGGCCGTCTGGATCGACGACAGCCCCGTCTCCCGGGGTGCCTTCGATACGACGGTTGTGCCCGACGGCGCGACGGTGCAGATCATTCACATGATCAGCGGAGGCTGAAGTCCGGCACTGGTGAAATCAGTCAAGGGGAGGCGGAAATCCGCCTCCCCTTCAGATTGTCGTCATGTTTCGCGGCTTCTTCAGGCTCCCTCGTCGTTCCGCAGCCCCCGAAGGTGGTTCTTCCCCTCCCATTTCCAGGGGGAACCTTTGGCGCGGCCCGGTACGCCGACGGGGATCTCCGTCCATCCCCAGGGGGTGAGGAGAAGGAAGCGAAGCTCCACTCCCTGCGCGGCCAGAGCCTTGACATGGGGGATGTAGTGGGTGACCTCCCCAAGATGCCAGCTGTCTCCGATGAGCCAGACCCGTTTGCAGTAGCCGCGGCCGAATATGGCGGCGTGGTCGATGGCGATGCGCATGCCTTCCTCGAAGTCGATGGGCCCCAGACAGAGGACGACAGCCTCCTCATGTCCCTGCGGGTCCTCGGCGGATGGAAGCAGATCGGCCTTGCTCTCGAGCCACTCGAGGCGCCCCGCCAGGCCGTCCATATCCCCCTGGAAGATGCGGTCGCCATAGCTGAAGAAAGCCTCGTCGCCGGGAGAGATCGTCTCTCCGGAGAGGGTGGTTTCCATCCACTCCTGAATCTGGGCGACGAGTTCAAGAAGAAACTCGGGATATGCGGGCCTTTCCATGGCCTTGAGAATTTTCTCGACAGTCCATTCTGCGTCGTGATCACGGTGCGGATGTTTCGGCATGACGATTCACCTCCCCTGCCCATTCTTGGGGCGGCCTGAGCATAGCACAAAAAAAAGGCAACCGCCATGATGTCCTCTTCTTCCTCCGAAGAACGTATAATGGGGATGAATGAAAGGAGGTCCGAATATTGTGAAGCCTTTTATCATCGACGCCGAGAGGGCTCTTCTTCTCGTCATCGACTTTCAGGAAAAGCTCGCCCCTCTCATCGAAGGAGCCCCGGAAGTGGAGAAGAACGTGGCCGTTCTCGCCAAGGCGGCGGCAATCCTCGACCTGCCCGTCAAGGTGACGGAACAGTATCCCAAGGGGCTGGGAACAACGCTTCCTTCCGCCGCCTCCTCCTTCGCCGACGGTACGAAACGCTTCGAGAAGACCCACTTCTCCTGCTGCGCCGAAGAGGGGTTCACCGACTATCTCGCCGTGCCGGGCAGGGATCAGGTCATCATCTGCGGCGTCGAGGCCCATATCTGCGTCCTGGCGACGGCGATGGAACTCCTCCAGCGGGGCTACCGGGTCATCATCACCGCCGACGCCGTCGGAAGCCGCAAGGAAGAGCACCGACGGCTGGCTCTCGAAGCGATGAGGCAGGCCGGCGCCCTCGTCGTTCCCATGGAGACCGTCGTCTACCAGATGCTGAAGCGCTCGGGGACGCCTCAATTCAAGGCCTTGCTGGCCCACTTCCGTTAGGAGGTGGCCGTGACGAACGGTTCCGCCTATCCGTCCCGTTTCCTACGCTTTCTCGGCACCGCCGGAGCCCGCTTCACCATCATGCGCCAGCTCCGGGCTTCGGGAGGCCTCTGGCTTCAGCTCGACGAACAGGCCTTCTCCATTGATCCGGGACCGGGGGCTCTGGTCCGCATCTGCCAGGCTCAGCCGCCTCTGAATACCCTCGACCTTTCGGCCATTCTCCTCACCCACCGCCACATCGATCACAGCACGGACCTGAACGTCCTCGTCGAGGCGATGACCGAGGGGGGATTCCGCCGCCGGGGACACGTCGTCCTTCCTGCAGACGCCGTCACTCCGCCGTGCTGCTACCTTCTCCCCTACCTCAGGGAGAAGGTGGAGGCCCTTCACCTCTGGGAGGAGAGCCCGGAGATCTCCCTGTCCGGCGGCGCGACGGTGAGCGCCGTCCGCCTCACTCACCATCGCGTGGACTGCTTCGGCTTCGTCTTCAGGGCTCCTTCCATCTCCTCCGTGGGGCTGATAAGCGACACCCGCTTCGAAGAGCGATGGATCGACTTCTATCGCTCCTGCCCCCTCCTCGTCGTCAACATGACGCTCCCCCACCGGTGCAAGGGCATCGACCATCTCTGCCCCGACGACGTCTCACGGATCGTCGGGACGCTGGCTCCTGATCTGGTCATCCTGACCCATTTCGGCCGAAGCGTCCTTCTCGCCGGCCCGGAAAAGATCGCCTCCGATCTGACCCGCCTCGGGACACGGGTCATCGCAGCCAGGGACGGCATGGTCGTCGACCTGGAAACTCTGGAGATCCGGGACCTCCTTTCCGATGCCGGTCCAGGGGGCTCTTTCGGCAACAATTCCACCCTGTTCCTCAAGGAGGGTCTTCCGTGACTATCGACCGTTTGCGCGCCATCGAAATGCACCGCAGGGCGAAGGGCAAAATCGGCGTCTTCCCGACGATCAACGTTCGAAATGAAGAAGAACTCGGGATGGCCTATCTTCCCGGCAGCGCCGCCCCCTCTCTGGCCATCGAGGAGGAACCGGCCCTCAGCTTCGAACTGACAGGCAAGGGGAACCGCATCGCCGTCGTCACCGACGGCTCAGCCATCACCGGCGTCGGCGACATCTCGGCTCTGGCCTCCCTGCCCGCCCTGGAGGGCAAGAGCCTTCTCTATAAGCTTTTCGGCGACATCGACGCCATCCCCATCGCCATGGACACCAAGGACGCCGACGAGATCATCTACGCCACCCAGATGATCGCACCGGCCTTCGGGGCCATCGCCCTCGACGACATCGCCGCACCAAGGGCCTTCACCGTTCTCCGGGAGCTGCGCTCCCGGCTGGCTCTGCCCGTCTTCGCCGACGATGAGCAGGGGACGGCCGTCGTCGTCTGTGCCGCTCTCTTCAACGCCCTGACCGTGACGAAACTTCCCGCCGAACAGACCCGCATCGTCGTCTGCGGCGCCGGGGCGACGGGGATCGCCGTCACTCATCTGCTCCTGAAGGCCGGCTTCGAGGACATCGTCGTCCTCAACAGCTCGGGCATCCTGGGAGAGGGGAACCCCCGGATGGACAACATCCAGCAGGAGGCCGCCTCCGCGACGAATCCGCGGAAGGTGCGGGGAGGGCTGGCCGAAGCCGTCAAGGGGGCCCACGTCTTCATCGGCCTCGCCAGAGGCGGCATCCTCTCGGCCGACCTTGTCCGGACGATGGCCTCGTCGCCGATACTCTTCCCCATGGCCCTTCCGGAGCCGGAAATCTCCCCCGAGGAGGCCGTCGCCGCCGGAGCGGCCGTGATCGGCACCGGCCTTTACGATTACGACAACGTCCTCCAGAGTCTTCAGGCCTTTCCCGGCATCATGCGGGGTGTGCTCGACGTGCAGGCGACAATGGTCTCCGACGGCATGCTCCTGGCCGCCTCCCGAGCTCTCGCCGAGGCCGTCGACAGACGGCGGCTGGCGGCCCGCTACATCGTCCCCGAGCTCTTCAGCGACGAGGTCACGCCACGTATCGCCGAAGCTGTCGCCCAGGCGGCCATCGAGGAAGGTCACGCCCGGCTGACCGTCTCGCCCGGCCACGTCTACGACAAGACCTGGCAGCGCCTCTACGGCAACTCGAGACAAAAGAACAGCTAGCCCCACCGGGGCTGGGCCATGGAATCAGAGAAGGCCGGCGCCCCCGTCGAGGGCGCCGGCCTTCTCATCCGCCCTGAGTGTCGGGCTACCACCAGAGACGGGAGATCAAAAGGGCCGTGGCAGCCAGAGTGACCCAGAGAGAGTGGCGCTCGCTGCGCCAGAGGACGGAGGCATCGTAGGGACCGCAGCGCCGCTTTCCTGAAGGAATGCGCAGGGGCAGCAGCATGGGCGTGCTCTCTCTGAAGGCCCGGAAAGGCTCTCCGAAACGTTTCTCGAGAAAGGCCTCCTCGTGGGGAATGATAAGGATGGGATAGATGGCGGCGAAGGCGGCGACGAAGAGGACAACCCCGGCCGGACCCGCCGAGAGGGCCCAGCCCAGCCCCATGAGGCCATTGGCCAGATAGAGGGGGTTGCGAACCCACCCGTAGGGCCCCCAGGTGACGAGACGCTCCGCCTTGACCTCCTCCCCCCGGTAAAGACCGATGGAGCCGGCGGCCCAGAAGCGCAGAAGCTGGCCGGCGGCGACGAGGGGCAATCCCAGGGCAAGGCGGAGGGAGGTGGGCCTCGCCATCGCCAGCAGAAGGAGAAAGAGCCCCGTCCAGAGCCCTCCCCGCATTTTGAAGGCCCAGGCCCGAAGGGCCTGGTCACCCATTCTTCTTGCCTCCCAGAAGCTCGTCGGCCAGCCCCCAGCCCAGCAATCTCAAGGCAACGACGGCGCCGAGCCCGATGGCGAGATACTCCGTGAAAAAGCGCCAGCCGATGGCCATGACGCCGGCCATGTTCCAGGGAACGAGAAGGCGAAAGATGACGGCTCCGCCGCCTTCGGCGACGCCGCTGCCCCCCGGCGTCGGGACGAAGTAGAGAACGAAGAGAAAGAGAGCCTGGGCCATGAGGGCCTGGACATAGTGCACGGGCAGGTGCACGGCCCAGATGAGAACGGGAAGGACGGAAAAGATCAGCAGGAGATGGGCGATTGAACAGAGAAGGGCAACAAGGAAATAGAGCCTACCCGAGGAGAAGAAAAGGCGAAAGTTTTCACTGTAGTTGTCGATCTCGTGATTGATCCGCCGCACCGTTCTCAGGACGGCCCGGGGCTTGACGAGGCCGAGACGCTTCAGGAGAAGGGTCAGCGTCGTCCCCAGCCGTTTGACAAGCTGGGGGCGGAGAAGGCTGAAAATGACGACGGTCCAGGTGAGAAGGACGAAAAGGACGACATAGGAGAAGATCCCCTGCATGATGTGCTGACCCGCCAGGAACTCGGGATTGGTGATGACGGCCACGGGAACGACGAAGCCGAGGATGAAGAGGGTCAGGAGCGTCCGTGTCAACGTTATGGCGACACCCTTGCCGATGGGGACGTTGTTCCGGTAGAGGACGTAGACCTGGAAAGGTCCGCCTCCGCTCTGCATGGGCGTGATGGCGGACCCGAAGTAGTTGAGAAAGGTGAGTTTGATGCCGAGGCGGAAGCCGAGGCGCTCTTGCGCCGCCCAGGCGAGAGAGCAGAAACGGAGGGCGTCGACAATCCAGGCCAGGACGACGAGGGAAAGCACCAGCAGGAGGCCTTCGGGCCTGGCCGAAAGCAGAAGGTCCAGCGTCGCCCTGTCGGCGCTGGAGGCAAGAACGGCGCCGCTGACAACGAGAGAGATGCCCACGAAGAGGGCGATGCCTTTACGCACGGTCAAGGACACATTCCCCCCTGAAGGTTCATGTTGCGGAAGCTCAATGGAAAAGGCCGAGGAAGGCCTCCCAAAGCCCCTTCCCGACAAGGCTTACGGCATAGTAGCGAGGGAGCCTCCCCAGGAAGCAGGCGACGACGAAAGGGAAGAAGGACATGCGCGCGATGCCTCCGGCGATGGTGAAGACCTTGAAGGGAATGGGTGTCACGGCGGCGACGACGACGGCCCAGACACCCCATCGCTCGAAATAGCCGTGGACCTTCTCGACTCTCTCCTGACCGAAGAGGCGCCGGGCCAGAGGGTTGCCCCCCCAGTATCCCAGACCGTAGCCGACGACGGCACCGGCGAGGCTGCCGACGGTGGCCACGAGGCTCACCCAGAGGACGCCGTGTCTCCCGGCAAGGGCCGGCAGGAAGACGTCAGGGGGGACAGGGAAGAAGATGGCCTCGATGGCGGAGAGGATAAAGGTCCCCAGGAGGCCGTAATGATCGATGAAGGAGGCCATGCCTCCCTCAATGGCGGCCCACATGATCTAATGGACGTCGCCGTCGGCAAGAGACTGGAGCGCTTCGATGCGGGGAGCGAGCCTTTCAAGGGCAGGGACGAGCCTCTCCCGCATGTGGTGGGCGGCCTCGAAAAAACGGCCTTCTTCGAGGGATCGGGCTAGTTCTTCGAGTCTGCTCTGGAGATCGGTCAACAGGGGAGAAAGGTCGTCGCCGTCCCGAGCCCTGCCTCCCAGAAGGGAGTCGGTGTCGGCCAGAACCTTGAGCAGCCAGCCGATGCCCTCCAGGGCATCGCTGAGCAGGGAAAGCCCCGCGCCCTTCTCTTCCTCCTCGAGATGGGCAGCTACGGTGCACAGCCCCCGCGTCAGGCGGGGAAGATAGGTCCCCGCCTCTTCGAGAGAGGACCGGATCAGGTCGCGAAGGGGCGTCGTGGTGAACTCGACAAGGCTTCCTCCCTCAAGGGCCAGAAAAGCCTCCTCCTCGAGGACAATGCCGTCGACGGCCAACGTCTGCATCACCCTTCCCCGAGAGGCGCAGAACCGGCGCACCTCTTTGAGAAGCCTTTCCTTCCCTTCACCGGAAGGGATCTCCAAAGCGGCACCGTCAACGAAAACTTTCATCGCCCGACCTCCTGCCCTTTCAAGACCCGACTCGCCGTCACCGGGAGCGGCCATTATGGTACGATCATCGCTGAGGTTCGAAGGTTATTCTATCACGAGGGGGGAACGTGAGGTGAATCCGCAGAAAAGCGCCAACCCTTCCGGGCGGCTCTGGGGGCCGCTGTGGGTCGTCGTGACGGGGGGGAAAAACGGCCCTTTCCGAATGACGCCCCTTTTCGGAGGCGGCCAGATCGCAGGCGATCCCTGGCTCGTGACCCTTCCCGCCGCCGTCGGCAGTCCGCTTCATGACGACCTGATGCGCTTCGGCGAATGCACCCTTCACATCGCCTCAAGGGGCCTCCCGAAAGAGTCACTCGACGGACTCGAGCGGTGCCGGGGCTATTTCGTCCGCTCCCCTCTTCTTCCCTTCTTTCCGCTGGCCCTGGAGTGCCTCCTCCGCGAACGGCTGACCTGTCTCGACAGAAAGCTTTTCATCGCCGAAGTGGCCTTCGTTCATTCCTTCGGCAAGAGCGGTGAGGAGGATCTTCTTCTCTGGAACGGCCAAGAGGCCCGTAAGGCCCGCTTCGCGCCTTCAAGTCCCGCCTTCCCCCTGCCGATATAGAAGATGGAGTTTTTGCCACAGCAAAGGAGGTCACGGAAATGGCTATCAGCTCGGAGCCTCTTTTTTCCATGCCCGGCGTTTCCTCCGGAATGGACTGGGGGGCCATGGCCGACAAGATCATCGAAAAAGACAGCTTGCCCATCGCCCAGTGGGAGGCCCAGCAGGAGAAGCTCAATCTCAAGATCAGCCTCTACCAGGAGTTCTCCTCCCTCTTCAAGGCCGTAAGAAAGTCTCTCACCTCTTTGAAACTGCCCTCGACCTACACGGCCAAGGCAGCCGAGTTCACCCCTCTGGGCGGCGCCTCCTCCAGCGCCGGCATCATCACGGCGACGGCGACATCCGACGCCCGGATCAACCAGTACGAGATCGAGGTGATTCGGAAGGCCCAGGCCCACCGCATCGCCAGCGACCGCGTCGACGACGCCTCAGCCGCCTTGGGGCTGAGCGGGAAGTTCACCGTCCAGGTCGGCAGCGGAGCAGAGTCGATGGGCCCCATCGAGATCACCGTCAGCTCTTCCGACAGCCTGGCTGCCGTATCCACCAAAATCAACGAGGCCGCCGGCAAATGGGGGGTCGAAAACAAGACGACGGCTCTCATCTCGGCCAAGATCGTCGACCGCCGCATCGTCCTGACGGCGGGAGCCACGGGAGCCGCGAAGGCCATGACCCTGACGGATACGGACGGCACCGTCCTCGAGGGCCTCGGCTTCCTCGACGCCGGAGCCGTCAAAACCGAACTCGACGCCGCCCAGGATGCCGAACTGATCGTCGACGGCCTGACGGTGACACGGGATTCCAACGAGATCAAGGACCTCATCGACAACGTCACCCTCAACGTCGTCGGCCCCGGCAAGGTGAAGATGGACATCACTCTCGACGCCCAGAAGGCCGTCGAGGGGATTCAGGAGTTCGTCACCGCCTACAATGAACTTCTGGACTGGATCAACATCCGCCTCTCAGAGGAGACCGTCAAGAACCCCAAATCCGACTTCGAACGGAAGTGGGGCCTCCTCCACGGCGACTCCGTGCTCTGGCAGGCCAAGTCGTCGCTGCGCAGCCTCGTGGCCACCCCTCTCAACGTCTCCTTCACGAGCCGGACGAGCGACCAGATCTACCGCCAGTTCGGCCCCCTCAACGACGACGATCGGGAAGCCGTCATCAGGAACGACACCCGCTTCGTCCTCTTCCACGACGGCAGACAGACGACGATCGAAGTCAGCGTCAACGACACCTGGGACAGCCTGGCGGCTACGATCAACGCTTCCGTCGACGATGACACGGGGGCGGCCATGGGACTCAAGGCCGTCGTCTCCGAAGGGCGCTTGACCCTTTCGGGAAGCAAGGGCGTCACCGTCTCCGACACGGGGAACTTTCTCGCCAAAACGGGGCTGCGCACCGTAACCCAGACGGGGCAGGTCGGCATCACCACGGAAAAAACCGATTACGGCAAGAGCGGCAAGCTGGAGTTCTCCACCGACGACCTCATGGCCGCCATGACGGAGAGCCCCGAACAGGTCGCCGAATTCGCCTCTCAGCTCATGGCCAAGTTCGACGGCTACGTCGGCGAAATGGTCGACGCGACGACGGTCAGCGTCGGAACCACCGTCGCCGTCAAGGGACGGGTGGCCAGCCAGATCCAGACCTGGCAGAGCCAGGTCACCAGCCTCGACAAGCGCATCAGTGAATTCGAAAAACGTCTCACCGAAAAGAAAAAGCGCATCCTGAAGCAGTTCGCCGCCGCCGAAACGAACCTGGCCAAGATGACCCAGCAGCTGCAGTGGCTCACCAGCATCAACTCCTCCCTGACAGCCATGGCGGGAGGCTCTTCCTCCTCGTAGGAGCACCTCTTCCTTCTTTCGCCTGCAAGATGCCATGAAGGGGGCCTCACCCGCCTGCGGGTGAGGCCCCCTTCATGGATAAAGACGGCTGTCAGTAGTTGGCCAGAGGAGCCGCCTGGGCCAGCCCGGTCCTCCAGGCCATCACCGCCGCCTGGGTGCGGTCCTTGAGCTCCAGCTTGCGCAGGATATGGCTGACGTGATTTTTGACGGTCTTCTCGGAAAGAACCATTCTGCCGGCGATATCGGCGTTGTTCATCCCCTGGGAGATCCAGTAGAGGACCTCTCTCTCCTTGGGCGTCAGCTCCTCCAGAAGGTAGCGCTCCTCCCGGCTGCAGTGAAGGTTGATGAGAAAATCGCCCGTCACCTTGGGATCGACGTAGGGATCCCCTCGGGCGACGGAGCGGAGAGCCGAGACAAGCTCCGAAACCCCCGAAGACTTGAGGACGTAACCCCGAACGCCTGCTGCGGAAAGGGCCGTCAGACGCTCCTCGTCAGCACTGGGAGCGATGGCGACATATTCCAGCCCGCGCGTCGTGCAGGAAAGCTCCCGGACGATCTGGACACCATCCAGTTTGGGGATGTCGATATCGAGCAGAAGGACGTCGGGCACCTTCTCGCGGACGACGCGAAGTGCTTCCAATCCGTCGCCCGCCTCTCCGAGGACGGTGATGTCCGACTCCAGTTCGAGGAGCCGTCTCAGCCCGTCCCGGAAAAGACGGTAGTCGTCGGCTAAAACGACGCGGATTTTTTTCATGCCCCACCTCCACAACCGGTATAGGACGTCGATGCCGTCGGGAGAACGGCCTCATTTCTCCTGTCTGTCGACGACGAAGCTGTGCTATATTTTTAAAGGGTTTCCGACATCGGAGAAAGACCGTCCGACCTTCGGGAGTCGGCGGGGTCGGGGCCTTTTCCTGGAACTCCAATCTCAATTATAGCCGATAACGACGGGAAGGAGGGACGACACGAGCTTGAACGATCCATCCTTCGACGCCTGCCGGCAGGTCAGCCGCCCCATACGCAGACATCTGGGACAGGCCGTCGCCGCATGGCGCATGATCGAACCCGGCGACAGAATCTTCGTCGGCCTTTCGGGCGGGAAGGACAGCCTGGTGCTCCTCGTCGGCCTCCGGGCCCTGATGAGGCACTCACCTGTTCCCTTCTCTCTCGTCGCAGGAACTCTCGACCCCACGGGGGGCGATCTGGACACGGGCCCCTTGGCCGCGCTCTGCGATGCCCTCCATATTCCTTATCGGACAAAAGTCTTCCCTCTTTTCGATGTCATCGCCTCCCGGAAGGAACGTTCGCCCTGCAGTTTCTGCGCAAACTACCGGAGAGGGATTCTCAACGGGATGGCGCAGGAGGCCGGCTGCTCCTCCCTTGCCCTGGCCCATCATCTCGACGACGCCGTCGAGACGGCGCTTCTCAACCTCTTCTTCTCCGGGCGCTTCCGCTCCTTCAAACCGACGGGATACCAGAACCGCTCGGGAATCCGCCTGATCCGGCCTCTCGTGACGGCCACGGAAGAGCGCATCGCCGGGGAGGCGACCCGCCTCGGACTTCCCGTCATCCCTTCGATCTGCCCCTTCGGCGCGACGAGCGAGAGAGAGACGGTCAAACAGCTGATCAAGGAACTCCGTCGTCGCCAACCGGGAATCCGGGAAAACGTCCTGAACGCCCTGGAGAGTCTCGACAGCAGCGACAGCTGGGAGGTGTTACCGTGAACGACCCTTCTTTCTACCGCTCCTTCGATCCCACGGAATTCTATCGCGACCGCGGCTGGCTCATCGGAGCCGGCGACGTCGGAGGAAAGGCCAAGGGATTGGCCTTCGCTTCCGCCGTACTCCGTGAGAGGGCGATGCTCGACGAGGTCCGCCTTCCCTCGAAAACCTTCGTCGTGACGACGGAGATTTTCGAGGAGTTCCTGGCCGACAACCGCCTTGAGGAGGTCGTCAGGGCCGTCCCGGAGTACTACGACATCGTCGAAGCCTTTGAACGGGGGCGCTTCCGCCCCGCCGTCAGAGAGGTCTTCAGCGAGATCCTCACCTCCATCAGGACGCCTGTGGCGGTCCGCTCCTCGTCGGTTCTCGAGGACAACGTGACCCTCTCCTTCGCCGGGAAATACGCCACCCATTTTTTCGGCAACACGGGGACCGACGAGTTCCGGCTCCGCCGCCTGGAGCGGGCCGTCAAGCAGGTCTTCGCCTCCACCTTCAATCCCGCCGCCAGGGAGTACCGCCGGAAACACGGCATCAAGCTCGCCGCGGAAAAGATGGCCGTCCTCGTCCAGCCCCTCGTCGGACGCGACCGGAACGGCCTCTTCTACCCCGAACTGGCCGCCGCCGCCTTCTCCAAGGTCTTCCGCCGCCCTTCGCCCCGCATCCGCAAGGAAGACGGCCTCGTGCGGGTCTGTCTCGGCCTGGGGACGCGGACCGTCGACCGGGTCTTCGCCCGCACCTTCTTCCTCTCCAACCCCCATATCCGCCCTGAGGGGAACCGACCCGCCGACATCGCCTCCCACGCCCAGGAGGAGTTCGACTACGTCGACCTCCATCACGGTTTCTTCCTGTCGGGGCGGATCGAATACTTCCTGAAAGAGCTGACGGCCCACCATAAAATGGCCCCGGCCTTCATCGAATGGTACGACGGCGAGATGCTCCACTGGCTCCACAGCGACGCACCGAACCACAGCCGCTGCCGGCCCGTTCTCTCCTTCGCCGATCTGCCCCGCCGCTGCTCGGGTTTCTTCAGGCGGGTCAAGGAACTGCTGGCCGTCCTTGAGGAGGCCATGAAACTCCCCGTCGACATCGAGCTCACCTACGAGACGGCCCTCGACGAGATGACCCTGGTCCAGCTCCGTCCTCTCTCCGTCTACGAAGAGCTGGGACGCCGCAAAATCCCCGCCGACCTCCCACCGGAAAAGATCCTCCTCCGGGGGAACCGCATGGTCGCCAACGGCTCCATCGAGGGAGCCGGAGCCCTCGTCCTCGTCGATCCCTTCCTCTACGGCCGAAGCCCCGACTTCTACGAGGTCGCCCGGGCCGTGGGCGAGCTGAACCGGCAACTCGAGAACGAACGTTACATCCTCGTCGGCCCCGGCCGCTGGGGGAGCGCCAACCCGACGCTGGGCGTCCCCGTCCAGTACCACGAGCTCTCCAACAGCGGCTGTCTGGTGGAGCTGGGCTTCCCCGAGGGAGGCATGACGCCGGAACTCTCCTTCGGAACCCATTTCTTCCTCGACCTCGACGTGGACAACATCCTCTACCTCCCCATCTTCGTCGGAGAGGAGGGGAACGTCTTCAACCGGGAGTGGTTCCGCAGCCACCCCTACGAAGAGGGGCACCATCCCTTCGTCCGCGTCTACCGGGGCCGCTTCGACGTTCTCCTCGACGGCGAGGATGAAGTGGGCGTCATCGTCAGCAGGGAGTAGCGGCGAAAGGGGGCGGCCCGTCATGGACAACGACCGAGTCACCGACACCTATTTTGCCTGGGACCCGCGCGACAACCCGCTCTTTGCGCCTCTCATCGTCGGGCGCGGCTCCATTGGAGGAAAAGGGCGCTCCCTTCTTTTCGCCCTGGAGAGACTCCGCGTCCGAGGAGAACCCCTTTTCGACGAGGTGAACCTGCCTCCGGCGATCTACATCGGCGTCGGCGCCTTCCACGACTTCCTCTCGACCCTCCCCGAGGCTGAAAGGCTTCTCCGGGAAGAGCCGGAGACGATCGAAGGGGCTTTCCTGAAAACGCCCCTCCCCTCCTACGTCCGGACGGCCCTGGAGCGCTTCCTCGCCGGCATCACCGACCCCATCGTGATCCGCTCCAGCAGCCTCCTCGAAGATTCGCTGAAACACTCCTTCGCCGGGAAATACCGCTCCACCTTTCTCTTCAACGCCGGGAGCCTCGAAGAGCGCCTCTCCGCCGCCGAAGACGAGGTCCGGCGGATCTACGCCCGGATCTTCTTCCCCGCCGCCACGAGCTACCGCACAAAACACGGCCTGGGAGAGGACGCCATGGGACTTATCGTCATGCGCATCTCCGGACGCTGGCGGGGCCCCTACTACTACCCCACCATGGGCGGCGTCGGTTTTTCCCGCAATTTCCGGCGATGGACGACGCGAATCCGTCCCGACGACGGAATCCTCCGCATCGTTTTCGGCCTGGGGACGATGAGCACCAAAAGGGGCTACGCCCGGATCTATTCGCTGACAAACCCCGCGCTGCGCCCCGAAGGACTCGACCCCTACAAGATCATGCGCCATGCCCAGGAGCGGTTCCAGGTCATCGACGGACGCACCGGACGCCTCGAGATCTACAACATCCAGGAGGTCTGGCGCGATATCCTCCCCTACCACCCCTGCTTCGGGAATTTCGCCCAGGTCTACCATCAGGACTGCGAGAGAGGCTATTTCTCTTGCGTCGACCGGTCCTTCATGCCCGGTAGGGAGAAAAAGATCGCCTTCACCTTCGAACTCTTCCCCAAGCGGCATCGGATCTTCTTCGACCGCATGAAGCTCCTGCTGAAGACGCTGGAAGAAGCAATGGGCGTCCCCGCCGATATCGAATTCGCCTACGAACCCTGCGAGGACAAGCTGGAATTGCTTCAGTCCCGTCCCCTCTGGGAGGGCGACGTGCGGCAGAGCGTGGGCATCCCGGAACCGGGCGAAAGGCGGCTGCTGCTGAAAGCCAACAAGATGGTCACCAACGGCTCCGTCGAGCACG
Organism: Synergistales bacterium; assembly: GCA_018433595.1. Classification (GTDB taxonomy): domain Bacteria; phylum Synergistota; class Synergistia; order Synergistales; family Aminithiophilaceae; genus Aminithiophilus. The sequence goes on from JAHDQY010000016.1 coordinate 16,798, forward strand.
TGCCCTGGATCGTCTACATCGACCATCGCGTCTACTCCGTCGCCAGAGACTTCCACGAGATCGCCCGGGCCATCGGAGAGATCAACGCCGCCATGGGGACGAGCCGCTACATCCTGGCCGCGCCGGGTCGGGTCGGGTCAAGCAATCCCGAGCTGGGCGTCCCCGTCCACTACAACGAGCTGACCCGCTGCTGCTGCATCATCGAACTGGGCATCCCCCGGGAGGGGTACATGCCCGAACTCTCCTACGGCACCCACTTCTTTTCCGACCTCGAGGTGGACAACGTCCTCTATATGCCCGTCTACGAGGGAGAGTCGGGTAACGTCTTCGACCGCGACTTTTTCGAAAAGACACCCTTCGAGCCCGGTCCGCACAGGGCGATCCGCCTCTTTAGGGGCGATTTTTCCGTCTACATGTGCGGATTCAGGAACAAGGGGATTGTCCTCGCCGAAGCGACACCCTCATGAATTCTCAAAAGAAAGAAGCTCCCCCCGCCGGGCCCGGCGGGGGGAGCTTCTTTCTTTTGAGACGCTCAGCGCAGAAGCCCCGAGACGATGACGTCGACAGACTCGTCCTCGGAGAGGCCCTTGGCCATGAGACCGGCGATCTTGTCGTCGGCGATGCGCCCGATGGCCGCCTCGTGGGTCACCTCGGCCTCGGGATGGGAGGCCTTGACGACGGGTGAGGCCTCGGCCTGGGCGCGGCCCTGGACGATCTCGGTGCAATCCAGATGGCCCCGGGCTCCCGACGCGGCGCCGTCGATCATTCCCAGGAAGAGACCGCGGCTTGCGTCGGATAGGACGACGCGGGCCTTGACGAGGGCCGAACTTCCCTCGCCGGTAAGGCGGACGACGTCGCGGACCTTGCAGGTATCGTCATACTTGCCGTAAACCTTGGACGTCACCTCGACGCGGCTCTTGGCCCCCCAGGCCTCGACATCGAAATCGAGGTTGAGATCGCCGACGCGCCCCTCTACGAGGGTGAAGTCACCCTCGTAGAGGGAGCCTGGGCCGACACGGACCTTGCTCACGGGACGCACCTCAATGCGCCCCTCCCTGCTGTGAACGTGGACCTCCCTGTAGGCGAAGGAGGCACCTGAACCGATCTCGATGGTTCCCTCCATGGCGTGAAGGAAGAGGGTGGCGTTGGGGAAGATGCAGTGGGCCATGAAGACGGCCTTGGCGCCGTCCTCGATGACGATGTGGCTTTGGATCACCTGTCTGCCCTCTTTCCCGAGATGACCGAAGCAGAGGTTGACGGGTTTAGGGAGAACGACTCCCCGCTCGACGGTGATTGCGGCGTCGATGCCGTCATCCGTCTCCGTCGCCTCGATGCGGACACCCGGCACCTGGTGGGCACCGAGGATCTCGTTGCCGTGGACGACGACGTAGATGGCGTCATCGCTCCGGAAGGCCTCGTGGGCCGCACCGGTCCGCTCGGCGATCTCGATAAGGGCCGCCATCTGCTCCTGCGCGGTCATTCGGAACACCCCTCCCTTTCCAGGGCAGCCGGCTCCTGGCAGGGCTCGCACTGAGACAGGAAGTAGCGTTTGACCGCCTCGGCGGTCCCCTCAAGAACGACGGAACCGCTGCACATGAGATAGGAGCGATCGCACTGGGAGGCCACATCCTCACGGTGGGTGATGATGAGAACCCCCCGCCCCTCCCGGGCAAGGAGACGGAAGACCTGCATGATCTCGCCCAGGGCGAGGAGGTCGACGCCCGAATCGGGCTCGTCGAGAATGGCCAGGCGAGGCTTCATGAGATAGACCGAGGCCAGCTCGATCCGTTTGCGCTCCCCCCCGGAGAGGGTCTTGTCGACCATCCGGTCCATGTAGGAGCGGGGGTCCAGAAGGACGAGGGAGAGAGCCTCGGCCAGGTCCTTCTCTTCGGCCTTTTTCGAAGAAAGGCGCAGGTAGTCCCGGACGGAGACGCCTTCGTAACGGGCCGGATGCTGCCAGGCCAGAGTCAACCCCTCTCGGGCCCGGTCGGTGATGGAAAGATCGGTGATCTCCCTGCCGCGAAAACGGATACGCCCCTCCTGGGGGCGGTAGTTGGCCAGCCCCATGACGGCATAGGCCAGACTCGACTTGCCCGCGCCGTTCCGGCCGAGAACGCCCGTGATCTGTCCTTCCTCGGCCTTCAGAGAGAGACGGTTGAGGATCTTCTTGCCCTCCCTGGCGACGGAAATGCCTTCCACTTCAAGCAACGCTGTCACGCTAACACCAACCTTCCTGATCGGGGAGCCGCCCTCTACTAGAAGGAGAGGTGCCTCCCCTCGATGCGGACGAAAGCCTCCTTCGACGCCTTCCCGTCGGCCTCGAAGCCCTTTCTCCCCATGAGACCGCAGGTGAAGCGCTTGCCCTGCTCCACGCCCGGCTGGTCGAAGGGGTTGATACCGAGAAGCCGCCCCGTGAGGGCCGTGACATACTCGTAGAAGTAGATCAGGCCTCCGAGGTGGAAGGCATCGAGTCCGGGCAGATCCAGCCAGAGGACGGGCCGCCCCAGCGAGGCCAGGGTCGAGGCCGTTGCCCGGGCTTCGGCGTGAAGCATGGCCCCCATCTCCTGACCGCCGAGGTAGGCAAGCGGCTCCAGTTCGAGGTCGGAGACGGGAGGGATGAGAGCCGTTTCGCCCAGGTCGTCGACATTGATAATCGTGAACAGTTTATCATCTGGCCCTTCAGTGTAAAGCTGAACCTGCGAATGCTGGTCGACGGCTCCCAGGGCCCGGACAGGGGTGGTGCCCTGTCCTTCCTTGCCGAGGCTTTCCCCCCAGAGTTGGGCGAACCATTCGGTGAAGTCCTTCAGGCCGTCGACGTAGGGCATGAGGACGGTCATGTTGCGCCCTCTGCAACCGTGAATCCAGTGGAGCCCCGCCACGATCCAGGCCGGATTGTCGGCGAGACGGGACCGCAGGGCCAGGCGATCGTCCATCTCCCGGGCCCCTTCCTGAAGGGCCGCCACGTCGACACCGAGGGCTGCCGAGGCGGCGAGCCCGGCGGCGGAGAGAACGGAATAGCGCCCCCCCACCGTAGAAGGAAGGGGGAGGCTGCGGCAACGGCGGGACTCGGCAAAAGCCCGCAGAAGACCCTTCTCGGGGTCGGTGACGACGAGAAGGTGTTTCATCGCCGCCTCCTCGCCGAGCGACCTCTTCATCGCCTCCCAGATCCAGAGAAAGTTGGTCATCGTCTCGGCCGTGCTTCCCGACTTGCTGACGACGACGACGGCCGTCCGGGCCGGGTCGATCATCTGCCAGAGGGCCTTCGTGCTCCGGGGATCGACGTTTTCGACGACGTAGAAGCGGGGGGTTTTTCGCTCCGCCAGAGCCAGTTCGTTATGGCAGGGGTGCAGGAGGGCACCCGCCACCATCCGGTTGCCCAAGGCCGACCCTCCGATGCCGATCTGAATCACGGCGTCGAAAGATGCAAGCCATTCCCCTGCCTCGAGAATCGCTTCAAGGTCGGCATGAGGAAGATCAATCCAGCCGAACCCCTCTTTCTTGCGGTTGGCCTTGGAGCGAAGCCAGACATCGGCATCACGAAGAGAGGGTTCAGCGGCTTCGAGCTCGGCCCAGGCGACCCCGACTCCGTCGGATCGCTCCTGAAGAGCCGCTCCGTAGCTCAGCTCCAGCAATTTCCCGGTCATGATCCATTCCTCCTCGACAAATTCTCTGGCCCGCGCCTAAGGTCCGGGATAAAATTAACGGCACCACCCGTTCAGATCTTCTCTCACAAGTTTGCCTTGTCACGAGAGTCATATTACTATGAGTCAATGCTGTCCGACCGGACCGCCCAGGTACAGGGTACCTCAAGGTCCGGAAAGATCAACTCCGTCCACAGCGGCCTTCGAGGGAAATTTCCCTCCGGGCCTCAACATAACAGGCGAGGAGGCTCTTCAATGTACAAGATCCTGAGCAAGCGGCTGATCGCCCCCAAGGAGTACGACATTTGGGTCGAGGCTCCACGGGTGGCCCGGAACGGGAAGGCGGGGCAGTTCGTCGTCCTCCGCACCTCCGAGAAGGGCGAGCGGATCCCTCTGACCGTCGCCGATTACGACCGTGAGGGCGGACGGATTCGGATCATCTTCCAGGTCGTCGGCAAGACGACGATGGCGATGTCCCGTCTCGACGTGGGAGACAGCCTTCACGACGTACTGGGGCCACTGGGCAACCCGAGCGAGATCGAAAACCTGGGGACCGTTCTCATGGTCGGCGGCGGCGTCGGCATCGCAGCCCTCTACCCCATTCTGAAGGAACTCAAGAAGGCCGGCAACAAGGTCATCACCATCCTCGGCGGCCGCACGTCGGAGCTGGTCATCCTCAAGGAGGAGTGCGCCGCCTGCTCCGACGAGCTCCTCGTCACCACCGACGACGGTTCCGAGGGCATCAGGGGTGTCGTCACCGATGCCATGCAGATTCTGGCTGAACGGGGCGAAAAGATCGCCCGGGCCTGGATCATCGGCCCCACGATCATGATGAAATTCGCCGCCCTCAAGGCCAAGGAGCTCGGGATTCCCTGCTGGGTCTCCCTCAATCCGATCATGGTGGACGGGACGGGGATGTGCGGCTGCTGCCGCGTAACCGTCAACGACGAGATCCGTTTCGCCTGCGTCGACGGCCCCGAGTTCGACGGCTGGGGCGTCAACTGGAACGAATTCATGAACCGCATGGGTCAATACAAGGACGAGGAGAAGATTTCCCTCGAAAAATTCCAGTCCGAGGTGGGTGAATAGCCATGGCTCAGAAGATCACGCCTAAAAAAACTCCCATCGCCGAGCAGGACCCCATCGTACGGGGGAAAAACTTCGATGAAGTCTGCCTCGGCTACTCCCTCGAAGAGGCTCGCCTTGAGGCGGCGCGATGCCTCCAGTGCAAGACGGCCCCCTGCATCGGCGGCTGCCCCGTGGCCATCAACATTCCCGGATTCATCAAGGCCCTGGCCGACGGCGATCTCCCCAAGGCCTGGGAAGTCCTGAGCGACGCCACGGCCCTTCCCGCCGTCTGCGGCCGCGTCTGCCCCCAGGAGACCCAGTGCGAGGGCGTCTGCACCGTCGGCAAGATCAAGGGCAAGGAGCCCGTGGCCATCGGCAAGCTGGAGCGCTTCGTCGCCGACTGGAAGGCCGCTCAGCCCGAAGAACCCGTCACCCCTCCCGCTCAGGACAAGGGGAAGGTCGCCGTCATCGGCTCAGGCCCGGCGGGGCTGACCGTCGCGGGCGACCTCGCCAAGATGGGCTATAAGGTGACCGTTTTCGAAGCCCTTCACGAGCCCGGCGGCGTCCTCATGTACGGCATTCCCGAGTTCCGTCTCCCCAAGGAGATCGTCCGCCGCGAAATCGGCAATATCAGGAAGCTCGGCGTCGACGTCGAGGTCAACTCCGTCGTCGGACGGACCCTCTCCATGGAGGAGATCCGCAGCAGCTTTGATGCCGTCTTCATCGGCACCGGCGCCGGAACTCCCCATTTCATGAGGCTTCCCGGGACAAACCTCAACGGCGTCTTCTCGGCCAGCGAGTACCTGACGCGGATCAACCTGATGCACGCCTACCAGTTCCCCGACTACGACACGCCGACGCGGAAATCGAAGAAGGTCGTCGTTTTCGGCGGAGGCAACGTGGCCATGGATGCCGCCCGGTCGGCCCTGCGCCTCGGCGCCGACGAGGTGACCATCGTCTACCGCCGCTCCGTCGAAGAGCTGCCGGCCCGAATCGAGGAGTACCACCACGCCGTCGAAGAAGGCATCGTCTTCAACTTCCTCACCAACCCCGTCGAGTACATCGGCGACGAGAAGGGCTACCTCAAGGCCGTCCGATGCATCCGCATGAAGCTGGGCGAGCCTGACGCCTCAGGACGCCGCCGCCCCATCCCCATAGAGGGCAGCGAGTTCGTCATCGAAGCCGACACCGCCGTCGAAGCCATCGGCCAGGGATCGAACAAGGTCCTTCTCAACGCCTTCCCCGAGCTGAAACTCAACAGGTGGGGCTACATCGACGCCGATGAGAAGACGGGCGAGACGAACCTCCCCGGAGTCTACGCCGGAGGCGACATCGTCACCGGCGCCGCCACGGTCATCCTCGCCATGGGCGTGGGGCGTGATGCGGCCCGATCCATCGACGCCTACATTCAGGGGAAGAAGCAGGCCTGAGCAGAGGCCCGGCGATGACGGGACGGGAAGAAACCGTGAAGTGGCAGGCCTTCCGCGAGGAGACCCTCGACCTCGCCCGCAAAAGGGAGAATGACGACTTCATGCGCTACGCCTCGTCGATGACCGACCGGGCCTGGAGACATGTCGTCGACGAGGGGGTCTTTTCTCCGGAAGAGGCCGAAAAGCGCCTCTGGGGCTTCTACCAGGAAGACCTCAAGTTCCGCTGACCCCGGGGAAGGGCTCTCCTCGGTAGACAAGGGCGGCGCCTCGAAAAGGAGCGCCGCCCTTTGTCCGTTATCGGCTTTTCTTCAGCCGATAGCAGAAATCGCAGCAGCTTCCACCCTCCATGAGCGTCTCCGATCGGGTCAGGCCGATGGCCTCGCTGAAACCCTCGATGAAGGCGAAATCGCGGTCGCAGGAGAGAACCGTCCCCCACTCCTTGAGTCCCATCTTTCCGTAGAGGTCGGCATAACGACAGCGAAGGACGTTGAAGCGGAAGACATCGGGCCCATCCTCGACCACCTCGATCTCCAGAGCACCCCCTTCCGACCAGGAGGAGACGACCTTCTTGAAATCCTCCAGGCCGTCGCCCTCCCGGGCGGCGACTCGACCGGCCTCCCAGGCCGCCCTGCAGAGAGCCTTTCCGGCAGCCTCACGAAGCTCATCCTCGCTCAGCCTTTCCAGCAGCGGTCTCATAAGGGTCCTGAAAAAGGCGGCTTCGACCTCGCGCCGCTTCAGCAGGGTGATACGTTCTTCGGACAACGGAATTCCTCCTTCCAAGAAAGACGGGGCGCCTTCAGGCGCCCCGTCCGGAGGGTCGAGGAGCTGCGGGGAGGAAGCGGTCGCTTCGATTCCCGCCCCGTTTCTACTCCTCTTCCTCTTCCACCTTGCGGGCGGCGATAACCTTTTTGGAGATATCGCCGGGAACATCTTCGTAGTGGGAGTAGCTCATGGTGAAGTTGCCCCGGCCCGAGGTCATGGAGCGGAGAATGATGGCGTAGCGGAACATTTCGGCGAGGGGGACCTGAGCCTTGACGACCTGGAGGCTGCCCTTGGCGTCGATGCCCATGATGCGGCCCCGGCGGCTGTTGAAGTCGCCCATGACGTCACCGAGGTACTCCTCGGGGACGACGACTTCAACGTTCATGATCGGTTCGAGCAGAACCGGAGAGGCCTCGGCGATCCCCTTCTTGAAGGCCAGATGGGCGGCCAGCTTGAAGGCCATTTCGGAGGAGTCGACTTCGTGATAGGAGCCGAAGAAGAGGGAAGCCTTGAAGTCGACGACGGGAAATCCGGCGAGGACACCCTTGACCAGCACCTCCCGCAGCCCTTTCTCGACGGCGGGGATGTAGTTCTTGGGAACAGAGCCGCCGACAATCTTGTCCTCGAAGACGAAACCCTCGTCCTTGCCCAGCGGGCTGAATTCGATGTGGACGTCGCCGTACTGGCCGTGGCCGCCGGTCTGTTTCTTGTGCTTGCCCTGGGCCTTGGCTGGCTTGCGGATCGTCTCCCGATAGGGAACGGCCGGCGTGGCCACGTCAAGATCAACGCCGTAGCGCTCCTTGATGCGGGCCAGGACGATGTCGAGGTGGACGTCACCCATGCCGGAGAGGACGTTGTCACCCGTCTCGGGGTTCTTCTCGAAGTGAAGCGTCATGTCCTCGTCGAGGATCTTGCGGACAGCCCCGGAGAGCTTGTCCAGGTCCGCCCGGGTCTTGGGCGTGACGGCGAGGCTGTAGACGGGTTGGGGGAACTGGATCGGAGGCAACTTCAGGGAGTTACCCTTGACGCTCAGCGTATCGCCGACAGCAGCGGAGGTCAGCTTGGGGATGGCGACGATGTCGCCCACGACAATCTCCTTGCTGTCGGCTCCGCTTTTGCCCGTCATGAGCTTGTAGGTGCTGACGCGCTCCTCTTCCTCTCTGGTGACGTTACAGATCGTCTCATCCGTCGAGTGAGAGCCGGAAATGACGCGGATGAAGGAGAGCTTGCCCACATAGGGGTCGACCATGACCTTGAAGCAGAGGGCATAGAAGGGCCCTTTGGGGTCGGGAGGCAGGAGAACCTCCTCCTCTCCCTTGAGGGCGACACGGGGCGTCGTTTCGAGAGGCGAGGGGAGGAGATCGGCGATGACGTCGAGGAACTGGGTCACGCCCACGTTGGCAGGACCGGCGCCGGGCACGACGGGGAAAAGCTTACCTGCGACGACGGACCGGCGGACCAGTCCGGCGACCTCTTCGTCAGGCAAGGCTTCGCCATCAAGGTAGCGCATCATGGCCTCGTCGTCGACCTCGACGGCCCGCTCCACCAAAGCCTCGCGGGCCGCAGCGACGGCGTCGGCCATGTCAGCCGGCGTCCCGCCTTCGGTGAATTCCTTGCTGCCATCGCCCTTGTAGGTGTAGGACTTGCCCGTCAGGACGTCGACGACCCCCTTGAAGGAGGCTTCCCTGCCGATGGGCAGATAGACGGCGACGGCGTTGGGCGTCAGCGCCTGCTGAATGTTCTCGACGGTCTTATCGAAATCGGCGTTTTCCTTGTCCATCTTGCTGACGAAGAAGACGGCGGGACGGGCGAACTCCGCAGCGAACTCCCAGGCCTTCTCGGTCTGCACTTCGACGCCGTGAACGCCGCTCACGACGATGGCCGCCGAATCGGCGACGCGCAAGGCCGACCGCAGCTCACCGATGAAGTCGGAGAATCCGGGAGTATCGAGGACATAGAGGGTTTTGCCCTTGTGAACGACGGTGGCCAGGGAGGTGTCGATTGAGATCTGGCGCTTCTGCTCTTCAGCGGTGAAGTCGGAGACGGTGTTGCCGTCTTCGATCTTCCCCATGCGCGTCACCGCGCCCGTATTGAAGAGCATGGTCTCGGTAAGCGACGTTTTCCCCGCTCCGCCATGGGCAGCTATGGCGATACTACGGATGTCCTCCGGCTTGCGTGTCCCCATGAACGATTCCCCCTCTGTCTACGATGTGTTTCCTTCTCTATATGTGAAGGCTTCGAGTATCCAGGACATTATATTACGCAGGTGCAGAGAAAAGGTCAATCCGAGCATACAAAGCCTCGGGGCTCCCTGTCGCTATCACGCCCTAGGGCAGAAACTCTTTTCTTCCGAAAAAACATCCGATTCTTCCCTGGGAAAGAAAAAGGGACTTCTTAGCCGATGAAGCCCCCTCTCTCCTTCTGCAAAGCGTCCCGAAAAAAGCCTTGGCCGCCTTCATTCTCCTGAAGCCCGGCCTTCCGCAAGAGTCTCCTTCTCCGGCGAAGCGTCAGGGATCGCGTTGCAGGAGGCCGGAACAAAGAGGAGGTCTGTCGCGATTCGCCTTCCCTTCCTTTCAGCTCAATTTCCGGGCGATGAGCGACGCAACCTGGGCCACATCGGCCTGGCCTCGGGTCTCGCGCATGACGAGCCCCTGGAGGAACTTGATCTTCTTGTCCTTGGGATCCTTGCCGCTTCGGACGGCCTCGGCGGCGTCCGCGTTTTCGGCGAGGACCTTCTCGACGATCTCTTCCAGCCTCGAACCCTCGACGCGGCCCGAGACGACGCCCGCAGCGGCCATGGCCGTGTCGAGGCCCGATCCGTCGCGCACCATGACGTCGAAGACATCCTTGGCCGCCGTCGTCGAAAGCTTTCCTCTGTCGACGAGGGCCAGGATCGAGGCCAGGCTTTCCGGCTTCAGGGGAAAGGCTTCTATGGAGATTTTCCGTTCGTTGAGGACGCGGAGGACCTCGGTGCGGACCCAGTTGGCGGCCCGCTTCGCCTCGGCTCCGGCCTGGACGCAGCCGTCGAGATAAGCCACGGCGGCGGCGCTTTCGGCGAGGACTTTGGCGTCGTCGGCCCCCAGACCGTAAGCATCGACGAGGCGACGCTCGGCCTGCCAGGGAAGTTCGGGCATGAGGGAGCGGAGGGCCTCGATCCGATCAGCTGTGACGATGAGAGGCGGCAGGTCGGGGTCGGGGAAGTAGCGGTAGTCGTGGGCCTCCTCCTTGCTCCTCATGGAGCGTGTCTTGCCTTCTCCGTCGTCCCAGTGGCGCGTCTCCTGATGGATCTCTCCTCCTTCAGCGAGGACCTTTCTCTGGCGCTTGACCTCGTATTCGAGAGCCCGTTCGAGAGAGCGGAGCGAGTTCATGTTCTTGATCTCCACACGCGATCCCCAGCGGCCGTCGGAGACCTTCTGGGAAATGTTGGCATCGACGCGGAGCGATCCCGACTCCATGTCGCCATCGGAGACACCCAGGTAGCGGACCAGGCGCCGGATCTCCTCGGTGTAGCGGCGGGCATGGGGCGGACAGGTGATGTCCGGTTCGGAGACGATCTCCAGCAGAGGGACGCCGCCGCGGTTGTAGTCGACGAGAGAGTGCAGGGCTCCGGCCAGGCGCCCGTCAACGCTGGGATGGACCAGCTTCCCGGCATCCTCTTCGAGATGGGCGCGGGTGATGGCGACGCGAACCTCCTTTCCCTCGTCGTCGTCGAAGACGAGAAGGCCTCCGGCACAGATGGGAAGATCGAACTGGCTGATCTGGTAGCCCTTGGAGAGGTCGGCATAAAAGTAGTTCTTACGGTGGAAACGCGTCGCCTGCTGGACCTTCGAGCCGAGGGCAAGGCCGACCATGGCGGCAAGTTCAACGGCCCTGCCGTTGACGACGGGCAATGAGCCGGGCATGCCGAGGCAGACGGGACAGACGTTGCTGTTGGGCCTGGCTCCGATGTAGTCCGTCGAGCAGGAACAGAAGAGTTTCGACTTCGTGGCCAGCTGAACGTGGATCTCGAGACCGATGACGGTCTGAAAGGAAAGGGCCATCTAGAGAACACCTCCTGCCAGGCGCGGCAGCCCCAGGGATTTTTCAATGACGGCGGCGGCGGAAAATATCTCCATTTCGCCGAAGCGGGGGCCGATGAGCTGGATCCCCACGGGCAGCCCTTCGCTGTAGCCTCCGTTCAGCGAGAGGGCCGGCAGACCGGCCATGTTGGCCGGCAGGGTGAAGAGGTCGCTCATGTACATCCTGATGGGGTCGCCTATATTCTCCCCCTTCCTGAAGGGAAGGGTCGGCGTCGTCGGGGCCAGGATGAAATCGACCTCGGAGAAGGCCCGGTCAAATTCGCCGCGGAGGATGGCCACGACCTTGAGAGCCTTGTTGTAATAGGCGTCGTAGTAGCCCGAGCTGAGGACGTAGGTACCCATCAGGAGACGGCGTTTCACCTCGGGGCCGAAACCTCCCTGACGGGTCTTGTGGTAGAGCTCAATGAGGCTGTCAGCCTCGGCGGAGAAACCGTAGCGGACGCCGTCGAAGCGGGCCAGGTTGGAACTGGCCTCGGCGGGGGCAATGATGTAGTAGCAGGCCAGCCCGTGACCGACGGTGGGGAGGGTGACGTCGACGACCGAGGCTCCGGCGTCGATGAGGATCTCCCGGGCGGAGCGGAGGGACTCGATGACGGCTCCGTCGATATCGTAGCCCTCGAACTCCTTCACCAGGCCGACGCGCTTGCCCCTGAGGTCGGTCACGTCCAGGGCCTTGCGGAAATCGGGGCGAAGGGCGCGGCTGCAGGTGGCGTCCCGTTCATCGGGCCGGGCAATGACCTCCATGGCCAGCAGGAGATCTTCAAGAGTCCGGGAGAAGGGACCGATCTGGTCGAGGGAGGAGGCGAAGGGGACGACCCCGTAGCGGCTGACCATGCCGTAGGTCGGCTTGAATCCGTAGACGCCGCAGAAGGCGGCGGGCTGGCGGATGGAGCCACCCGTGTCGCTTCCGAAGGCGAGCGGCGCGTAGCCGGCGGCGCAGGCGGCGGCACTCCCGCCGGAACTGCCTCCGGGAACGCGGCGGGGGTCCCAGGGGTTGCCGGTGGTGAAGAAGGCCGAGTGTTCCGTCGAGCTGCCCATGGCGAATTCGTCCATGTTGGCCTTGCCGATCAGGACCGCTCCGGCCTCTTCGAGGTAGCGGACGACGGTGGCATCGTAAGGGGGAACCCACCCCTCAAGCATGCGGCTGGCACAGGTGGTCCGGACGCCGCGTGTGCAGAAGTTGTCCTTGACGATGAAGGGGACGCCCGTCAGGGGGCCGGGGTTCTCGTCCCGACTCAGGGCGATGTCGAGGGCAGAAGCCCGGGCCCGGGCCTCCTCCTTCAGCGGCGTTATGATGGCCGAAAGGATGGGCTCCATCCGCTCCATGCGGGAAAGATGGGCCTCGACGACTTCAGCGACCGAGTGTTCCTTGCTCCTTATGGAGCGGGCGAGATCGGCGGCCGAACGCGCGTAGAGCTTCATCATCAGGCCTCCTCCAGGATCTGGGGAACCCGGAAATAGTCCTCGTCCCGATCGGGGGCCTGGGCGAGAGCCCTTTCCCGGCCATCCCACGAAGCAACCTCATCGTTGCGCCAGGGGGTGACGTCGACGGCGTCGACGACGTCGACGACACCGGAGGTATCGACCTCCTGAAGGCGCTCGAAGTGAGTCAGAATCAGGTTGAAATGCCCCGCAAGGGCGACGACTTCGTCGTCACCGACCTCAAGGCGGGCAAGACGGGCGACGTGTTTCACCTCGTCTTCGGTAACAGCCATGACGTTCCCTCCTTCTTCTTATACCGATTGTACCGTTTCCGCTCTACGGTTTCCCGCTCCGCAAGGCCTCGTCGACCATCTCCCAGAAACGCTCTTCGTCGACGACGTCGACTCCGGCCTCACGGGCCCTGTCGAGTTTGCTCCCGGGACGCTCTCCGGCAACGACGAGAAAGGTCTTTCCGCTGACGCCGGACGAAGGAACGGCTCCCAGTGCCTTGACCCTCTCCTCCACCTCGGCGCGGGTGGCGCGGGTGAGCTCCCCGGTGAAGACGATGCGCCTCCCCTCCCAGGGGCGGGGTCCTGAAGGCGCTTCCTGCAATGCCGATTCCGCCGTCCCGACGCCGAATCCGGCGAGCCGGTCCAGGGTTCGGCGGTTTTCGGGGTCCCGGAAAAAAGCCGACACCGAAGCGGCGATGACGGAGCCGACACCTTCAACGGCGGCAAGATCCTCTTCCGTCGCCTGAGCGAGGCTTTCAAGGCTTCCGAAGGCCTGGGCCAAGAGTTCGGCGACGCGGGCACCGACGAAGCGGATGCCCAAGGCGGCCAGCAGTCGGGCCAGAGGGCGGCCTTTGGAGCCTTCCAGCGCCTCCAGCAGGTTGGAGACCGATTTTTCCCCCATCCGTTCGAGGGTCAGCAGCCGCTCCCGGTCCAGCTCGTAGAGATCGGCCAGACCCGCAACGAGGCCCTTGTCGACGAGCTGGGCCACCAGCTTCTCGCCGAGCCCCCTGATGTCCATCCCCGCCCGCGAGGCAAAGTGACGCAGCCCCTCGCGCAGCTGGGCCGGACAGGAGCGGTTGGGACAGCGGACGGCAACCTCGCCGGGAAGCCTCACGACGGAGGCGCCGCAGACGGGACACTGCGACGGAAGCCGGAAGGGCTCCTCTTCGCCGCTGCGGGATGAAAGGTCGACGCCGAGGATCTCGGGGATGATCTCGCCGGCCTTGCGGACCCGGACCTGATCGCCGACGCGGACATCCTTGCGCTCCACCTCGTCCTGATTGTGAAGGCTGGCCCGCTGAACGACGGTCCCCGAGAGGTGAACCGGATCGAGGAGGGCAACGGGGGTGAGGGCGCCGGTCCTGCCGACGGAAACGATGATCTCCCGGATCCGCGTCGTCTTTTCCTCGGGAGGGTATTTGAAGGCCAGAGCCCAGCGGGGGCTTTTGGCCGTCACTCCCAGGGTCTCCCAGAGGGCGAGGTCGTCGACCTTGATGACGACGCCGTCGGTGACGTAGGGCAGGTCGAAACGGGCCTCCCGCCACTGCTCGAGGTAGGAGAAGACCTCTTCCGTCGAGCCGGCCAGGACTTCGCCGGGCTGAACGGGGAACCCCTGCTCCCGGAGCCAGGCCAGCAGTGCCTTCTGGCTCGCCAGGCCGTGGCGATGAGGATCGACGACCTGGTAGAGATAGATCCAGAGCTTCCGCGAGGCTGTCACGGCTGGATCGAGCTGGCGCAGGCTCCCGGCGGCGGCGTTGCGGGGGTTGGCAAAGAGGGGAAGGCCCTCCTCCTCCCGTTCGGCGTTGAGGGAGGCGAAGTCCTCCTTCTTCATGCAGACCTCGCCGCGGAGCTCGAGTCGGCCCCGGACGGGACGGGCCAGCCGCAACGGCAGGGAGCGGATGGTCCGGACGTTGGTCGTGACATCCTCGCCGACCCGCCCGTCGCCGCGGGTGGCGGCCCGGACCAATTGTCCCTCGTCGTAGACGAGAGAGACGGCAAGACCGTCGATCTTGAGTTCGCAGTCGAGGGAGGGCAGACGGCCCAGGCTCCGTTCGACGCGGACGAGAAAGTCCAGGACATCCTCCTGGGAGAAGGCGTTTTCCAGGCTCAGCATGGGCTGTCCGTGGCGGACTTTTTCGAAGGCATCCAGCGCCGCACCGCCGACGCGGCGCGTCGGCGAGTCGACCGTGACCAGCTCGGGCCAGGCCTTCTCCAGGGCAACGAGCTCCCTCATGAGAGCGTCATAGGCTTCGTCGGAGAGCTCGGGCCGGTCCAGGACATAGTAGAGGTGATCATGGCGGGCGATGGCCTCCCGAAGGGCCGCAGCCCTCCGGAAGGCCTCCTCTCTCGTCAGGACTGTCAAAAAAGGCCGCCTCCCCTAGTCGCGGGGACGCATGGTGGGGAAAAAGATGACGTCCCTGATGGACCTGGAGTCGGTCAGGAACATGACGAGCCGGTCGATGCCGATGCCCAGCCCCCCCGTAGGCGGAAGGCCGTATTCGAGGGCGTTGATGAAGTCCTCGTCAAAGGCGTGGGCCTCGTCGTCCCCGGCTTCCTTCTTCTTGAGCTGGTCCAGGAAGCGGCCCCTCTGGTCGAGCGGGTCGTTGAGCTCGCTGAAGGCGTTGGCCACCTCCTTGCCGTAGACGAAAAGCTCGAAGCGGTCCGTGAAATCGGGGTGGTCGGGATTGCGCTTGGAGAGGGGTGAGATCTCCGTCGGATGCCCCAGGACGAAGGTGGGCTGGATGAGTTTCTCCTCGACGAACTCCTCGAAGAGAAGGGAGAGGATGATGAAACGGCTCTCGTCACCCTTGATCTCGAGATGGCGCCTTTTCGCCTCGGCCCGGGCCTCGTCGTCGCTCTGCCAGCTGTGGAAATCGACGCCGCAGTGTTCCCTGACGAGATCGACCATGGTCGCCCGGCGGAAAGGACGCTCGAAGGAGATCTCCGTCCCCTGGTAGGTGACGACGCGGCTCCCCAGGACATCGGCGCAGGTGGAGAGGATCTCCTCGGTGAGGTTCATCATGTCCTCGTAGTTGGCGTAGGCCCAGTAGACCTCCATGGCCGTGAACTCGGGGTTGTGCATGGCGTCGATGCCCTCGTTGCGGAAGTTCTTGCCGATCTCGTAGACGCGGCCCATCATGCCGACGATGAGGCGCTTCAGGTAGAGCTCGGTGGCGATGCGGAGGTACATGTCGATGCCCAGCGCGTTGTGGAAGGTCATGAAGGGCCTGGCGTTGGCGCCTCCCGCGATGGGAGACAGAGTCGGCGTCTCCACCTCAAGGGTACCGTGCGATTCGAGAACGCGGCGGAAGGTGGAGATGATGAGGCTCCTCCTGCGGAAGACGTCGCGAACTTCGGGGTTGGCGATGAGATCGACATAGCGCTGACGATAGCGCGTCTCCGTGTCCTTCAGACCGTGCCACTTCTCGGGCAGGGGGCGCATGGCCTTCGAGAGGAGGCGGAAGGAATCGACCTGAAGGGAGAGCTCCCCCCGTCTCGTCCGGAAGGGATGGCCGACGATGCCGAGGAAGTCGCCGCTGTCGACCCATTTCTTGAAGAAGCCGTAGGCCTCTTCGCCGAGGGCGTCGATCTGGAAGTAGAGCTGAAGCGTCCCTCCCTCGTCGCCGACGGTGACGAAGGAGGCCTTGCCGTGCTTGCGGACGGTGAGGACGCGCCCCGCCGTGACGATGCGATCATCGACATGCTCGTCCTCCTTGAGGTGGATGAAGCGCTCCGAAACCTCCGAGAGCGTCGTCTTTCTCTCCCACCGGTCGTTCAGGAAGGGATCATACCCCTCCTCCCGACGCAACCGTTCGAGCTTCTCCAGCCGCTGCCGGTAAATTTCGTTTTCTTCTTCTAGCGTCCACATGGCCTCTTTCGGTTCCGTCATCGCTGAACAATCTCCTTTCAAGACCGGAAAAGACTCTGAGCCCCGATGAGGCACTCCTCGAGCCCCTTCCAGTTCATCTCCGTCGCCACGGCCCGGCGGAAGACCGACGCGCCGCTAAACCCTTTAAACATACAGGAGACAAACCGCTTGAGCAAGACGAGGGCGAAGCGCTCGCCCTGCTGCTCTTTGAGATCGCGGCCCAGCTCCAGCAGAAGGTCGATCTCCCTCTCCGGAGAGGGGGCGCACAGGCTTCCGTCGAAGGGGTATCCCAGGCGGGCCAGGGCCCTGGGGACGAGGAAGGGGTCGCGGAGGATGCCCCTGGCAAGAAAGACGCCCGCACAGCCGCCGTCGAGGTAGCGCAGGACGTCCTCAACGGCGTAGACGTCGCCGCTGGCGCTCACCTTTCCCGGAAAGGCCCGGGCCAGGGCAAGGACGGCTTCGACGTCGGCATGGCCCTCGTAGCGCTGAGCGGCCGTCCGGCCATGGAGGGTGAGATGGTCCGCTCCGGCTTCAAGCAGAAGACCGCAGAAGGCCGCAGTGCTCAGCGGGTGGGCCGCCGTCGCCTTGCGGAGCTTGACCCAGAGAGGAAACCCCAGCGAGCCGAGACGGGAAACCATCTCCCGTGCCCTTTTCGGGCTTTCAAGCAGCTTCGCCCCCGATCCCTTGCGGAAGACCTTCGGCATGGGGCAGGCCATGTTGATTCCCAGAGCGTCGAAACCGCCCCGGGCGATAGCCAACCTGGCCCCCTCTTCGACGAGAGCGGGATCGTCACCGAAGATCTGAAGGATCAAAGGACGGTCCCTCCCGTCGGGTGAGGTGATCATGTCTTGCGTCTTCCTGTTGCCCATGACGATGCCGGCGGCGCTGACCATCTCCGTATGGGTCAAGCCGACGCCGAGACGGCGGAAGAAGGCCCGGACGGCGGGGACAGTGACTCCCGCCAGGGGGGCCAGCCAGAGGGGATTTTCCAGAGTCAGCCCCCCGACATCGAGAGACGTCATCGACGGCAGGCCCCGTTCCTCTCGTAGATGAGGCGAAGTCCTTCCAGCGTGAGCCAGGGATCGACGGCCTCGATCGTCTCCGAATGGACCGCCACGGCCGAGGCCAACCCTCCCGTGGCGATGACCGGCGTCACCCGCCCCAGCTCCTTCCAGATCCGTCGGACCAGGGAATCGACGAGACCGGCGTTGCCATAGAGAATGCCCGCCTGGATCGACTCGATCGTCGTCCTTCCGATAACGCTCGACGGAGCCTCCAGGCCGACCTTGGGCAGCTTGGCCGTCCTCCCGAAAAGAGCCTCCATGCTCGTCATCAGTCCCGGGGCGATGGCCCCTCCCAGGTAGACGGGGCCGGAATCGATGACGTTGAGGGTGATGGCCGTCCCGAAATCGACGATCACCAGGGGCGAACCGTAGCGGGCCACTCCGGCGACGGCGTCGACGAGCCGGTCGGCACCGACCTCCTGAGGGGCTCCGTAACCGATGGAGATCCCCAGATCGAGGGCCGAGGAAACCTTGAGGCAGGAGACTCCGAGGTAGCGGTCGATGCCCTCCGTCAGGGCCGCATCAAGGGGCGGCACGACGCTGGCCAGGATCGCTCCGTCGATGGCGTCGACGGCGAGGTCGACCGTCCGGAGGAGGTTCAGAAGATAAATGCCGACCTCATCGGCGGTGTGACGCTCCGACATGAGCCGCCACTGGTGGATCAGCCTGGGGCCGTCGAAGACACCGACGGTGGTGTTGGTGTTGCCTACATCGATAACGAGCAGCATCAGGGCCGACCTCCCCTTGTACGAAGCGGTTCTCCCGCGGGAATCAGTGAAGCAGAGAGCAGAATACGGTCAGGGCCGAAGAGACCGCGAGGGCCGCACCATCGCCGACGGCAAGTCTCTTCAGGATCAGCAGAAAGAAGACGAAGGTCCCCGCCGCGAAGAGAGCCGCCGAAGGGCCGACGGTCCCGGGAACCAGGGAGGCCATGGCGTCGGCCCCCCATGCCCAGAGAGCGAAGAGATCTTCGGCGAAACGGGCCGCCGTCTCTCCTCCCGGCAGTCCGGCCAGGGCGGGAAGGGCCGCCAGAGAGGCCGCAGGAAGCAGAAAGGCGAAAAGAGGCAGCGCGGCAAGGTTGATGAAAAGTCCCGCCAGAGGGACAAAACCGAAGACCCCGGCCGCCACCGGAGCCGTCGTGAGCCAGACGGGCAGCCCCGAAAGGAGGGCGGGAAGCGGGCCCTCTCCGCAGGGGAGCGAGGCCAGAGTCAGAGCCGCCGTCATCGACAGGCGCCAACCCACGTCCCAGAACCACCAGGGGCTCCAGAGAAGAAGGAGAATCCCCGCCAGAGAGACGGCGTTCAGGCCCCCGCCCTTTCGTCCCATCATACGCCCCAGCAGGTAGAGCTGCACCATCAGAGCCGCCCTGACGGCGCTGGCCGGCGCCCCGGCCAGAAACACGTAGCCCCAGAGAAGGGCGGAGACGAAGGGAAAGCGGAGACGTCCCAGGCCGGGAACGACGCAGAGGACGGCGACGACAAGGGCCACATGAAAGCCCGATACGGCCAGGAGGTGGGCCGTTCCCCAGCGACGGTGGGCCTCGGCCAGGTCGGGGTCGCGCTCGCCGAGCCAGGCCGCCAGCAGATGTCCCCGCAGAAGAGGGGGAAGCCGAAGGAGAAGGCGCCTCTCCAGTTCGTTGCGTCCCAGGGACCATCGGCCGGCATCGGGAAGAGACAACCATTTCCGGGGACGGAGTTCCCCGACAATCCCCCGGGCCCTGGCCCAGCGGGAAAAATCAAATTCCTCCCCCTCGCGGGGCCCTTCGAGGACGGCGACGGTCCCCTCCACATCAAGGCGGCTTCCGGCAACGACGGTCCGTCTCGGAGGAACGCGCGCGACGAGCCTCAGTCCCTCCACCTCCAGGACGACGAGGCGGCGGGCACCCCAGGAGCGCTCCGAGAGAACCCGAGCCTCCCCCGCGACCTGTCCGGGCAGCTCGGGGTCGACGAAGCGGAGCTGGAAGAAGAGGACTCCCGCCAGAGAGAGGCCGACGACGAGGGCAGCCAGAGGGGAAAATCCTCTGCATGTCGGGCATCCGCCGAGAAGGATCAGGCCCGATGCGGCAAGCAGAGCCGCCGCCGGAGGGACCGCCGGAGGAGCACCCTTGCCGAGAAGGGCAAGCCCCAGAGACCAGGCCGCCAGAACGGCGAGAGCCGGAGCCCGGGCGAGGAAGGTCACGGACCGGCGGTGACGAGCTCTCGGATCGCCTCGAGCTTGGCCGAGCCGATGCCGCGGACACGCCTCAGGTCATCGACGGAGCGGAAAGGCCCCTTAGCCTCCCTGTCGGCGACGATGGCCTCGGAGAGTTTGGGGCCGATGCCCGGGAGGGTCGTGAGCTCGGCAGTCCCGGCACGGTTGACGTCGATTCTGGCCTCTCCACGGCCGAGAACCGCCGATGCCGAAGGTGCCCGGGCACCGGGAGCCGCCGAAGGAGACGGTACCTCCCCTTTCCTCGGGACGTGGAGGTGAAGGCCGTCGGTCAGGGAAGCAGCCAGGTTAACCGCTTCGGGGTCCCCCTCGGGGGAAAATCCTCCGGCCTTCTCGACGGCGACGTAGACGCGCGAGCCGGGTTCGACGCGATAGACGCCGGGGAAGCGGACACCTCCCGTAACGTAGACGATCCAGAGCTGAGAGGGTGCGTCCTCCGGGAGCGGGGCGGAGCTGTCGCGCGATCCCTCCGCCATTCGGGACGCATCGAAGGTGAGGGCCGCTCCCGCCACCGTCGTAGGCTCCGACTCTCCCCATCGGCCCGAAAAACGGCTTACCAGGAGCCAGGCTGCGAAGAGACAGGCCAAGGCTCCGAAAAAGAAGAGCGGCGTCTTCCACCGTTCCTGCAAGGAAGTTCAGCTCCCTTCTCCCGACAGCCGGCCCCGGAGGCTCCAGGCGTCGGAACTTTCGACGACGACGTCCACGAAGCACCCCTCCAGGCCCCGGCCGGGGAAAAGGACAACCTTGTCGGTCCGGGTCCTCCCCTGGAGAAGCCCCTCTCCCCTCGGTGCCGGTCCCTCGACAAGGAGTTCGAAGGTCCTGCCGACGAGGGCCTCGTTGATCTCCCGGGCGATATCGAGCTGAAGGTCGTTGACGGCGTTGATGCGCCGCCTGGCCTCGACCGCCGGAACGGCACCATCGAAGGCCGCCGCCGCCGTTCCCGGGCGGGGCGAGTAGGCGGCGCTGTGGACCTGGTCGAAGCGGAAGCGTCTCAGGGCCTCCATGGAGAGGGAAAAATCCTCTTCCGTCTCGCCGGGAAAGGCGACGATGAGGTCGCTCGTCACGGCGACCTCGGGGAGGGCCGCCCTGAGCGATCCGATCCTGTCGGCGTAAGCGGCAACGTCGTAGCCCCGGTTCATGAGATGCAGGACGCGGTCGCTTCCCGACTGAATGGGCAGGTTGACAGCCGGGCAGACGACGGATTCCTCGGCCATGGCGGCGATGACCTCTCCGGTGAGATCCTTGGGGTGGTTGGTGGCGAAACGGAGGCGGCGGAGTCCCTTGACGGCGGAAAGAGAGCGCAGCAGACCGGCAAAGGAGATCCCCTCCAGATCGGTCCCGTAGCTGTTGACGTTCTGCCCCAGCAGGGTGACCTCGACGACGCCACCGTCGACAAGGGCCCGCACCTCATCGACGATGGCCTCGGGGCGGCGGGACTGGAAGCGCCCCCGGACATGGGGGACGATGCAGTAGGTGCAGAAGTTGTCACATCCGTGGGCGATGGTGACGTAGCTCTTGAAGGGGAGAAGGCGCCTCGTGGGAACCCGCTCCAGGTCGTCGAGGGCCCGGGGATCGTCGTCGAGGAGGACCGCCGTCTCCCCGCCGCGAAGGGATGCCTCGACGGCCTCGGCCAGACGTCCCAGATGGCGCGGGCCACAGACGACCCGGACCTGGGGGAAGCGGGAGAGGAGCTCCCGGCCGACGCGCTGGGCCATGCAGCCGACGACGGCGACGAGGCGGTGCCGGCCCTCCCCCTTCGGGGCGTGCCGGCCCAGCTCGCTGCGGACCTTCTGTTCCGCCTTGTCGCGAATGCTGCAGGTAACGTAGACGACGACGTCGGCCTCCTCTTCGGCGACCTCCTTCCAGCCTCGGGCCAGAAACTCCGAGGCGATGCGGTCGCCGTCGTAGACGTTCATCTGGCAGCCGTAGATCTTGAGGGCAAACCCGAACATGAAACTTCATCCTCCCTGAAGAGCTGTAATCCCTCCAGAGAATAGCACGATTCCACCGACGACTACAGGGCCTCCTTCTTCTGAGCCCCCTGGACCGTCGCCGCAAGGGCGACGGCCAGGGCCGAGGCCGTTTCGACGGTGTGCAGACAAAGAGTCGACGACTCGACGGCGGCGCGGCGGAGACGGAAGCCGTCGGAGATCGTCTCGATGTGCTCTCCGGGAACGTTGACGACGAGATCCCAGCGCCGCTCCTTCATGGCCTCCACGAGAGGTTCGCCCTTTTCGACGACGGCAACGGGAAGTCCCCAGCGGGAGAGGAGGGACGCCGTCCCCTCCGTGGCCTCCAACTCCCAGCCAAGGGCGGAAAAGGCCGCGGCAAGGGCCGGAGCCTGGTGCTTGACCCGATCGGTCAGGGAGAGGAGGAGCCGTCCCCTTGGGGGAATCGTCCAGCCTGCCCCGGCCAGGGCCTCCATAAGCGCCATCCCGATACAGTCACCCAGCCCCAGCGCCTCTCCCGTCGACTGCATCCGGACGCCGCCCTGAGCGTCGACGCCGGGGAGCTTCTCCGTTGAAAAGACGGGCACCTTGACGCCCCGTGGGCCCCGATGCTCCTGAAGACCGGGGGCGAGACCGAGATCGGCGAAACTCTGCCCGCAGGAGAGGCGGACGGCCATCTCGACGAGGGGCAGCCCCGTCAGCTTGGCGGCGATGGGGACGGTCCGGCTGGCCCTGGGGTTGGCTTCGATAACGTAGAGCCGCTCCTCATGGAGGACAAACTGGACGTTCATGAGTCCCTTCACTCCGAGAGAGGCCGAGATGGCCTGGACCGTCTCGACGATCTCCCGCCGCTGGGATGCGGTGAGACTGATGTCGGGGAAGAGGGCCATCGAATCTCCCGAGTGGACGCCCGCCGGCTCGAGATGCTCGAAGATGCCCGGCAGGAAGACCTCCTCACCGTCACAGAGGGCATCGACCTCGAACTCCCGCCCCTGGAGGAAGCGGTCGATGAGGACCGACTGCCCCTTCTCGGCCGAAAAGGCCAGATCGAGGATCTCCTCGAAATCTCTCTCATTGAAGCAGAGGCGCATGGCCACGCCGCCGATGACGAAGCTGGGACGGACCATAAGGGGATAGCCGAGGAGGGCGGTGGCATGAAGAGCCTCTTCGGGCGTCGTCGCCGCCTGACCGGGAGGCTGAAGGATTCCCAGATCGTCGAGAAGGCGGGAGAAGAGGCCCCGATCCTCGGCGCTGCGGATCACATCACCCGGCGTCCCGAGAAGGGTGACTCCCTCCTTCTCCAGCTCCAGCCCCAGCTTGAGGGCGGTCTGGCCGCCGAAAGCCGCCAGCACGCCCAAGGGGCGCTCCCTCTCGATGATGGGAAGAACGTCCTCCAGAGTCAGCGGCTCGAAGTAGAGGCTGTCGGAAAGATCGTGGTCGGTGCTCACCGTCTCGGGGTTGTTGTTGACGACGAGAGCCCTCAGGCCGATCCGACGCAGGGCCAGGGCGGCCTTGACACAGCAGAAGTCGAACTCGATCCCCTGACCGATCCGGATCGGGCCCGATCCGAGGACCAGAACCGAAGGGCGGTCGTCCCGATCCGCCTCGTCGGAGGCGGCTCCGAAGACGCCGTAGTAGTAGCCCGTCCGTGTCAGAGTCTCCCCGGAACAGCCGTCGACCTCGCGGAAGGAGCGCTCCAGCCCGAAGCGCTTCCTCTCGGCCCGGACCGCCTCGACAGAGAGACCCGCCGACCGGGCCACGTCGTCGTCGGAGAAGCCCTGGAACTTGGCCTCCCGGAGCAGGGATTCCGTCAGCCCCTCGCCGGCAAGGCGCCGCTCGATCACGATGAGCCGATCCAGCTCGTGGAGAAAGAAGGGATGGACAGCTCCCCTCCGGGCCAGATCCTCGGCGGAGTTCCCCCGGCGAAGCAATTCCAGAAAGGCCCAGAGGCGCCGATGATCGGGATGAACCACGCTTTCGAGGAGTTCCCCGTCGTCGCGGGATGCGAGGAGGGAGTCGAAGAGACCGAAGGGCAATTCCAGAGAGCGCAGGGCCTTCTGGAGGGCCTGGTTGAAGTGGAGCCCCAGAGCCATCACCTCCCCCGTCGATTTCATCCGCGTCCCCAGCCGCCCCTGGGCCTTGGGGAAGCGGTCGAAAGGCCACCGGGGGAACTTGACGACAACGTAATCCAGGATCGGCTCGGCCAGAGCGCTTCCCCGGCCTGTCACGGGGTTGGCCATCTCGGCAAGGCTCTGGCCGAGGGCGATCCTGGCGGCCATCCGGGCGATGGGATAGCCCGTCGCCTTGCTCGCCAGGGCGCTGGACCGGCTCGCCCTGGGGTTGACCTCGATGACGGCGTAGTCGGAGCCGTCGGGGCTGAGGGCGAACTGAACGTTGCAGGCTCCCTCGATCCCGAGGCCCTCGACGATGCGAAGAGCCGAAGAGCGGAGCCGCTGCCACTGGGAGTCCGTCAGCGTCAGCGTGGGGGCGACGACGATGCTGTCGCCGGTGTGGATCCCCATGCCGTCGACATTCTCCATGGAGCAGACGGCCAGAGCGTTGCCGAAAGCGTCGCGGATCACCTCGGCTTCGATCTCCCTCCACCCCTCAAGATAGCGCTCGACGAGGACCCTGCCGACGGGAGAAGCGGCAAGCCCCTCCCGGGCGATGATCGCCAGCTCCGCCGCGGAGCGGGCGACGCCGCCCCCTGTCCCGCCCAGGGTGTAGTCGGGCCGGACGACGAGAGGGAAGGGACAGACCGAGGCGAAGGCCAGGGCCTCGTCGACGGAAGAGGCGTAGGCACTCTCCACGACGGGCTCCCCCAGCTCGGACAGAACCTCCCGAAAGGAGAGCCGTCCCTCAGAGCGGCGGACGGCCTCGACGGAGGTCCCCAGGACCCTGACGCCATAGCGCTCCCAGATTCCCTTTCCGTCAAGCTCCACCAGCAGGTTCAGGGCCGTCTGACCGCCCAGGGTGGCGATAACCCCCTGGGGATGTTGCTCCTGGAGGATCTCCTCGACCACCCCGGCCGTCAGGGGCCGGAGGTAGACCACATCGGCCAGATCGAAATCGGTCTGGATCGTGGCGGGGTTGCTGTTGAGCAGGACGACGCGGTACCCCTCCTCCTTGAGGGTCCGGCAGGCCTGGCTTCCGGAGTAATCGAACTCGGCGGCCTGGCCGATCCGAATCGGGCCGGAACCGAGAACGAGGATGCTCGAAAGATCCGTCTTCATCGCCCTGCCTCCCTACACTGATCGATAAAGGAATCAAAGAGACGCCCGCTCTCTTGAGGGCCCGGCGCCGCCTCGGGGTGAAACTGAACGCCCCAGACCCCCGTCCCGGCGTGACGGATACCTTCGATGGTGCCGTCGTCTCCGTTGCGGAAAGTCACGACGATGCCCTTCCCCTTGATGGAATCGTCGCGGAGGACGTAGCCGTGGTTCTGACTCGTCACGAAGCCCCGTTTCGACTCGACGTCGATGACGGGCTGGCCTCCCCGATGTCCAAAGGGGAGCCTCTCCGTTCGGGCTCCCAGGGCCAGGGCCAGAAGCTGCATCCCCAGCCCGACGCCGAAGAAAGGGACCTTGCCCAGAAGCCCTCGGACGACGGAGATCTCTCCGGCAAGGAGGGCCGGGTCCCCCGGACCGCCGCCCAGGAGAACACCGTCGGGCCTCAGGGCAAGAAGGGCTCCGCCCGGCATGTCGTGAGGAACGACGTCAACGGCGCAGCCTCGGGCCTGGAGAGTCCGGACGACGCCTTCCTTGACGCCGTAGTCGACGATGACGATCCGGGGCCCCTCTCCGGGGTAGGAACGGCGGACCTTCGTCGAGACCAGGGAGACCTTCGGAGTCTCGTCGACCTCGACGGTCCCCTCCCCTCCCGCCGGGAGAGCCCTCCCGAAAAGGGGACCACGGCGGCGGAGGTGGCGGACGAGGCGCCTCGTATCGACGCCTCCCATCCAGAAGAGCCCCTCCCGCTCGACCCAGCCGAAAAGATCCGGGCCGAGGCCTTCGTCTCGGCAGGGCACGGCCGCAACGATTCCTCGCGCCCGAATCCCGGAACTCTCGAGGGGATCGGCTCCGACGCCGCAGCAGCCGACCATGGGAAAAGAGAAGACGACGATCTGTCCCGCAAAGGAGGGATCCCTCAGGGCCTGAGGAAAACCTCCGGCAAGGGTCGTAAAGACCACCTCTCCGGAATCGCAGGCTCCCAACCGGCCCACACCGGGCCATCGCGTCCCGTCGCTCAACAGCAGTTCAAGGGCTTCCATGAATCCGTCACCTCCATCGGTCTCTCAAAAACAGGCGCCCCGTCGCCGCTCTTTTTCGTCGATCCCTGCCGGTCCTGCGAAAAACGGGCTTTCCTACGAAGGAACGCTGCAATCGGCCCTTTTCATTATGAACTAAAGTTTATTATTTTGTAGATAAATCACCCCTGTTTTTTCTTGAGGCATTATAGCCTGCTCCGGCAAACTGTCAAGGTCCAAAAGGGCCGCCCGCTCCAAAGCGGGCGGCCCTCCAGAGAAGCGGCGACCGGTGCCTTCTCCCTTTTCGGAGCCTTCCTCCTTGTTTTTAAAGAGGATATCCGGCTCCGCCGATGAGCTTGTCGAGCCCCACGTCACGATAATTGCGGCGGGCAAACCGCTGAACAAGGAAATCCTTGGCCACCGAGGGAAAGAGAACGTAGCTGAGAAGATCCTCCGGATCGCTCACCCAGGCACCGATTTCCTTCTCCGCCCGCTTCAGCTCTCCTTCGATCAGTTCTCCCGGACGCACGGTTATCGGCGTTTCCGATCCGATGACCTTGTCTCGGATTTCTTCATCCAGAGGGGCGGGAGGCCGCCCGTAAAGGCCGAGAAAATAATTTTTGACCTCTCTGGGGACCATCTTCCACCGTTCTCCGACAAGGACGTTCAGCGTCGCCTGAGTGCCCACGATCTGGCTCGTCGGAGTGACCAGCGGCGGATAGCCCATTTCCTTGCGCACCCGAGGTACTTCGGCGAGAACTTCGGGGAGACGATCGGCGGCCCCCTGCTCTTTGAGCTGGCTCACCAGATTGGAGTACATTCCTCCGGGAATCTGATAGCGCAG
Source organism: Synergistales bacterium (assembly GCA_018433595.1). Classification (GTDB taxonomy): domain Bacteria; phylum Synergistota; class Synergistia; order Synergistales; family Aminithiophilaceae; genus Aminithiophilus. Next base: position 43,390 of record JAHDQY010000016.1, read on the forward strand.
GATGTTGATGTTGATTCCCGCCAGGTTGACGATGATGTCACGATACTTCTCCCTGAGCCGGCGGAAGTGATCGGCGATGGGGACGAGCTTTTCGAGGTCGATGCCCGTATCCCTGGGACCTCCCCGAAGGGCCGCGACGATGCTCTCCGTGGCAGGCTGACTTGTCCCCATGGAGAAGGGGGAAATGGCGCAGTCCACGACATCGGCACCGGCCCGGGCGGTCTCCAGATAGCTCATGGCGGCCAATCCTGTCGTGTAGTGGCTGTGTATCTGAAGCGGGAGCCCCGTGTCCTCCTTGATTCCCCGCGCCAAGGCGTAGGCGTCGTTCGGCGCGAGGAGTCCCGCCATATCCTTGATGCAGAGGGAGTGGGCCCCCATCTCCTGCATGGTCCTGGCTAGCCTCCTGAAGGCCTGGACATCGTGAACGGGAGAGAGGGTGTAGGCGATGCAAAGCTGCAAATGGGCCCCTTCTTTGAGAACCTGATCGGCGGCCACTTCCAGGTTACGAACGTCGTTGAGAGCGTCGAAGACGCGCACGATGTCGATGCCGTTGCCGACGGCACGACGGACGAACTCCCGAACGACTTCGTCGGAGTAGTGACGATAGCCCAGAAGGTTCTGCCCTCGCAGCAGCATCTGAAGCCGCGTTTTCCGGAAACGCTTCCGAAGTATCCGAAGGCGCTCCCAAGGGTCTTCGTTCAGGAAGCGCATGGCGGCGTCGAAAGTCGCTCCTCCCCAGACTTCCAGCGAGTGATAGCCGATCTCGTCCATCATCTCCGTCACGGGAAGCATGTCGTCCAAAGCCAGGCGGGTTGCCATAATCGATTGATGGGCATCCCTGAAAGCCGTCTCGGTGATTCCCAGCTTTGCCGTCTCCGCTGGCCGAGGCCCCTGATCCGGCGTGGGTTCCGGCAGGAGTCCCTCTTTTTCCCTTCTGTTTCTGTCTTTTTTCACCGTGTTACCTCCTCCCTCCTTGTCTTCTCGTCCGGTCTCTAGGCGTCGTTCATTGCGGCCATGTGGAGATAGAACTTCCAGCGGTAGGCGTTCTCGGCCTTGACCCGCTCCAGGAGGCGCTCCGCCTCGGCGGGGTTCGACCGCTGGAGGATGCGGTAGCGGTTCTCGCCGTAGATGTACTCCTCCAGCGGGAGCGACGGCTCCCTGCTGTCGAGGGTGAGGGGGTTTTTCCCCTCGCGCCTCAGGTCCGGATTGTACCTCAGGGTGATCCAGTGGCCCGAGGCGACGGCCTTTTGCTGCTGTTCCAGGCCATTTTTCAAGTCGATGCCGTGGGCGATGCAGTGGGCGTAGGCGATGATGAGGGAGGGACCGTCGTAGGCCTCGGCCTCCCGGAAGGCCTTGACGACCTGGGCGTCGCTCGCACCGAGGGCGACCCGGGCGACGTAGACGTTGCCGTAGGCCATGGCCATGAGGGCCAGGTCCTTTTTCATGGCCGACTTGCCGCCGGCGGCGAATTTCGCCACCGCGCCCATGGGCGTCGATTTGGACATCTGGCCGCCCGTGTTGGAGTAGACTTCCGTGTCGAGGACGAGGATGTTGACGTTGCGACCCGAGGCGAGGACGTGGTCGAGGCCGCCGTAGCCGATGTCGTAGGCCCAGCCGTCGCCGCCGAGGATCCAGACGCTTTTGCGCGCCAGGACGTCGGCGAGGCTGAGGAGGTCCTTGGATTTCGGGTCCTCCCGGCCCGACAGGAGAGTCTTGAGTCCGGCGATGCGCTCCCGCTGGGCGGCGAGGTCCTTTTCGTCGTTCTGGGAGGCGCCGGCAAGGGCGCCGGCGAGGGCGGCCCCGACGAGGCCCTTGAGCTCGTCCAGCAGTTCCAGGGCGTACTGGCGCTGTTTGTCCAGGGCCAGGCGCATGCCGAGACCGAATTCGGCGTTGTCTTCGAAGAGGGAGTTGGACCAGCTGGGACCCCGACCTTCGGCGTTGACCGCCCAGGGGGTGGTGGGGAGGTTGCCGCTGTAGATGGACGAGCATCCGGTGGCGTTGGCGATGAGGGCCCGGTCCCCGAAGAGTTGGCTCAGGAGTTTGACGTAGGGCGTTTCCCCGCAGCCGGCGCAGGCACCGGAGAATTCGAAGAGGGGGCGCAGGAGCTGGATGTCTTTGACGGCGCCGAGGTTGAGGCGGGTGCGGTCCATGTCGGGCAGGGAGAGGAAGAACTCCCAGTTTTCTCGCTCCGCGTCCCGCAGGGGGGGCTGGGGCGACATGGCGATGGCCTTCCTGCCCTCTTCCTTTTTGCTGCGGGCCGGGCAGTTCCGGACGCAGAGGCCGCAGCCGGTGCAGTCTTCCGGCGAGATCTGGAGGGTGTATTGCTTTTCCTTGAAGGACGGCCATTTGGCTTCCGTCGATTTGAAGGTTGCCGGGGCGCCCTCAAGCTGTTCGCCGTCGTAGATTTTGGAGCGGATGACGGCGTGGGGGCAGACGAGGACGCATTTGCCGCACTGGATGCAGGTGTCGGGGTCCCAGACGGGGATTTCCATGGCGATGTTGCGCTTTTCCCATTGGGTGGTTCCCGTGGGGAAGGTGCCGTCGACGGCGAGGGCGGCCTCTCCGACGGTGATGCCGTCGCCTTCGTTGACGAGCATGGGGGCCAGGAGTTTCCTGACGAAGTCGGGCGCTTCGTCGGAGACGGCCGGTTTCATG
>JAHDQY010000057.1 GCA_018433595.1 Synergistales bacterium
ACTCGCGAACGTCGGCCATGCCGGGTCGTTCGCGTCACATTCAAATCGAACCGTAGCGGGATGGAAACTCTCCCGGACGGAGAAGGCATAGAGGGGGCATTCAAATCGAACCGTAGCGGGATGGAAACGGCTCGGAGCGCCACGAAAAGTTCTCGTGGCGGGATTCAAATCGAACCGTAGCGGGATGGAAACCTCGTCATCATCGAGCTGGATGTAATCCCTCAAAATTCAAATCGAACCGTAGCGGGATGGAAACGCAGCCGCTTCTTGAGCCACGGGTATTCCTCGCATTCAAATCGAACCGTAGCGGGATGGAAACCTCGGCGGTACTTCGGACAGAAGATGACGTGATAATTCAAATCGAACCGTAGCGGGATGGAAACCGTCCGGGAGCGTCTCTTCGACGCTCTCCCGGAATTCAAATCGAACCGTAGCGGGATGGAAACTTTAACTTCCTGCCGCCCTCACCCGTCAGAGCGATTCAAATCGAACCGTAGCGGGATGGAAACTCTCCCGGACGGAGAAGGCATAGAGGGGGCGAATTCAAATCGAACCGTAGCGGGATGGAAACCGTACTGCACGGCCTGGTCCCAGGACGTGGTGAAATTCAAATCGAACCGTAGCGGGATGGAAACTGTCCGGTGCGTCCCTGAGAATCCTTAAGTATAATTCAAATCGAACCGTAGCGGGATGGAAACCATGCCGAAAACCTCACCTTCGGCTACGTCGCCCAATTCAAATCGAACCGTAGCGGGATGGAAACGTGAAGATCGGCTGGAGCTGATCGGAGTAAATTCAAATCGAACCGTAGCGGGATGGAAACCACGCTTCTTCCACAGGGCTTGAAGCCTAGTCTCATTCAAATCGAACCGTAGCGGGATGGAAACCCTTCCGGCCCGTTTCGACCTCAGTTGCCGACGATTCAAATCGAACCGTAGCGGGATGGAAACGCCAGTTGTGCCAGCGGAGGCAAAAAATTCCACGATTCAAATCGAACCGTAGCGGGATGGAAACTCAGATGCTACTCTAATAATCATTTCAAACCTACATTCAAATCGAACCGTAGCGGGATGGAAACCCTCTTCCCCCGCACGGATGTTTCCCGTGCGGGACATATTCAAATCGAACCGTAGCGGGATGGAAACGCCAGATCTCTTTCAAGTATGAGCTTGCCCACCGCATTCAAATCGAACCGTAGCGGGATGGAAACGCCGCGTTTGTCGCGGCGTCGTCGTCCTCTTTTATTCAAATCGAACCGTAGCGGGATGGAAACCGTAGAGCGCCCGGATAACGTTTGCTCTGCTATCCTATTCAAATCGAACCGTAGCGGGATGGAAACCAAGATTGCTGGGAAATAGTGAAGTCCTTTTTTGCATTCAAATCGAACCGTAGCGGGATGGAAACTCCGGCGAGCACGGGCAAGAGAGCCCGCCGGAATTCAAATCGAACCGTAGCGGGATGGAAACCGTTCCCCGCCGCGCGCCGGGCGATCTCAGCGAATTCAAATCGAACCGTAGCGGGATGGAAACGACTGCCTGCGCCCGTCGACGGCGCAGGCAATAATTCAAATCGAACCGTAGCGGGATGGAAACAACCTCAACCTGGCCGCTGAGGGGGGTAGTGTATTCAAATCGAACCGTAGCGGGATGGAAACGGCCGGCGCGAAAAACGTGATTCTGATGTTCCCTATTCAAATCGAACCGTAGCGGGATGGAAACTCGCGCCATGAAAAGTGCTCGTGGCGACCCCAGATTCAAATCGAACCGTAGCGGGATGGAAACTACGTCCTGCCTCGGAACTTGATCTCATACTTCATATTCAAATCGAACCGTAGCGGGATGGAAACTCCCCCCTTTTTTTGTTACGTTCACACAAAAAACAGATTCAAATCGAACCGTAGCGGGATGGAAACATAATACCCTTCCTCTTCACCCATCCACCAACAATATTCAAATCGAACCGTAGCGGGATGGAAACAACCAAGGTTCTCCACGATGTTGACGTGCTTCGAATTCAAATCGAACCGTAGCGGGATGGAAACCCCTGGACAAATCCGTCCCAGGTTAGGCCCATATTCAAATCGAACCGTAGCGGGATGGAAACCTCTTTGGGCGGAATTGCCTGGTTTTCTTCGATATTCAAATCGAACCGTAGCGGGATGGAAACGGGGATGATTAGTTTGTGGCGTAGGGCCTCCTCCAATTCAAATCGAACCGTAGCGGGATGGAAACTTCTTTCCACAGGCCTTGAAGTTTGGTTTCATTCAAATCGAACCGTAGCGGGATGGAAACCCTACGCCACGACGAATCCGATGTGACGAAACAATTCAAATCGAACCGTAGCGGGATGGAAACCGCCTTGATGGCACTGTCCTCTCTCTCTCGGGCCGATTCAAATCGAACCGTAGCGGGATGGAAACGAAGAGGGATCGAGCCTTATCGACGGGGCTGATCATTCAAATCGAACCGTAGCGGGATGGAAACACGGGTTCGGCCACCAAGGGCCATATCCCGTAGAATTCAAATCGAACCGTAGCGGGATGGAAACCGCGTCACGACTTCCCAGCGGTACTGATAGACGGATTCAAATCGAACCGTAGCGGGATGGAAACCACTCCGGAGTCAGGCCGAACGTCGCGATCTGATCCCATTCAAATCGAACCGTAGCGGGATGGAAACCCTTGGGACTGAGCTCAACAGCCCAGCCTTCCGATTCAAATCGAACCGTAGCGGGATGGAAACTTCTCGGCGGCGGCGCTCTTCTTCGCGGCGGGATTCAAATCGAACCGTAGCGGGATGGAAACCCGGGAGAGCCTCCTCTACGGACTCCCGGATGGAATTCAAATCGAACCGTAGCGGGATGGAAACATCCACCAACAATCAAGCCACCCTTCATAACAAATTCAAATCGAACCGTAGCGGGATGGAAACTATGCGTCGGCGTATCTATTTTCCACTTCGTATGGATTCAAATCGAACCGTAGCGGGATGGAAACAACGACAGGAATCGCATGCCTGTTTAGCGTAGAAATTCAAATCGAACCGTAGCGGGATGGAAACTCCTTGAGCTCCTCCAGGTCGGCCCCCGTGAGATTCAAATCGAACCGTAGCGGGATGGAAACTTTCCATGGTGCCTGACGCTTGCTGGTGATGGCAATTCAAATCGAACCGTAGCGGGATGGAAACTAACAAGGGTTTGAGCTTTCTAAAAGTTTAACTAATTCAAATCGAACCGTAGCGGGATGGAAACCATCTCCTTCAGCCGTCGCGCCACGGCGTCCTCGAATTCAAATCGAACCGTAGCGGGATGGAAACTCGGCTGTGGCGGGGTGCTGCGTTAGGTTCAGAATCATTCAAATCGAACCGTAGCGGGATGGAAACGGTGGCCGCGTCGCACTGGCGCATGCACACGCGGAATTCAAATCGAACCGTAGCGGGATGGAAACCAGAATCATCTGAACCCCTCCTTTCTGCCCCCATATTCAAATCGAACCGTAGCGGGATGGAAACCCCCGCCGTGAAAGGTGAACGCATACCATGTGAATTCAAATCGAACCGTAGCGGGATGGAAACCGCGTCGGCGAGGCAGGAGGCGGTATTCAGTTACCATTCAAATCGAACCGTAGCGGGATGGAAACTTCTCCAGGGGGGCCATCAACCACATGGCCCCCCATTCAAATCGAACCGTAGCGGGATGGAAACTGTTCCCCCGTCAGCGAACCTGCATCATCGTCGCATTCAAATCGAACCGTAGCGGGATGGAAACGACCACTCCTGCCTCGATTTGCTCGGGCGTGACGGATTCAAATCGAACCGTAGCGGGATGGAAACGCGATCGCCTCGACGGCACAGGGCGTCGAGATACATTCAAATCGAACCGTAGCGGGATGGAAACTTCCTCGCGCGCAGCGTCGTAATAGGGGATGAAAATTCAAATCGAACCGTAGCGGGATGGAAACCGTGGCTGTCGGCTGGCCTAGTCCTCAGCGTCGAATTCAAATCGAACCGTAGCGGGATGGAAACCCGTCCGCCGAGTAAATTGCCCACCGTGTTCCATTCAAATCGAACCGTAGCGGGATGGAAACATGTGCCCGGGAATGCGCGCACTTTCAATCCAAAATTCAAATCGAACCGTAGCGGGATGGAAACGTCCCCCACTGGGGGGAGATCTCCATAGTCACTATTCAAATCGAACCGTAGCGGGATGGAAACGGGAGATCTCCATAGTCACTCCTCCCATTGTGATTCAAATCGAACCGTAGCGGGATGGAAACCGCCTTCGTCATGCCCTGTGCCTCCTTTTTTCGTCATTCAAATCGAACCGTAGCGGGATGGAAACACTTATACTGTGTTTGACTTAACTTGTGGAGAACATTCAAATCGAACCGTAGCGGGATGGAAACTAATCGGTTCCCTCGTTCAGCTGAGACCGAACCATTCAAATCGAACCGTAGCGGGATGGAAACTCTCGCGAACGTAGGGGGCCTGGACGGGATCGAATTCAAATCGAACCGTAGCGGGATGGAAACCTCTCCGAGGTGGTGATAGTCACCACCGACAACATTCAAATCGAACCGTAGCGGGATGGAAACTTGCGGACGGCCTCCTCAAGCTGCCTCTCGATGGAATTCAAATCGAACCGTAGCGGGATGGAAACCCACGACTCACACTCCCTTTCCTCCAGTCCATTACATTCAAATCGAACCGTAGCGGGATGGAAACGATGAATTCCATCCAGGAGTTCTACCGGAACCCGATTCAAATCGAACCGTAGCGGGATGGAAACCATTTCTTCTGCTTTTGTCATTCTGTCCATCTCCATTCAAATCGAACCGTAGCGGGATGGAAACGACGGAGGTGAGGTTGCCTAATGAGGTAATGGGATTCAAATCGAACCGTAGCGGGATGGAAACGATTCCCTCCATGCCCAGTTTCCAGGCCCAATGAAATTCAAATCGAACCGTAGCGGGATGGAAACCTTGCGGGCCTCTTTTAGCGTCGCCTCCGTGATTCAAATCGAACCGTAGCGGGATGGAAACATGTTGCCCCACTCTCTCAATGCCAGCTCGGATTCAAATCGAACCGTAGCGGGATGGAAACTCCAGCTTTCGCTTTCGGAGTTTTCTGAGAAGCAATTCAAATCGAACCGTAGCGGGATGGAAACCACCTCGACGTCCTGGAAAAACTCTGACCCCTTGATTCAAATCGAACCGTAGCGGGATGGAAACCACCTCCTGCCGCCAACCTTCAAGGCCGCGGCATTCAAATCGAACCGTAGCGGGATGGAAACTCGGGACGCCAGTCGTACTCGAGGATGGTCGGCCGAATTCAAATCGAACCGTAGCGGGATGGAAACCGTCAAGGATCTCGGCCATTTCTGATGGGGAGACCCATTCAAATCGAACCGTAGCGGGATGGAAACCGAGTCACAAAAGCCTTTGTGACTATCAGACCAATTCAAATCGAACCGTAGCGGGATGGAAACACCTGTATATTCTCACCGTCTTCATCTTGTCACATTCAAATCGAACCGTAGCGGGATGGAAACTCCGTGCGCCAGCCCTACTGTCCATGCGTCGCATTCAAATCGAACCGTAGCGGGATGGAAACCGGAGTTAATCTCGCGGAACCGTTCTTTGGCGGACATTCAAATCGAACCGTAGCGGGATGGAAACACAATCTGGAAGTCATACTCCGTCCCGTTCATGGATTCAAATCGAACCGTAGCGGGATGGAAACACGGAAGACATCGATTATGCTGTCGTACTCCACATTCAAATCGAACCGTAGCGGGATGGAAACCCCTTCCGCAACAGGGCGTAGCCGTTGCCGTGATTCAAATCGAACCGTAGCGGGATGGAAACCTCCAGAGGCACGAGCTCCTCTTCCAGCAGCTATTCAAATCGAACCGTAGCGGGATGGAAACCGCACTGTCAGCGGCACCAGCCTTTCCACAGAGATTCAAATCGAACCGTAGCGGGATGGAAACCTCGCTCTCTCTTTCATGATAAGTGGAAAATATTATTCAAATCGAACCGTAGCGGGATGGAAACGCGGGCGATCGGCAATCAGTCGCTGCATCTCCCGATTCAAATCGAACCGTAGCGGGATGGAAACGCCACGCGGAGGTGGGGGGTTGGTGCCCTAGGGGGATTCAAATCGAACCGTAGCGGGATGGAAACCATGCCGCGCCCTCGACAAAGCCCAAGTGGCGGAAGAATTCAAATCGAACCGTAGCGGGATGGAAACCTTGATGCCCCTCCACGCTAGGGCCTCTTCGAGATTCAAATCGAACCGTAGCGGGATGGAAACGAATTCTCCTAGGTGTAACAAGAGTGTTCCCTAATATTCAAATCGAACCGTAGCGGGATGGAAACGGGCGAATGCCCGGCGGCCTACGATTATTCTCTCCCCCATTCAAATCGAACCGTAGCGGGATGGAAACTATCTTCTTCGTCATAAGTCACATACCGTTCGTATTCAAATCGAACCGTAGCGGGATGGAAACCCTGACCCTGGCCATCCAGATTGCGAAGGGACAGGGGAAGCCGACATAAGGCTGACGCCTTCTGCGCAAAACGCAGAAGAATCCAGCGGCAACCTCAGCGGTATCAGTGGAATCAGATCAAGCACCGAAAGGACAAGAGAGGAGGTTTGCACAAGATGACGCTGGAAGAGATGACTCGGGTAACGTTGGATCACTGGTACACGAACTACCCGAAGGACTTTCGGAAGTTGGGAAAGGAGGAGGCCCTGAAGCAGGCACAGGCCTGCGCGAGGCTGACACGGAGGGAGATGGACGCGCTGAAGCTGATCTCGCCGTCGATGACGGACGGGGAGGCCTGGGCGGAGTCGAGGGGGCTGTTCTGCCTGACGCCGCCGCCGAAGATCGAGACGGACGAGGACGACGACTGGTAGAGAAAAATCTGGGCACCTCGACGCAGAAGCCGGGAAGAGAGGAAGCCGGAACCGATATCGGCACCGAAGAGAGTCTAATCGAACCGTAGGGGATGGGAACCCCTCTTTATTCTCTGATGCCGAAAGGCCACACAAACGGAAGAAGACAACGGAGCCTCTGACGAAACGATGAGAAAAAAACGCCTACAAGGCCCGGGAGCCCTGCTCCCGGGCCTTTGCTGTCTCTGCCCGGTGAAGATCGCCGTCACGTTTCTTCCTGTGGATAAGCGTGCAAGCCGGACCGCCAGGGAGCAACGAGCGACTTCACTGAAAGGTCGCATATATACGTAAAACCCGGAAGGAGGAGATCGATGTGCAGACTCTTGACACGGTCGCGGCCCGCCGCCGCAGAGAGCACCAGGGCCAGCTCACCCTGAATTACCGGGAGCAGCCCGCCCTTCGAGAGATTCCCAGCCCGACGATCGTCTCCGTCAAGCGTTTCCTGATGAGCCGCATTCCTCAGCTGATGGCGCAGAAGCTGACACGGGCTCTGCCCCGGGCCGCCCACGGCAGCGGCCTCGAGTTCCAGATCCGCAGGCAGGTCTACCGTTTTCTGGCCCACCGGGAACATCATTGCTGGGCCAGCCGTTACCGAAAGATCACCTCGGCGGTCAACGGCCCTCTCCGGGCCCAGGAGCAGGTCGCCCTGGAGGATGTCCGCTGGCTTCTGGAGCGCCTTGCCTTTACTGACAGCGCGGAGGCCAGAGAAGTCTTTTCCTCCTACCAGCATTTCATCGACCGCCTCCGCCGGAAGCCCGACAAGGAAGCCTAACCATGGCCCAGGTGCTCTGTTTTACCCGGCCGGTGAGCCTCTCCCGCAAAAACGGCACTCTCGCCGTCTCCCAAGGAGAAGAGACGCCTCGGCTTCTTCCTCTGCTTCAGATTTCCGAGATTTTCGCTCTCGGCCTGGCCCTGACGATCGGGACCTTCGCCAATCTCTCCCTCGATCCCTGGTGTTCCCTGATTACGGAGGGGCGCTCCTTCCCTCTGGCGCGGGATCTGGCCTTTCTCCTGGAGCCCTGTTTTGTCGAAGCGGCCCTGAGCGTGAGCGGCGGTCTTCCGGAGCGTATTGAAAATTGTGCGGAAGGCTTCCAACTCCGGCTGAAGCGCCCCTTTGCCCGCGACAGAGGCAGGATATGGAGCCTTCGGACGCTGCCGCTCCGCGAGGCCTATCTCCTTCTGGGCGCCATCAGAGGGGGAGGGATCTATCGCCCCGCCTGGAATGTGG
>JAHDQY010000072.1 GCA_018433595.1 Synergistales bacterium
GACGACGCCGAGGTTGCGCCAGGCGAAGATGCCGGTCAGACAGAAAAGAAAGAGAAGAAGTCCGAATCCGATGACCAGTTTCGGTCCGATCTTGAGACGTGAGAACAACAGAGGCCACCCCTTCCTTGTTCGGAATAATAAAGATGACATTTTAATCGGAGAAATATGGTAAAAAGATGTGATTAGAATCTTAGCACAGGGTGATTCCTTTTGACAGGCTAACGGTGGAGATGAGGCGGTCATGGCGCGGGAACCGGCGAAACCGTTCGTTTGGCAAGGCAAGGTTTCATCAAAAACAAATCGAGGCGGCAACTTCTGCTCTCCCGGAAAGGAGTTGCTGAAGTTGCCGCCGCAAGATTCATACAGCGAAAAAGTTACGGAATCCTGAAAGTCTGAGAGCTTTTTGAAGCGGTTCTACGTTGTTTTTCTTCTTTTGGGAGGGCCGTTGAAGTTGATGACGCAAAGGCCGAGAAGAACGATCAGGCTTCCTAGATACTGGAGAAAAGAGAGTTCTTCTTTGAGAATGATTCTGGCCAGAACAAGGCTGGTCAGCGGTACCAGCAACGAGAAAGGGGCGACTTTGCCGGCGGGATACTTTGCCAGCAGACCGCTCCACCTGGAGGATCCGAAAATGGTTCCGAGGTAGGCCAGGTAGATGATGGCAAAGATGGAGATGCGATTCATGCCCCCTGTGGCGCTTAAGAGCTGATGAGGAGTGTCCATCAGCAGGGCCAGACCCAGAAGGGGCAGAGGGGGGACGAGGCTGGACCAGGTCACGAGGCTCAGCGTGTTCAGCGGCTCTCCGCGGGAGGCGGCCCGCTTGGCCGCCGAACGGACGACGATATTGGAAAGGCCCCAGAAGGCGGCCGCTGCGAGAGTCAGAAGGAGGGCTCCGAAAGGGACGGGGGGTATTCCTGAGGGGCCCTTGATGCCGCCGATGAAGAAAAGCCCCAGGAGGGCCGTGGCGAGGCCGATCATCTGTCGAGCCTGGAGCCCTTCCTCAAGGAAGATCGCGGCGAAGAAGATGGTGAAGAACGCCTGGGTCTGAAGAATGATCGACGACAGGCCTGCGGGCATGCCGATGGCCATGGCGTAGAAGAGGCAGGAGAACTGCCCGAAGCCGATGGTCAGGCCGTAGGCGACGGTGTAACGCCACTCCAGCCGAGGAGGCCTGATGAAGGCGACGGCCGGCAGGGCCGTGAAGATGTAGCGCAACGCTGCGAGCAGCATGGGAGGGACGTCGTTGAGGCCGAGTTTGATGACGATGAAGTTGCCGCCCCAGATCGTCGCGATCAAGAAAGCCAAGGCAAGATCTTTTTTATCCATGAGGAGCCTCCCTCGATCCGTTCAGACGACTCTTAAGGCTATATCGGGTTGACGGGGATTCCATTTATTGTAACATGGATTCCTGGGGCCTTGGACATGAACAATCTGGCCTTAGAAAGCATAAAATTCAGGTTCGGAGTTTTTATCTCTCTTAATGGATAAGATAGTCCTAAGTGTCCGTAAGTGTCTATGCCGAGGCGGTGATAGGCCAGAAATTCAACTTCTTTCAGCTTTTTGAGCCCTTTGATAAAGCTAGCTGATTTCGAAAGCGCTTCTTCGGAATCGTTGATTCCCGGGATGAGAGGAGTCCGGACGACGAGGTCGAAACGGTGGTCCGAGGCGTCGGCCTTGAGGATGTTCTCCAGGATCGGGCGGTTGTCGACGCCGGTGAGGCGGCGGTGCTCCTCGGGAATCGGGTGTTTCAGGTCCGTATGGACGAGATTGAGCAGCGGCAGCAGGGGCTCGATCTTCTCCCAGGGACCTAAGAAACTCGTTTCCAGGGCCCGATGAATGCCCTGCTTCCGACATTCCCCCAGGAGGGCCTGGACGAACGCCGCCTGTTCGAGGGGCTCGCCGCCGCTGATGGTGACGCCGCCGCCGGAATGGAAGTAGAAGACGGAATCCTTTTCGATCTCCCGGACCACCTCGTCGACGGTCATGATCGAGCCGTAACTTTTCAGGGCCTGGGCGGGACACTTGCGGACGCAGGCAAAACAGCCGTCGCACCGTTCTCGGTCGATGACGATGCGGCTTTTTCCGTCATCGAAACGCAACGCCCCTCGGGGGCAGATCTCGATGCAGCGCCCGCAGAGGGCGCACCGGTCGGCCACATAGCCGACCTCGAGCCGGCCTTTCTGAGATTCCGGAGTGGAACACCAGAGACAGCTCAGAGGGCAGCCCTTGAGAAAGACGACCGTCCTCAGCCCCGTCCCGTCGTGGATGGATGTCCTCTCGATCCGCAATACCCTGCCGGTCCGTTTCCCGTCGGCTTCGATTCTTCGATGATCCATGTCATGGCGCCTCCGATTCGATTCTCGGAGCGGCGGGCGGGTCAGACAAGCCCGCCGCTCCCGTCGTCTTTTTTCAGCAGGTGAGGGAGGATGCTTCGGTGTGAACCGTCCTGGCGATGATCTCGTCCTGGACGTCCTTGCCCAGCTCCACGAAGAAGGCCGTGTAGCCGGCGACGCGGACGAGGAGCCCCTTATAGTTTTCGGGGTTCTTCTGAGCGTCGATCAGCTTGGCCTGATCGACGACGTTGAACTGGACATGGTAGACACCGAGGGAGCAGAGGCTTTTCAGAAGGGCCATGAGCTGGGTGATGCCGTTTTCGGAATCGAGCATTTCCGGATCGATCTTCATGTTGAGCAGTGTCCCCTGGACAAAACGGTCGTGGGGAATGTTGGCCACCGACTTGAGGACGGCGCTGGGGCCGTTCAGATCCGTTCCGCCGTTGGGGCTGACGCCGTCGGCCAGGGGCTTCCAGGCCCGGCGTCCTGACGGAAGGGCCCCCACTTCGATGCCGAAGGGGGTGTTGCCCGAGACGGGGAGGATTCCCGGCGTCATGGTGCCGAACTTGCTCCGGTAGCTTTCGATCTCGTCGGCGATGTAGGTGAAAAGATCGGCGGCCAGGTCGTCGACGCGGGGGTCGTCGTTGCCGTACTTGGGAGCCTCCCGGCAGAGGCGGAAGATCTCCTCGCGCCCCTCGAAATCGCGTTCCAGAGCCTCGAGAAGCTCGCCCATGGCGAGTGCCTTCGTTTCGTAGACGAGGTGGCGCACGGCGGCGGCGCTGTTGATCAGGTCGGCGACGCCGATGCAGATGATGCCGTTGCCCGTGTTGTACTTGGCCCCGCCCCAGGCGTAGTCCCTGGCGCCGGAGACGCACTCCTCGAAGCTGAAGGAGAGGGCCGGCACGGGACGGTTCATGCAGATCTCGTCGATGATGTGGCTGGCCTTGACGACTACTCGGATGACGTAATGGAGCTGGGCCTTCAGGGCGGCCTCGAAGTCGGCCCAGGTGGCGAAGGCCCTGGGATCGCCCGTCCTGGCGCTGACCTGGGCGCCCGTCTTGCGGCATTTCCCGTCGAGGAGCACGTATTCCATGACGCTGCCCAGGTTGATATCGGCCAAGGCGGAATAGGCCCGGAGTTTGCCCGCCAGGTTGGTCTCGACGCAGCCTGCGGGGTTCCAGTCGAGGGCCTCCCGCAGGGGGATCCCCTTGTTCATGAGCATCCGGATGCCCACCTCATCGTTGTGGAAGGCGGGGAAGCCCGTCCCCAGGCTGATGAGCTCGACGATCTTCCGAAGGAAGGCGTTGGGGTTTTTCGCCATGTTGTACCGAACCGAGAGCGAGGGCTGGTAGAGCTGGGTGTCCATCGTCGCCTGAAGGATCATGTAGGAGAGATCGTTCACGGCGTCCCGGCCTTGCCGGTCGACGCCGCCGGCACTGAGGTTCTGGAACATGGGATAGCCCGAGGCGTACTCGGCCGACTTGGCGTCCTGAAAGAGACACTGCTCGGAGAACTTGACCCAGAGGCAGTCCAGAAGCTCCTGGGCCTCGTCGGGCGTGATGCGCCCCGCCTCGAGATCGGCCTGGTAGAAGGGGTGCATGTACTGGTCCATCCGGCCCGGGTTGTAGGCGGCGGCGTTCTGCTCCATGAAGATGAAGATCTGGTAGAAGTAGAAGGACTGAAGCGCCTCGTGGAAGGTCCGGGCCGGCTTGGCCGGGACGTGCCGACAGATCTCGGCGATCTTCCGAAGCTCTCTCTTGCGGGTCGGGACCGTCTCGCTTGCGGCGAGACGGTCGGCCTCAAGGGCGTAGCGCTCGGCCAGGGTGACCATGCCTTCGGCGACGACGAGGAGCGAATCGAGATAGATCTCCTTCTCGTAGTCGCCGGGGCGGGTCGCGTCGAGGTTTTCCTTCCGGGCCCGGACGAGCCTGACGATTCCCTCGACGCCGTTGTTGATGAACCATTCGTAGCCGGCTGTCACCTCGCCCCAGCCGCGGACGGCCTTCTTGTCGATATAGAGGGCGCCGTTGTCCCTGAGGGCGGCCACGTCGGAGGGGATCCGGGCAAGCCACTCCTCGTAGTTGGAGCGGCCCTTCCAGTAGGGACGGATCTCCTCCTCGAAGACCTTGCGGTCCTCGGGGCGAAGGTGAAACTTGTCGTAGGGGCGGGTGTTGATCGTATCCAGCTCCCTGTCGAGAACGGACCAGCAGACGTCGGCCGAGAGGATTCCGCCGCGGATCTTGCTGCCGGCGTTGCCGACGATGAGCTCGTCGTCCCAGATCTGGACGGTCTTCTCCTGACACTGGCGGCGGAAGGCCTTGGCCTTCTGGATCACCAGAGGCTCGCCGGCCGTCTCGCGGAAGGTAGCTGTCAGGATACGGGCGTTTTCGAGATCGATCTCGGGGTAGGTGTCGAGCACCTTCTCCTTCAGCCGATTGATCCGGTCCGCATAAGGAGCGTCAAAGGTCATGGCCATCACTTGCACCTCCGAATTCCTCACTTTTTAAGAGAGCTCTTCGTACTCCGTCCGGGCGATGATTTCATCCTGGGTGTTGCGGTTCAGTTCCGTGAAATAGGCGCTGTAGCCGGCCACCCGGACGATCAGGTCCCGATAGGCCGAGGGGTTTTCCTGAGCCTTTCGCAGTTCTTCGGTGGAGATCATGTTGAACTGGATGTGGTGGCCTCCCAGATCGCAGTAGGTGCGGATGTAATCGGTGAAGGCCGCCACTTCGCCGGGGCCCTTGAGGAGGGTTCTGGAGAACTTCTGATTGTAGAGCACCCCCTGGAGCACCTCCTGGTGGTCGATCTTCGTCATCGACCGCACCGCCGCCGTCGGTCCCTGACGATCCCGGCCGCCGACGGGCGAGGCCCCGTCGGAGAAGGCGATGCCCTTGAGGCGGCCGTCGGGTGTGGCCCCTGTGACCTCTCCGAAGTAGACGTGGGTGGATACGGAGTGGAGCTCCGGAATGTAGAAGCCGCCTCTCATGCAGGGGTACTGAGTCACTTCGCGGCAGAAAATGTGGGCGGCGTCGCGGGCGATGAGATCGACATAATCGTCGTCGTTGCCGAACTTGGGCGCCTCCTCGCAGGAGTTGCGCAGGGTCTTTGCGTTCTGGAAGTTGTTTTTCAGCGCTTCCATCATCGCCGAAGGGGCCACTGACCGGTCGTCGAAACAGAGCTTGCGTACCGCGGCCATGGCGTCGGCGACGGAGGCCAGACCGACGCCGAAAATCCCGGAGAAGTTGTAACGCACTCCGCCCTCCTGACGGGTCATCCCCCGTTCGATGCAGTCGTCGAGGAGGGAGGACATGAAGGGCTCGGGAGCGTGGACGGCGTGAGCTCCATCGATGAGATCGTAGGCGTCGACGATGAGCCGGGTGAAATGGGCCACCTGGGTCTCGTAGGCCGCGAAAAGCTTGTCGAAGGACGAAAAGGTCTCCAGCCTCCCCGTCCTGGGCCCGATCCGGCGCCCCGTATCGGGGTCGACGCCGTCGTTCATCGCCAGCAGAAGGCACTTGGGGAAATTGACGTAGCCCGAATGGGCCCGGGAGTCGGTCATCCCCTCGATATCGGTTTCGACGCAGTTGGTGCAGTAGTTGCGGGCCTCCTCCAGAGTCGCTCCCCGGATGAGGTGTTTGGGAATGATGCAGTTGTCGTTCATGACGGCCGGATAGCCCAGTCCCTCACGGATCGTCTCGGCAACCTTGTAGAGCATGTCGGGATCAATCTTGTTGTGATAGCGGAAGCCGATGGAGGGCTGGGTGACGCGGGCCCGGACGGCCGCGTCGAGAATCAGCCGGGACAGATCGTTGGAGGCGTCCTCCCCGTGGCTCCCCTGGCCGCCGATGGTCACGTTCTGAAAGAGGGGGAACCCCGCGAAGGTGCGGGTCGTCACCGAATCCATAAGCTTGATGATGGCCGTGCATTTGATCCAGAGCGAGGCCAGCAGCTCCAGCACGTCTTCGTCGGAGATGCGGCCTTCGGCCTTGTCTCTGGCGTAGAAGGGGTACATGTACTGATCGAAGCGGCCCAGGAGGATCGCGTGGGGGTCCGCCTCGATGTGAAGCACCGTGTAGACGAGCCAGAGCGACTGGAGGGCCTCTCGGAAGGTCGCCGCAGGAAATTCGGGAACCCGCCTCAGAGTTGCGCTCATTTCAAGAAGCTCTGCCTTCCGCCGGGCATCGTCCGTCTCTTCGGCCTTGCGGGCCGTCAGGTCGGCGTAGCGGTGAGCGAAGGTGATGACGGCCTCGCAGCTGATCCGGGCCGCTTTCCAGAAGGTCCTTTTCTTTGTCCCCTCGATGTCGCGGGGCATGTCGGTCCGGAGTTTTTCATCGATTTCGCCGATGATGCCCCGGAGGCCCTTGGCGAGCAGCTTGCGGTAATTGATAGAGATGTTCCCCTGAGCCGTCCCCCGGCCTCCGACGGTGATCATGCCCTCATCGAGAGCGTTTTTGACCTCCTCGGAGAGCAGGCGGTCGACGACGGCGTCAAGGGAGCTCCTCCGCCACTTGGTCAGACAGTCTCTCAAAACGAACTTGTTTTCTTCCGTGAGTCCGATGGCGTCGGCGCTGCGGGTGGCGAAGCTGTCCAGGTCGTCCAGAATCCAGCAGGCTCCCAGCTCGGGGCAGACGATGGGTGATCTCGGCCGAGGCGAAGGGTGGCCGACGAAAAGCTCGTCGTCATCCATGAAGAGCGTCATCTCGGCGAGCACTTTCTGGAGAGCGTAGGCCCGCTGCATGACCGGTGGCTCGGCTGCGTGTTCCTCATAGGCGGCAGTCACCAGAAGGGCGCGCTCGGGCAGAAGTTCCGTGGGCCGTTCCAGGATCATCCTTTTTTTCATCGCCGTGATGCGTCTGATCGTCTGCTCGCGTCTTTCTGTGACTGGTTGGCTCATGTTATCGACCTCCCTCGTTGATGACCCGGATCGGGTATTCCCTCAGGATCTTCAAAGCTCTTTCCATCTCTTCTTTCGTCGGCGGAAGGGTATCCGGCAGAGGGTAGGCTCTTCCCAGCTCCTCGTATCGCCCGACCCCCATGCGGTGGTAGGGGAGGATTTCGAGGAAGGCACCGGGGCGATGCCGCTCCAGGAAAGCCCCCAGCTTCCGAAGGTTGGGCTCTCCGTCGTTGCATCCGGGAACGAGAGGGATTCTCGTCAGGAGAGATTTGGCGCTTCGGAGGAGGGTGGCGGCATTGTCCAGGATGACCCGGTTGTCCAGCCCCGTCAGTCGAAGGTGCTGCTCCCGGTCCATGGCCTTCAGGTCGAACTGGAAGTAATCGACGAGGTCCATCAGCTCCTCCAAAAGCTCCCTTTTGCAGAAGAGGCTGCTTTCGATGGCGGTATGGATGTGTCTTTCCCGGCAACGCTGAAGGAATTCTTTCACGAATTGAGGCTGAAAAAGAGGCTCTCCGCCGGAAAGAGTCACACCTCCGCCGGATCGGCGCCAGAACGGGCGGTCGCGCTCCACTTCTTTCAAGAGGGCCTGAGCCGTCACTTCCCGGCCGATCCGCTCCAGGGCCCCGCCGGGGCAGGTCTCGGGCTCTCCGGTGCAGACGGAACAGGTCAGACAGAGCTCTTCCCTTTTCGCGAGCTCGGGCTCGCCGCTCTGAGACTCGGGGCTGCAACACCAGAGACAGCGCAAAGGGCAGCCTTTGAGAAAGACGGTGGTGCGGATGCCCGGTCCGTCGTGAAGGGCGTAACGGGCTATTTTGTAAATGATTCCTCTCTCGTTGGTTGAAACAAGCGTCATTGCCGTCCCCCTTCATCGCAGACGGCCTCTGAGGCCGCCGTCAGGGACTGTACACCTCGCGATAATGAACGCAGCCCCTCGATATCGATTTGGACAGTCCTTGGTAATACCAAAAGGACCAGAACAAAAACAAAGAATTCTCCCTCTTCTTTGTCGTGAAAAGAACGGTCTTATAATTAAAAACATTATACCCTGGCCTCAGGAGAAAAGCAACGGAATAGGATGTGCCCCGGTGCCGAAAAGGGCGCTCTTTCGGTTCCGGGGCTTCGATGAATGCGTCTTAGCGTAGCCCCAGGACGTTGTTCGGGAGCCAGAGGGTGAGCTGGGGGAAGAGGATGACCAACAGAACCACGGCGCTCTGTATCAGAATGAAGGGCCAGACCGAGCGGTAGAGATCGACGGTCTTGATCTCCGGGGGAGCCACGCCTTTGAGGTAGAAGAGGCAGTAGCCGAAGGGCGGCGAGAGGTAGCCGATCTGCATGTTGATCATGAACAGGACGCCGAACCAGACGGGGTCGAAGCCGAGGCTGGCCAAAATGGGCGCGTAGATGGGCAGGGTCAAGCACATCATCGTGATCTCTTCCGTGACGCATCCCAGGATGATGTAGGTGAGCTGCATGATAATGACCATGACCAGAGGGGAGACATCCAGATTGAGGAAGAACTGGCGGATCAGGTCAGCCGCGCCGACGGTGACGAACATGGAGGCGAACAGCTTGGCTCCGACGATGATCCACATGACCATGTTGCAGATCCGGAAGGTCCGGTCGCAGGATTCCTGCAGCAGGCTCCAGGTCAGCTTCCTCTTGGCGGCCACGCAGAGCAGGGCGACGGCGGCGCCGATGGCGGCAGCCTCCGAGGGCGAGGCAGCGCCGATGAAGATGGTGCCCAGTATGGAGAGAATCAACAGAAAGGGGGCAAGGAGGCCTCGCGTCATACGCAGTCTCTCCTTGAGGGAAACCCGCTCTTCGACGGGGACAGGAGGACCGAGTTCCGGGTTCAGACGGCACCGGAGGTTGATGTAGGTCAGGTAGCTCAGGGTCAGCATCAGGCCGGGAATAATGCCGCCGGCAAAGAGCTTGCCGATGGAGACCCTGGCGAGCATGCCGTAGACGATGAAGGAAACGCTGGGCGGGATCAGGATGGCCAGACCGCCGCCGGCCATGATGGCGCCCGAGGCGATGGACTTATTGTAGCCGTAGCGGAGCATGAGAGGCAGGGCGATGATCCCCATGGTGACGACACCGGCTGTGGATACGCCCGAGAAGGCGGCGATGATGGTGCAGACCACGATCGTTGCCATGGCGACCGAACCATGGACAGGTGCGAGCCACTGGCGGAAGCACTCGAACATGTCTTCGGCGATGCCGGATTTTTCGAAGAGACAGGCGATAAAGACAAAAAGAGGCAGGGAAATCAGACCGAGAGAGAGCATGCCGCTGTAAAGCTGGCTCGCCGCAAAGGCAAGCATGCCGGGGCCCGAGTAGATGAGGGATGCGATGATGGCGCTTCCCCCGAGAGTGAAGGCCATGGGGAAGCCAAGGAAGAGCCCGGCGAAAAGAAGCGAAAGGAGCATGATGAGGTAGGTCGATGCAGTCAGTTCCATGGTTACACCTTCCTCTCGAAAAGACCGAGAAGAGTTTCAGCAAATTGAGCCATACCTTGGAGAATCATCAGTCCTGAGGCGATGGGGATGCAGGCTTTCACGGGGTAAACGGGGGAACGGAGAAAGGAAACGGTCGTCTCCCGGTACAGAATCGACGTGTAGGCCATTTTGTAGCCATGGTAGAAGATAATGCCCATAAGGAGGAAGAAAACGGGGTAGGTGATCAGATCGACGATAGCCTTGGCTCGTTCAGGGAAAAGGGCGTAGAGAACGTCCGATTTGATGTGTTCCCGGTGAAGCAGGACATAGCCTCCGCCAAGGACGGCATAGGCCCCGAAAATGTGGCCTGAAATCTCGTGAGCCCAGATCGTCGGCGCGTTAAAAAAATACCGTGAAACGACCTCGTAGCACAAAATTCCGATCAAAGGCAAAATCAGAAAACCCATTATTTTACCCAAAAACGTGTTCAGTTTTCCGATCAATCGGGAGAAAGACTTCACCGGCAAACCCTCCCTTGCGAGTGCGACGCGATAAGCGCCCTAAGGACCGATCATAGAGGCAATCAAGCGTCATTGATCTGCTGCTGTCTTCGATTGGGACCCGCTGGTGAAAGGCAGGAGGCTTGCCCTGGCCTCCGGATCCGCCAAAAGCAAGGGCAAGCCTCTCTTGTTGAAGGGATTAGGGCCCTACGGCAAGGCCCCTCGTCATCTCCATCATGTCCTGGTCGAGGACGGATGTTATTCCTTGAGAATTTCCTTCGCCAGATCGGGCCGGAATTCCCGGAGGTAGGACTTAAGAACCTCGACGGCTTCTTTGCTTGCGGCGTCCTTGCCGTAATCGGGAAGGAAGGAAGCGACCGTGGCCTCCCACTTGAGGATGTCCTCTTCGGACCAGTCAACGATGGTGACACCCAACTCTTCAGCCTTGGCCCAGGCCCTGCTGTTGTCGGCAAAGCCCTGGAACTCGGCGAAGGCGTTGCCGGCGGCGACGGCGGCCTCGACAACAGCCTTGAGATCGTCAGGGAGCTCATTCCAGACTTTGCTGTTGACGACGAAGTAGTCGACGTTCACTGGGCCCATGAGAGGCGTCCGGAGCCAGTACTTGGCGACCTCGTGGAAGCCCATGGCGATGCTGTCGGCGGGGCCGCAGTAGGTACAGGCGTCGATTACGCCTGTCGAGAGGTTGGTGTAGATCTCTTCACCAGGCGACCAGGTGACGGAGGCGCCAAGGGCTCCGAGGGCATTGGCCACGGGAACGTCGCCGCTGCGGAACTTCATGCCCTTGATCTTGTCGATGCCGTCGATGGGCGCCTTGGAGTTCATGACCATCTGAAGGACGTAATAAGTGGGGCCGACGACATGAACGTCACCGTACTTGGCGAGCTCTTCCTGGAGAAGAGAGAGGATCCGTCCGTCGTTCTGTTTCTCGATATACTGACGGAGCTCCCAGGTGTTGTTAAGCAGGAAGAGGGGGTTCGTGGTGAGAGACAGGAGGGGCATCTTTCCGGAATAGTAGTCCGTGTAGATCACCATTGCTGGCGTGGCGCCCGTGGCCACGGCGTCGAGCTGTTCCGGAACGGCGCAGACCATTCCCGGTGCCGTCGGTGTCACCTTGATGCGGCCGCCCGAAGCTCGGGTGATGAAGTCCGAAATGTAGACGAGCCGGTCCCAGACGACGCCGCTGGGCTGCCACGTCGAAGGATACCACTGCCAGGTCTTTCCCTTCGTGTCGGCCACGGCCGCCGTCTGGAAGCATGTGGCCACAAGAGCGAAGATCATGAAGACAAAAAGTCCGACTCTCAGTGCGTTGTTATTCTTTCCCTTCACAGTGAGCACCTCCTCAGTTCTCTGAAACTTCTTTTTGACTTTTTGTCAACGGCATTGATCTTATTCGATGGCATCTCCTCCCTGCTCCGGCCAAAGCACGACTCTCCACACTTGTGACTGTATCGGGCGAAGGATCTGAATCAGTCCATCAGCATTCCGCCGTTTACGTTGAGGATCTCTCCTGTGATGTAGACGGCCTTTTCCGAAACGAGGAATGAGACGGCATCGGCAATTTCCTCAGGCTTGGCCAACCGCTTGAGAGGGATCTTCTTAATCGCCTCTTTCCAGCGGTCGCCCTTCATGATGTTGGGCGTTTCCACCCACCCCGGCGCGACGGCGTTGACGTTGATGTTAAATTCTGCCATTTCAGCGGCCATTGATCGCGTCAAGCTGATCACTCCCGCTTTGGCCGACGAATAGGCGGCGTTGCCGGGGCCAGGTGTCTTCCCGTCTATGGAGGCCATGTTGACGATCTTTCCGGATCGGCGGGCCATCATATCGACGAGACACTCCTGACTGCACCAGAAGAACGACTTCAGGCAGACGGCCATGACCGTATCCCAGTCCTGATCCTTTATTTCCATGAAGGGTGCACTGGGATAAATTCCGACGTTATTGATGAGGACGTCGATGGACCCAAATACGGATCGGGCTTTTGAGACACCGTTACGGACGCCATCACGTGTCGAAAGATCGCAGGAGACCCCTTGAGCGGTCTTTCCGTCTTGGATGATTTCCTCAGCCACAGCCAGAGCCCGTTCTTTCGAGAGATCGAGAACGCTGACGGCCCACCCCTCGCAGGCCAGCTCACGGGCAATGGCCCGCCCGATTCCGCTTCCCCCTCCGGTGACAATGGCGTGACCTTTTTGCGATATCAAAAGCTTCACCTCCAGATTGATTGACCTGTCCGGCTCAGCAAGAGTCGGGACAAAAGCCGGCGCCTCACGAATCTCGGCAAGGGGAACCAGGATGAACTGCAACAGCCCGGGTTTCGGAAACCCCTCCCAAAACTGCACTCATTTAAAACTAGACATTTCGAAGCGATGGGAGTAAAGTAAACCCAACTGGCCATACCAAGACCATACCAGAATAGATGCCATTATAGCACGCGCTGCACGACCGTCAAGAAAGCTAAGAATAGTGTGCATCCCTGAGTTGTCGTCTTCGTTTCGAGCGAATTACCGATTATAATGAATTCATCTGGGAAGAGCGCCGGTGGCGGAACAAGTCTCCTCACCGCACACGCCCTTGGAGGGGGCTGTCCATGGAAAGGGCAGGACCCGACGAGGGAATTCACATCGACGATCATACGGTTAAGGGAGAGGGTTCAATGGGCAAGCGTGACAGCGTGGTCAACGACATCCTCAGTGGCATACGCAGCGGAGATCTGGTCGAAAACGACAAGCTCCCCTCGGAAAGGGAGCTGGCTCTCCGTCTGGGAGTGAGCCGCGTTCTTCTCCGGGAGGCCGTCGTGGCTTTGGAGACGCTGGGTGTTGTCGAAAGCAGGGAGCGCCTGGGTATTTTCGTCAGGGAGCCCGATCTGAGCAGCGTGACGGAATCTCTTCGTGTCATGCCCTTCTGGTCGGACCGCTTCGTCCCCCAGCTGATGGAGATGCGGCTGATCATCGACGTTCACGCCTGCGAGCTGGCCGCTCTGCGACGGACGGAGAAACAGCTTGAGCAGCTCCGAGGCTACTTCAAGGCCTTTTCCGAAGCGAGCGTCGCCTCTATCGAAGACGCCAAGGTTTCGGCCCGCTACGAGTTCCTCATCCACATGCTCATCGTCGAGGCGGCCCACAACGACATCCTCGCCCGCGTCTACGAGGGACTCATGTCACTGATGGAAAAGAACAACGAGTACCTTCATGCAAGCCTCACCCGTGACATGAGCTGGGAAAACCGGCTCATCGAACATCACGAGGGCATCCTGAGGGCGATCGAGGCACAGGACCCCGAGGGAGCGGCCCGATGGATGCGGACCCATCTGGTCGAATCCCGCGACAACTACCAGCGGATCCTGGAAGGAAGGGAACTCCCCTTCATCCGGCCGGGTTTTCCAGGCAGAGAGGCGTGATCCGGGGGCTGTGTCGGGCGTCGCGGCGCTTCGCCGCTCCTTCCAAACGTTCGGCGATGAAGGCGATGTCGTCGTCTTCCAGTGCCTGATCGACGGGCAGGACCAGAAGCCGACGGGCCATTTCCCTGTCGGCGTCGAGAGCTTCCCGTGAGAGAGCGTTGACGCCCCAGTCGGCGGGAGAGAAGATGCCGTCCCGTCGTAGACGGCGGAGCGTCTCGTCCCGTGATCCCTTCCGGAGACGGAGGGGGAGCCCGAGGGGGGCGACGCCTTCCGGAAGCGAGAGGGTGAGGGGGTCGATGATGCTGCCGAGGAGCCCTCGCCTTCCGAGTTCTTCCAGGAGGGCGGCGAAATTCCGGCGCCTCGAGGCGACGACGCCGGGGCGGTCGATCCGCTTCAGCTGGTTCAGGCTCCGGGGCGAAGGGCGCCGGGGGACTCCGTCGAAGCGTTCCTCCCCCTCCTGGGCCAACTGAAGCCAGCGGCGGCCGCCGCCGGGAAAGAGGAGCCTTCCGAGGGCGGACCAGCCCTTGAGGCGGAATCGCCTCGCATCGGGCTCTTCGAGACGTTCCTTCCCGATCGGGAAGGCCTCCTTGGCCGTGATGAGGGCTCCGTCGGCGACGGGGAGAAACTTGCGGAAGCTCCTCAGGGTGAAATCCCCCCATCGTCCTGCCCCTTCGGTTAGGGAGGCCGGAACGGCGTCCTCGATGATCCAGGGACGCACCTGCGGCGGCAGCCGATCAAGGACGGAGGTCATGCCTTCGTTGAGGAAACCGAAATAGTGGATGAAAAGGAGGACCTCCCCCCGCCGAGGAGAGAGCCCGACGGGAGGTGCAAGCCAGAAGGGTGCCGTCGCCCCGTCCTCCCGGCCTTGGCCGTAAAAGCGGAGGGAGAAGCCCAGGTCGAGAAAGGGCTCGACGACGGAGCTGCAGCAGAGAAAGGGGAGCCACGCCCCCCTCGCCCCCCTCGCACGAAGGTTGAGAAGGGCCAGGCGAAGGGCCGACCGCCCCGAGTCGACCCAGAGGCTTTTCCCCGCCTCTTGGGCGGGGAAGGTGGCGCGGCTGTCCGAAAGAGGCGGCCTCCCGAGCCGGTTCCCGGCGTGGGGGAGGTCGCCTCCGATGATTTTCACCGACGGGAGGCCTCCTTCGGAAGAGCTGAAGACGACCTCATTA
>JAHDQY010000060.1 GCA_018433595.1 Synergistales bacterium
ACCCTCGCTGAGGCTGATCACGGACATCTTCGACTTCTGCTCCAAGAGCGTGCCCAACTGGAACACCATCTCCATCTCGGGCTATCACATCCGCGAGGCCGGATCGACGGCTGTCCAGGAGGTGGCCTTCACCCTTGCCGACGGCATCGCCTACGTTGAAGCGGCGATGAAGGCCGGCCTCGATCCCAACGTCTTCGGCCAGCGCCTC
This sequence comes from Synergistales bacterium, assembly GCA_018433595.1. GTDB lineage: Bacteria > Synergistota > Synergistia > Synergistales > Aminithiophilaceae > Aminithiophilus. The sequence goes on from JAHDQY010000060.1 coordinate 209, forward strand.
TCCTTCTTCTTCAACGCTCACAACGACTTCGTCGAAGAGGTGGCCAAGTTCCGCGCCGCCCGCCGCCTCTGGGGCAAGATCATGAAGGAGCGTTTCGGTGTCACCGACAAGAAGGCCCAGATGCTCCGTTTCCATACCCAGACGGCCGGCTCGACCCTGACGGCCCAGCAGCCGGAGAACAACATCGTCCGCGTCGCCATCCAGGCTCTCGCCGCCGTCATGGGCGGAACCCAGTCCCTTCACACCAACAGCATGGACGAGGCCCTGGCCCTGCCGACGGAAAAGAGCGTCCAGGTGGCTCTCAAGACGCAGCAGATCATTGCCCACGAATCGGGTGCGGCCGACGCCGTCGATCCCCTCGGCGGCAGCTACTACGTCGAGGCCCTTACCGACGAGATCCAGAAGCAGGCCGAGGAGTACATCGCCAAGATCGACGAACTGGGCGGCATGCTGACGGCCATCGAGAAGGGTTATGTCCAGTCCCAGATCCAGGACGCCGCCTACGAGTACCAGAAGTCCGTCGAGAGCGGCGAGCGCGTCGTCGTCGGCGTCAACAAGTATCAGGTCGAGGAGGACAACTCGGGCCGCGAGCTGCTCCGTGTCGATCCCAGCGTCGGCGAGAACCAGTGCCGCAAGCTTCGGGAGCTGCGCGGAAAGCGGGATAATCTCCGCGTTCAGACCGTCCTCGATGAGGTCCGCAAGGCCGCCAAGGACGAGTCGGTCAACCTCATGCCCCGCATTATCGAGGCCGTCAAGGCCTACGCCACGGAAGGCGAGATTTGCGGCGTCCTGCGTGAGGAGTTCGGCGAGTACCGCGAGAACATCGTGCTTTAGGCGGAAAGGAGACGGTCAGGATGAGCGATCGTAAGATTCGAGTCGTTGTGGCCAAGCCGGGACTGGACGGCCACGACCGCGGTGCCAAAGTCATCGCCCGGGCCTTCCGGGACGCAGGCATGGAGGTTATCTACACGGGATTGCGCCAGACGCCGGAGCAGATCGTCGATACGGCCATTCAGGAAGACGCCGACGCCATCGGGATCAGCATCCTCTCCGGTGCCCATGAGCACTACTTCCGGGTCATCGTCAACCTTCTCAGGGAGAAGGGCTCGGACGACATCATCGTCTTCGGTGGCGGAGTCATCCCCGACGGCGATGTCCCCGGTCTGCTTGAAATCGGGGCCGGCGCCATCTTCGGTCCGGGAACCCCGACGTCTCAATGCATCGAGTGGCTGGAAAAAACCGTTGCCGAGAAGCGCGCCAAAGAATAGGTTTGTGTTGCCTGTGAGGACGTCATCGCCTTGATCCTGAGGCAGCGGTGACGGGGAGGCAGGCCCTTTTCAGGCCTGCCTCCGTCGAGCTTGAACGAGGAGGTGCACTCTGCCATGAAACCGACGGTTATCGATCACATCGGCATCGCTGTCAAGAGCATCGACGAAGCTCTCAAGTTCTGGGAAGAGGGATTGGGAATCAAATGCACCGGCAGGGAGGAAGTCGCCGAACAGAAGGTCATCACCGCCTTCCTTCCCGTTGAAGATACGGAAGTGGAGCTTCTTCAGGCCACCAGCGACGAGAGTCCCGTCGCCAAGTTCATCGAGAAGAAGGGCGAGGGGATCCACCACATCGCCATTCGTGTCGATAACCTTGAGGCGGCTTTGGCCGAGATGAAGGCCAAGGGGATCCGTCTCATCGACGAGAAGCCCCGCTACGGCGCCGGAGGAGCCAAGATCGCCTTCGTCCACCCCAAGGCGACGGGCGGCATCCTGCTCGAACTGAGCGAGCGCGACTGACCCTGCATCGCTCCACTGAAGAGGGAAACGCGCCCTTTTCAGCGGAGCGCTCTGACGTCTCGAGGAGGTATGGAAGCATGTCGGAAAAGACGATCGACCAGCTCTGCGAGGCCTTGGTGGCCCGAAGGGAGAAGGCCTATGCGGGCGGCGGAGAGAAGGCCATAGCGAAGCAGAAGGAAAAGGGCAAGCAGACGGCAC
>JAHDQY010000024.1 GCA_018433595.1 Synergistales bacterium
CGGCAAGGAAGGCCTCCAGTATCTCGGGAGAGGTCAGGTCGGTCAGGGAACCCCGCGCCTCGAGGTCGGCGAAGAGGGCGTCGAAACGTGGCGCACCGGAGCGCCACGACGGAGGCAACAGCCCCTTGTCGGCCAGCTTGGCCAGAGCCTCCTGCAAACCCGCCCGAAGGCCCCCCTGGCGATCGGCGCGCAAGAGGCCGACGCGAAAGCCCGCCGTTGCCGCCTCGGAAACCATGGAGACCGAGTCGTCCGTGCAGAGCACGTGCGTCGCCAGCCCCAGCATGGCCGGCACGGGATTGGCCTCGTCGCGCGAGGCGAGCAGGAGCATCCGCAAGGAAGGACTCCCCTCCAACAGCGCCTCCAGGGCGTCATCGGCCTCCCGTCCCGTCCGACGCGAGGTGGTGACGTAGAGATCGGCGCCGAGCCGCTCCACCTGAGCCTTCACCGGCGTCAGCCGGGCCCGCACCCAGTCGGCGTCGATCCGGTAGTTGCCGTCGCTGCCGCCCAAAAGCAGCGCGACGATCCGCTCCGAACGGGGAGAAACGGACCGGGCCAGATCGGCCGCAGCCGCCTCCAGGTCAGGACGATAAATGTGGTTCGGCGCCCCGACGGTGACGCAGACCCGCTCCGAGAGGCGGGGATGATCATGAGCCGGCACGACGGCAAAATCGAAGGGCGCCGTCCCCAGAACGGAAGGCGTCATCACCACGGCCGACCGGCCGCCCGTCGCGCGGGCCAGGGCCAGGCAGTAGGGGGCCGCCGAGCTTCCGGCCGAAAGGAAAAGGACCCCCTCTCCGTCCTCGAAACGGTCGAAAAGATCCTTGGCGCCCGAGGCGATCAGCCAGGTCTGAGCCTCCTCGGCCGTCGACGTCGCCAGCCGCCTGGCGGCCACCTTGAGACAGAGGAAGCGCCCCAGCCCCTCAAGGTGCGGAATCTCGACCTCCACGACAGCGGCACCGCAGAGGCGCTCAAGCCAGCGGCCGATCCCCAGAATCTGATGCCGGTGACCCCGGATCCCGTCACCGACCAGAACGACTTTCAGATCTCTCGCCTCGCTGCTTTCCATCGGCAGATACCCCCTTGTATGAACACGATCATTATACTCATGATCATACAAACCCAAGAGGGCAGGCCTGGCCTCTATCCCTTTCTCCAGGACAGCCGCAGCCCGGGCAATGTAAAAGGATTCACCTTTGAGAAATTATTGAACCCAAGATGACCACGGAGACGCGAGTCTCCTTACATTTTTCTTGCCCGCGGCACAAAGGAGACGGGCTGAAGGAGATAGGGCGGGTGATAAGGCCCCGATCCTGTGACGGTTTGCAGCATATTCCTCGTACTGCTGTAAAGGATGCTCAACCCTGTGATCATCAGGCGCTCCATAAACGCATCCTTTTCGTCGGGCTCCGAAGGGACTTCGCCTCTCCAGCGGAAAATGCCAACGGACGAAATTTTAAATCGATATAAAACATGGTCCGTTTTTTCGTTATCGTCAGATGCCACTTGAAGCTGAACCTGAAACTTTCCGTCTTTATCAACACC
>JAHDQY010000022.1 GCA_018433595.1 Synergistales bacterium
GGTTTGTGGATATCATGAAGAACCGACAGGCTCTGACGAGGGTGTGAATCCAAATTCAGGCTCGAATCTCACTCAAGATTCATAAAACAGGATTTCGGCTCTCAAGGGGATAGCAGAAATTTGGGAGCCTGCGGATCCGGGTTCGGGAGAGCAGCTTGACTTATTTGAGGCAGTAACTCATATTCGCTCCAGTCCCCTCCGAGTTGAGAGATGAGGTGATGCTTTTGGAAAGCAGGAGCTTGTCCGATGAGGCGATCGAGGCGATCCGGAACGCCTTGAACGAGGATATCGGTGACGGGGATATCACGACTGACAGCACCATCCCGCAGGAAGCCCTGATCGAAGCCCGGGTGGTCTCCAAGGCTTCCGGAGTCGTCTCCGGCCTGGATGTGGCGGCGGAGGTCTTCTTCCTGATCGACGGGAGAGTCAGTCTGGAGCCGCTTGTCCGGGATGGCGACGAAGTCGTTTGCGGCACTCTCCTGGCCGTCGTCAGGGGGCCGGGCCGGGCGATTCTTTCGGGAGAGAGGGTGGCCCTGAATTTCCTCCAGCGCATGTCGGGTATCGCCACGGCGACGCGGAGGTATGCGGAGGCCCTTCGAGGCACGAAGGCGGTGATTCTGGATACCCGCAAGACCGCGCCGGGGCTGCGGTTTTTCGACAAGAGGGCCGTTTCCGACGGCGGGGGACGGAACCATCGTTTCGGGCTCTTCGATGGGGTCCTGATCAAGGACAACCACATCGCCGCCGGCGGAGGGATAACGAAGGCCGTCGCCGAGGTTCGGCGCCATGATCGCCGGAAGCGCCCCATCGAGGTGGAGGTCAAGAACCTGAGGGAGCTGAAAGAGGTCCTTCCCCTGGGGGTGGATCGGGTCCTTCTGGACAACATGACAGCAGAAGAGATGCGGGAGGCCGTCCGCGTCGCGGCGGGCCGGGTTCCCCTTGAGGCCTCGGGCAACGTCTCCCTGGAGACGGTGAGAGCCATCGCCGAGACAGGGGTGGATTTCATCTCCTGCGGCAGGCTGACCCACTCGGTGGAGGCCCTCGATATCAGCATCCTCGTCGATATGGGAGATTTCAGGAGAGTGAACGATGGAGACTAGGCAGCGTTTCATCGAGATGTCGGCGCTCCTGGGACGGACCGACTCTCCGGAGGCCCTGGAGCGCAAGGTCCGGGTCGTGGCGGAGATCAAGCGGCTCAAGGCGGAGCGGAACGCCGTGATCCTGGGCCACAACTATATGGAAACGGCCATCCTCGAATTCGTCAGCGACTACACGGGAGATTCCCTTGAGTTGAGCCGCATCGCCGCCGGCGTGGGCAGGGATGTGATCGTCTTCTGCGGGGTGGAGTTCATGGCCGAGACGGCCAAGATCCTCTCGCCCGCCAGCAAGGTCCTCATCCCGGCCCGCGGCGCCGGATGCTCCCTCGCCGAAAGCATCACCGCAGACGACGTGAGAACCCTCAGGGCCCGATTCCCCGGCGTCCCCGTCGTGACCTACATCAACACCTACGCCGACGTGAAGGCCGAGACCGACATCTGCTGCACCTCGGGCAACGCGGCGGCCGTGGTGAACTCGCTGAAGGGCGACACGGTCATCTTCCTCCCCGACGAGTTCCTGGCGCGCAACGTGGCCCGCAGCACGGGCCGGCACGTCATCTTCCCCTCTTTCGACGGGGAGCGTGACGATCCCGAGCTGGATTTCCAGATGATCGGCTGGAAGGGGCGCTGCGAGGTCCATGAACGGTACACGGCAGAGCAGGTCCGGGAGATTCGCGGGCGCTACCCCGACGTCTTCATTCTGGCCCACCCCGAATGTCCCCCCGAGGTCGCCGAGGCCGTGGACTTCTGCGGCGGAACGTCGGCCATGATCCGCGTTGTCCGGGAGACCCGTCATCCCCGCTACCTCCTGCTGACCGAGGCGGCCATGGCGGACTATCTGGCTGCGGAAATGCCCGACAAGGTGTTCCTCAGGGACCGGGGAATCCGCTGTCCCCATATGGAGAAGATCACCCTGGAGAACACCCTTGAGGCCCTTCGCCTGCTCCGCTACGAGGTGACCGTTCCCGAAGAGATCCGCCTTCGGGCGTTGAGGGCCGTGGAGCGGATGCTCCGCGTCGGCTAGGCGGAGACATCCGATGACGGTCTGCGTCGAAGCGGATGTTCTGGTCCTGGGCTGCGGGATCGCCGGCGGCACGGCGGCGCTGCTTCTGGCCGAAGCGGGGCTTTCCGTAGTCGTTGTCACGAGGGCCTCCGACCCGGAGGAGTCGAACACCCATTACGCCCAGGGGGGGATCGTCTACCGCGGAGAGGGGGATTCGCCGGAAAGGCTCCAGGAGGATGTCTTCCACGCCGGGGCCGGGCACTGCTATCCTCCGAGCGTCAGAATCCTTGCGGAAGAGGGGCCGGGTCTCGTCGAGAAGATCCTTCTGGACAAGCTCAAAGTGGCCTTTGACCGCACCTCCGACGGGACGCTCTCCCTCGCCCGCGAGGGGAGTCATTCGCTCCCGCGGATCCTCCATGCCGCCGATACGACGGGCAAGGCGATCGAGGAGGAACTTGTCAAAGCCCTCCGGGAGCAGCCGAACGTCACCCTGCTGACCCGGCATACCGCCGTGGACCTGCTCACCCCCTCCCATCATTCCCTGAACCGGCTCGCCGTCTACGAGCCCAACTCCTGCGTCGGAGCCTATCTCCTCGATCAGGAGAAGGGCCTTATCTTCCGCTGTGTCGCAAAAAAGACGATCCTGGCCACGGGAGGGCTGGGCCAGATCTTCCTGAGGACATCCAACCCCAAGGGAGCCCGCGGCGACGGCCTGGCCATGGCCAACAGGGCCGGGGCCAGGATCATCAACGCCGAGTTCGTTCAGTTCCATCCCACCACCTTCCATGCGCCTCCGGCCCCCAATTTTCTCATCTCCGAGGCGGTCCGGGGCGAGGGGGCGCGGCTGGTCCATGCCGACGGGAAGCCCTTCATGGAGCAGTACGACCCTCAATGGAGGGACCTGGCCCCTCGGGACATCGTGGCCAGGGCGATCCACCGGGAGATGCTGAGCCAGGGGGCGACCCATGTCTACCTCGATCTCTGCTCCTACATACCCGAATCCAAGATCCGGACCCACTTTCCCAATATCTATTCGACCTGCCTGGCCTACGGGGTGGATGCCACCCGGGAGCCCGTGCCGGTCGTCCCGGCGGCCCACTATTTCTGCGGAGGCGTCTGGGTCGACGGGTGGGGACGGAGCACGGTGGAGAACCTCTATGCCGTCGGGGAGGTGGCCTGCACGGGGGTCCACGGGGCCAACCGGCTGGCCAGTACCTCCCTCCTCGAGGGGCTCGTATGGGGGGAACGCTCGGCCAGGGATATTCTGGAGACCATCGGGGAGTGCCGCCGTTTCCCGGGCGCGGACATCCCCCCCTGGCAGTACAAGGGGACCTTCACGCCCGACCCGGCCCTGATCAGCCAGGACATGAGCAGCGTCCGGCACATCATGTGGAACTACGTGGGACTGGTTCGGACCACCCATCGCCTCAAACGCGCCCAGAGCGAGCTTCGCCACCTGGAGGTGGAGATTGAGGATTTCTACCGGGTCAGCGAACCCACCGACAGCCTGCTGGGCCTGAGGAACGCCGTCAGGGCCGCCATCATCGTCACCAAGGCCGCCTGGTGGAACAAGGGGAGCGTGGGCTGTCACTATCGGGAATAGAAGGTTTTCTTCCGTCGGGGCCGTCCTCTTGGAGGCGGTCCCGACTTTTGTGTTCCCATCGGGCGACCGAGGCCGTAAACTTTAAAGGCGGACTTACAACGCTGCGGAAAGGATGAGCGCCATGACCGGAGACGACAGGGAGAGGCAAATCGAGGCTCTTCTGAAAAGGATCGACGCAAGCGCCGACGACGAAAGTGCCGTCGAAAGTGCCCGGGAGGTTCTGGACCTCGATCCGGAGAACCCCGAGGCCCTCTTCTGCCTGGCGGAACGTGCCGATCCCTCTCAGGGGGAAGAGGAGGCCGCGGCCCTTCTCGAACGGGCGGCGACGGAGCTGCGACGCCGCATCATCGGGGCTCCCGATCTTGACGACCGCGACGGCCGCCTTCTGGCCGCCGCCCTGGAGCGGCTCTGTTTCGGCGCTCTCCTTGCCGGCGATGACGAGAGGGTCCTGGCTCTGGCGGAAGAGCTGATCTCCTTCGACCCCGAAGACGAGACGCTGGGGCGGACCCTTCTCTACCGCTCGCTGATGGTTCTCGGCAGGTTCCGGGAAATCCTGGAGCGGAGCCTCGTCGAGAAATCGGACGTTCTCTTTGCCCTTCACGGCCGGGCCCTCGCTCTCTTCTGTCTCTCCGGTCCGGGGCCGGAGGCGTCGCGGGCCCTCTGGGACGCCATCGCCCTTGAGCCCGATCTTCCCTATTACCTGCTTCAGTACTGGCAGGTGCCCGATGTGGAGAGCGATGACGAAGAGGAGATGGCGGCCTGGGAGACCTGCAACCTCGCCGGCCTTCTGAGCGCTCCCTGGCTGGCCGATGAGGAGCGCATGGGCTGGTTCGCCACGGCGGCCATCCTCTTCGGCTACCTCACCGACCGTCTGCCCGACTCGGTCATCGAGGAGGCCCGTCCCCACATGGAGCGTGCCGGCATCCTCGCTCTCCTCCAGATGGCGCAGGGGCAGATGGAGGCGCTTCTCCAGGAGAACGAGGAGATGACCCTCGAAGAGATCGACGAGATGGCCATCAGGCTTCTCCGGGAGATGAGCAATCTGGCGGGGTCGGCCTGAAGAAGCGGTGCTACAATGGGCGAAATTCCTTTTTCGGAGGTGACTTGGCGTGCCCTTTCTGGCTCACGTGGGACTTCTGGTCCGCGACCTGGAGCGCTCCCGCGATTTTTACGTCGGCGTTCTCGGTTGCCGGGAACAGAGGCGAATCGAGCGGACCGGGACGAGGCTTCTTTTTCTCGAAAGTTCCGGATCGGCTATCGAACTCGTCGAAAAGGCCGGGCTTCCCTATCCTGAAGAGGCCTGCAAGACGATCCATCTGGCCTTTCAGGTCCGGGACGTGAAGGCCGAGATCGACCGCCTCAAAGGGCTGGGCGTCCCCCTCGAAAGCGACGAGCCGATCCCCTTCCGGGGGGGACACCTCTTCTTCTTCTCCGGTCCCGACGGCGAGAGGATCGAGCTCTGCGAGCCCCTGGAATGACGGCCATGACGGTGGCGATCCGGGAGATCCTCTCCCGGAGGGGCGAAAAAGCGGAGGTGCTTCTGGACCCCGCCCCCTTCCGCCCCTCCGGAGGCGGTCAGCCCTCCGACAGGGGGTCTCTCCGGGGCGAGGGCTTCGAGGCCGATGTCCTCGAAGTCCGCCTTCAGGAGGGACGGGCGGTGACGGAGCTGAAGGTCAAAAGGGGCGAGCTTCGTCAGGGCCTCGTCGCCGAGGCCGTCGTCGACGAGGCCTGGCGCCGGGTTCTGACGCGGATGCACAGCGGCGAGCACATCCTCTCCAAGACCCTGGAGACCCTTCGGGAGGGGCTTCGCATCACCAAAACCCACATCGGCGGCAGGGAGAGCTCCATCTCCGTCTTCTACGACGGCGAGATCGACTGGGACCTCCTCTTCGAGGCCGAGGCCAAAAGCCGGGAGATCATCGCCCGGGGCCTGGCCGTGACGATCCACGAGCTCGACGAGAGAGCGGCCCGGAGCTTTCCGGGCCTCAAGGCCAACTGGGAGCGCATCGGCGACGCCATGATCCGCGTCGTCGAGATCGAGGGATTCGACGCCAACGCCTGCTGCGGCTCCCACGTGGCCTCCACCGACGAGGTGGGCGATCTTTTCGTCACCGCCTTCAACGGGTCGCCTCCGGACTGGACGGTGACCTTCACCGTCGACGGCGGGGCGCTGCGCGACCGGTACAGCCGGGTCATGCGCCGCCTGCTGCGCCATGTCGGCTGCGGCGACGACCGGGTCGAGGGAGTCTACGAGAAGCTGCGGTCCGAGAAGGAGGCCCTTTCCAAGGCCCTCGACCGGGCCCGTCAGTACCTGGAGCTCCCCTGGGCGGTGGAGGAGGGGGAGGCCTTCCGCCTCTACCTTGTCGAGCTTCCCGGCTGGCCCGGTGACCTGATCACGCCGTCGGTGAAGAGGCTGATCGAATCCGACCCTCGGGCCCTCGCCGTCGCCCTCTGTCCAGCCGGGAAGGATCAGGGGCCCTTTGTCGCCGCCTGCGGCTCCGCCGTCGCCGTCGATCTCCGGGCCTTCCTCAGAAGCCACCCCGAACTCGAGGCGCGGGGGGGCGGCGCCCCCGGCTGGGTCTCGGGCATGACGAAGGCGGCCAGGGCTTCGGCTTGGCATCGGGCGCTGACGGCCTGAGAGGGACGAAAGAGCCGGGACGAAAACAGGCCCCCTCGAGTGTTCCGCGAGGGGGCCTGCGTGCAGAGGGGGTCTTTCCTGCTTCAGGATGCCGTAGAGGCTTCGTTTTCTCCCTGCCCCGCCGAAGCGGCATGTTTTTTCAGGTAGACGTCGGGCTCCGAAGGGATCTTGAAAAGGGGGATGAAGCGGTCCAGGCCGGTGATGGTCAGAAGGAGCATGGAGACGACGGCGATCCAGGCCAAGTAGTTGTAGCCGATGATGGACATGGGGCTGAGAGCCTCGGCCAGGGGGTAGACCGACAGGCTGATTCCCACGAAAAATCCCATGTAGCAGTGCCAGGGGATCAGCTGGGAACCCAGAACGCCCATCGCGTCGGCATAGGTGGCGTTGCGGAGAGCCAGGGTGTACATGTCCTTGGGGCTTCCTTCGACGCTGCTTTCGGTCATGCTCTTGATGATGGGGCTGATGGTGACGATCTGCGCCATTTCGTCGGCAAGGGCGGCGTTGCCGATGAGGCAGAGGATCGCGTTGGAGAACATGAGCTGGCGGACGTTGCGGACGATGCCCAGAATCGCGTTGGCGATGGGCTCGAAGGCCGACATCTTATTCATGACGCCTCCGAAGGCCCCCACCCAGAGCATCATGGCGATGGACCACCCTCCCGCGTCGGAGAACCCGGTGTAGCAGAGATCCAGGAAGGCGTTGATGTCGGTCACGGTGCCTGCGGCCCAGCCGAAGATGAGCGATGTGAGGATTCCCGATCCCAGGCAGATGAGGGTGCTGACTCCCTTGAACGCGGTCACCAGGATGACCAGGAGGGGGATGATCAGGTAATAGGACATCACTCCTTCCTGGACCTGGTGGAGCAGGGCTACGGCCGAGGGACGCTGCTCCTCCAGGGCCGTCCAGACCTCCGGAGGGATGGCGTTGATGGCGTCGGCGGCATGCCCGACGGTGCCGGGGAGGCCCATGAAGGCCCCGGCGGCGTAAAAGGCCGCGGCTGCCAGGACCAGGCACATACCGGACCAGACCCCCTGGTGGCGGACCCGATGGATGATCTCCACGCCCTGGAGTCCCGAGCTGACGATGGTCGTGTCCGAGATGAGGCCGATATTGTCACCGAAGCAGGATCCCCCGGCGATGGCGCCGATGGTCAGAAAGAGATTCCCGCCCACGATGTGGTTCAGCCAGAGGAAGATGGGAGCGCAGGCGGCGAAGGTCCCCCAGGACGTTCCCGTCGCGATGGACAGAACCGCCGTCACCAGCAGCGACGTCACTGCCACGGATTTGGCGGTCAATCCCAGCTTGAGAGCCAGGTTGATGATGGAAGCGGCGACCCCGGTGGCCATGAAGCACTCGGCCACGGCGTAAGCCGCCTGCAGAATAAGGAAGACGATGAGAAAATGCTTCAGGTTGTCCAGCGCGGCGTCCAGGATCTCGTTGAAGGAAAAGCGATCAACGGCCATGGCCACCAGGGTGGCGTAGATGAAGGAAATGGGGGCCGCCAACAGAATATCCATACCTGACATCATGAGTCCGGCAATGACAACGATGGGAGAAAGTTTTATCAGAGACCTCATTACATTGACACCTCCTCAAGGTCGATAACATCAGGTCGAAGCTTTCCTGCGATCATCGGCGGCGCCGATTCCTCCGACGGGCGCCGATGACGTCTCAACCGCTGACTCGGCACATCATTTCCCGCCGATAGCCGACGATGACGGGATAATAGCCCGACAGCTCCCGGTCCAGGGCGGCATCGCCGGTGTCCACCAGAAGGGGTCTGCCGAAGAGTTCCTCCATCTTGTCCGGCGTCGCCACCACCCGGATCCGCTCTTTTCCGACGGATCGGAGAACCGAGGGGCTGAACTGCTGATTGCCCCTGCCGAAAAGGAACCCCTGGCCTCCGATGGGACTTACGACGATGAACGCCTCTCCTCCGTGGTTTCCGATGAGCTTCAGAATCTCATTTTCGGTCACGTCCTTTCCCACGATTCGTCCGTTGAGCACCGCGTCGACCCCCAACAAGGTCCCTTCCAGATCCAGCCGCTCTGAAACCGCCCTGACAGTGGATCCCGACCCCAGGAAATAGAGGTTCCCGTCTTTCATGGTCTCCACGACCGCTTCGGCGGCCTCCTGCAGTTCGGAGGATCGGGACCCCCGATGTCGGCCCGATTTGCGGACCTGCATGGCCCGCGGCGCAAGAGGCACCGACAGGTAGCCGAAAAGCCTCGCCTCCACGCGGCCTTCCCGGAAGGCCTCTTCGTCGATATCCATGACTTCGGCCGGGTGGAACTCCTTGACGCGCCCCATCACGAAGTCCGCCAGAAGCTCCCCGGCCCTTGAGGGACTTTGGGCGAAAACGGCCGAATGGATCTTGACTCCCCCGGGAATTCCAAGGGTCGGCACGGTCTCCCCTACGGCCGTCGCCACATCCCTGGCCGTTCCGTCACCTCCCGCAAAGACCAGAAGATCGACACCCCGGCCCGCCATGGTTCCGGCTGCCTCCACCGTGTCGTCTCCCTTCGTGGGAGGGGGGAAGTGGCCGATCACCTCCGTCGGGAGCCCCGCCGATCGGCAGATGGCCTCTCCCATGGCTCCGGAGCAGGTCAGCCATCGGGCCCTGCAGAGGCTCTCTCCTGCCGCCTCCAGGGCGGCGAGCGCTCTTGCCCCGGCGCGGGGAACGGCCCCCAGCGCTCTGGCCCGCTCGGCCATGCCCTCTCCGTCGGTCCCCTTGAGGGCGACCGAACCTCCCATCCCGGCTATCGGGTTGATGATGAGACCGATCGTCGGCGCCTTGCCGTCTTCCTTGCAAAAAGAGGAGACGGCCCCGGATGCCGGGAGGGGGTCCGCATCACAGGGCCGTCTCATTTACCGCTCTTTCCTCTTGAAATAGCCGGAATACTTGCGCCGATAGGCTCTCCACGTGATGGCCCAGCGTTCCGGGTCGTCGAGAACGTCGTGGTCGATGTGATGGACGGTGCTGTTGTGGGGGGCATGGTGGATCGTTTCGGGATCGTTGTAGCATTCCCAGGCGATCCGCTCCAGAATGGCGCAGTATTCGTCCAGGTCCGCCCGGGAGTAGGATTCGCTGGGTTCGATGGTGAAGGGCTCGGGGATCACCCAAGGTTCGTGGCTGGACCAGTAGTGGGTCCCGAAATCGGCGATGCGGCGCTGCACGTCTCCCGTGCCGAAGCCCGTCTCCTCTTTCATCGTCTGCCAGCTGTAGCGGGCCTGCTCGATCCGGGCTCCATGATCGGGGAAGGAGATGGAGCAGCCTCTGATGGCCAGCAGCTTCTTCATGACATAGTTGTTGTTCAGGATGGCCACTCGGGAGACTTCGGCAAGCCCCTCGGCTCCGAGGCTCATGATCCATGCGTAGGCCCTGACGATGACGGGAAGGGTTCCGTAGAAGGACTTGATCTTGCCGCAGCTTTTGGGCAGGTCCCAGTCCAGCGAATAGCGGCCCTCCCGGCGGACCACCAGCGGCGCGGGGAGATAGCTTCTGAGATTCTCCCTGGCGGCGACGAGCCCCGTGGCCGGCCCCCCGCAGCCGTGGGGCGACGAAAAGGTCTTGTGGAGATTGAAGAAAGACAGGTCGAAGCCGGCCTCCTTCGCCCGGGTGATGCCCAGAAGGCCGTTGGCGTTGGCCTGATCGTAGCAGCAGAGGGCTCCGACCTCTTTGGCGAGGCGGGTGAATTCGGCGATGCGGCTGTTGAAGATGCCCGTATCCTCAGGGTTGGTGAAGAAGATGGCCGCCGTTCTCTCCGACAGGGCGGCCTTGAAGGCCGCCATATCGGGAAGGCCCTCCTCGTCGGGGGGGAGGATGATGACCTTGTAGCCCTTGACGATGGGGGTGGCCGCGTCGGCGGGATGGGAGAAGAAGGTGGTGATCACCTCGTCGCGTCGGTCCTCTTCCCCCTTGTCCCTGAAGTAGGCCCGCACGACCGTCGCCATGGCCAGCGCTCCGTGGGATCCCCCGCCCGGCTGAAGGCTGACGCAGTCCAGGCCGGAGATCTCCCTGAAGCACTCTCCCAGGCGGTACATGATCTCCAGGGCTCCCTGGATGGTCGTCTCGTCCTGGCAGGGGTGGATGTCGGCCGTTTTGGGGGACGCCGCGAAGGCCTCGTTGATTTTGGGGCTGTACTTCATGGTGCAGGTACCCTGGCCGATGTCGATGTTGTAATCGACTCCCAGGTTTTCCTGGGCCAGATGGTTGAAGTGGCGAAGGACCTGGGGCTGCCCCATTTCGGGAAGGTCCGGAGCCTCGCCTCGTCGCATGGAGGGAGGAATCGCCGAGAGCCCGTCTCCCACGGACGCCTTCACGTGGTCCTCGGCCTCGGGAATCAGGACCCCTCGCTGGCTCGGCTCGGTGAGTTCGAAAATGATGGGCTCATCCCAGCGGGCCTGATGGAATCTGCGCAATTTGGATGTCATGTCCATCGTCGGTCCTCCTTATTCCCATTCCCGGCCCAGAAAACCGCGGAGGGCATCGACGAGCGTGTCGATGTCCCGGCCGCTGACCATTTCGGTGAAACAGTAGAGAGCGCACTGGCCGAGCTCGGGGAACTCCGCGGAGAGGTCCTTTCCCCCGAAAATGCCTCGCTTCAGGAGGAACCGGTTGATCTCCCCGACGGTCTTTCCCGTTTCGTTCAGGTCCACCACGAACTCCTTGAAGGAGACGGCGCTGAAACGGTCCGTCCGGACTCCGGGGATTTCGGCCAGCCTCTTCCGGGCGTAAAGGCTTCGCTGCATGATGGCCCGTCCCAGGTCGATCATCCCCTGAGGCCCCATGGCGGCGAGGTAGACCGCCGCCGCGATGCCCCACAGGGCGGCGTGGGTGCCGACGAACTCCTTGGCCCGGTCCCGGTTGGCGAAAGAGGTTCTCTCCCACAGGACGTCACCGAACCCCCATTCGCCGTGGCTGGTGGGCGCCAGGCTGAAAAGCCGGGAGGGGTATTCCTCGACGATCTCGGGGTGATCGGCTGTGGCGATAAAACCGCCGCCCGTGCCGAAGTGCATGTGGATGCCCAGGGACTGGATCTCGCCGCAGGAGATGTCGGCGCCGTAGCGGGAGGGGGGGGTGAGGACGCCGAGCGAACTGGGGTCCGTCGAGACGACCAGGAGGGCGCCGGCGCGATGGGCCCGGTCGGCGACGGCTTCTCCCTGGGTTTCGATGGAGCCGAAGTAGGTGGGGTTTTCCAGATAGACCGCCGCGATCCGGTCGCTGAGCTTGGCGGAAAGGTCGTCGAGGTCCAGCAGCCCCGAAAGGGGGTCGTAGCGGACGCTCTCGATGGAGACGCCGGGGTCGAGGTAGGTTTCGATCACGGCCCGCCTGTCGGGGTTGATGCTGCCGGCGAGAAGAACGGCGTTCCTCTTCGTGATCCGCGTCGCCATGGAGAGGGCCGTTCCCGCCGCCTGGGCGCCGTCGTAGGTGGGGACGTTGCAGACCTCCACGTCGAGCAGCTCCGCCATCAGGCTCTGATACTCGAAAAGGGCCTGGAAGCGGCCGTGGTCTTCGTAGGGTTCTCCGGCATAGGCGGTGAGAAACTCACTGGATGAAACGATCTCGTCGACGACGGCCGGCACCTGGTGGTGGTAGCAGCCGGCGCCGAGGAAGCAGAGGGCTTCCGCTGCGGAAATGTTCTTGTTCAGAATCGGTTCCATGTGGCGCCGCAGCTCCGCCTCGGAAAGGCAGGGCTCGGGAAGATTCAAGGGTTCTTTCAGACGGAGATCGTCGGGGATGTCTTTCAGCAGATCGTCGACGGATTCCGCTCCGATCTCGCGGAGCATGCTCTCCTGGATTCGGGGGGCCGAGTTCGGAATGTAGGGGTAGGTGATTTTCCTCTTGCCGGGCATGGTGATCCTCCTTGAAAACGAATCCGGTCCGGGACTAGGCGATGCCTCCGCCGTCCACGACAAGACTGCTGCCGGTCACCCAGGGAGCCATGTCGCTGCACAGGAAGAAGACGCATTTGGCTACGTCCTCCGGGGCACCGAGACGACGGATCGGCCTTTCGGCGCACTCCTCCTTGTAGCGGTCGTCGTAGACGCCTCCGAGCTGCTCGCACTCGCTCCTGAGCATGGGGGTGTCGATGTCGCCGGGGCAGACGCAGTTGACGTTGATGTTGTCCGGGCCGTGGTCGATGGCCATGGCTCGGGTCATGTTCCAGACGCCGCCCTTCGCGGCACAGTAGGAGACGGCTTTGGGGCCTCCCTTGAGGCTCCAGCCCGAGCCGATGTTGACGATCTTTCCTTTCCCCTGCCTGCGCATGTGGGGGACGACGGCTTTGGACATGAGGAAGACGCTCTTCAGGGTCACGTTCAGGGCCAGGTCCCAGTCGGCTTCGCTGAGGCCCACCACGTCGTTTCTTCGGGCCACGCCGGCACAGTTCACCAGGATATCGATTCGGCCGAAGCGCCGGATTACCGCTTCAGCGACGCCGTTGCAATCGGCGGCCCGGGTGACGTCTCCGAGGAAAAACTCGGCGCCTTCACCGATCTCGCCGCATCGTACCGGGCCCGCCTCGGCGTTGATGTCCACCATGGCCACAAAGACGCCGGCGCCGGCGAAAAACCGGGAGATCCCGAATCCGATCCCCGAGGCCGCCCCGGTGACGATCGCGACCTTCCCCCTCATGCCGCAAAGTTCGTTCAGATCGATCATCTTCATTTCCGCCCTCCTTTTGGCAGTTCTAAAGTATACATGGAATACAGAGGATACTATCTATATATAACATGGCATCGTTCTTGTCAATGGCCTCGTCTTTCTTAATGTGACGCCGGATAAAGACACTGTCCCCTTTAAAGGGGACAGTGAAAGTTTCACCCGTAACAACCGGGGGCGACATCCTCATGAAGACGACAAGGGAGCATGGCGGTTAGGGATGGTGGAACAGGTCGGGGGCGCGGGCCAATTCACCCGCGTGCAGGCCGGGTCTGATCCGCGCCCCTAAGACGTTTACCGCGTTACAAGAGTCAATAGAGCCCAGCCGTTTCTCCTCCGTCGATCCTTATGTCCGCGCCTGTGATGTATCGGGCGTCGTCAGAGGCCAGGAAGGCATACAGGGCTCCGATCTCCTCCGGTTCGGCGTGGCGTTTCATCGGAATGCCCTCGTTGACCTTTGCCAGCATCTCTTCCGTGTATTCCGCCCGCTGCATGGGGGTCAGGACATACCCCGGACAGACGCAGTTGACCCTCACATCGGGTGCGAGCTCAAGCGCCATGCTCTTGACAAGGAGAATGACCCCCGCCTTTGAGGCGTTGTAGTCCGCATACCAGCGGTGGCCTTCGGTACCGTTCGTCGAGGCGGTCATGAGGATAACCCCGCTTTTCTGCGCCTTCATCCGGCGTGCGGCCTCTCTGGAGCAAAGGAACATGCCGTTGAGGTTGATGTCGATCACCTTGCGCCACTGCTCATGGGAGATGTCGACGAAGTCGCTGCGTATGCTGATCCCCGCGTTCGAGACGAGGACATCAATGCCGCCGAGCTCGCTGTCCATCTTCTCGAAAGCCGCCGAAACATCCTCTTCTCTGCTGACATCGCAGAGGTTCGAACCCACGAAGAGGGGATTGTCAGCCATGACTTCGGATAATGCCCCCCTGTTGCAGTCGACGACAAAGACCTTCGCTCCTTCAGCGGCGAATCTCCGCGCGGTGGCGAGGCCGATGCCGCTTGCGGCGCCCGTGACCATGACCCTTTTGTCTTTCAATTCGCTGAACGTTGCCATTCTGTCACCTCCTGCTTCATCCATCCAGCCGGCGGATCACTTCCGAGGCTCGTCGCGGCCCATTTCACCATGCCGCTTCGAGACGGGAAGGTGCTAGCAACGGTTGACAGAGGTCGGAATCATAGGTATACATAGGATACAGAGGATACTTTTTATATATATGATGATAGGGATCTTGTCAATGGTCTTGTTTTTCCCTGTAGCAGTTCGATACAAGTTAAAGAGTGGTTATTTCTTGCCAGGTAATAACGCTTCTTGTTATGATCAGCGGGCTTCCCCGGTGATCTGCGGGGAGGTCTCAAGAGCCAGAGGGAATATGGCGGCGAAGAGGGAGGAGGCAGCGGACATGAAAGAAGCCCTTCTTTACGCTACTTCTGCGGATTGCGTCTATTACGAACTGAGAAATCAGATCATCATGAAAAAGCTGCGGGCGGGACAGCGCCTTCCGGAGGCTGTCATTGCCAGGCAGCTGAATGTCAGCCGTACTCCGGTTCGGGAGGCATTGAGGCGCCTGGCCAACGAGGGCATGGTTCAGCTGGTGCCGAATGGGGGGGCGCGCCTTCTCGCTCCGACGCGCCAGGAGATCGAGGGGACCTACGAAATTCGTGCTTACCTGGAATGCCTCGCCGTGAGGAAGGCGGCTTCCCGGATCACTCCGTTGCAGCTCTGTCGTCTTGAGGAACAGATCCAGCTGGAGGAGCGGAGTTTCGCCGCAAGAGATCTCGAGGCTTATCTGGAGATCAATAACGCCTTCCACCGCATCATTGCCGAGGCGTCGGGCAACGTGGTCCTGGCGGACTACGTGGAAAACGTTCTTTCGAGGACCTATGTCTTCATGGTTTTCTATGAGACCTTTTTCGATTCTGAGACCAATCCGAGTCTGGACGAGCATCGGGTCATTCTGAAGGCCTTGGCCGCCCACGACGAGGAAGAGGCCGTCCGTCTGATGCAGGAGCACCTGGCTATCTCCATCGACAGCCTGGCTTTGGGGCCGAAGTAGGAGGCGGGGCCGAAGGGTTGCCGCAAAGGCGCATCGACGGCTTCACGAGACGCCTGCGTCCTGGAGGCTGCCGGCGGGGACGGAAACGCCCCTCATCCCTTGGGGCCCAAGGGGTGCGGGGCGTTCTTCTGCTCAGGAAGCTGTCGTTTCGCGGTCGTCTCGGCTCGCCTCTTTCCTGACGACGCGGATCTTCTGAATCCGCTGGCCGGCGACCTTGGCGATCTGGAAGGTCAGGTCCTCCCACTCGACGGCGGCTCCCGCCTCGGGGAGGATCTTGAACTGCTCCAGGAGCCAGCCGCCGAAGGTGCTCGACTCGCTCTCGGGGCAGGGGCGGTGGAGGAATTTGACGAAGAGCTCCTCCAGGTAGGCTTCGGCGTTGACGAGGAAGACGTTCTCCTCCACCTGGGTGAAGTACTCCTTGATGTCGTCGTGCTCGTCGTAGATGTCGCCGACGAGCTCTTCCAGCAGGTCCTCCATGGTGATGATGCCCGAGGTGCCGCCGTATTCGTCGAGGACGACGGCCATGTGGCTCCGCGAGGCCTGAAGGATCCGGAAGGCGTCCATGAGGCTGGCGCTGCCGGCGATGAGCAGGGGCCGGGTCAGGATGCCCTTCAGGTCGAAGGGTTCGCCCTGGCCCCAGCGGGAGAGGAAGTCCTTTTCGTTGAGGAAGCCGACGATGTTGTCGACCGTTCCTTCGTAGACGGGGACGCGGGAGTAGTGGTTTTTGACGAGGAGCTTGCGCACGTTTTCCAGGGGCTCCTTGATGTTGAGGGCGAAAAGGTCCACCCGGGGCGTCTGGACCTCCCAGACCTCCAGCTCGTTGAAGTTGATGGCGTTTTCGATGAGCTCCCGCTCGGCCTTGGGGAGGACGCCTTCGCTGTTCATGGCATCGACGATGGCCAGCAGTTCGTCGTGAGTGACGCTGGGGAGGTTGTCGGCCGGCCCCGGCGTCCAGCGCCGGATGAGTTGCGTGAGCTCCTGGGTGAACCAGGTGAAGGGCCGGAGGAGGAAGACGAGGCGCTTCAGCGTCGACGCCGCCGAGAGGGCGAACTCCTCGGATCGGTCCTTGACGAAGGCCTTGGGGAGGATCTCTCCGAAGAGGATGATGAGGACCGTCATGAGAAGGGTGGAGTAGACGGCGCCCAGGGCTCCGAAGAGAGAGGTGAGGATGGCCGTGGCCAGGGCGGTGATGACGATGTCGACGATGTTGCCGCCGATGAGGATGGCCGAGATGGTGCGGTTGAATTCCCGCGCCAGCTCCAGGGCCTTGGGGGCTCCGGGGCGCCCCTCTTCGACGAAGCGCTTCATGCGGATCTTGTTCACGCCCGAGTAAGCCGTCTCGGCGGCGGCGAAGAAGGCCGAGAGGGCGAAAAGCAGGATGAAGAGGATGATGAAGCTGAAAAGGGAACCGCCTGTCATGGTCGAACTCTCCTCAGATCGCCCGGGGGATCCTGGAACGGGCTCTCTCGATGGCCTGGCGGGCGGCGGAATGTCCCTCCTCGGGCAGACGGTCGGCGATCCAGGCCAGGTTGCCTCTTTTCAGGAGGATCTCCAGGGTGGGGGTGAAGTTGACGTCATCGACCCAGGAGAGCTGGAGGAAGAGGAAGTCCGAGAGGGTCCTGACGTGACGGTGGGTCAGTCTGCCCTGGCGGGTGCGCTCCTCCTGAAGCTCCGGCGAGAGCCGGCCTTCGGGCTCCAGCCGAGGGAGAAGCTCCGAGGCCCGGCCGGCCTCGAACCATTCCCGGACGACCTGAAAGACGTCGATCTTGTCGGCATCGCGGACCAGGGCCGCGAGAAAGCGGGTTGTGCCCTGGAGCCCTTCGGGCAGGGCCAGGTTGTTGTGATGCCGGATGGCCGTCAGGAGGGGGGCCTCCAGCGGCGCGGGGAGGCAGAGGTCCCCCTGCGAAAGGGCCTCTTCGATGACGGATTGACCCAGCTCTCCGTGGTCGATGGAGAGGGCGTCGTAGAAGGTCCCGTAGTCTCTGTGCTGGGGGAAGCGCCCCACGTCGTGGAGGAGACCGACGGCTTCGGCTTCCTCCGCGTCTTCGCCGAGGTCGTCGGCGATGATGCGGGACAGGGCGGCGACACGCAGAGAATGCTCCCTTTTGACTTTCAGGAGAGGGGGCAGTTCTCCGTTCTCCTCGAAGGAGCGGACGAAAGAGGAGAACCAGGCGCGAAAGTCCTTGCCCCTCTCGGTGTTTTTCCCGATCATGGTGATACACCTCCATCGGCATCATAACACGTGATTTCGGTGGCGCGGGAGGCCGGCTGTAATTTTGCCGTAACCTCGAATAGGATAACGGAGGGTCTCGATCGGCTCAACGGAGTATGCTAAGGTTGATCTGTATGACATCATCCCACCTTTTCAGGAGGGTAAAGCGATGAATCCCGTTCCGGATCTTTCTCGCCTGCTTTCTCCACGAAGCGTCGCCATTGTCGGCGCCTCATCAAACCTCGACAGCATCTCCGGACGCCCTCTCAAGCTTCTCGGTCGTTTCGGCTATCAAGGGGCCGTCTATCCCGTCAACCCCTTGCGATCCGAGGTCGATGGCCGCCGCTGCTGGCCTGACGTCGCCTCCCTGCCGGAGACGCCTGATGTCGTCATCATCGGCGTCCGGGCCGATCTCGTCGAGGGGGTCATCGATCAGTGCGTCGAACGGGGGGTCCCTTTCGGGATCATTTTCGCCTCCGGTTTCGCCGAAGCCGCCGATCCCCGGTCGCAGCGCCGCCTCGTCGAAAGGGCCGCCTCCGGGGGGATGCGGCTGCTCGGCCCCAACTGTCAGGGGCTGGTCAATCTGGCCGGCAAGATCCCCCTCTCTTTTTCCGCCTCCCTCGACACCGAACGGATCGAGGCCGGCCCCGTCGCCTACATCTCCCAGAGCGGGGCCTTCGGCTTCGCTTCCTACGCCATGGCCGCCGACCAGGGCGTAGGCTTCCGCTACGTCGTCACGACGGGCAATCAGGCGGACCTCGACATCATCGACTTCGCCCGTTATTTCGTTGCCGACCCCGAGGTGGGGCTCCTCGTCCTCTATCTGGAGGGAATCGACCGAGGGGAGGCCTTTCTCGATCTTCTCGAAGAGGCCCGGCAGCGGGACCTGCCCCTGGCCGTTCTCAAGGCCGGCAGGAGCGCCACGGCCCAGGCGGCGGCCAAAAGCCACACGGCGGCCCTTGCGGGAGACCAGGCGAGCTGGGACGCCGTGATGCGCCAGTATCGGGTGCTGGCCATCGACGATGCCGACGACATCGTCGACATGGGACGGATCTTTTCCGACCGACGCCCCCTCGGCGGGAACCGGGTCGCGATCCTGACCACCTCCGGAGGAGGGGGCATCCTCATGGCCGACCGGTGTGACGAGGAAGGGCTTGTCGTTCCGGCCTTCAGCGGGGAGCTTCAGGCCAGGCTGGCCCCCTATCTCCCCGTCTTCGGCTCCACGCGCAATCCCGTTGACATGACGGCCCAGGTCATCAACGACCCCCAGGGCTTCCCGGCCTGCCTCGACGCGGTCCTCGAAAGCTCCGAGACGGATATGGTCGTCGTCGTCGTCTCCATGATCACCGGCGAGGCGGGACGCCAGATGGCCGCCGACCTGGCCCGGGCCGCCCAGAAGGCCCGCAAGCCCCTCGTCTGCTGCTGGATGATCAACGAGGAACAGGGCGGCTCCTTCCTCCGCTACCTCAGGCGCCGGAAAGTCCCCCTCTTTCAGAGTCCCCGGCGCTGTGCCCGGGCCTTGGGCGCCCTCTACCGATGGAGCACCGGCAGACGTCAGCCCCGCTGTTCCGCCGTCGAGGGGGGAGACCTGCTGGCCGGGTTTCCCGCCACGCTCACCGAGTACGATGCCAAGCGCCTCCTTGCCCTTCACGGCGTCCCCGTCACCCGGGAGCGACTCTGCGCGACCCTTGAGGAGACTCTGGCCGCAGCCGAGGAGATCGGCTATCCGGTGGCTCTCAAGGTCATGTCGCCCGATATCCTTCACAAGACGGAGGCCCGCATCGTCGCTCTCCGTCTCCGCGACAGGGAGGAGCTGCAGAACGCCTACGGCAGGCTGCTGGAGCGGGCCTCTCTCCATGACCCTCACGCCTCGATCGCCGGCGTCCTCGTCCAGGAGATGGTCGAGGGCGGGCTCGAGTGCATGATCGGCGTGCGCCGCGACTCCGTCTTCGGCCCCATGGTGGCCGTCGGCCTCGGGGGAATCTACGTCGAGATCCTCAAGGATCTCTCCCTGCGTCATGCCCCCTTGAGCGAAAAGACGGCCCTGGAGATGATCGAGGAGCTCAAAGGCTATCCCCTCCTGAAGGGAGTCCGCGGCGAGGAGGGGCGCGACGTGGCGGCTCTGGCCCGGGCTGTCGCCGCCGTTTCCCGCATGGCCTGCGCCGAACCCGATCTCCTTGAGCTCGACATCAACCCGCTCTTCGTCCTCGCCGAGGGGAAAGGTGTTCTGGCCGCCGATGCTCTTGTGATAAGGAGGTAGACGAGCGTGGACTGGCTCTGGATTGCAGCGGGTTATCTTTTCGGCTCGACGCCGACGGGCTATCTCGTCGTCAAGCTGCTTCGAGGCGACGACATCCGCCGTCACGGCTCGGGCAACATCGGCGCCACCAACGTCGGACGGGTCATGGGCAGACCCTGGGCCGTCGCCGTGGCCCTTTTCGACATGGCCAAGGGGGGGCTGGCGATCGCCTTCGCCAGAGCCTTCGGCGTCGGCGATCCGTCGCTTCTCGCCCTCGTCGGCATCGCCGGGGTGTGCGGCCACAACTTCCCCGTCTGGCTCCGGTTCAAGGGAGGCAAGGGCGTCGCCACCTCCTTCGGCGCCATCTTCTTCCTCCACCCTCCGTCGGCCCTCATCGGAGGCGCCCTCTGGTACGGCATCATGCGGCTTTCCCGCTACGTCTCCCTGGCGTCGATGCTCTCCCTCTCCGCCGTCCCCTTCCTGCTTTTCTGTTTCGGAGCGCCCCGAGCCTACGTCGCCGCCGCCGCCGCCCTGGCCCTGTTGACGATGATCCGTCACCGGGCCAATATCGAGCGCCTTCTGGCGGGCACGGAGAGTCGGGTCGGCAAGAAGTAGCGGTTTCTTGACGTTTCTTGACCATATCGCTATAATGCCAATGAGTCAAGAAAGGTCAAGGGAGGGGTATCATGTCGAGTCTGACGCGAGCCATCGAAGAGTATATCCATCGACTCCTGGAAGAGGAGGAACCGGAGGTCGTCTCCCTTCGGCGCAAGGATCTGGCCGAGCATTTCGGCTGTGTCCCGAGCCAGATCAACTACGTTTTGAGAAGCCGCTTCACGCCGGAGAAGGGCTTTCTCGTCGAAAGCCAGCGGGGGGGACACGGCTTCATCCGCATCGCCCGCATCACCTTCCGACGCCCCCAGGAACGTATCGATCATCTTGAAGAGATCATCGGAAATGTCATCTCCGTCCAGGAGGTCCGCCGTCTTCTGACAAGTCTCCAGGAGCGGGGAATCCTCTCCGACAGGGAACGTCTGCTGCTTGAGGTGGCCCTGCGCTTTCAGGACGAACTGGTCGAGGGCTACTTCGACCTCTCGCCCTACAAAAGGGACATGCTCCAGGCCGACCTCCTCAAACGTCTCTTGCGGAGCCTGGCCCTTTGCTGAGAGGGGGAGGGCGGTCATGAAGTGCGAGCATTGCAACGAAGAGGAGGCCGAAGTCCATATCCGTCAGACCACGGGAGGCCAGACCCGGGAGTTTCATCTCTGCCAGCGGTGCGCCAAGGAGCTTGCCGCCAAGGGGATCATCCCCGATTTCTCCTTCGGCGGTCCCGTGTCGAATCTTTTGGGAGCCCTCTGGAGCGGTCCCCTTCAACTGAAGGGCAGGGCCGAGGAGCCGTCGGGAGGCCCCTGCTGTCCCTCCTGCGGAATGGAACTCGGCGAGTTTCGGAAGACGGGCATGCTGGGCTGTCCCAACTGCTACGTCGCCTTTCGGGACGCCCTCGAACCGCTGCTGCGCAAAGTCCAGGGTACGACGGTCCACCGGGGGATGAGGCCCGGTGACGTCGCTCTCCGTGGCGAGGAGGAAAGCGTCGACCTGCTGCGTCGGCGGCTGACCCAGGCCGTCGCGGAGGAGAAGTACGAGCTTGCCGCCGAGCTGCGTGACCGCATCCGTACCCTTGAGAACCGCCAGGAGGTCGACCATGAGAGCCTGTGATCTGGTCGAACGTCCCCTGGAATGGACCTGCGGCGGGAAGGACTCTCCTGTGGCGGTCTCCAGCCGCGTCCGTCTGGCCCGCAACCTGAAAGATCAGCCCTTCCCCCGGCGCTGTTCCGAGGAACGGCTTGAGGAGCTGGCGGACCGGATCGCCACCGCTGCGAACAGAGATGAAAGATTTCAGGCCGGCGACAGCGCCGTCATTGACGAACTTGAGGTTCTCTCCCGCCGTCTCCTGGTGGAGCAGCATCTCGTCAGCCCCGCCTTCGCCGCCGGGGGGAGGGGGCGTACCGTCGTCGTCGATGGCCGGGGCGTCGTTTCCCTCATGATCAACGAAGAGGATCACCTGAGAATTCAGGTCATCCTCGGAGGCCTGAGCCTGCGCGAGGTGAGCCGCATCGCCTTTGCCGTCCATGAGACGCTGCTTCCTCTGGGTTTCGCCTTCGATGAGAGGCTGGGCTTTCTGACGACCTGTCCCACCAACGCCGGGACGGGGATGAGAGCCTCCGTCATGATTCACATTCCGGCCCTGGAGCTTTTGGGACAGGTCGGAGTCCTGGTCCGGGAGGCGAGCCGCCTCGGCCTGACGGTCCGCGGCACCTACGGCGAGGGGAGCGAGGCCCAGGGGGCGCTCTATCAGATCTCGAACCAGGTGACGCTGGGCCTGACGGAAGAGGAGCTCATCGAAAAGGTCTCCGGCGTCACCCTTCACGTCGCCGAGGAGGAACGCCGCGCCAGGGCAACGCTGATGGAAAACCGGCGGGAGAACCTGGAAGACAGGGCCTGGCGGGCCTGGGGGCTTCTTCGTTACGGCCGCTCCATTTCCACCAAGGAGGCCTTGGGGCATCTCTCGCTGGTCCACATGGCGGGAGCCCTTTCGATTGTGCCGCCTCTGACGGCGTCGGAGTGGAACGCCCTCGTCCTGGGTGTCCAGCCGGCTCATATCGAGGCCCGTTCGGGAGGAGATCTGACACCTGCCGAACGAGACCGGGCACGGGGCGATTTCCTGAGGGCCCGACTGGCCCGGAAAATCTAGCGAATCGGCCGGAACGACTCCGGATCAAGGAGGACTACGCTATGTGGCAGTTTTTCACGGAACGAGGAAAGAAAGTCGTCCAGCTGGCCCACAGGGAGGCCCTGAGGCTCGGCAACGACGTCATCGGAACGGAACATCTTCTGCTGGGGCTGCTTGCCGAGGGAGAGGGCGTGGCCGCTCACGTGCTGGGCGCCTTCGGCCTCGAACTCGAAGCCATCCGAGGCCGCGTCGAGGAGATCGTCGGCCGCGGTGAGCCCAAGGAACGCCCCGTCGATCTCCCCCTGAGTCCCCGGGCCAAGCGCGTCCTCGATCTGGCCATGCGGGAGGCCCGCAATATGGGCGTCAACTATGTGGGGACGGAACACATCCTTCTCGGCCTCGTCGCCGAGGGAGAGGGGATCGCCGCCCAGGTGCTTCTCGCTTCGGGCCTCGATCTCCAGAAGGTCCGGGCCGAAGTGGTGGCCACCCTCTCGGGGGGCGAAAGTCCCGAGACCCGGGAAGAGCTTGGCTCTCCCAAGGCGGGCGCGGCACGGACGAAGACGCCGACGCTGGAGCAGCTCGGCATCGACCTGACGGCCATGGCCGAGCAGGGCGAGCTCGATCCCGTCATCGGCCGGGCCAAGGAGATCCAGCGCGTCGTCCAGATCCTCTCGCGGCGCACCAAGAACAACCCCGTCCTGATCGGCGATCCCGGCGTCGGCAAGACGGCCATCGTCGAGGGGCTGGCCCAGAGGATCCACAGCGGCGATATCCCTGAGATCCTTCGAGGCAAACGCCTCTTCCAGCTCAACGTGGGGAATCTCGTGGCGGGGACGAAGTACCGCGGCGAATTCGAGGAGCGGATGCGCAAGCTCGTGAAGGAGCTGCGCGAGGCGCGGGACGTCATGCTCTTCATCGACGAGGTCCACACCATCGTCGGCGCCGGCGGTGCCGAGGGAGCCGTCGACGCCGCCAACATTCTCAAGCCCAGTCTCGCCCGGGGCGAATTCCAGGTCATCGGAGCCACCACCATGGACGAGTACCGCAAGCACATCGAAAAGGACGCTGCCCTGGAACGGCGCTTCCAGCCCGTCAAGGTGGGGGAGCCGACTGTCGAGGATACCATCTGCATCCTCAAGGGGCTGCGGGACCGCTACGAGGTCCATCACCGGGTCAAGATCTCCGACGAGGCCGTCGAGGCTGCGGCGCGCCTTTCGGCCCGCTATATCACCGATCGCTACCTTCCCGACAAGGCCATTGATCTCATCGACGAATCGGCGGCCCGGGCCAGGCTGAAGACGATGGAGACGCCCCCCTCGCTGAAGGAACTGGAGCGGAATCTTGAGGCCCTCAGGAAGGAAAAGGAATCGGCCGTGGCCTCCCAGGAGTTCGAGAAGGCCGCCCGATTCCGTGATCAGGAGCGGACTGCCGCCGAAGAGCTGGAGGCAAGTCGCAAGGAGTGGCAGACGAGGCGCAATCAGGAGGAGCCCATCCTCGTCGGCGAGGACATCGCCGCGATCGTTTCCGAGTGGACGGGAGTGCCCGTCGTCCAGCTCACCGAAGAGGAGGCCCGTCGCCTCCTGCGCATGGAAGAGGAGATCCACAAGCGCCTCATCGGACAGGAGGAGGCCGTCAGCGCCGTCTCCCGGGCCATCCGCCGAGCCCGGAGCGGCATGAAGGATCCCAAGAGGCCCATCGGCAGCTTCCTCTGTCTCGGTCCCACCGGAGTCGGCAAGACGGAGCTGGCCCGGGCCCTGGCCTCCTTCCTCTTCGGAAGCGACGACGCCATGATCCGCCTCGACATGAGCGAGTTCATGGAGCGTCACGAGGTGGCCAAGCTCATCGGCGCCCCTCCCGGCTACATCGGCTACGAGGAGGGGGGCAAGCTCACCGAGGCGATCCGCCGGCGTCCCTATGCGGTCGTCCTTTTCGACGAAATCGAGAAGGCCCACCCCGACGTCTTCAACCTGCTGCTGCAGATCATGGAGGACGGAAGACTGACCGACGGCCAGGGGCACACCGTCGACTTCCGCAACGCCGTCATCATGATCACGAGCAACGTCGGCGCCCAGGACATGGCCCGGGGCCGGGCCCTCGGCTTCGCCTCGGAGGCGGACAAGGCCGACCTGGAGTGGAAAAACGACAGGGACCGGATTCTCGAATCGGTGCGCAAGACTTTCCGGCCCGAGTTCCTCAACCGCGTCGACGAGATGGTCGTCTTCCAGCCCCTCACGCGGGAGCAGCTTCTCCGGATTGTCGACATCATGCTCGACGAGATCGCCAAGCGCCTCGCCGACCGGGGCATCGCCATCGATGTCACCGCCGAGGCGCGCCACCACCTCCTCAACAAGGGATTTGACCCCAAGTTCGGTGCCCGGCCGCTGAGGCGGACCATCCAGCGCCTCGTCGAAGACCGCATGGCCGATCTCCTGCTTGAGGGCAAGGCCGCCAAGGGCGGCTCCTTCAGGGTGGATCTCGCCGACGGCGAGCTGCAATTCTCCTCCCTTGACGGAGACGGAGCTCTCGGGGAGCCCGAAAAAACGGACAGCCCCGCCTGACCCTTTTGAGTAAAGGGAAGCGGGAGCGGATGACATCCGCTCCCGCTTCTGCTAGCATGAAATCCGCTTCTCAAATGCGAGGAGGTGTCGCGATGGAATCCTTCGGAGGCCTTTTCTGGATCTTCATCCTCTTCAGTTTCATCACGCCCATGCTCCGCCAGTGGAACCTGCAGCGGATGCGGGTGGCCACGATAAGAAGCTTGGAGCGCAAGCGCGGCAGCCGCGTCATCACCCTCATCCATCGGCAGGAGAGCATGGGCTTTCTGGGCATGTTCTCCCGGAGCTTCATCAACATCGAGGATTCGGAGCAGGTTCTCCGGGCGATCCGCATGACCTCCGACAGCCTCCCCATCGACCTGATTCTTCACACGCCCGGCGGGCTTCTGCTGGCATCGGAACAGATCGCCGACGCCCTGCGCAAGCATCCGTCGAAGGTGACCGTCTTCATTCCCCACTACGCCATGTCGGGCGGCACCCTCATCGCCCTTGCCGCCGACGAGATCATCATGGACGAGCACGCCGTCCTGGGTCCCGTCGATCCCCAGCTGGGCCAGTATCCGGCGGCATCGATCCTCAAGGTCGTCGAGTCCAAGCCCGTCAGCGAGATCGACGATGAGACGCTCATCCTGGCCGACATGGCCCGCAAGGCCATCAGCCAGACCCGACGGTTCCTCCATCATCTGCTCGTCGAGCGGCACGGCGAAGAGAAGGCCGCCGTCCTGGCTCAGACGCTGACGGAGGGGCGGTGGACCCACGACTACCCCATCATGTGGGAAGAGGCTGTCGAGCTGGGTTTCAACATCGGCCACGACATGCCCATGGAGATCTGCCGGTTCATGAGGCTCTTTCCTCAATCGGGGCAGGGGCGGCCTTCCGTCCAGTACATTCCCATGCCCTATCCTCACAACACCTGGGGACGTTCCCCCGACAAGGGGTTCGGAGTTTAATCCTTAATTAGGAGGCGTTACGATTTGAAAAGGAAGTTGCTTCTTCTCACGGCACTGCTCTGTCTCGGACTGTCGGCCCTTCCCCTCCAGGCGGCACCGAAGGTCGTCTCTCAGGTGAACGATGAGCTCGTCACCGACGGCGACCTGCTTTACATCCTCTCTCAGCATACCAACGGCAACGAGGCCATGGCCATGATCATGATGGCCCAGATGTCGGAAGAGGAAAAGATCACGTTCACGACTCAGATCACCGACGCCCTCCTCCTTTCGCAGGCGGCCCTGCGGAAGGGCTGCCAGTTCGATCCCGCCGTGGCGAGAAAGATCCGCTGGGATTCCATCCAGATCCTCTCCCAGGCCTACATGCGCCAGGTCTCCCAGGGCTGGGACCTCTCGGAAAAGGCTCTCCAGGCCTACTACGAGGCCAACGCCGATGCCTTCGTGCAGAACGAGGCCGTTCACGTCCGGCATGTTCTCGTCGATTCCGAGGCGAAGGCCCGCACCATCCTCCTTCAGGTCATGAGCGGCAAGGACTTCGCCGAACTGGCGGCCAAGGAGAGCGTCGATCACGGCAGTGCCCGCAACGGGGGAGATCTGGGCTGGGTCGAGCGGGGACAGACGGTCCCCTCCTTCGAGGAAGCGGCCTTCTCGCTTCAGACCGGCCGTTTCGGCGGTCCTGTCCAGTCCGACTTCGGCTGGCACGTGCTTGAAGTGCTGGAACGCCGGGAAAGGCGGGCTCTCAGCTATGCTGAAGCCAGGCCTCAGGTGACTCAGGCCCTGCAGGAGAGCTACATCCGGAAGGAGATCGAAACGCTTCGCGCCGCCGAGGGCTATGTCATCGACGAGGAGGCCGTCAAGGGGCTCGGGCCTGTGACCCCTTAAGACCCTCCCGGTTCAGAAATCAGCGGTTTGAAACCGTAGGTTCGGGGGAGCGAGAGCGGGAGTTCTCGTTCCCCCGAACTTTATTTGTCCGCTCCAAAATAAGGCGAAATCTCAAGAGAGAGCCCGCTTTACATGACCTCAAATTGGAATATAATGTAAATAAAGGAGTGAACTTCTTTCGTAAAGGAGGGTGACCCGAAAGATAAGGCAGAGGCAGGATTTTTAATGTTTCTCCATTTCTGAAAGGGGGTAACAGAGACAATGGTAGAATCGTCGGTAGAAAAGAAGGGTCGCAAACCTGCGTTTATCGAGGCCTTATTGGTTCTTGTCGCAGCGGCCGCCATGATCAGTTACGGTGTGCTCGTGCTCGGCGCCGATGCCCATATCCCCATCATATTCTCCACTGTTCTCGCGGCTCTCGTCGGTCGTTGGGTGCTCCAAATCCGCTGGAGCGAGATCGAGGACGGGATGATCACCGGCATCACCATGGCCCTTCAGGCCATCGTCATCCTCATGACCGTCGGTCTCATCGTCGGTTCCTGGATCCTCAGCGGGAGCGTCCCCAGCATGATCTACTACGGCCTGAAAATCCTCTCTCCCGGCTTCTTCCTTCTCGCCACGCTTCTCATCTGTTCCATCGTCGGCCTGGCGACGGGGACGTCTTGGGGCACGTCGGGCACCGTCGGCATCGCCCTCATGGGCGTCGGCGCCGGCCTGGGCATTCCCGCCCCTCTTACGGCCGGCATCATCATCTCCGGCGCCTACTTCGGCGACAAGATGTCGCCCCTGTCGGACACGACCAACCTGGCCCCCGCCGTGGCCGGTACGGATCTTTTCACCCACATCCGGGCCATGGTCTCCACTACGAGCGTCACCTACGTCATTGTCTGCGCCCTGGCCATCTTCTTCGGCATGAAGTACGGCAGCGGCACCCTTGACGCCGCCCGGATCGACGCCATCCAGAAGCTCATGGCGGCCGAGTTTTCCATCAGCCCCCTCGGTTTCATCCCTCCCCTTCTCGTCATCGGCCTCGCTCTTGCCAAGATCCCGGCTCTTCCCGGCCTTGCGGCCGGCATCGGGGCGGCCGTGGCCATGTGCTTCGCCCAGGGCATCGGCTTGGGCGGCATCATCGGCGCTCTCCACTACGGCTACGAGGCGAGCCTCGCCTCCGATTTCGCCGGAGCCGAGATGCTCGAGGCCGTCTCCCAGCTCATGGCCGAGCACGGCATCGTCGGCGTCGCCCCCGAAATGGCCCAGGAAGTGGGCGGAATGCTAAACGAGCTGCTCACCCGCGGCGGGTTGGACTCGATGATGTGGACGATCTCCCTCATCTTCTGCGCCCTCTCCTTCGGCGGCATCATGGAGCGCTGCGGTTTCCTGGAAGTCCTGCTTCACACGATCCTCAAGGGCGTCCGCAGCGTCGGCGGCCTCGTAACGGCCGTCATCATCTCCTGCTTCGCCTCCAACCTCTTCCTCGGTGACCAGTACCTCGCCATCGTCATGCCGGGGCGGATGTTCAAGGACGCCTTCGACGAAAAGGGGCTCCACCCGAAGATGCTCTCCCGCTCTCTCGAGGATTGCGGCACCCTGACGTCGGTCCTCATCCCCTGGAACACCTGCGGAGCCTACAATGCCGGTGTCCTCGGCGTCGCCACCCTGGCCTACGCCCCCTTCGCCTTCATGAACTACCTCAACCCCATCGTGGCCATCGTCATGACCTATCTGGGCATCTCCGTCTTCTGGCAGGAGGGCAAGGACCCCAAGGCTCGCAAGGCCGAAGAGATCTAGGCTTTCCTTCTCGGCAGACAACGTCTATCATCGGCGGGGAGGGGCGCCTGACGCCCCTCCCCGCCGCGCTGTTTGCGAGAATCGGTGAAGGAGGCTCTTTCATGAACGAACGCATCCCCTCCAGATCAGGAACGCCCTTTCCCAGGTGGATGTCCTGGGTCGCCCTGGCTGTGGGGTTCTTCCTCATGGCCGACGCCCTGAGGCTTTTCTCCTTCCACAAGCTCCTCGTCGGCGTCTGCTGCGTCTACGTTTCGGGCTACAGGAAACGCATGTATCTTGCCGATGAGGGCGTCGTCAGGGAGACGGGCGGCTGGTTCGGCAAGCGGAGGGAGATGATCCCCTGGAGGGAGGTTACCTTCGTGACCCTCGCCCGTCGGGGGCGTCAGATGATGGGCTTTTTCGAGAGGGGCGATACGGGCTGGAAGCTCCTTTTCGACCTGGAGCAGCAGGGTCCCCTTGAAGCTCTCCTGAAGGAGAAGTGCCCGGAAATCCGAGTCGACGTTCTCTAGCGCTCCGGAAGGGATCGACGCAAGCGGCCGGATGTCGGGTATACCCGACATGATTTCCAAATCGCCGCGTTGACATGACCTCCTCCTTACATGCGATTCTACATTCACAAAACACCATCGAGGAGGGGTTCGATCATGTCAAAGGAACGCATCAGGAAAAAGCCGACCCTTTTGATTTCGCTGATATGCGTCATTTTCACCGTCGTCATGCTGACGCTGTCGGTCTCGGTCTTTCATGTGGATGTCCAGGTACCGCTGATTCTAGGCACTTGCTTTACGGCGATTGTAGCCATCGGCGTGCTGGGCTTCAGCTGGGCCGAGCTGGAAACGGGCGCGATTGAAGCGGTTAAAAGCGTCATGCAGGCGATTCTGCTGCTTATCGTCATCGGCGCAACCATCGGCACATGGATCTCAGGCGGCATTGTCCCGTCACTTGTCTATTACGGATTGCATCTGCTGACGCCGGGCCTGTTCCTGATTGTTTCCATGGTGCTGTGCAGTGTCGTTTCCATTGCCGCCGGCGGGTCCTGGGCTACCGTCGGAACGATAGGCATCGCGTTGATCGGCATCGCCCATGGCCTCAATATCCCTGCAGGGCTTGCCGGAGGAGCCATCCTGTCGGGAGCGTATTTCGGCGACAAGATGTCACCGCTGTCCGATACCACCAACCTGGCTGCCGCTGTCGCGGGATCCAACCTGCTGGATCACATTCAAAACATGATGTACACCACTGTCCCGGCATATTTGATCTCTGTAGTTCTTTTTGGTGTGATCGGCATGCGGTTTGCCAGCCAGCCCATGGATCACGCGCAGATCAACGGCATCCTGGCAGCGTTGGATAGCTCCTACGCGCTGTCCCCGTTGCTCCTCCTGGTTCCGGTTGTCGTCATCGCAATTGTCGCCATGAAGGTGCCTGCCATTCCCGGCCTGTTTGCCGGTACAGTGCTGGGACTCCTGTGCTCCATCGTTGTCCAGCATCAGGACTTCGGCAGCGTGCTCAACACCATCATGTACGGCGTCGTCTCCGATACAGGCCATGAGATGGTGGATGGTCTGCTCACCAGCGGCGGTTTTATGAACATGATGTGGGTCATTTCACTGATCATCTGCGCCCTATCCTTCGGCGGCATACTGGAAACCTCAGGCATGATGGAAGTCATTGCGCAGTCGCTGCTGAAGTTCGCCCGTAAAACCGGGTCTTTAGTGCTTGTCACCGCTGTCACCGGTATTTTCTGTAACGTTCTGCTGGGTGACCACTGCCTTGCCATTGCAATTCCCGGCCGCATGTACAAGGATGAGTACCGCGCCCGCGGTCTTGCTCCGCGATGCCTGTCGAGGATCCTGGAAGATGCTGGAACCGTCACGTCACCCCTGATTCCGTGGAATACCTGCGGAGCGACCATGGCGGGATTCTTGGGGATATCCACTCTCACTTATGCCCCGTTTGCCTTCTTCTGCATCCTGTGTCCTGTCCTGACGGTGATCTCCGGATTTACCGGTTTTGGAATGTTGAAACTGGAAAATGATCCTTCTGCACCGGAATATATCGGATCTAAGATTAAGTCTGCTTAGAAGTGGCGGAAGAGAAAGGAGCACACGACACCATGACATACATCGACAACTCGTGTGTTGTGTATCGTATGGGCCGGGAGGCTCAGCCGGTACAGACCGTTTCATCCGGCGAGACGGTCCGCATTCAGACCTATGACTGCTTTCGGAACCAGTTGATGCCGAGTGCCGCCACCATGGAGCAGGTCGACTTTGACCTGCTGAACCCGGCCACCGGCCCCATTGCTGTTGAAGGCGCCAATCCGGGTGATACCTTGAAAATCGAGATATTGAAGATTGAGCTGGATGCCACCGGATGCACCGAAATTGACCAGACTTTCGGCGTCTTGCGGGATAGGGTCAGGCAACCGGTTATTCGGCGCATCTCCGTATCCGATGATCAGATCCACTACAGCCGGCGCCTGACGTTGCGGATGAAGCCCATGATCGGAGTGATCGGCGTCGCGCCGGCCGGCGACTCCGTCCCGACCGATACTCCCGGCAACCATGGCGGCAACATGGACTGCACGCTTATTGCCCAAGGGGCAACCCTTTATTTACCGGTATTCGTTCCAGGTGCGCTTTTGGCGGTGGGCGATCTTCATGCCTGCATGGGAGATGGCGAAATCGCCGGATGCGGTCTTGAAATATCAGGTCATGTGGAGTTGCGCCTCACGGTATTGCCGGCCGCTTCCCATGCTTTTCCTGTGGTTGTGGACGGACAGTCCATCGCGGTGATCGCCTCCGAGCCTTCGGTGGAAATGGCTTGGAAAACAGCTTCCCGCTACATGTACGAGGTTTTGACTAAGGATACCGACATGTCTTCCGATGACGCCATTATGCTGCAGTCTCTGGCGGCGGATTTGGCCATATGCCAGACGATCAATCCGCAGGCGACGGTTCGTATGACATTCCCGCTGGACTATGCCTCGGCATATGGATATCAGGTTCTCTGACCCAGTCACATCCTGTCCGATGGGCAATGGGGACGTTGCCTGAAAACAGAGTCAGCGGGACAATGGAACTGCCGTTCTTCGCGGGATAGCGGGCCCTGCGGTGAGCTGCCTGGAGTTGCTTCCGAGAGGACTCCCTTCGCAAGAAGGGGCGTCCTCTCTTGCTCCTTGTCGTCTTCCCGGAGGGCGGATTCATGACCACAGACAACATCCATGATGTCGATGTCCCGTCGGGGGTTGACATCATGTCGTATGTTGTCTTGACATGCTACAGTATAGATGTCGTTGATTGATAAAAATGTTATTGAATTGGGGTGTCGTGGCGACAATGAAATACATCAAAAAAGCTGAACCGGTGGACTCCCGTCATGTGGATGATGTCCAGGAAGAGGTTGCCGATATCATCCGGCGCGTCCGGGAAAAAGGCCAGAAAGCCCTGATCGAATACAACACCATGTTTGACGGTAACACCCGGACGGATCTGCGAATATCGGAACAGGAGGTAAAACGCGCCTACGAGCTGACCGATAGGCAGCTCATCGAGGATCTGCGCTTTTCCATCGGTAAGGTTAATGCTTTCGCCAGACGCCAGAAAGAGACGCTGCTGGGCTTTGACGCGTATGAGCCCACTCCCGGAGTCTCTATCGGACAGCGGATCATCCCCGTCCGATCTTGCTGTGGCTATGCTCCCGGCGGTGGGTACCCGCTTTATTCGTCTGCCCTTATGCTGACGGCTACGGCTAAGGTTGCCGGTGTGGAGCGCATTGCCATGTGCGCACCGACCATTAAGGGCACCAACAACATTCACCCCTCCATGTTGGTGGCGATGGACATTGCAGGGGCCACCGAAATTTATGCCATCAGCGGTGCTCATGCGATTGCGGCTTTTGCCTTCGGCACGGAGCAGATCCGCCCTGTGGATATGATCGTCGGAGCTGGCAACCAGTATGTGACCGAAGCCAAGCGGCAGTGCTACGGCAAAGTCGGCATCGATTTTTTGGCGGGACCCAGCGAGATTTTAATTATAGCGGATGAGGCAGCCAATGTGGATTTTATCGTCGCCGACCTCTTGTCTGAGTCGGAGCATGACGCACTGGCTGTCGCACGCCTGGTCACGACCAGCGAAACGTTGGCGAATCAGGTGGTCGACCGGATTCAGCAGGTGCTTCTCCGAAGCGGAAGCGGAGAGGCCGCCCGCCTTTCTTGGGAGAATAACGGAGAAATCCTGGTTGCGGAGTCGGTTGAAGAGGCTTGCGCCATTGCTAACGACTACGCCCCGGAGCACCTGGTGCTCCGCCTGTCCCATCACGAGGAAAAGGCCGTCTCCATCCTGCGCAACTTCGGTTCCTTGCTCATCGGCGAGCACTCCGCCGTTGTTTTCAGCGACTATGTGGCGGGAGCAAACCATATCCTACCGACCGGCGGTGCGGCTCACTATGCCGGTGGCGTGTGGATCGGTACCTTCTGCCGGGTGTGCACGGTGCAGCGGATTTCTCGGATCGGTGCCGCCTTGATCGCCGGTACGGCAGCTCGCCTCGCCGACGGAGAGGGGTTGGCCTCCCATGTGCGTGCGGCGTTACTCCGCACCTCAAACCCCTGATGGAGGTTCCTTGGTGCTGTCAACGATTTCCGCTGTGCGAAAAATGACGCATCTGGGTCCGTTTCTCGCGTCGTCTTGCGCTTGGCCAGGGTCATTTGCTGTTGCTCTGTGACACTTACTGTTTTCCCGCCATGTATAGAAAGATGGAATGCTCGCAATCCATTTCAGCGGGTATGTTCGAATTGCAGTTAATGACATCAGACTTTGCCAGTTCTTTTATGCCGATCTCGCGCAAGGACTGTCGGCATTTGTGAATTGAAAACCCATGAGGGTTTTCGCCGCTGACAGGGATATAATAGCAGCCGATCTGCTTCCCGCCGTCACCCAGCAGATTCTGCGTGTTGACGGGAGGGAGACCTGCCGCCTGTCGGAAGTTGGAAGAGAAATAGTCAATGCTGATATCGATGCTGTGGGGCTTGATGGGATAATCGCCGCTGCGATCTGCCAGGTACAGGATATCCAGATCCAGCTTCATATATTCGATGCGCTGTTTGTACATCCGCAGCACCTGCGGGAATCTGTCGGTGATGATGTAAAGAGCCCTTTTCCCCAGCTTCCGGAAGTGAGTGTACAGGAAGAAGAATTCATTGGCATCTGTTTCCAGGATCACCGAGCTTTCCCCGCTGTTGTTCTGCAGGTTTTGCAGCACGAACAGATACGATTTCTGCATCAGCGTCAGGATAGGGGATGGAATGTCGTGATATTTTTCCCGTTCCACATCCGGCGTGCCGAAACCGCCGATGTAGGGGCTTGATACGATGCCATTGTCGATGTGCAACGCATATTGGCATCGGCTGCAATAGAGCTTCCCGTTATAGATGTACCGGCTGTTCATCTGCACATCCTTCGCAGTGAGCGATTCCTTGCATTCCGGGCAGCACAGGTATTCCATGGCCCGCAGCGGCACACCAATGAGCGACTGGCTGGAATCGATTTGTTGCTCGACGGATTCCAGCTCCACATTGATCCGATCCAGATAGTTGCGGTAGAGTTGGATTTGAGCGCGATGTTCTTCTGTTTTCTTCTGCAGCGCATTGATATATTCACCCATAATATCCGGTTCCACCCAGTTGGATGTCCGGTGTAGAGAAATGAGTGTCTGAATCTCTTTCAGGGTAAATCCCATGCCCTTCAGCCGGATAATCAGGTGCAAATCCTCCACAGCCTGCGGGTCAAAGTCGAACAGCTTGCCGTTCCGCTCCGGTACCAGCAGCCCCAGGCTGATGTAGTGGCGGATCGCATGTATCGAGACGTTCAGTTTTCTTGACAGGTCCCCGATTTTCATGATGGCCTCCATGTTCGCCCCGGCTGCGTTTGGCACTTCATCACCACTATAGCACCGTGGAGGACCGCGCAAAGCTCCCCCGGAATCAAGCCGCTTCGGGCGCTTGCCGCCCCAGATATTCCTCTGTCCCTTGGGCGGGCGGCAGCCGTCCTGCCCCCGATAACGGCGCTGGCACAGGCGATCGGAAGGCATCGCCAGGGCATCTTGAACGATGTCAGGACATCAGAACATCAGGTCAAGGGATGGCCGCGACGGCATCCTGGAGGGGCTTTCGTGACCTCTGGCTTTCTGCCACGTGGCGCCGCCGCTTTTTGAAGGAGGTGTTCTTCCGTTGAGTGACATCGATATTCTCATACGGGGCGGTCGTGTCGTCTACCCCGACCGGGACGCCGTCGAAGAGGCCGATGTGGCTGTCTCGGGAGGGCGGATCGCCTGGATCGGTCACGGCCGGGGCGAGGCGCGCCGGGTCCTTGACGCCTCGGGGCTTCTCGTCGCACCGGGCTTCATCGACACTCACATCCATGACGAGGAGATCGACGATCCCGATACGGTCGAACAGGCCCTTCTCCGGCAGGGCGTCACGACGGCCATCGCCGGCAACTGCGGTTCCGGCCCCCTGGGGAGGGAGATTTTTCCCAGCCGAAGCCGACCCTGGCTCAATCTGGGCTACCTGACGGGGCACCGCTGTCTCCGCGAGGCCGTCGGGATCGACGACGTTTATCGTCCCGCCACGGCGGAGGAAAGGGGAGGCATGGCCTCGCTCCTGGAGCAGGAGCTCCAATCGGGGTCCTTCGGCCTCTCTTTCGGCCTTGAATACGCTCCCAACACGAGTCCCGACGAGATCCGCGACTTGCTGAAGGTGGTCAGGACCTTTCCCCGGCGGTGGGTCGCCGTCCACATCCGTCATGACGGCCCCCGCTGCGTCGAGGCCGTTCAGGAGATTCTCGGCTATGCCCGAGAGACGGGGCTTCGCTTTCAGCTCTCTCACCTGGGGAGCATGACGGCCTTCGGCCGTCTCGCTGAAGTTCTCTCCTTGATCGACAGGGCCCGGGAGGAAGGTGTCGACGTCAACTTCGACTGCTACCCCTATGACGCCTTCTGTACCCGCATCGGCTCGGCCGTCTTCGACCCCGGCTTCGAGGAGCGCTGGGGCAGGGGGTTCGAGGCCCTTGAGGTGGGCAGCGGAGCCTACAAGGGGCGTTTCCTCGACGGGAGGCTCTACGAGGAGCTCCGCCGCGACGATCCGCACCTCCTCATCATCGCACACGTCATGAACGCCGAGGAGGTGCGTCTCTGTCTCTCCCACCCCCGCTGCGCCATCGCCTCCGATTCGGTTCTCAAGAGGGGTCAGGGTCATCCCCGCTCCGCAGGCACCTTCCCCCGGGCGCTTCGGATCTTGCGCGAGGAAGGGCTTTCGTGGCCCCAGGCTCTTTACCACGCGACGACGCTGCCTGCGGAGATGGCCTGGCTTGACTCCGGTCGCCTGGCGGCGGGGGCCGTCGCGGATCTCGTCATTTTTGACGCCGAGACCTTCAGGGACCGATCGACCTTCAGGGAAGAGCTGCTGCCGCCGGAGGGGATCGCCTGGGTTCTCGTCAACGGCAGGGTGGCCGTCGAGGGGGAGCGGGTCCTTCCCGAGAGAGGCGGGCGGCTGCTCTTTCGG
This sequence comes from Synergistales bacterium, assembly GCA_018433595.1. Lineage (GTDB taxonomy): Bacteria > Synergistota > Synergistia > Synergistales > Aminithiophilaceae > Aminithiophilus. The sequence continues at coordinate 35,985 of JAHDQY010000022.1, forward strand.
GACGGAAGGGTATGATGATTGTGGCAAGGAGGTTTTGCCCGTGATCGATCCGCAGCAGAAAAAAAGTCTCGATCGGCACCTGGAAAAGCTGACGCCCCTGGCCGCCGCTCTCAGTGACGACCTGGCGGCCCATCCTGAGGTTTCCGGAGAGGAGTACGAGTCGAGCCGCAAGATCGTCGCCCTTCTGAGAGAGGGCGGCTTCGACGTCGACTACCCCTTCCTTTCCATCGACACGGCCTTCCGGGCCGTCAGGGGAAGGCCGGGTTCGGCCGGCAGGGTCGCCCTGATGGCGGAATACGATGCCCTTCCCGAGATCGGGCATGCCTGCGGCCATAATCTTCACGGGGCCATGTCCGTTCTGGCCGGGCTCGCTCTCGCTCCCCTGATGGACTCGATCGACGGCGAGCTTGTCCTCCTCGGCACGCCGGCCGAGGAGACGAACGGGGCCAAGGTCGTGATGGCCGACAAGGGTGTCTTCGACGGTTTCGACCTGGCCCTGATGATTCACTGCTACTGTGGGAAGACCTTCGTTCCCTACCGTTCTCTGGCCATGGACGCCATCGAGTTCACCTTCCGGGGCAAGGCATCTCATGCGGCCGGCGCGCCCTGGGAAGGGCGCAACGCCCTTAACGGCGTCCAGCTTCTTTTTCACGCCGTCGACATGCTGCGCCAGCATGTCCGTCCCGAAGTGAGGATGCACGGCATCATCTCTAGAGGCGGTGCGGCGCCCAACATTGTCCCCGAGACGGCATCGGCCCGCTTCTACTTCAGGGCCCCCCGGCGCGACGAACTCAACGGGATTCTCGACCAGGTCCACGACTGCGCCCGAGGCGCGGCTCTGGCCACGGGGACAGAGGCGGAGTGGCACCATTTCGAGCTCAGCTTCGACGATGTCCTCCCCAACGGACCTGCCGAGGCGATGATGGAGGAGGTTTTCCGGGAGCTGGGAGTCCCCCTCTCTCCCGCTCCGGGGCCGCTGGGCTCGTCCGACGTCGGCAACGTCTCCTACCGCTGCCCCACGATCCAGCCCGAGATGGATATCGCGGGCCGCGACGTGGCGGGCCATACGCGGGAGTTCGCCGCCGCCGTCATCGGTCCTCGGGCCCACGAGGCCCTCGTAACGGGCGCGAGAGCCCTGGCTTACGCCGTCTTGCGCACCTTCTCCGACGCCGATCTCAGGCGCCGCATGAGAGAGGCCTTCGAGGCTCACCGGCTCCGTTAGCGGGATTCGATCCGTCGTCTCAAAAAAGGAGGCGGCCTCACCGGCCCGCCTCCCTAGAGCTTCTCTCTTACGGCCTTGACCTTTCCTTCCATGGAGAGCCGCCTGTCCCGCCTCTCGTCGATCTTCAGGGACGTGGAGACTCGCATCGCGCCCATCTGGAAGGGAATCTCGTGAACGGCCCTCAAGGCCCGCAGAACCTCATCCAGCTCGCCTTCGACGACGGTTCCCATCGGTGTCAGAACCGTCTTCAAGTCGAAACCCTCCAGCGCCTTTTCGACGGCGGCGACATAGGGGCTCAAGCCCGGTGTCGCCGTCCCCAGGGGAACGACGACCAGCTCGGCGACGACGTGTCCCATCGGTCGGACCTCCTTCCAAGGATAGGTTATACTGGTTTCACTTAAAGTCGTGGGCCCGGAGTTCCCTTTTCCATTCCGGGCCTTGATTTTCGCAAAGGGGGAATTTCCCTTGATGGATCATCTCTGGGCAGCGACACTGGCCGTTCTGAGCCGCATTCATATTCCCGTTCTCGTCCTCATCGGCTGGTGGATCGTCGACAGGGCCGCCGTCCTCTTCGCGGCCCGCCTTTTCAGGCTTGCCGTGGCGCGGTTCGAGGCCCGCAGCGATTCCATCGGCCAGCGCGAGGCCAACGTCAAACGTCTCCAGACCCTGAAGGGATTGGCTACGCAGATCGCCCGAGGGTCCGTCGCCGTCTTTGCCGTCCTGACCCTTCTCGGCAGCCTTCAGATCGACGTCCGCCCCATCCTGACCGGCTTCGGCGTCGCCGGACTGGCCGTCTCCCTGGCGGCCCAGAACATCATCCGCGACTTCATCAACGGCATCGTCGTCGTCCTCGAAGATCACTATTCCGTCGGCGACGTCGTCACCATCTCGAACTACACGGGAACCGTCGAGCGCTTCACGCTCCGGACGACCCACCTGAGGACCGTTGACGGCGAACTGGCCATCGTCCCCAACGGGGCTGTCACTCAGGTCCTCAATTTCACCAAGAACTGGTCCCGGGCCAAGATCGACGTCGGCGTCGCCTACGACACCGATATCTCCCGGGCCATGAAGGTCATGAAGGAAGTCGCCGAGACGCTGTGCGACGAGTACAGACCCCGCATCCTGGACACCCCCGACGTCCAGGGCATCCTGGCCTTCGACGACAGCGCCGTCGTCCTGCGCTGCCTCATCAAGACCGTGCCCGGCGATCAGTGGAGCCTGGGCCGGGAATACCGCCTGCGTCTCAAGGAGGCCTTCGACAGAGAGGGCATCGTCATTCCCTTCCCCCAGAGCGATGTCTGGCTTCACGGAGCGGACGAGGGCTCTCCCGAACCGAAGAGGACGCCGTAGGGGAGAGGGCGCTCCCGCCCCTCCGAGGGCCGGTTGACGATCTGCCCCTGCCACCAGAGCGTGGAGGAGCCGCCGCCGTCGAGATTGAGGACGTTTTTCAGTCCCAGCCCGGCGGCGATGTTCCGTGTCTCGTCCAGGGTGAGCCCGCTGCTGTGCCAGGGACTGCGCCCGTCGACGACGATCCACCAGAGGCGTTCGCCGTCGTGTCCGACGAAGGTGCGGGGATGGCGCTGTTCTCTCAAGGCGGCGTTGAATCCCTCGTTGGTCGTCACGGCCTTCCCGTCGGCGATGAGCCTCGGCCCGGCCTGGAGCAGCCAGGGAAGCTGGAGCTGCGGCTCGGTGAGACGCCAGAGGAGCTTCACCTCGTCTCCGGGTTCGAGAATGAGCAGCTCCTCGGCGGCGACGCCGCGGCCCGCGACAAGGAAACCCCCTTCCGGGACGGCATGGTTCGAGGCGTTCCAGGGGCGGATCGTCGTGACCCGGTCTCCCTCGACGGACGCCTCTACGGCGCCGAAGACGAGATCCCTGGCGAACCGGCCGGCCTGAGGCGTGTAGAGGGAGATCCCCTGTTCCGGCGGACGCCTGTTGAGGCCCGTGACGGGATGGATCGTCCCGGCCAGGTCGAGGTAGAGCTGGAGATTGCCGTTGCCGAAGGCCACCTGGCCCGAATCGTCCCAGGCGAGGGCGCTGCGGTTGCTGTGGGGGAGGCTGTAGGGGGCGCCCTCCGTGACGAGGGTCCCGATGACGCTGTCGCCGCTGAAAAAGCCGCCGTTGACGGCCGCCGTCGCTCCTCTGAGGGACGCCATGCGTGACAGGGGAAGTCGGGGCGCTCCCAGCGACGGGGAGGTGACGATGGAGGGCATCGTGCCCCCCGGCTCGACAACGAGGCCCGCCCAGAAGAGGGCTCGCGACCCGTTGCCCCCGTGGGGAACGACCGTCGCCGGAAACTGGGAGGGCAGCGTCGTCATCTTCGTCCAGGCCTCGAAGTAGTGCGGGTAGGGGCCGAGCCGCACCGCCTGTCCCTCGTCTCCCCTGGCGATGAAGCAGGGGTGCCCCAGGTTCCTCATCTGGGCCTGAACCTTGGCGGCTTCTTCCGTTGTGGCGTATTCGCCCACCTGGACGGCCCAGCTCGTCGGCGGCGTTCCCAGCCCCTGGCGGTAGACGACGAGGGTGAGTCCGTCCACGGCAAGGCGGCCTTCCCAAGAGACGGGGCGCGTCGTGGCGCTTCGGAGCCAGGAGGAAAGCCGCAGGAGATTCTCGACGGAGACGTCCGCCCGAGGATCGTCGAGAAACTCCCTCGGTGCCGGCAGGCTCATGGCTCCCGCCAGGCCCAGGTAGCCCAAAAGATAGGGGGGGATGTCGTGATCGGGGAGCGGAAAGAGACGGCCGAAGAGTTCCGCCTCGTGGCGCCACCCCATGCCGCGCAGGGCCAAAAAGACGGCCTCGGCCCGGGCCGCCTCAATGTCGGGGTGAAAGTGATCCGTCGGGAGGATGATCCCCAGGGCTGCCGCCGTTTCGATGGCCTTGGCGTGGGGATGGCCCGGGGGCACGTCGGCGAAACGGGCCGTGCCGCTCCAGGGGGGGAGCCTGAGGGCCTGGATGACGGCCTCGACGACCTCGCCCCGGGTCACGGCAAAGGTCGGCAGGGGTAGGCCAAGGGTCAGAAGAAGGCAAGCTGCGGCGAGGATCCCTTTCGAAAGTTTTTTCATGTTCCGATCTGCCCTCCCTGGTCGAAATAGGTACGCCGATTCTATCATCTCCGGCTGCGGCGAAGAAGAAAGAGCGGTTGACAGTACGCTGGAGGCTTATTATAATGGGCCTCGCTTGATCGAAATCGGGGGTATGGCGCAGCGGGAGCGCACTTGCATGGCATGCAAGGGGCCGGGGGTTCGAATCCCCCTACCTCCACCAGCTTATAGTCCGAGGCCTTCCGGAACCATCTGGAAGGCCTCGGTGTTTTAGATCAATCCCGGTCTTTCTGTCTCCCATGACTTCCTGTCGGAGCAGTGCCCTCATGTCGGGGCATTCACAATCCGGTAGAATCCACGAACGGGACTGCAGCTTTCTGAGAAACGACGCTGGACATGGCCTCAAGCCGGCTCATCTGGAAAAATCGAGCGCTTGTCCGGGTTTTCAGTCCCGGCGCCGCACGGAAAGCGTCGGACATCCTGCCCTGGCCGATAGGCAATCCGCCTGCTGGCAGCCGACCAGCCTCTCGGCGAGCTCTACAGTGGAGAGAGCACATACTCCCTGGTAGCCACCTCGTCGCAGAAGGCCCTGTCGTGCTCGACGAAGAGAAGGGTGGCCCGGTGTTCGAGCAGCAGTTCCGTGATCTGGATGCGGGAGATGACGTCGATGTAGTTCAGCGGCTCATCCCAGAGATAGAGGTGGGCCCGCTCGCAGAGACTTCGGGCGAGGAGCACCTTTTTTTTCTGTCCGCCGCTGTAGTCGGCCAGATCCTTCTCGAACTGGATCCGGGGAAAGCCCAGTTTTCTCAGGGTGGACTTGAAGAGGCTCTCTTCGATGCCGTAGCGGCGGGCGTAGTTGGCGAGGTCTCCCTCGAGATCTCCCGTGTCTTGGGGAAGATAGGAGATCTTCAGCCCTGACCCCTTCGTCAGGGTCCCGCTGTATTGGAGGTCTTCTCCGCAGATCAGCCGCAGGAGACTCGATTTGCCGCTGCCGTTTTTCCCCCGCAGGGCGATTTTCTCCCCTCGGTCGACGGAGAGGCGAACCCTTTCGCAGGCGGCCTTTCCTCCGTAGCGGATGGAGACGTCGACGAGCTCCACCAGGCGATTTTGGTGGAAGGCGAGGGGAATGAGCGTCAGACGCTCGCTTTCCTCGGCGTTCCGCAACAGCGTCGAGGCCTTCTCGATGGCTGCTTTCTGTCGTTTTTCCAGAGACTTGGTTTTTTTCGCCGCCTTCGCTGCCTTGTGGCCGATGCGGCCCCTGTCTGGACGGAGACCGCCGATTCGGGTGCCTTGCTTTGTCCTTTCCACCTTCTCCGACCAGGCTGATGTGCGTCTGGCCGCCTTCTTGAGGCGTCCCACTTCCTGCTTGAGCCGTTCCTTTTCGGCCTGTTCCAAGGCGTCCTGCCTCTGCCTGTTCCGCCACCAGGAGGAGAAATTGCCCTTCTGGATCTCGATGTCCCTTCGGTTGATGGCCATGATGTGATCGATGCAGTTGTCGAGGAAAGTTCTATCGTGAGAGACGAGGATGAAACCCCGCTTTCTGTTCAGGTAGTCGCTGACGATGGCCCGCCCCTCGGTGTCGAGATGGTTCGTCGGCTCGTCGATGAGCAGAAAGCGGTTCTCCTTCAGGAAAAGGGTGGCCAACAGAGCCTTGGTCCGTTCCCCGCTGGAGAGGGTGGAAAAAGGGCGGTGGAGCGTGTCTTCGACCAGATCGAGGAGCGAGAACTCTCTCAGGATCTCCCACTCCTGACTTTGAGGAGAGACGGCTTGGACGACTCTCAGCGTCTCCTCCGAGCCGTCGGGGACGTCGTAGGGAAAGTAATCGAAGGAGACGCTTGCCGTGATGGAGCCGCTGTGCTCGAGGCGGCCGAGAAGGAGATTCAAAAAGGTTGTCTTCCCTCTCCCGTTTCTTCCGGTGAAGCCGAGCTTCCAGTCCGTGTCGATTTGAAGGCTGACGTTCTCGAAGATAGGCTCCAGTCCGCCCTCGTAGGCGAAGGTCAGGTCGGTGACGTTGATCAAAGACATGAGGCTGTCCTCCTGTAAAAAGGGAGCTGCAAGAAAGATCCTCTCTCTTGCGGCTCCCTAGGACAGCATGGCCTCACCCGTCAAGACAGGCGAGGACAGAACGCTTGAGATGGAGAGAGTTTCGGCTTTCTTGCAGGGCACGACGAAAGAAGGCCTCGGGAGGCCGCCGGTCTCGTCTTCTTCAGGCCCAAAGGTCAGCAAGAAAGCTCGCGCATCTTCCCACCTCAAATCCCTACCGTTACTCTTATATATTGGAACATATTGCAGGACTTTTTTCAACGAAGGAGCCCTTTGAGGTTTCCCGAGTCCTTCCAAGAAAAGAAGCTTTCGCCATGGATCTTCAGATCCAGGACTACTACCGCCGCCGCAAGGCCGCCGAGCTGGCCCGCCGCTACGACGAAGCCCACGGTGGCATCGCCGGCTGGTTCGACAGGGCCTTCCCCCGGGGGAGCCGGGTCCTTGACGTGGGGGCCGGCTCGGGCCGGGACCTCAATCACCTTCTCCGCGGCGGCTGGGACGGTTGGGGTGTCGAGCCCTGCCGGGCCCTGCCGGGCCCTCGTCGACGAGGCCGAGCGTCTCTACCCGGCGGTCCGGGGCCGGATCAGCCAGTCCTCCCTGCCCGCTCTCGAAGGGATCGACGACGGCCGATTCGGCGGCGTCGTCGCCTCGGCCGTGCTCATGCATCTGGCTGACGGAGAGCTGAAATCCTCACTGTGCTCCCTCCGGCGGGTTCTCAAAGGGCGGGGACGGCTCCTCGTCTCCCTGCCCGTCGACGAAGGGGGAAAAGCCCGCCGGGGCCGTGGCGAAGAGGGGCGATTCTTCAACGGCCTCTCGCCGGAACGTCTGGAAACGCTCCTGGTCGAAATCGGCTTTGCCTGTCTCGACCGCGGCGAAACGGAAGACAGCCTGGGGCGGCCGTGCCGAAGATGGGCTGTCGGGCTTTTCGCCGCGCCTTCACCTGCAAGCGCTTGAAGCCCCTTTTCGGGGCGTCGGATGGCACCGGGGGCGCATGCCGTTGCTTCTGGGGCATCTCTTCGCCCCATCCAATCTCGCCATAGGCGACCGAGGGTTTGGGGCTTAGAGGTTCCTTAAGAGCGGATGGGGTTACGAATACTTCGATGACTCTCCGCAGCTTCTGACCTTCGAGGCCCTCTCGCACTATTCCGACAGGTCCGCGCAGGAGCTGATCGATCTGGTCACGGCGAACCTCGAGAGCAAGCCCCTGCTTCAGGAGAAGATGGCCCATCCCGGCATGGTCCATGTCGGCAACATCCTCGGGGACACGATGCCGGTCCCCAGACCGGACCCGACGGCCGATTCCGTCGGCCATGTCTCTCTGCTGATTTTCCTCCCGTTGATTTGTCTTGCCGGCAAAAGGAATTGACACCAGAACAGACGAACGATCAGGGCGCAAGGGCAGCCGGGATTCTCCGGCTGCCCTTCGTTGAAAATCTGAAACAAGAACATCAGTGCTTCGGGTTTTGGCGACTGCGTGGTTTCAGAGGCTTTTCCGAAAGGCTCCGAGTTCCTGCCCTCTTATTGAAGGATATCTCAATCAAAGCGCAAGACAAAATCGAGAAAGATCGGCTCTCGTGCGGCAGTTTCCCATCCTGAAACGGAGACGGCTTTCTTAAGCATCAGGGGTGAAAGTCAATCAGGTCGGTGAAGTCAAAGGAATAAATAATCACTCTTGTAAATTGTTCAAAATATAGGTATCCTGTCCACAGAGTGCTTCATGATCTATTCACCCCAAGAGAGGGGTAGATGGATCAAAAGCTGACGATGCCATGAGCGGACTCGTCAACGGCCAGAGGAAGCAGGTCCTCCGTGCCGGATGAAGTATTGCCATGCCTCAAGCTGGCCTATGCCTGCATCGTCGTTTGGTCTGCGACGATGATGCCGTGGTCTGGGCGAAGTCTTTCTATGGCCCTTGAGTCGTGGTGGCTTCCATTTCATGTGAGCGAAAAAACAAAAGGAGGGAGCCCCGTTGAAGGTTTGGAGGAAAACCTTACAGAGCTGGTAGGACTCTTTGTTTGGTGTTTATTGAAATTTCGATAAATCATTCAACTCTAAGGAGGTATAATGATGGTTGGATTGTTTGAAGAAATGAAAGCTAGTTTAGATCTAGCTACCTCGGCATCCGTCATTGCAGCGGTAATTATGTATATTAGAGACAAAAAAATAGCTACGAGAAAGAAATAAAAGATAAAGAGTATGAGTCACTTGTTAAAGAAATAAGCAGACTCAAGAGTTCATTCGATGATATAAAGCGCAAATGCCTGGATGATTGTATAAAATTAAGCGAAATTGCTTCATTTGAGAGTAATGATCATATAATGAATGAAGTGCAAAACATAGACGGAAAAGTTCGGTTTTTAGGAAAATTTTTGGTTGAAGAAGTTAAATCAGAGTATGAAACTATTTTTTCATTAGTAAAAAATAAAGCAAGGCAAAAAAAGATGAAAGATGATTTTTCAAATGCCATTGATAGTTTTGAGATTAATAATGACATCGCAATGTTTTTGACGTCATGTTTTATTCATTTAATGGTATTAAATACTGGAAAAGAGGAATTTAAAGAATATTTAGAAGTTTTTATAAAAAATATCACATTTGAAAGCTCGGTCTCAAAAGAAAAGGTAAATACCCTTAGAAGAGATTATCCACAAATCGCCACGCAAGAATTATCAGGATTGACTAAGGAATACTTAGATTCGCCTCTTAATCCGAATATTGAATTTAAATTGGGTCTTATTCCAATTCTAAATCAATTCTTTTCTAAGCTTACGATTAGTGCCACAACGCACTTCGATTGAGTTATTTAGGTGCATATAATGTAATTTATTCATAAAATTACCTTCAATATGAAGTGACCATTTTTAATTTATTTATTCGATTGTAAGATAAATAAACTTTATATTCTTTTCTGGCCGGTTAAAAATCAATGATAATACTATGGGGTTTTCGAAAACCTATTTTCAGCGGCCATTGCTTTTAGTCTGCTTATTAGTAATATTTTCTATTATTGGTTTTTAGTTATGGCCTGCGAACTTGGGAATGTCAAGCGCTCCGTTGCAGAGTGTGTCTGTCTATCCTTGATAGTGCAGGGCTGAATTTTAATTCCGCTCTTTCTTAAGTGTGGCACTATTTTTCAGCAAGGTGTCCTCTTCACCGTCTACGGCGTCCCCCTCCGTCCCGGAAGAGGAGATCGGCGGGCGTAGTCGGCGAGGTCTCCCTCGAGATCTCCCGTGTCTTGGGGAAGGCAGGAGATCTTCAGCCCTGACCCCTTCGTCAGGGTCCCGCTGTATTGGAGGTCTTCTCCGCAGATCAGCCGCAGGAGACTCGATTTGCCGCTGCCGTTTTTCCCCCGCAGGGCGATTTTCTCCCCTCGGTCAACAGAGAGGCGAACCCCTTCGCAGGCGGCCTTCCCTCCGTAGCGGATGGAGACGTCGTTGAGTTCCACCGACCGACGGCGCTCCCGAGGGGTCAGCCGAAGAGCTTTTCGAGGTGTTTTTCGTGGACGGAAAGGGCTTCCCGCCCGTGAAGGACGAAGCGGATGCGCTTCACCTTTCTGAGCCCGGGGATGATCTCCCTGATGGTTTCGAGAGCCGTCCCGGCGGCCTCGTCGAGGGGGTAGCCGAAGATGCCCGTCGAGATGGCGGGGAAGGCCACCGAGTCGATGCCGTGTTCCTCGGCCAGCTCCAGGGCCCTCCGGTAGCAGCTCGCCAGAAGCTCCTTTTCGGGCCGGTCTTTCCCCCACACCGGCCCGAGGCAGTGGATGACGTACCGGTTGGGCAGCCTGTGCCCGCCCGTCAGGACCGCCTCTCCGGGCCTGATCGGGGCCAGGGGGCGGCACTCCGCCTCCAGTCCGGGACCGGCGGCCCTGTGGATGGCTCCCGCGACGCCTCCCCCCATGCGCAGCTGGGCGTTGGCGGCATTGACGACGGCGGTCATGTCCGCCTGGGCGGCGATGTCTCCCTCGACGCATTCCAGGACAACCCCGGATAGGATCTTTTCCATCGTCCCACCTCCTTCGTGCTTCTTCTGCGGACCTGCCGGCTTCTTGTCGCCGGCGTCCACCGTCACCATCCTATCACGCCTCGTCTGCGGCCTGCCGGACGTGGGGGCCGATCGGTTCCGATGTCAGTCCTTGAAGCCGGCGAGGACTTCCTTCGCGTCGTCGATGATGCTGTCGATATGGCTGGCCGCCGCCTGGTCCGCCGCGTCGGGGTCCCGCCTGCAGAGCGCCTCGAAGATCCTGAAATGTCCGACGCCGAGCTTGCTCCCTCTTCTTTTCTGGATTTCTTCGAACAGGTTCGCCCAGTCGGAGTCCATTTTCACAAGCTGATACATCGACTTGAGGATGTCGTTGTGGGAGAACTGGACGAGCAGCTCATGAAATTCCTTGTTGAAAGGGACGTTGGTCCGTTTCCGGTCGATGGCCTCCTTCTGGAGCGAGATGTTCTGTCCGAGGATTCCGATCTCCTCTTCCGACGCCTCCGCAGCCACCAGGCGGGCGGCCTCCCGTTCGATGGCCCTTCTGGCGTGGAGAAGGTCCATGAAGACGTCGAATTCTCCGGATTTGATCTGTTCCAGGATGTCCTGGGCACATTCCCGGCGATGCCGCTCCAGGCGCAGGCTCTCATATTGTTTCAGGCCCTCTCGGGTGATGACGTGGCCTTGAAATCCTTTTTTCTCCACCCACTTCTCTTCCTGGAAGTGCCTCAGGATCCTTCCGATAGCGGCTTCGCTCCGATGGACCCCCTCACGCTTGATATCCACCTGAAGCGCTCCGGCCCCTTTCGGGGAAGAGCTCTTTGCCAGGGCGGAGAGGATCTGGAATTGGATCTCCTGATTTTCGTCGAGCATCTCGATCACCTTTCTGGGCCGGTGTAACCGCTCATCGATGAGTGGTAGTGACAGCGTAGGGTGTTTCGATGAATTCGTCAACCCGCAGGCGGAAAGAGTCCTCGACCTGGAGGACTGAAGGCTTCCGGGCGGTTCACGGCGGGTTTCGGCTCGTCAGGGCTCCGTCCGATATAATGGGTAGAACGAGAGGAAGGCCGACGGCTGCATCACGGGAGACGACGATGTCGGAAAGGAGGGGTCAGGGGGCCATGGTCGAGTCGGAGCGGTTGAAGGTGCTCGGGAAAGGCCCTCGCCGGGAGGGCCCCGTCGCCTACTGGATGAGCCGGGACCAGCGGGTCGACGACAACTGGTCTCTCGCCGCCGCCCAGGAGATGGCCCTGGCCCGTAAGGCGCCTCTGGCGGTGCTCTTCTGTCTCGTTCCCGCCTACAAGGGGGCGTCCCGGGAGAGCTTCGCCTTCATGCTCGGCGGTCTGATCGAGACGGCCCGGGAGCTGGCGCGCCGGAAGATTCCCCTCGTCTTTCTCCGGGGCGATCCGGCCGTCGAGATCCCCCGCTGGGTCGGTGAGGGGGCGGTCTCCGTCCTCTTCTGCGATTTCGACCCGCTGAGAGAGAAGAAGAGATGGCAGGAGGCTGTGGCCTCGAAAATCGGCATCCCCCTCTTCGAGATCGACGGCCACAACGTGGTCCCCTGCCGCTTCGCCTCGCCCAAACAGGAGTATGCCGCCTACACCTTCCGCCCCAAGATGAAACGCCTCCTCCCGCGCTTCCTGAAAGAGATCCCCTCCGTCGAGCGCCACCCCTTCCGCTGGCCCGACGAAAAGGAGGGGGAGAGATCGCTGAAGGTCCTCGCGGAAAGCCTCGCCCTGCTGCCCGCCCCTCAGGCGGCCTTGGGGCCGCCGGGCGCCTTGGCCGCCCGCTCCCGTCTGGCCCGCTTTCTCGACGAAGGGCTTGCCCGTTACGACGAAAGACGGAACGATCCCAACGGGGAGGGGCAGTCGGGGCTCTCTCCCTACCTTCACTTCGGCCAGATTTCCGCTCAGCGCGTCGCCTTCGAGGTGAGCCGCGCCGACGTGGCCGACGAGGCGAAGGAGGCCTTCCTGGAGGAGCTCGTCGTCCGGCGGGAGCTGGCCGACAACTTCTGCCTTCACAACGACGCCTACGACCGTTTCGAGGGCTTTCCCGACTGGGCGCGGAAGACTCTCGACGATCACCGCGGGGACGAGCGCCCTTTCCTCTACGATCTGCCGGCTCTTGAGGCGGCCCGCACCGGCGATCCGCTCTGGAACGCCGCTCAGCGCCAGATGGTCCTCCGGGGCAGGATGCAGGGCTGGCTCCGGATGTACTGGGCCAAGAAGATCCTGGAATGGTCGCCGTCGCCCGAGGAGGCCCTGGAACGGGCCGTCGGGCTCAACGACCGCTACGAGCTCGACGGCCGTGACCCCAACGGCTACGCCGGCATCGCCTGGAGCCTGGGAGGCGTCCACGACCGGGCCTGGCCGGAACGGCCCGTCTTCGGCAAGGTCCGCTACATGAACCTGGCCGGCGCCAGGCGCAAGTTCGATGTCGACGCCTTCTGCCGCTCCATCCCGCCTTTCGAGTGACGGCTCTTGCCGGCGTCCCCGGCCGCCGAGGAAAACGGAGGGAGAGAAGAAAATGAAGGAGGAACTTCGCTTTTTCCTGAAGGACACCGTTCGCCGCAGCATCGATTTCGCTCAGACGGAACAGAGCCTGGGTTATCCGCCTCCTCCTCTGGAAAAGCCCATTCCTGAGGGAGCGGTCATCCTTCCGCTTTCTCTTTCTGAGACATGGAGCGGCGTCAACGCCCTTTCCGTCGCCGACGCCATCGCGCGGCGCCGGTCCCGGCGGCGCTTCAGGGCGGCCTCCCTGGCGATGGAGGAGCTCTCCTTCCTGCTGTGGGCCACTCAGGGCATGCGCGAGATCCGCGAAGAATCCCGAGGATACCGGACCGTTCCCTCCGCGGGCTGCCGCCACCCTTTCGAGACCTACCTGGCCGTCTTCCGCGTCGAAGGGCTGAAAGAGGGCCTCTATCGCTACCTTCCGCTGGAACATGCCCTTCTCGAACTGGGCCATCCCCTCCGGCTGGAGCACCTCACGGCGCAGGCGGCCTTGGGCCAGCGTTTCGCCGGCAGGGGAGCCGTCACCTTTATCTGGACGGCTCTCCCCGGACGGACGGAATGGCGCTATGCCGAAGCCTCCGTCAAGGTTATCGCCCTCGACGCGGGGCATGTCTGTCAGAATCTCTACCTCGCCTGCGAGGCCATCGACGCCGGAACCTGCGCCATCGCCGCCTACGACCAGGCGCGTGCCGACGCCCTCGTCGGCGTCGACGGCGACGACGAGTTCGTCATCTACATGGCGCCGGTGGGGAAGGTTTAGGGCGTTGCGGTTACGGCCCCGAGGGCAGGAAGGCGGGATCGGCGGATCGCTCAAGATAGGGTAGGGCCCGACGCTTTAAGCGCCGGGCCCTACCCTATCCGGCGAGGCGGACGATGATGGGCGGCAGGAGAAGGTAGATCGTGAAAAGACGAACCAGATGAAGGAGGCTGACCCGGAGAGAGTCGGCCCCGAGATCCTCCGAAATGGCTGCAAGCTGGGTGATCCCTCCGGGAGAGGTGGCGAGCAGGCAGGTCATGAAATCCCATTTCGACAGGCGGCGGACCATGAGGGCCAAAAGGACACCCCAGAGCAGCATGATGGCCGTGATGGCCAGGGTGGGAAGGAAGACGCGCATCAGCAGCGCCACCGTTTCGGCCGTGGCCGAGAGCCCGATGATGGAGCCCAGTCCGAGCTGGGCGATGTCGCGGCAGATTTTGGGCGGGGTCCTGAGGGGGAGGCCGAAATAGGAGGCGGCTCCGGTGCCGGCCATGGCGCCCACGAAGGCGCCTGCGGGGATGTTCAGCCTGCTGCCGGTGATGCCGCCTGCGACGGCGAGCAGAAGGGCCGTCAGCAGAGGGGACGCTTTCCGCCGGAGCGTTCCCGGATCCCGAGGTGTCGGCGGAGCCGAAGGCTCCTTCCGTCGGGTGTCGACGCCGCAGGCCTGGCAGTGTCGGGCGGCAAGAGGGATGGCGATCATGACCGAGGCGAGGCGGCAGAACTGCATGATGGCCACCATGGCGGCGTCGGCGCCGAAGGAGAAGGCCAGAAGGCTCATCTCGGCCAGTCCTCCCGGTACGGTTCCCAGGAGGGAGGTGGCCAGATCCATGCCGAAGAAGCGGTAGAGAACCCATCCGAGGAGGATCGGCAGCGAGAGCCACCAGCCCGAGGCGAGAAGGGAGACGCCCCCCATTTCCTTGAAAATGCGCCTGGTCTCCCTGGTGACGCGAAGGCCGATGAAAAGTCCCAGGACCATCTGAAAGGCCATGTTGAGGCCGGCCGGTGCCGACGAGGGCGCCCAGCCGAGGACGGCGAAGACGGCTGCGGAAATCATGCCTCCCATCATCGGTGCGGCGGGCATTTTGACGGCGCGCATGACGAACCAGCCGGGGAGGGCGATCAGGAAGATGCGGAGAACGTCGATGAGCCAGTTCATGGAGAACCTCCGAAAAACCTCTTTAGATGTCTCTATGATATCAGGTTTGCGGGGGAAAACTCGATGAACGGACGATCAGGGAAGAGCCTTTTCAGCCGAGGAAGGCCAGCAGAAGCCCCCCGGCGAGGACGGAGCCGATCTGCCCGGAGACGTTGGCGCCGACGGCGTGCATCAGGAGGAAGTTGCTCGAATCGGCCTGCTGCCCCAGTCGCTGGACGACCCGGCTCGACATGGGGAAGGCGCTGATGCCGGCGGCCCCGATCATGGGGTTGATCCTGTTCGCCTCGCTGAGGAAGAGGTTGAGGATCTTCGCCGAAAGGATGCCGCCGGCCGTATCGAGAATGAAGGCGACAAGTCCCATGGAGATGATGAGGAGCGTCTCGGGGCGGATGAAGCGCTCTCCCGTCATGACGGCTGAGATGGAAAAGCCCAGCAGGATGGTGACGATGTTGGCCAGCTCGTTCTGGGCCGCCTTGGAGAGACGCTCCGTGCAGCCGCTGACCCGGAGCAGGTTGCCGAACATGAGAAAGCCCAGGAGGGCCACCGAGGCGGGGGCGACGAGGCCGGCGGCGACGGTGACGATGACGGGGAAGGCGATGAGCTTGAGCCGCGGGACCTCGCGATGGGCGTAGACCATCTTCATGGCCCGCTCCCGGCCCGTCGTCAGGAGACGGATCACCGGAGGCTGAATGAGGGGGACGAGGGCCATGTAGGTGTAGGCGGCCACGGAGATGGGGCCCAGAAGATGGGGGGCGAAGCGGTTGGAGACGTAGATGGAGGTGGGACCGTCGGCGGCTCCGATGATGCCGATGGAGGCCGATTCATGGAGATCGAAACCCAGCAGCAGGGCGAGTCCCATGGTGAGAAAGATGCCCGCCTGGGCGGTGAGGCCGAAGAGAAAGACGCGGGGGTTGCCCAGCAGCGGCGTGAAGTCGCACATGGCTCCGACGGCGATGAAGATGAGGAGCGGAAAGAGTTCCGTCTCGATGCCGATCCTGAAAAGCATGGAGAGGGCTCCCTCGGTGAGCCCCTGGGTCAGGGCCGACGAGAGGGGGAGGTTGACCAGAAGGGTGCCGAATCCCATGGGCAGGAGCAGGTTGGGCTCGAAATCCTTGGCGATGGCCAGGTACATGAGGGCCAGGCCGATGCCGATCATGACGACCTGCTGCCAGGTCAGGGCAAGGAGAGGGGCGGCAAGGGAAGAGAGCATTTCGTCCGGGAGCCTCCTGTCCGACTGATGTCTTCAGTGATCTCGTTCCATTTCGCTCCTGATCGGACCAAAAGTCAAGGGTCTCGCCGCCGTGGGCGCGAGAGGCCGTCAAGGAGATTGCTGCCCTGCTGCCCCTCTTCGGCCATGACGTGAGTCTCGCCGAGGTCCTCGCCTTTGTCCGCAACCTCGACAGCCGCCTCCTCCTCGAGGAGGGGAGGGACGGGGCGAAGGAGGACCGCTACAGTCGCCAGCGCCTCTTCTACGGCGCCTGGCGCAGTCGGGGCCGTCCCTTCGCCCAGGAGGCCCAGACGCGGCTCGCCTCGAGCCGCGTCTTCCTCTTCGGCGTCGGCGGGGGCGGCTGTCATGTCCTCCAGAATCTGGCTTCCTTCGGCCTGGGCGGCATCACCGCCGTCGACGGTGACGTTGTGGCGCCGTCGAACCTGAACCGCCAGTGCCTCTACCGCCCCGATGACGTGGGCCGCTCCAAGATCGACGTCCTCCGCCGGGAACTGCCCCGGATCAACGGGGACGTCGCCTTTTCCTTCGTCGACCGGGTCATGAGGGGGCCTGAGGACTTCGCATCCCTCATCGCCGATGCCGACCTGGCTATCCTCACCGCCGATTCGCCGCGCCAGTCCATCTTCGGCTGGTTCGACGACGCCCTCTTCCCCGTCTTTCGCCCCGGCCTCTTCACCGCCGGCGTCAGCCTCGGGGGGCTCTCCCTGGGGCCTCTCGTCGTTCCCGGCGAGACGGCCTGCTACTGCTGTTCCCTACCGCCCTGGACGCCCGACTTCTCCAGACCCGAGGTGGCAGCCCTCAACACCCGCTACTGCCACGGCGTCATCGCCCCTCAGCTCTCCCTGAACGGACTGGGCATGCCCCGGTCAGGGTGGCGAGGGGTGACGGCGGCCCTGAAGGGGCGCTACCGGATGATCCTCTTCGACCCCCTCGGTTCGGGCGAAAGCGACGATCCTCAAGGCCCTCTTTCCATCGCCTCCATGGCCGACGACGCGGCCAGGCTCCTCGAATTCCTCGATATCGGCGGAGCCCTCCTCGCAGGCAGCTCCATGGGCGGCTTCTCGGCTCTCGAGATGACCCTCCGCCATCGGGCCGTCGTGCGGGGGATGGTCCTCTTCTGTTGCGCTTCACGGCTTGAGGGGTGGGGGCGTTTCCAGATCGAGGCCTGGCGGAGGCTGCGCCGGGAGGGGGCCTCTTCGGAATCGCTCATCTGTCTTCAGCTGGCGGCGACGTTGCCGCCGGATTTTTTCGACGACCTCCGCTCCGTCGAGGCCATGATCTCCCTCTTCCTCGCCCATCGGGAGGAGTTCGCCCAAAGCGACGCCGGTTTTCTCGCCCAGGCTGAGGCCTCTCTCGCCTTCGATGGAGAGGGGTGCCTCGGCGGGATCGACTGCCCCGCCCTCGTCGTGGCCGGCGGCCAGGATCGGATGGTTTCGCCCGAGAGCGTTCGGGCCCTCCACCGCAGTCTCCGTGGGAGCCGTTTCGAGCTTTTCCCCCGGGGAGGGCATGCCTTGGCGGTGACGGAGGGCGCCGCCATGGCGAAGGCGATCGACGCGTTCATCTCCGGCCTGTGAAGGGAAAACAGTCAAAGAGGGCCGGTCTCGAAGGAGACCGGCCCTCTTTGACTTGCGATGGCAAGAGTTCGGCTAGAAGAGCCCCGAGACCCGTCCCTTTTCGTCGACGTCGATGGAGAGGGCGGCCGGTTTTTTGGGGAGGCCCGGCATGGTCATGATGCTGCCCGTGACGGCGACGAGGAAGCCGGCGCCGGCGGAGATGCGCACCTCCCGGACGGTGACGGTGAAGTTCCGGGGGCGGCCCTTCTTGGCCGGATCGTCGGAGAGGGAGGACTGGGTCTTGGCCATGCAGATGAGAAGATTGTCGAGTCCCAGGGCGCTGACGGTCCTGAGATCCTTTTCTGCCTGGTCGGTGAAGGCGACGCCGTCGGCACCGTAGATCTTCGTGGCGATGAGGGTCATCTTCTCCTTCGGCGTCAGCGTTCCGTCATAGAGAAAGTGGAAGCTGTTGTGCTTCTCGCAGGCCTCGATGATCCTCTGGGCAAGGTCGATGCCGCCCTCGCCCCCCTTGGCCCAGACCTCGGAGAGGGCCACGGTCGCGCCCAGGTCGTGGCACTTCTCCTCGACGAGCTGGAGCTCTTCGGTCGTGTCGGTGGGGAAGGCGTTGATGGCGACGACGACGGGGAGGCCGAAACCGGCCACGTTCTCGATGTGCTTTTCCAGGTTCGCCGTTCCGGCGGCCAGCGCCTCCATGTTCCGTTCGCCGAGCTTCTCCTTGGGGACTCCTCCGTGCATCTTCAGGGCCCGTACGGTGGCGACGATGACGACGGCGCTGGGTTTGAGCCCCGCCAGGCGGCACTTGATGTCGAAGAACTTCTCCGCGCCCAGGTCGGCGGCAAATCCCGCCTCGGTGACGAAGTAGTCGGACAGTTTGAGACCGTACTTGGTGGCCATGACGCTGTTGCAGCCGTGGGCGATGTTGGCGAAGGGGCCGCCATGGACGAAGGCAGGAACGCCTTCGAGGGTCTGGACGAGGTTCGGCTTGAGGGCGTCCTTGAGGAGCATGGCCATGGCCCCCTGGGCTCCCAGGTCACCGGCGGTGACGGGCTTGTCGTCGTAGGTGTAGGCCACGATGATCCGGGCCAGGCGCTCCTTGAGGTCCTTGATGCCCGAAGAGAGGCAGAGGATGGCCATGACCTCCGAGGCGACGGTGATGTCGAACCCGTTCTCCCGGGGGACTCCCTGGGCCTTGCCGCCGAGGCCGATGACGATGTTCCGCAGGGAACGGTCGTTCATGTCCATGACGCGGCGGAAGACGACCCGGCGGGGGTCGATGTTGAGCTCGTTGCCCTGCTGGAGGGAGTTGTCGACCATGGCCGCCAGCAGGTTGTGGGCGGCGGTGATGGCGTGGATGTCGCCGGTGAAGTGGATGTTGATGTCCTCCATGGGGACGACCTGGCTGTAGCCGCCGCCGGCGGCTCCTCCCTTGACGCCGAAGACGGGACCCAAAGACGGCTCCCGCAGGGCCAGGGAGACCTTTTTCCCCAGTTTCGCCAGCCCCTGGGCCAGGCCGACGGAGGTCGTCGTCTTGCCCTCTCCTGCCGGCGTCGGCGTGATGGCTGTGACGAGGATCAGCTTGCCGTCGGCGTTGCCCTTGATCTTGTCCCAGAGCTCGAAGGAGACTTTGGCCTTGTATTTGCCGTAGTGCTCGAGGTCGTCCTCGCTGATGCCGAGCTTGGCGGCAATGGCATCGATCGGTTCCATCGGGCACTGCTGGGCGATTTCGATATCGGAGAGGTATTGACTCATTTTGGTCCTCCTTGTCGTCCTAGAGTTCGGTTTGTGGCGAACATATTACCATAGAAAGAAATAAAAGTCAGCCCTATGGCGGTCGTCCCGGCGCCGCTTCCGGTTCGGAGGGTCACCGGAAGCGGCACCATCGACGGGGCTTGCCGCTACTTGCTGCTCCAGGCCGCGTCGACGGCCTTGGCGACGATGTCGTCGGCGGGGACGTAGGGGAGGGTGATGTGGTAGCTGCCGGGGTACTTGCCGTTCACTTCGGCGCCCACTTCGATGGAGTGCTCGCAGCGGCCCCAGGCGCGGCGGGCGACGCCGCCCAGAACGTCCCACATCATGGCCGACTTGAGGATCTCGTCGGTCCGCTCCGATCCGTCGAGGACCATGCCGAAGCCGCCGTTGATGACCTTGCCGATGCCGACGCCTCCGCCGTTGTGGAGGGCGCAGAGCGTCATGCCCCGGGCGGCGTTGCCGGCGAAGCACTGGGTGGCCATGTCGGCGCAGATGTTGCTGCCGTCCTTGATGTTGGACGTCTCCCGGTAGGGCGAATCGGTGCCGGAGACGTCGTGGTGGTCGCGGCCGAGCATGACGGGGCCGATCTCGCCCTTGCGGACCATGTCGTTGAACTTGAGGGCGATCCTGGTCCGCCCCTCGGCATCCTGATAGAGGATGCGGCACTGGGTGCCGACGACGAGGCGGTTCTTCTCGGCGTCCCTGATCCAGATCCAGTTGTCGTAGTCCTGGCTCCGCCGGTTGGGGTCGATGCACTCCATGGCGGCCTTGTCGGTCTTGCGCAGGTCCTCGGGCTTGCCGCTCAGGCAGCACCAGCGGAACGGCCCGTAGCCGTAGTCGAAGAGGACGGGACCCATGATGTCCTCGACGTAGGAGGGCCAGATGAATCCTTCGTAGGTATTCTCGCCGTTCTTGCAGATCTCCTTGACGCCGGCGTCGAAGACGGCCCGCATGAAGGAGTTGCCGTAGTCGAAGAAGTAGGTTCCCCGCTCGACGAGGGCCTTGATCAGCTCGTAGTGCCTTTTCAGCGTCTCGTCGACGCGGCGGCGGTATTCCTCCGGATTGTCGTGGAGCATGGCGGTGCGCTCCTCGAAGGAGAGGCCCATGGGGCAGTAGCCGCCGTCATAGGGGGCGTGGCAGGAGGTCTGGTCCGAGAGAAGGGGAATCTCGATGCCCTTGTCCACGGCGTACTGGAGCAGGTCGACGATGTTTCCGTGGTAGGCGATGGAGAGGGCCTGCTTCTTCTCCTGGGCCGCCTTGGCCAGGGCGAAGGCCTCCTCGCAGCTTTCGGCCACCTTGCTGACCCAGCCCTGGCTGCGCCTCGTCTCGATCCGCGAGGCGTCCACCTCGGCGACGATGCCGACGCCGCCGGCGATCTCGATGGCCTTGGGCTGGGCGCCGCTCATGCCGCCCAGGCCGGAGGAGACGAAGAGAATCCCCGCCAGGTTCTCCTTGGGGCCGACGCCGAGCCGCTGACGGGCGGCGTTGAGGAGGGTGTTGAAGGTGCCGTGGACGATGCCCTGGGGGCCGATGTACATCCAGCCGCCGGCCGTCATCTGGCCGTAGTTGCTCACGCCGAGCTGCATGGCCCGGTGCCATTCGGCCTGGTTGTCGAAGATGCCGATGAGGAGGCCGTTGGTGACGATGACGCGGGGGGCGTCGGGGCGGGACTTGAACAGCCCCAGGGGATGGCCGCTCTCGACGACGAGGGTCGTGTCGTCGGTGAGCTCCTCAAGGTATTTCTTGAGGAGCCGGTACTGGAGCCAGTTCTGGCAGACCTGTCCCGTCTCGCCGTAGGTGACGAGCTCGTAGGGGTAGAGGGCCACGTCGAAGTCAAGGTTATTGTCGATCATGACCTGGAAGGCCTTGCCGGCGAGACACTTGCCCTTGTACTCGTCGATGGGCCGGCCCCAGATCCGTCCCTCGGGACGGAAACGGTAGGCGTAGATCCGGCCCGTCGTGCGGAGCTCCTCCATGAACTCCGGAGCCAGCGTTGCGTGGTGCTCCTCGGGAACGTAGCGGAGGGCGTTCTTCAGGGCCAGCTCCGTCTCCTTGCGATTGAGGGTCCACCCTCTGTCGGGAGCCCGGCGGATGCCGGGGACAAACCGGGGATGCTCAGGCAGAGCCCCATCGGGCTTGATCGTCATGGCCGCACCGATCGTGGCGTTGCTTTCCATCGATGATCCCTCCTGTTGTTCTCCTGCCCCGCCTCGGTGGAGGACGGGGGCTGTCTATGAGATACCCTATCCGGGACCGTCCCGGACGTGATCGCTAAAGAAGGCCGCTGAGGCGGGCCGAGGCCTCTTTGAGGGAGGCGGTGATTTCCTCTTCTCTGCCGTCGAAGCTTGCGGCCAGGCCGGCCAGGCCGAGCTGGGCCACGAAGAGCCCGCGTCTGTCGAAGAGGGGGACGCTGATGTCGCCGGCGTTGGCGATCCATTCCTCGCGGCTGTAGGCGTAGCCGTCGCGGCGGATTTCCTCGATCTGATCCTTCAGCCGTTCCGCGTCGATCCTTTCGGGAAGGCCGCCGTCAAAAATCCTCTCCTGAAGGCGTTTCGGGGCGAAGGCGAGAAGCACCTTGCCCGTGGCGCCGGCGTGGACGGGAACGGGCATCCCCCGATGGGCGACGAACTTGACGGCCATGGGAGGATCGACGGCGTGGATGCAACGGCCCTCCAGACCTTCGAGAACGGAGAGGATGCAGGTCTTGTCGGTTCTGGCGACGAGGGTCTCCATTTCGGGGGACGCGACGCGGATCAGTTCATCGTAGAAGAGGCTGCGGTTGTTGAGGAGGAAGAAGCCGACGGAAGGCCGGAACTGCTCCGTCCCCTCTTCGCGGTGAACCCATTCCTGTTCTTCCAGGGAAGAGAGGAGGCGGTGGAGGGTGCTTCGGGGGATGCCGATGCGGGACTCGATCTCGCGCAGAGTCAGAGTCTCCTCGGCGGAGCAGAGGAGCTCCATGATCCGGGCGATCCTTCCTACGGCATCGAGCTTTTCCCGTTTTTCCCTCATCTTTTCCTCCAAAAATGGGACAAGATGTCCCAAGTTTTTGCCCCAAATCAACGATAGAAAAAAACCCCCTTTTTGTCAAGGTCCGAGAAAGGTCAATTACATGACGGTGATGGCCGATAACAAAAATGGTTGTTTTTAGCTGGATATAACCAAGAAGGAATCAGAATATTCCTTCTTTTAATTGTTTGACAATGATCGGACTGGCCGGCGACAGGCCGGTTGCGATTCCGGGGAAGGTTTCGATGAAGAGGCTCTCCCGTCGTTCCGGGTGTGATGACTTTATCAGGAGGATTAACGATGAGAATCCACCACAACCTTTCGGCGCTCGTCGCCGGCTTGGAACTGACAAAAACACAGAAGGCGGCGGAAAAGAGTCTGCAGCGGCTGGCCACGGGGCTTCGGATCAATTCTGCGGCCGACGATGCCTCGGGCCTGGCCGTATCGGAGAAGATGCGCTCTCAGATCCGCGGCCTCGATCAGGCGGCGCGCAACGCCCAGGACGGCATCTCCCTTCTTCAGACGGCCGAGGGAGGGCTGAATGAGATCCATTCCATCATGCAGCGTATGCGGGAGCTTTCCGTTCAGGCTGCCAACGACACCCTCACGGCCGGAGACAGGGGGCATATCCAGCTTGAGATCGACGAACTCACCAGGCAGATCGACGCCATCGCCACCCAGACCCAGTTCAACAGGAAGAAACTTCTCAACGGCGACGTGGCCGTCCTCTGGAGCACGTCGACACGCGACATCGGCGTCGTCGTCTCCGGCACGCTCCAGTCGAAGGGTCTTCTGGGCAACGTCAAGTCGGCGGCGGGAAACTATAAGCTGACCTTCAGTTCCGTCAGCGAGGGTCGGGAGAACATCCAGAAGAGCAACATCTTCTATCTCAAGCACGGAACCCGCCAGAGCCATGTCGCCATCGACGGGAGATCGGGCCTGACGGGGATGACGGCCCTCAATATGGTCGAGGGAGTCTGGAGCCTGGAGACGCGCGAAACGCCCTTCGGGGGGATCCGCTACTATATCGGCAACGCCGATTCCGCTCCGGCCGGTGTCGGAGCCTCCCTCTCCGTATCGCCCACGCCCAACATCGTCTCGCCCGGCACCTACGACCTGCGTTTCTCCGACGTCGTCCCCATGATGGCCGATTTCGACGCTGCCCTGGCCGCCGGCGTCGTCGTGGGCGTCAACATGAGCAGCCGCGGGGCGAGCTCCGACTTCGACGCCCGTTTTGACATCGGCGCCGACCAGGCCGGAGCGCCGTCGGCCTCGCTCGTCTACCGCAACGACACGGGCCATTCCGTGAGTGCTACCGGCGGTGCCGCCGACGTCGCTCTCGCCACGAACGGGGCCAACGGCGTCAACCTCTTCACCCACTACGCCGTCACGGGGACGGACCGGCGCGACCTCATGGCCGGCGACGTGACTCTCACCGAAAGCTACGTGACCCACCAGAACGCCGTCATGACCGTCAACCTCGACTACCGGGCCGCCGACGCCACGGCGGCCGTCATCAGCTACCGCACGTCGTCGGCGGGGAATGCCGTCACGGCCGTGAGCAACTACCAGGCGGCGGCCGGAGCCGCTCTCGACATCGGCGGCACGGTCATCACCATCGGCGGGATGGATCTGGACGCCATCGCGGCGGCCGTCGACGCCGAGAGTGCAACGACGGGCGTGACCGCTTCCGTTGAAGGGGCGGGCGACATGAGGTACCTGAGGCTGACGAACGCTTCCGGATCGGACGTGTCCGTGATGGAAATGGGCGTCGGCCCCGTCGGCCTGGGCCTTGCCGGGACGATCGGAGCCGGTTCCTCCATTGACGGCGCCTCCCGGGACTACAACAGGACCTCCACGGTGGCCGTCAACGGCCAGGACCTGGCCGGCGTGGCCTCCGTTCTCGACGGCATGACGGGGATCTCGGCGGCCCTCGACGGCGCCGGTCCGACTCAGATCAACTTGACAGGTCAGGCCAACTACCGCGTGGATCTGTCGGCGACGGGGTCCGTGAACGAGCTGGGCCTGAATCACACTTTTAACGGAGGAGGGAGCCATACCTCCCTTCAGGTCTGGCACAATCACAACCTCACCGTGGCGACGGCGGGACAGGACCTGGACACGATGGCTTCGACGCTGCAAAGTGACCTGAATGCCGCCTTCGGTGCGGCCGGCGGCGGCTCCTTTTCCGTGTCGACGACGACGGCCGGGAATCTTCACGGTTTGAGACTCGACAACAGCAGCTTCTACCAGGTCCGCCTGACGGGGACGGCCATCAACGAGCTGGCAACGGGCAACTACGCCTCGGGAACGTCCACCCTGGCCCGAGAGACCGTACTTGCGACGGCAAACAGGGTCTACGTGGACCATGATGTCGCCGTCGCCACCGCCAATGCCGATGCTCCGGCCGTCGCGTCGGCTCTGAATGCGGGTATCAACGCTGCTCTGGCTGGTGACGCTCTGGCGAACAACAACGGGCTCAATCCCTTCTCGATCGTTGCCTCCGGTGACACGAGGCAGCTCCGTCTGTCCAGCGCCGCCGCGTCGGGCTACCGCATCGCCGTCACGGCGGGAACGGACGGATCTCTGGCCGAGGTCTGGGGCGGCGCGACGGGAGCCGATCGGGGAGGGGCCTCCGTCGACGGCCAGGTTCTGGACTACAATAGGCAGACCACCTTCAACGTGGCGGGCCTGAACATGGAAGAGGCCTTCGCCGTCCTTGACGGCGACAGCAGGATGGATCTGACCTGGACCACCGAACCGGACCACGGTGCCGGAACACATCAGGGACGCCTTCGGATCGAAAACGTCTCTTTCGGAGCCGGCCGGCGCCGCCTGTCCCTGACCCAGACCGGAACGGACCAGGGCGATGTGACGGACGCCCTGAGGAAGCTCTTCGAGTCGACGGGCGCTTTCTACTCCTCTGAGAACTCCGGCGTCCATGCCGTCTCCTCCCAGACTCTCCAGGCCCACGACAGCCTGACGGTCCAGATGACCTGGGACGGCAACAGGGCCTCCGACGGGAGCCGCTACAACGGGACGGCCTCGGCCCAGCTCTGGGAGGGAGGCGCCGCAGGAGGGGGAACGTCGAACCAGAACGCCTCCGCCCTCAGCGCCGCTCTGGGACTGGCCGGATTTTTCACAAGCTTCGTCGTCGCCGACGGCGACCCTCACGGCTCCGATCTCACGACGAACGATTCCTGGATGACCTTCACCAGCGCCAACGTGGCCGGAACGAGGGACACCCTGGGCCTGGCTCTCTACGACGGCCTCTATGCCGATCCCGGGAACAACGGCGGCGTCACGACGGGCATCACCTACGCCTTCAACGACGGCGTCCTCGACGGCCGTTCCCTGGCGATCAACCAGCTCGTGCGCACCGGAGCCGGCATCGGCGGATCGGCGAGTCTGACCCACAACGTCGATTTCGGCTCCGTCGACTCCAACACGTCCTTCACCTACGGAGAGCGGCGGAACGCCGGAGCCTACTGGGACAATACGGCCTCCGTTCCCTCCTGGTACAGCCACGCCTACTACGGCGGAGACAGTACCTACTATTTCGGGAGCGGCGCCGCCGCCGACGATGTGGTCCGCCAGGCCGAAGTCTACAGGCAGAACGACATCAACGCCTCGCTCATGTTCGAATATGACAACGGCACCCTCTCCGTCCGGGCCAAGGGCTTCGGCCGCGATGGCGTCGAGCTGGCGGCCAGCCACGACGAGACGCCCTACGAGCTGACGGCGGCCCAGTTTGCCCAGCTCGCTGCAGGAGCGGACATCACCCTCCACGGCATCCGTTTCACCAACCTCCAGATCGATACGGGCCGCCTCTCGGCGGGCGACAAGTTCGTCGTCAACGTGGCGGCGGCGGCCAAGCTCGACGGCCTCAACGGAACGCCTTCAGACGCCGGCGCCTTCCAGTCGACGGCCAATATCGCCGTCGACGGCGACCCCTTCCGCCAGAGGCGCGACGGCGAGTGGGGCGCCCTGGCCCAGTACCGTCTGGCCAACGGCGCCGAGAACGGCCGGACCCTCAATCTGCTCGGCTACTACATCGATCCTCTCAACGGCAGCAGCGACATTCCCGGCCTGGGCTACTACAACGGAACGCTCATCGTCCAGGTTGAGGCAGGGGGCTTTGCCGCCGGGAGCACCGTGGGAGAGCCCGACGGCATCGAGGCCTCTTCCCACAGAATCCGGGCCGAGATCAACTACCAGGGCGACACGCGCCCTTCGGCGGGGGCCCTCGTCACAAGCGCTTTCTTCGACAGGATGGAAAAGGGCGAGAGCAGCGACCTGAAGGACTTCATCGGTGGCATCGGCCATGCCAACTATCGCTACGGTATGCGGAGCGACGGGACCTACGGCCCCCTGAACGAGGCCGGAAGCGAGACCTACAGTAAACTTAACGCGTCGCTCATCTTTGACGTCATCGAAGTCGTGGCCGATTCCCTCCGGTTCCGGGTCCAGGGACACGTCATCGACCGCGACGGGAATCAGTGGTACGTGGAGGAGGAGGAATTCGGCCTCAACACGACGGCCAACACGTCGAAAAATTCCTCCCTCCAGCCTCCCGTCATTCCCGCCGAGGTAACGGACCCCGTCGTTCTCTTCCGCGATGCCGCCTTCGGCGGGCTCTTTTTCGACGAGTTCACCCTGGGAGCCACGGGAAATTGGGCCGCCGGCGACCGGTTCACCCTGGCCATGACGGCCAGCGGTTTCATCGACGGCCTGAGCGAGAGCGAGCAGCAGATCGATCCCGCTGCCGCCCCAGATACGGATGAGATCAACCTCTTCTCCGACAACAGGGGGACCAACATGCCCCATACCTTCCGGTTCAACGAGGGCGTTCTGGACAATTCCCGCGTCAATCTGGGCATCTACCAACTGGCCAACAACCTGGCCAAACCGGAGGGGGACAACTTTCACCGCGATCAGGTCATGGACGGCCGCCTGTCCCTCATGTTCGGTGACTATCATCCCGATCTGGACGATACCGTCGATGAATCACTCACCTTCGAGGTGGTCTACGAGCGGGGCATGGATGGCGGCGTGGCTCACTACTACAGCCGTCTTGAGGATATCGCCCAGTTCCACGACGGGAACGGACGCTTCCTTCTCGAAGGCAACCGGGAGCAGCTCACCGTCAGAAACGGGCAGAGGGAGATATCCGTCGCCATCGGCTCCGGCGAGGAAATCGGCAAGCTGGCCGAAGCCATTTCGGAGCAGATCTGGCTCCGCCTTCTCATGCAGAACGACGGCCTCCCGAGGGGAGAGGGTGACACCTTCCCCTCAGGATACAGGCCGGGCCTCATGAACAGCTGGGACAAAAGGGAGATTTTTCAGTTCGTCAATCGCCTTCCGGGCCAGAGCCTGAACGAATCCGTTGTGGGGACCTTTCTGGCCCACTCGGTCCTGCCCGGAGCCGATAACCAGCTCAAGTTCTACGGCGGCGAGGAGCTCATGAAGGCCCTGGGCTTCTCCACCATTCAGGAAGCCGCCAATGCCCGGTTCCGCGTCAGCGTCAGCGATTCCCACAGCGGCAGGATGGTGTCGAGCGGAACGACCGTCGAGGCGGGGAGCCGCGCCTACGGCCTCATCGCTGACGGGATTGCCCTCGATATAGCAGGAGACATCGGCCTCGACAGTGTCCGCTACAGCTCCCTGAAGGGAACCTTCCAGGCCGGCACGGAGCCGACCTTCCATCGCCATGTCCACCTTGTCGACACGGCGGCCAAGCTCCAGATCGGCGCCAACGAGAAAGAGGATGCGGCGCTGATCCTGGGCGATATGAGGGCCAGGGCTCTCGACGTCGAGAATCTCGACGTGCGCGACAGGGAGAGTGCGGCCCGGAGTATCACGCGCCTCGACAACGCCATCGACAGGGTCTCGACGCAGAGAGCCCTCATCGGAGCCCAGGTCAATCGCCTCGACCATTCCATCGCCAGCCTTTCCACGACGTCGCTGAACCTCACCGCATCGCGATCGAGGATCATCGATGCCGATATGGCCCGGGAGATGATGAACTTCACGAAGGTGAACATTCTCCTTCAGGCGGGCACCGCTGTTGCCGCTCAAGCCAACCAGCTGCCCCAGGCGGTGCTGCGGCTTCTGGATCACTCCTGAGACGAAGGGGTTTCAAGACGTTCAAGAGGGAAGGGGCTTTCAGCCCCTTCCCTCTTCTATTTTCCTCTTGCCTGAAGGTCTTCCCCGGGGCTCTGATCATGCGGACGCGGTTGATGGGGCGGCCCGACACTTGATCAGGCCGGGCTTTTCCCTCTTTAAAGGTCTTTGTCAACATCTCCTCGGCATGGGATAATAGGCCGTCGGTGCCGGTAGAAATCGGGCCGATGGAGGTGTTTCCATATGGAGGATGTCATCAAGGGACTCGATCTCAGTTATGAAGAGCTGCGCGCCCTCCTTGAGGAGCGTTATGAGGAACCCCGTTTCCGCGCCGACCAGATAGGGACCTGGGTCTATCGCAAGCGCGTCTTCGATATTTCTCAAATGACCGATCTCTCCCTTGACCTGAGGGAAAGGCTGGCCCCGGAGCTGGACTTTCGTCCTCCCTATCTGGCCAGGGATGTCGCCTCCGAGAGGGACGGAACGAAAAAGTTCCTCTGGCGCCTGGAGGACGGCGAAACGGTGGAATCGGTGCTTCTCGTCCACGACAACCGGAGGACGGCCTGCCTCTCCACACAGGTGGGTTGCCCTCTGGCCTGCGCCTTCTGCGCCACCGGCCAGGGGGGATTTGTACGGGATCTGAAGGCGGGCGAGATTGTCGGTCAGCTTCTGGCCATGGAGGCCCAGCTTGGGCAGGATATCGCCAACGTGGTCTTCATGGGGATGGGGGAGCCGCTTCTCAACGCCGATGCCCTTCTCAAGGCCATCGCGATCCTCAACCACCCCAAGCTGCGGGCCATGGGCATCCGCCGTTTCACCATCTCGACGGTGGGGATCGTTCCGGCCATCAGGCGTCTTGCCGAGGAGGCCCCCGGCGTGGGGCTCTCCGTCTCCCTTCACGCTCCCAACGACAGCCTCCGGAGCCGCCTCATGCCCGTCGACCGCCGCTACCCTCTGGGGGCTCTCATGGCCGCCCTCCACGATTACCAGGAGCGGACGGGGAACCGCATCTCCTTCGAATACCTCCTCATGGCCGATGTCAATGACGGCCTGTCTTATGCCCGGGAGCTGGCGGCCCTTCTTTCCGGATTCAAGGCCTACGTCAACCTCATCCCCTTCAACGCCGTCGAAGGAACCGACTTCAGACGTTCCTCGCGGGCTCGAATTCAGCGTTTCAGGGAAGAACTTCAGTCTCTGGGCGTCGAAGTGGAGGAACGCACCGAAAAGGGAGGCGATATCGACGCCGCCTGTGGCCAGCTGCGGCGCCGAGACTCCGGTGAAGCCTATCCGAAACGTCCGGCCGGTGGTGGCCCCCGCCGCGAGGATCGCCCCCGGATCGACCGTCCCCGCCGTGAGGAGCGTCCCCGCGCCGACCGTCCCTTCCGCGAGGAGCGTCCCCGCACCGACCGTCCCTTCCGCGAGGAGCGTCCCCGCACCGACCGTCCCCGCCGCGAGGATCGGCCTCGAACCGATCGTCCCCGCCGCGAGGAGCAGCCTCGGGCCGACCGTCCCTTCCGCGAGGAGCGGTCCCGCACCGACCGTCCCCGCCGCGAGGATCGGCCTCGAACCGATCGCCCCCGCCGCGAGGATCGGCCTCGAACCGATCGTCCCCGCCGCGAGGAGCAGCCTCGGGCCGACCGTCCCTTCCGTGAGGAGCGTCCTCGGACCGAGCGTCCCTTCCGCGAGGAGCGTCCCCGCACCGACCGTCCCTTCCGCGAGGAGCGCCCTCGCCGTGAGGAGCGTCCCCGCACCGATCGTTCCTTCCGTGAGGAGCGGCCCCGGGATGATCGTCCCCGCCGTGAGGAGCGGCCCCGGGATGACCGTCCCCGCCGTGAGGAGCGTCCTCGGGATGACCGTCCCCGCCGGGAGGACTCGCGCTCCGGTCGGGATTTTGCCTTTTCCCGCTTTACCGATAAGAAGGGGAAGGGCGGAGCCCGAAAGGGCCTCCGGCCGCCGAGAAAAGGGAGACACTCGTAAGGAAGAGTTTCCTGTCCCGAAAACCTGAAGCCGGAAGGAGGCCTTGCGATGATTCGGAGCGCCTCGGGCGGATCCCGTCTTTTGTGGGTTCTGCTTCTTGTCTTCCTGTGGACCTGGCCGATCTCTCCGGGGTTCGGCGAAACGCTGACGCTTGAGGTCTTTCTCGACAGGGTTCTGGAACGCAACCCCGACCTGGAGAGCTCCTTCCGTGACCTGAGGGCTCTTTATCAGTCGACCCTTCTCGCCGTCACCCATCAGAGGCCGTCGCTCGGCCTCAGGGGGGCGGGATGGACCCTCTCCGGCGGGGATCGCGACGGCTATGGCTATCTTCAGGTGGCCTTGACTCAGGCTTTCGACCTCGCCGGACGCTACCCGCTCCAGGAGCGGAGGGCTCTTCTGGCCTATGCTGCCGGCGCCGCGGAGCATGCCGAAAAGGTGAACGTCCTTCTCGGCGAGGCTGAAGCGGCCTACTGGGCGGCCTACATGGCCCGTCTCCAGGTGGCTCTCGACGAGGAACTGCTTCGCCAGCGCCGGGAGTCGCTTCGCATCGTCGAGGAGAAATTCCGTCTGGAACTGGTGCCGCGTCTCGACGTGATCCGAGCGGTGGCGAGGCTGGAACAGCAGCGGAGCCTCCTTGTCAGGGCTCAGGCCGATCTGAGAGATGCCGCCGCCAGGATGGCGGTCCTTGCCGGAGGCGAAGTCGTCATGCCTGTCGAAGGCGACCCTCTGGTGCCCCAGAGGAAGATCGATCTCGATTTCGCCCGGGCCCGAAAGCAGCGGCCCGATCTGATCCGTCTCGCGAGGCAGGTCGAGCTGCGGCGCGTCGAAGGGGAGCTGGCCGCGAAGGGGTTGGCTCCCCTCCTTGACGGCTCGCTGGGCTACACGGCCCTGGCCGACCCCGAGGCGGCGGCGATGCCCGATCGGGGTGAGGTCGTCTTTCGCCTGGATCTCACCGTCCCCCTGAGCGACGGCGGCAGGACCAGGGCCGATCGGGCCCGGGCCGAGGAGCTTCTTCGGAGTACCGAAAGCTCTCTCGAAGCGGCGGAAGCAAGCTTGATGGAAGAGATGGAGCTGGCCCGCAGCCGTTGGGCTCGTGCCGAGGCTTTGGAGCGTTTGGCCGGGGAGCAGGTCTCCCAGGCCGAGGAGGAGTTGCGGATCACCCGCCTCATGTACGAGGAGGGGTTGGGCTCTCAGCTCGATCTGATCACCGCCCAGGCGGAGCAGCAGAGGGCCCGGACGGAGCATCTCGCCGCCGTCAAGGAGATGTATCTGGCCCTTGTCGACATGCGCCGGGCGATGGGGCTCTACGCTTTGGATGCGCTCGGCCCCCGCCGGGACCGGGAGGTCTTGGGCCGATGAGGGCGGCGACGGGAAAGAGGCTTCAGAAGGGCTTCTGGATCGTCCTCTTTCTGGCTCTGGCCCTTTTCATCCTCTTCCGCATCATCGTTCCCCCCAGGCGGGAGGTCCCGCCTCAAAGCGTAGCCGCCCTTCGTGCCGAAAAAGGCATCCCCGTCAGAACGAGCCCGGCCCGCCTCATGCCCTGGCGGCTCTGGAAGAGCGCCTACGGCAAGGTCCGATCCGCGGCGGATCAGGGAGTCTCCTCTTTCGTGCGCGAGGTTATCGCCGCCGTTTTCGTCGACGTCGGCGACGCCGTCGCTCCGGATCAGCTCCTTCTGGAGCTCTCCCGCGAGACCCACTCGGCGGCGCTGGCCGCCCGAGGGGCCGAATTCCGCGAAGCTGAGCGGGATTATGCCAGGAAAAAGGCCCTCTTCGAAGCCGGAGGGATCTCGCGCAAGGAGCTCGAAGGGGCCGCCGTCGTTCTGGAGAGCCGACGGTCGGATCTGGCGGAGATCCGTTCCACCCTGGCTCGGACGCAGGTGAAGGCCGAGATCGGCGGCGTCGTCACTTTCCGTGACGCCGAAGTGGGCGAGGTCGCCGAGGCGGGACGCCTTCTTCTGAATATCGCCGATCTGCAACGGATCGAGGTGGAGGCCCTGGTCTCGCCTCTCGACCTCGATAGCCTCGCGTCGGGGACGAAGGCGAGGCTCTTCGTGAATGGCGTTCCCGTCGAGGGGCTTGTCAAGCGGATCGATCCCATGGCGGACTCGGCCACGGGGCTCTACCGGGTTGTCGTGACCTTCGAAAACCCGACGGTTCTGAAGCTCGGCGCCTATGTGGAGGTCCATTTCCTCATCGCCGACAGGGAGGCCGTCGTCGTTCCCTACGAGGCGATCCGCCGCGAATCGGGAAAGACCTACCTTTTCATCGTTTCCGGTGACGTGGCGCAAAGACGGGATCTTTCCCTGGGAGCCGCTCAGGACGGTTTCGTCGAAGTTCCGTCAGGTCTCGCCCCGGGAGAGCGGGTCATCGTCGAGGGGATCGACTCCGTCTATGACGGCGCCAGGATCCGCCCCGACGGTTTCGGCGCCGACCCCACGGAGTAGAGGCCGGCCATGGGCCTGATCCGGGTTTTCGTCCGCCGCCCCGTCATGACGACGATCTTTGTCCTCCTGGCCGTCGTCGTCGGCCTCTACAGCTATTTCTCGACGGGCGTCGCCCTTGTCCCCAAAGTCGACATTCCCGTCGTCGTCGTCTCCACCGTTTACGATGGCGCCGGGCCGCAGGAGATCGAAACCCTCGTCACCAAACCCATCGAAGATGCCGTCTCCCGGGTCGAAGGCGTCAAGAAGATCGAAAGCTACTCCCTGGAGAGCGTCTCCTTCGTCGTCGTCTGGTTCGAGTACGACATCAGGATTTCCGAGGCCAACCTCGACGTCGCCAACCGCATCAAGGCGATGCAGGGCCTTCTTCCCGAGGAGGCCAGGGATCCCGTCGTCGAAAAGTTCGATATCAACGCCGTCCCCTTTCTGACGCTGGCCGTCACCTCGAACCTCCCTTCGGAACAGGCTTACGACATCGTCGAAGACAGGATCCAGCGGCGGATCACCCGGATCGAGGGGGTCGCCACGGCCGAAATCCGCGGAGGCATCCGCCGGGAAATTCACGTCTATCTGGAGCCGACGCAGCTGAATCAGTACGGCCTGACGCTGATGGATGTCGTCAGGGCGCTTCAGCTCAACAACCTCAACGATCCGTCGGGACATGTCGCCAAGGGAGGTCAAGAACTCTCGATCCGCGTCATCGGCGAGATCAACGACGTCGGGCGCCTCGGCGAAATCCGCATACCCCTGGGTGAGGGCGGCTCCGTCGCTCTCTTCGACCTCGGCCGCATCGTCGATACGACAGAAGAACGAAGGGGTTTCGCGCGCTATCGCGGGCGGCCGTCCATCTTCGTCGAGTGCATCTCCACGCCCAACAGCAACATCGTCGAGATCAGCCGTCGGATTAGGGTTCTGACGGAGGAGATCGCCGTCGATCTTCCCGAGGGGATGCAGATCGAGGTGACCAACGACGATTCGACCTTCATCGCCGAAGCGATTCACAACGTCTTCCGCGACATGGGAACGGGGATTGCCCTGACGGCGCTGATTCTCCTCCTCTTCCTTCAGCGCCTGGGCGTGACCGTCGTCGTGGCCCTGGCCATGCCGACGGCCGTCGTCTCGACCTTCATCCTCCTGTACGCCGCCGATATCACCATGAACATCATGAGCACCATGGGGCTGGCCATCTCCATCGGCATTCTCGTCAACAACGCCATCCTCGTCATCGAAAACATCTTCCGCTACCGCGCCATGGGGTTCGAGCCCGGCGAAGCCGCCGAGAGAGGGACCGCCGAAATCACCCTTTCCGTCCTCTCGACGACCTTCACCAACCTCGGCGTCTTCATCCCCGTCGCCTTCATGGGGGGGATCGCCGGTCAGTTCCTCCGCGACTTCGCACTGACCGTCGTCTTTTCGACGCTCTTTTCCCTCTGGGTCGCCATGACCTTCACGCCCATGGCGGCGGCCCGGGTCCGCTACGGCGAGCCCGGCCCGCACCTCCGGCGTCTCACGGGATGGTGGGGCTGGCTCTACCGGGGTTTCGAGGAGCTCCACGACGACCTTGTCGTCAGAGCCGTCCGCCACCCCCTTCTTTCGATCCTCTTCTTCCTCGCTCTCTTCGCCGGGTCCCTTCTGTTCGTCCCCCGGCTGGGCTTCGAATTCTTCCCCAAGGCCGACCAGGGCGTCGTTCAGATCGACATGGAGCTTCCCACCGTCGCCTCCCTTCGTTACATGTCGGAAGTGACGGAGAGAGTCGAAGCCTACGTGACCTCCCTGGATCATGTCGAGGCCGTCGAGGTTCTCGTCGGAGGAACGGGAGCCGGTACCGGTGTCAACCGGAGCCGGATCCGCCTCTTTCTCGATGACGACCCCCGCCGCCCAAGCACGTTCGAAGTGGCCGACAGGATACGCCCCTTCCTGGCCGCTGTTCCCGACCTGACGGCGAGCCTTACCGCGGCCGCGGCCGGAGGCGGCGCTCCGGGGAAAGCCCTTCAGATCTCCGTTGTCGGCGACGACATGGAGCTTCTCAACGGTCTCGCCATGAAGGTCCTGGAGATTGTCCGTCGCGTCGAGGGCGTCGTCGACGCCGATACGGATTGGCGCCTGGGGCGGACGGAGCTTCAGATCCGGCCCAAACGGTGGCGTCTGGCCCAGCAGGAACTCTCCATCGCCGACGTGGCCGATACGGTCCGGGGCTATGTAACGGGCAAGAAGGCGGGCGTTTTCAGAAGCGAGGGGAAGGAGTACGACATCCTCGTCAGGCTCGATCCCGAAAAGATCGGCAACGTCTCCCTCGTTCCGGGGCTGCCCGTCCAGGGCCCCAAGGGCTTCTCCCCCCTCGACGTTCTTGCCGAAGCGGCCTACGGGGCGGGGCCGACGAGAATCCTCCGCAAGGACCGCGTCCGCTCCGTCACCGTCGCCGCCGACGTCACGGGGCGCTCCGTAGGGGAGGCCTTCCGGGAGATCTCCGCCGAACTGGAGGGGCTGACGTTGCCCCGGGGCTATCGTTTCGTCTTCGGCGGCGAGGTGGAGGAGATGCGGGAAAACTTCACCTACATGGCCATCGCCTTCGTCATGGCCGTCGCCATCACCTTCCTCATGATCGCCGCCATCCTCGAATCCTATGTCTTTGCCCTCGTCATCATGCTCACCGTTCCCCTGTCGATCATCGGCGTCGTGCCTCTTCTGCTCGTGACGGGGACGAACATCTCCTTTTACGGGGCCCTCGGGCTGATCATGCTCGTCGGTCTCGTCGTCAACAACGCCATCGTCGTCATCGATTACGCCGAGACGGTCCGCAAGCGGGGGCACCACCCCTTCGACGCCGTCATCGAGGCCTGCCGCATCCGGCTCCGTCCCATCGTCATGGCCGATGCCACCTCCATCATCGCCATGGTCCCCCTCGCTCTCGGCCTCGGTGCCGGAGGCGCCTACCGGGTTTCCATGGCCCTTGTCGCCATCGGAGGGCTCTTTGCCGGAGGGACGCTGGCCCTCTTCGCCATCCCCCCCATCTACGAGCGGATCTGGGCCTTCCGTCAGTGGAGGGCGGCGCGACGGGACGGCTGAACAGGAAAAAACAGGGGTGGGGCCAGGTTTACACATTTGACAAATTGTCAAATGTGTAAACCTGGCCCCACCCCTGGCTTGATCCTCGCTTGCGCCCTCTCGATTATTTTGCTTTGCGAATAAGGGCGTTGAGCTCTTTCAGCAGGGGTTGGATCTTCGGGGACTGGGCGCTTTTTCCCAGGGCCTGCCGGGCCGAGAGAGAGCTTCCCCAGTAGACGGTATTGGCGTTCTCGTCGACGCTGACGGCCGCCCCCTCCAGAGAGAGGCCGGCGAAGAGCCCCTTGCTCATGGAGTAGCTGTAGATGGAGGCCTGCAGTTTTTCGTCTGTCGCGGCCTGAGCGCTGCGTCCCATGGGGCCGGCGGCAACGGCGAAATCGCCGCCGAGGGTGACCTTGTTGCCGACGAAGCCCTCCATCCCCCGGTCATTGGTGATGACCAGCACGAGAGCCGTCGACTGGACGCCGATCTGGAGCCCCCAGGAGGCTCCGGCGATGGTGATGAAGTTGGGACCGTACCAGCGCTTCATCTTGGGGTCGTACTTGACGAGCAGCCCTTCGCCGTAGCGGCCTCCCAGGACGAGGCCCGCCTTGTAGACGTTGGGGAAGACGGCGACGCCACGGGCGTTGGACAGGAGGCGGGCCATGTGCTCCACGTCCTGTTGTTGCGTCATTTCACGGAGCACCTTCACGGAGCCGGAGATGCGCTCTTCGGGGGTGGTGGCATGAGCGGGAAGAGCCCCCCTCATCAGGAAGAGACCGAGCGAGAGAATCAGGATCGAGGCAAGTCGTTTCATTCATCGTTCTCCTTTCTTCGAGTCCGCTTTTGTGTCTGACTCCGATTTTACCATCCTCCTCCGCCGCCGCCACCTCCTCCTCCGCCCGAGGAGCCGCCTCCTCCGAATCCGGAGCCGGATCCCGGGGGAGAGGCGGCCGCCGAGACGGCGGCGCCGAGGCTGGAGGAGAGGCCGGATGTCATCGCCGCCAGGTTCTCGCCGCGCCATCCCGTCGAACCTGCGTACCAGGTGGGCTCGTAACCTCTTTCTGCGAGGACGTTTTCGAAATGCCGGGCCCACTCCTTTTCGACGCCCAGGGCGACGGCCCAGGGAAGGAGCCTTTCGAACTGTTCCGGCGTCTCCGGCGGGAGGGTGACGTCGGCGAAACGACGGATCCGCTCCTTTTCGGCAACGGAAAGGTAGAGTTTCAGCCCCTCCAGCTCGTCGAGGAGAGCTCGCCCCTTGGGGGTGACATTTCCCATGATGCGGATGAAGAGGAAGTCGGTGATGAAAGCGGCGATGACGGAGAGGGTGAAGGTCGGCGAAAGTTCTTCAGTGGAGAAGAGGGCTCCGAGGAGTCCCGGAACGGAAAAGGGGACGAACATCGCCATCAGGATGAGTCCTCTCAGGGCCGGCTTGAGGCGCCGGAGGAGAAGGGCCTCTTTGAGGCTGGAAAAGGCCGCGGAGAGAAAAAAGGCGGCAAAGAGGCTCCATACGGCCAGCCAGATGACGGGGAAGACCCGTTCCAGGGTGGGGCCGATGGCGACGATGAGGGCGGTGAAGAGCAGCACCGAAAGGAGAAGGCCCAGGGCGCTGGGGAGAGCGTTGCGATGGATACAGTCGGCGAGGCGGCTTTCGACGCGTCTTTTGAGGTTCTGCCGGGCCTGGTGAAGCGATTCTCTCTCCTCGTCGAGGCTGAGATCGATAAGGGTCGCCCCGCCGAAGACCTGCTGGAGAAAGAGGAGGTCCTCCGGAGACGGTGTTCCCTCTTCGATCCGCCTCAGGCGGAACTTGCCGGCCGTTTTTCTGCCGAAAGCCTTGCGAAGAAGGGAGCCCAGGGCTCCTTCGACCTCTTCGATGACGATCAGCCTGCGCACGGCCAGATCGATGAGCGTGGCTGTCATCGCGTCGTTGCGGAAGCGGCGGTGAAGAAGGCGGGAGGCGAAGGCCGGCGAGATGCCCTGCGGCGGCTCGAAGCGGGCGAATACGGGGCCTCCCCGCAGATCTTTCCCGTAGCGGCGCCAGGCCAGGGCGTAGTAGAGGAGGAGGATGGCCAGGGCCGCCGGAGGGGCGACCTGAAGAAGAAGAGGGGAGGGGGTCCGGTTCAGCCGCAGCTGTTCCTCCGAAGGGGTCACATGTCCCTTGTCGAAGGCGACAGCGACGGTCAGTCCCTCGCCCGGGGCAAGGGGGGCCGTCGTCCGGAAGGAGGCCTCGTTCTCTTCGAGAGACCACTCGCCCTGCGATTCCCGTGAGCCTTCCCGCCCGGTGAAAAGGAGTCCCTTGCGGGCGGGGGCTCCCTCCGGGAGGGCGATCAGCGCCTCGGCCCGATCGATGGGAAATTCCCAGCCGTTTCCGGTGACGTTCCAGTAGACCTCGTCATGATCCTCGAAAAAGCCGATCTGTCCCGTCGTGCGGTAGGTGATGCGGTAAACCCTCTCTCCCAGGGGCACGTAGCGGTCGGCGCTGCCGATGCGGATCCGGACGCCGTTGGAGCGGCTCGTCACCTCGTAGGGCTCCCTCCTCCCGTCGAGAGTGACGCCGAGGAGCCTGAAGCCGACGCGGTAGCTTTTCCCGTCGGCGGCGGTGTAACGCGTCGGAAAGTCGCGGAAGATGCCGTGGCGGATGCTCTCTCCCTCCACGTTCACGTGGATCGTTTCTTCGACGACGAGGGTGCCGTCGGTCTCCACGGCGATGGTGCTGCTGAAAAGGGAGATCCGTTCGGAGGCGGTGGCCGGCAGGGCGGTGAGAAAGAGGAAAAGCAAAACGAGAATGAGAGCTCTTCCCCGCCCCTGTTTCAGGAAGTGCCTTGAGAGCCGAGGTGAGGGTGCATCGTCGATCATCGATATTCGCAGGGGGATCACCTCCGAGGAGTCTTCTTCGTTGCTTTTTAGATACCCCTATGGGTAATATTGACAGATGTCTCAGGTCTTCTATACTGATTCAAAAGGCCGTTTTTTACGGTCGAGAGGGTAAGGAGCGTGACTCAATGTCCAAGTCGGTCAAGGTCCTTGTTGTGCTTCTCATCGCTGTCGCCCTCGGGGGCGTTCTTTTCCTGAAAGGCCAGAAGCAGCCGCCTTCCGTGACGGTTCCCGACGCCACCGTCGAGGTGTCCGAGGCCCGGCCGAAGCTGATCGATCTGTCGACGTCGAACTGCCCGGCCTGCAAGGCTGTCCTCCCTGTCGTCGAGCGGATCAAGGCCGACTACGCCGGAGCCCTTGACGTGGAAGTCGTCGACGTCTGGGAAAACCCCGCTCTGGGCGAGAAGTATCAGGTCCGCTACGTCCCCACGCTGGTTCTCCTCGACGAGAAGGGTGAGATCCTGGAGCGTCGGGAGGGGTTCATGCCCCTTGAAGAGCTGGAGAGGATGATCGAGACCCACGGCATCGGCCGTCCCGGGGAAGGTTCCTGATGATGTCGGGGCTCATCGGTTCCGTCGCCGGTGCTCTCGAGGGAGCCGGGAGCCTTGTCCTGGCCGCCTCCCTTCTCTGGGGGATGATGAGCGTCCTTCTCAGCCCCTGCAGTCTCGTCTTCATCCCCCTTGTCGTCGGTTTCGTCGACTCTCAGGAGGGCATCTCGACGAGGAGGGCCTTTCTCGTCTCGCTCTGCTTCGGCCTGGGCGTGATGGCCAATCTCTTCGTCGTCGGTCTCGCCGTGGCGACGGCGGGGCGGCTCCTGGCGGGACTGGCCCGCTATACGACCTATTTCGTCGCCGTCGTCTTTCTGCTGGTCGGGCTTCACCTGATGGACATCATCAAACTGCCGGGCCTGACAACTTCCGTCCACTCCGAGCGCAAGGGGCTCCAAGGCGCTCTCGTCCTGGGCCTGCTCTCGGGAATGGCTCTGGGACCCTGCACCCTGGCCTATTCGGCGCCGATCCTCATGCTCGTCCTCCGGACGGCCGCCTCAGCTCCTCTCCGAGGGCTTGCCATCCTCGCCGCCTATGCCGTCGGTTACGTGGGGGTCCTCGTCTTCTGCGGCACCTTCGCCGGCTTTGTCCAGGGTTTTCTGCGATGGGACGCCCAGTCGAAGGGGACGAAGATCGTCAACCGCGTCTGCGGAGTTCTCGTCATCGCCGCCGCTCTCTATCTCGTCTACACCGCGCCCTGAGGGGCCGCCCTTCGGTCAGGGAAGCCCTCTGCCGTTGCGGTGGCGTTGCAGAAAGTCGTCGATGAGCCTCCTCGAGATGCTGAACGAAGGGGGAAAATCGGGCATCTCTTCAGGGGCGAACCATCGGGCGTCGACGATCTCCCTGCCGTCGATGGCGATATCCCCCGATTTCCACCGGGCCCTGAAACCCAGCATGAGCGAGCGGGGAAAGGGCCAGGGCTGGCTTCCGAAATAGGTGAAGTCGCAGACCTCGATGCCGACCTCTTCCCGGATCTCCCTGGCGATCGTCATTTCAAGGGACTCTCCGGTCTCGACGAAGCCGGCCAGAACGGAATAGCGGCCCGGCGGAAAGTGGGGGCTCCGTCCCAGGAGGAGCTTCCCTTCCCGTTCGACGGCGACGATGACGGCCGGTGCGATGACGGGGAACAGGACATGGCCGCATTTCCCGCAGAGGAGGGCCTTTTCGTCGGGATGATCGCTCAGGGGGCTCCCGCAGCGGCCGCAGTAGCGGTTCGTCCGGTGCCAGTCCATGAGGTGGAAGACCTTTCCCGAGAGGGCGAAGAGGCGTTCGTCGAGGCGGCCCCAGAGGGAGCGCCTCGGGACGAAGGCCATGCCCGGGGGCGCTTCCGCCTCGGGGGAGACCTCGGCCCAGTGAAATCCCTCCCGATCAGGGCATCGCGAGTCGAGGAAAAAGGGTTTCAGATCGTCAACTTCACCGACCTCGGGCAGCCGAGCCGCCTCGTTGTCGATGAGGAGCAGGTCGTCGCCGCGAAAAACGAAAAAAGGCTTCATTCTTTCGGCGAGCCGCCTCGGGCCCGGATCAGTTCGCGTCGGCAGGCCTGGAAGAGCAGTGTGGCCTCGAGGCTGATGGTGATGTACTGGAAGCCTTCCTCGGCCTTCCGGCGCGCCTCGTCGCCGTCGAGAAGAAAGGTCCCCGCCGCCTTGCCGTGCTTGCGGGCCAGGCGCAGCACCTCCCGGGCGGCCTCTTCGACCTTTTCATGGTGGACCTGGCCGGGGATGCCCAGAGACTGGGACATGTCGAAGGGACCGAAGAAGACGACGTCGATCTGAGGTTCCGTCAGGACCTCGTCGAGGGCCTGAAGCCCCTCGAGGCTTTCGCACTGGACGACGATGAGAGTCTCCTCGTTGGCCCGATGGAAATACTCCTCCGGTGCGATGGCTCCGTAGGCTCCGGAGCGGGGAATTGCCAGCCCTCTTTTCCCGAGAGGGTGATATTTGCTCCCGGAAACGATGGAGCGGGCCTCGTCGAGGCTCGTCACCTGAGGAACCTGGATCCCCTGGGAGCCGACGTCGAGAGCCCGGAGCAACGTCGCGGGGCGGCTGTCGGCGACGCGGACGATGGGGGTCAGCCGGCGGCTCTCGGCGGCCCGGACCAGCTGCTGGAGCGTTTCCGGCGATGCGGGGCCGTGTTCCGCATCGAGGACGACGAAATCGAAACCGGCGATCCCCAGAATCTCCACCGCTTCCGGCGAAGGAATGACCGAAAAGGCGCCGAAGGCGGTCTTCCCCTCGCGGAGTCTTTTTTTCAAAAGGTTTTCTAACATGGGGCCACCTCCCTTTCCCGTTATTCTAGCGTAGCGGGGAAATTTCCGCCTCGCTTGACATACCTCAGTCAGGTATATAAAATGAGTTTAAAGATCTGAATAAAGAAAAAGAGGTGAGAGGTCGTGGGAAAAAGACCGATGAATCCTTATTTCGGCGGCGTCCTGTCGGGAATCCTGGTTGTCTTTTCCGTCGTCGCGGCCGGAAGGTTTTTCGGCGCCTCGACGACCTTCTCCAGACTGGCGGCTCTGGTTGAAGGGGTCGTTGCCCCCGAACATGCCGCCTCTCTCGCCTATTTCGAACGTAACGGTTTCAAGGTCGATTGGCAGCTGCTCTTCGTTATCGGCATCGCTTTCGGGGCTTTCATCTCTTCGGTCGTCGGGGGTACCTTCAAGATCCAGGCCGTTCCCGATATGTGGCGCGGCCGCTTCGGGGCGAGTGCCGTCCGGCGTGGCGCAGCCGCCTTTTTCGGAGGTCTGCTGGCCATCGTCG
The DNA here is from genome assembly GCA_018433595.1 of Synergistales bacterium. Classification (GTDB taxonomy): domain Bacteria; phylum Synergistota; class Synergistia; order Synergistales; family Aminithiophilaceae; genus Aminithiophilus. The sequence goes on from JAHDQY010000022.1 coordinate 78,010, forward strand.
GTGCCCGCATGGCCGGCGGATGCCCCAGCGGACACGGTCTGAGCGGTGTGATGCAGCTTGTGCCGGGCAGCCTGATCTCTCTGATCTTCTTTTTCCTCGGCGGTGTCGTCGTCGCACGCCTGATCTACGGAAGGGGGGCCTAAAAGATGAACGACCTGCTCATGGGGCTGGTGGCGGGGCTGGCGTTCGGTTTCCTCCTCCAGCGCACGGAGGTTCTCCGCTATGACCGACAGCTGGGGGCTCTGAGGCTGATCGATTTCACCATCGTCAAATTCATGCTCTCGGCCGTTCTCGCCGGCATGATCGGTATCGTCATCGCCCGCCAGATGGGGCTGGTGAAGATGGATATCAAGGCGACGGTTCTCGGTACCAACGTCATCGGCGGGGTCCTTTTCGGCCTCGGCTGGGGGGTTCTCGGCTACTGTCCCGGCACGGCCGCCGGAGCCCTGGGAGAGGGGCGTCTCGACGCCCTCTGGGGCATGGCGGGCATGACCGTCGGGGCCATGATCTACGCTGAAATCTATCCGTTCATGTCCCGGGGCCTCTTTGCCGCGGGCAACTTCGGGAAGGTCTCTCTCTTCGGCGATGTGGGCCTGGGCGATTTCCTCTGGCTCGGGCTCTCTCTGGTCCTCGGTCTGGGGTTATTGCGCCGCCTTGAGCTTCTCGAAAGGGTGAAACGTTAGCATCTCCCCTTGCCGGTAAGGGGTCGGCCTTTCAGGTCGACCCCTTTTTTGTTAAACTGGTAGCAGGGAGAAGGGGAGGGAGGAGCTCGTGAGGGATTTGACGGCTCTGACGGAACGGATCGAAGCGGCCCGCAGGATCGTGGTCTTCACCGGTGCCGGGATGAGCACCGAATCGGGTCTCGCCGACTTCCGCTCCTCTCGGGGGCACTGGAAGAGATACGATCCTCTGGCGATGGCCTCCGTCGAGGCCCTGCAGAGCGGTTCTCACGCCTTCTACGACTTCTACCGGATGCGCATCGAGGCCCTTCAGGGCGTGGCGCCCAACCGGGGCCACCGGGTCCTGGCCCGCTGGGAGGAGGAAGGGCGCCTTCTGGCCGTCGTCACCCAGAACGTCGACCGCCTGCACCAGACGGCGGGTTCGCGGAACGTCATCGAACTTCACGGCAACCTGAGAGAGGTCTTCTGCACAGGCTGCGGCCGGAGGGAGCCGTCGACGCTTCTTTTGGAGCGGACCGACTGTCCTTCCTGCGGCGGCAGGCTGAGGCCCGCCGTTGTCCTCTTCGGCGAACTCCTCCCCGAGGGGGCCTTTGCAGAAGCCGAGCGGCTGACCGAGGCGTGCGATCTCTTCCTCGTCCTCGGCTCGTCGCTTACGGTCTCTCCGGCCAACGCCTTTCCCGCTCTGGCGAAAGCGAGCGGAGCCTCGCTGATCATCGTCAACAAGGGAGGGACCCCTTACGACGGAAGGGCCGATTGGGTCATCGACGGGGCCATCGGAGAGACGCTGGCCGATGTCGATGAGCAGCTGTCGCGGCAGGGCTGAAGGAGAGCGTCACCTTGAGCGGGCCGGGAAAACCGGTGACGGAGGGATGTCCGATGGAACAGGGCGAGATCTGGAGGTTGAAGAAGGGAATCGAGGATTTCGGGCAGAATCTCGAAAAAGTGTTGCTTCAAAGTGACGAGAGTCTCAAAAATCACAATCTCTCGCTGAGAGAGATCAAGGAGCAGCTGGGCCGTCTTCGGGAGGCCCAGGGAGTGATTTTTGGACGCCTGGATCAGCTGGAGCGGCGGCTGAGCTACCTTGAGAAGCCTGACGAAACGCTCCCCCTCGTCGAGCGGGAGGAAGATCGGCGCTGAGCCGGGCTTTTCCCGCCCCGCCGAAAAGACAAGGGCCGAGGCGATTGCGCCTCGGCCCTGATTTTATGCTGGCAGTCCCTAGGGGATTCGAACCCCTGTCGACGGGCTGAGAACCCGATATCCTAGACCGCTAGACGAAGGGACCGCACCGATAGCGGCATTTTACGTCAGGAAGAAGTGCGCTGTAAAGAGGGGGTCTCTTTCGAATCATGGATCCGGAGGCAGGCTTTGCTCACCGGGGTCAGCGAACGCGTCCGATGCCCTCCCGCTCCGCCTCGGTCGATCTCTCGGGCCGCTGATCGGGCCTTATCCCGAGGTCACCATCATGCGGGGCAGGAAGAGGACGATGTCAGGGAAAAGGGTCAGCAGGACGGTGATGGCCAGAAGGAGGATGAAGAAAGGCAGCGATGCCCTGGCGATGGAGCCGATATCCCTGTCGGTGAGGCCGTTGATGACGAAGAGGTTGAATCCCACGGGAGGCGTGATCTGGGCCACCTGGATCATGATGACCAGGTAGATGCCGAACCAGAGAGGATCGAACCCGGCGAGCTGGATCAGGGGCAGGGAGATGGGGAGGCTCATGACGATCATGGAGAATCCGTCGAGCAGGCAGCCCATCAGGAGGTACATGACCGAGAGGATGGTGATGAGGAGGTAGGGGGAGAGCCCCAGGGTGCCGATCCAGGACGTCAGGGCCCCAGGGATGCCCAGGTAGCCCACGGCTACGGAGAGGAAGGCGGCGCCGCAGACGATCCACATGATCATGCAGGAGGTTTTGACGGTTCCCATGAGGGCCTCCTTGAAGGTGGCGAAGGTGAGGCTCCTGCTCAGGCCGGCGAAGAAGAGGGCGCCGAGCACGCCGACGGCGGCGGCTTCAGTGGGAGTGGCCCATCCGGCGTAGATGCTGCCCAGGACCAGGGTCACGAGGATGACGACGGGGGCGAGGAGGGGAATGGCCCGGATTCTGTCGCCCCAGGTGTAGGAACGGTCTCCTCGGGGGGCGTATTCGGGGTGCCGGGCGCATCGAGCCATGACATAGACGCTGAAGGCGAAGGCGATGATGAAGCCCGGGATGAAGCCGGCCACGAAGAGCTTCCCGATGCTCACGTCAGCCGTGATGCCGTAGACGAGCATCATCATGCTCGGGGGGATGAGGAAGCCCAGCGTTCCCGATCCGGCCAGGGAGCCGAGACAGAGCCCCATGTGGTAGTTGCGCCGCTCGTATTCCGGCAGGGTGATCTTCCCCACCGTGGCGGTGGTGGCCGCCGAGGAGCCGCTGACGGCGGCGAAGAGAGTGCTGGCGAAGATGTTGACGTGGATGAGCCTGCCGGGAATGTTGTCCATCCAGGGAGAGAGGCCGTTGAAGAGGTTCTCCGATATCTTGCTCCGGAAGAGAAGCTCGCCCATGAAGATGAAGAGGGGGAGGGCCATCATGGTGGAGCTGCTGGTGTTGTTCCAGAGGATGTTCGAGAGGATTGTCAGGGCGGGGACGTCCATGAAGAAGGTGAAGCCTCCCAGCGCGACAACGGCCAGGGCCACTCCGATCCAGAGCGAGCTGCCGAGGCACAGGGCAAGAAGCCCCGTAAGGGTCATTGAAACGGCAATGAGGTTCATCGTCACGACCTCCTTGTCATCGTGTTCTCTCCATCGGTCAGCGTCCCAGGACGGCGGATTCGCCCTCTCCGCCCTCGTCGGGGTTGTCTGACATGAAATTCCCGAGGCTCATCAGGAATTCCGCCCCGAATTGAAGGGCGAAGATGAACGACCCGAGAGGGAGAAAGAACTGGGGTATGGCCAGGTAGGTTTCGGATATCTGCATGGAGCGGCTTCCGTAGACGACGGAATCCCAGAAGAAGAGGGACGTGGTCCAGACCATGAGAAGGGCGAAGATGAAGCCCGCCAGGGAGCAGATCATATCGAGAAGGATTCGTCTTTTGCCGTGCAGGGCGACATGGAGGAAGGTCATGCGGATGTGCCCCTTCTCCTTGAGGGTGTAACCCAGGGCCAGGAAGGTGATTCCCGCCATCAGGTAGCCCGTGTATTCCTCGGTGATGTAGAGGGTCTTGGAAAAAAGCGTCCGCAAGAGGATCTCCAAAACCACCAGCAAGGTCCCCAGGCAGATGCCGATGCCGGAGAGAATGCCGCCCAGGGAGGATATCCGGTCGCTGAAACGGAGCAGCTTTTTCATCGATCTCATCCTTTTCTGCCGTTGCGTCAGGTTCGGCCCGTTAAGAGAGGAAAATGCCGGAACGAAGGAGGGGGCGTTCCGGCATGGCTTTTGCGAAGAAGGTCCCGCTACTTTTTCCGACCGACGCTTTCGAGGAACTCGTTGTAGATGGTCTTCGCCTCTTCCGGAGCCTCCTTGTACCAGGCGGCGCGGATGTCCTCGGTGACCTGGGTGAGTTCGTTCATGAATTCCTCCGAAACGGCGCTGCTGATGATGCCGTTTTCGTTGCAGGTACGCTCCATCTCCATGTCAAGCTCGGCGACACGGGTCCACATGATCTCTTCCATCTCCTGGCCGATGGAGACGAGGGCTTTCTGGATCTCGGGCGTCAGCTTGTCGAATTCCTTGAGGTTCACCGTCACCATGTCCTGGGCCATGGTGACGTTGAAACGGCTGAAGTACTTGAGGACTTCCCAGAATTTGCCGTCTACGCCGGTGGGCGAGGAGGTGAGGACGGAGTCGATAAGGCCGGTGGCGAGAGAGGAGTAGACTTCGCTGAAAGGAAGGGGGTAAGGGGTGGCGCCTGTGGCCTCCATGACCAGGGCGCCGTTCTTGTCGTAGGTCCTGGTCTTGAGCCCCTTCATGTCGGCGACGGAGAGGACTTCGCCCTTGGACCAGAGCCCTGCGGCGGGCCAGGGGGCCATGTAGAGGATCTTCTGGCGCCACTTTTTCTCCAGGATCTTGTCGAAGTGGGGCCGGGCGATTTTCGAGAGCGTCTGTCCCTCTTCGAAAGAGCGGACCAGAAAGGGGAGGGTGACGATGCTGAGGACGGGCTCGTCTCCGGCCACGCCGCTGATGAGCATGTCCGATACGGGCAGGAGGCCGTCACGGATGGCCTTCAGGAGTTCCGGTCCCTTGAAGCCCAAGGCGCCTCCGGTCTGGACCATGAGGTTCATCTGGCCTCCGGTGGCTTCCTTGACCTTCCTGGCGAATTCCTCCAGTCCGATGCTTTGATGGTTGTTGGGGGGCCATACGGAATTGGCGTTCCACTGGTAGGTTTCGGCTGAAGCGGCAGCAATGCAGCAGACGGTCATAAGAAAGACTGCAAGCAATACGGGCAATGTCTTTTTCATGAAGGCATCCTCCTCACCATTGTGAATGTGACGCTGGAAAATGTCTCATGCGCGACGCTGGGGAACCCCTCCTTATGTCGACAGCCTGAAATCCCCTTCAGTTCATCTTATCATAAAGAAACAAAGGCGAACATGCCAGGATTATTGATGTTTTCTAAAAGGCGTGGGGCCGGGCGAACGGCTGCTGCGCAAAATGGTTGCAGTTCAAAGACGAGGTGATGTATGGTGATTTCCGGGGGCTTGTCCGTTTCGGAGGGCAGGGGCGTCGTCAATCCTCTTCAAGAAATCTGTCGGAAGGAACGGCTTTCGTGGTAAAGTCTGGCATAGGGCCGGGGTTTTCTCACGGGGAGGTGGACTTTCAGCGTCCTTGGGGCGCTGTCTCCGCCGGAAAGGAGGCGCGCCGTGGCGTTGTCCTTTAATGACATACGAGAGCGTTTTGTCTGTACACCGTCTACGGTAGCCGTCGTCGGAGCCTCGCCCAAGAGGGAGAGGCCCGTCTACGGGGTGATGGGCTACCTCCAAGGCCAGGGCTTTCGCCTTATCCCCGTCAATCCCGCCTACGCCGGTCAGGAGATTTTGGGAGAACGCTGTCTGGGCGGGCCGGAGGATCTGAAGGGACCCGTCGACATCGTGGCCCTTTTCATCGATGCCCGCCATCAGGAGGAAGCTCTGGCCGCGCTGATGGCCCTTGCCCCCAGGCCCATCGTCTGGTTTCAGCCCGGGGCGGAGAACGGCGACGGCGAAAGACGTCTCAGGGCGGAGGGATTTGAAGTCGTCAGCGGCCTCTGCCTGATGCAGGTTCATCGCAGCTCCTGCCGTAGAGGGTGACGGTGGCGGAATTCTTAAGGAGGAAAGACGGAGTGGAAAGACGTAAGGGATCGATCGTGGCCGTGTGCACTTCCAAGACAAAGGGAACTCCCAAGGAAGACGTCGGCGAGGGATTCCTCGTCGTTGAAACGGGACTTGAAGGCGATGCTCATGCGGGTTTCGCCCATCGCCAGGTGAGTCTCCTCGCCCTTGAGGACATCGAGGCCGCGGCGGTTAAGCTCCCGGGCCTGAGACCCGGGAGCTTCGCCGAGAACCTGACCCTAAGCGGGCTTGATCTTGCCGACGTCGCTATCGGTGACAGGTTCCAAGCAGGCGAGGCGCTGCTGGAGATCTCCCAGATCGGCAAGACCTGCCACACGAAGTGCGAGATCTATCACAAGACAGGCGACTGCATCATGCCGCGGAAGGGGATTTTCTGCCGTGTCATCGAGGGCGGACGGATCCGTCGGGGCGACGCCGTCGAACGGCTGCCCCGCTCCTGAAGGATTCCGTGCTCTTTTGATGGCCCGGCTTTTCCTTTCACGCCAGCGGGTCCGTTATGCCGAGACGGACCAGATGGGCGTCGTCTACCATGCCAACTATCTTGTCTGGTTCGAGGCCGCCCGCGGCGAATTCTGTCGTGATCTGGGGGTTTCCGTCCCGGCCATGGAGGCCTCGGGAGTGATGCTTCCCGTCGTGGAGGCTCGCTGCCGCTACAAGCGCTCGGCCAGGTACGACGACCTGATCCGGGTCGAGACGGTTCTCGCGGAGCTGAAGAGTCACAGCCTGACCTTCCGCTATCGCGCCCTTCGCGATGATGACGGGGCCCTTCTCGTCGAAGGGACGACCCGCCACGGTTTTTGTGACCGCCAGGGCCGGCTGATTCGCTGCCCCGAGGCCTATCAGGCTCTTTTCGAGTCCTGCCTGTAGTCTTCACCAGTCTGAAGTCTGTGGAGAGGAGTGTTCCATGTTGAGCAAACGCCAGATTCTCCTGGGCAACGAGGCGATCGCCCGGGGGATCGTAGAGTCCGGATGCGCCGTCGCGACGGCCTATCCGGGGACGCCGTCCTCGGAGATTCTGCCTGCTGTCGCCGCCTACGCCGACGAACTGGGGACGAAGACGGCCGTCGAATGGGGGATCAACGAGAAGGTGGCCTTCGAGGTGGCCGTGGCGGCCTCCTTCGCCGGGCAGCGGGCCTGTGCCGTCATGAAGCAGGTCGGGATGAACGTCGCCGCCGACGGTATCATGAGCGTCGCCCAGTTCGATATGGCCGGCGGCTTCCTTCTCGTCGTCGCCGACGATCCCGGGCCTCACAGCTCTCAGACAGAGCAGGATACGCGCTTTTTCTCCATGTTCGCCAAGCTCCCCTGTTTCGATCCCTCGTCGGCGGAGGAGGCGAAGCGCATGGTCTTCGACGCCTTCGATCTTTCCGAGCGGCACCGGATCATCGCCGTTCTCCGTCCCTCGGTGCGCGTCGATCACTGCCGCCAGGACGTGGAGCTGGGAGACGTCCTCGACGTGCCCAATCGGGCCGAGTTCAAGAAAGACCCCAAGCGCTGGGTCTGTCTGCCCGCCCATGTCCGGCTCTCCCATCCCCGGCTCAACGCCAAGATCGACGCCATCGCCGAGGAGTTCGAGAGTGCCTTCGACAGCTACAATTACGAGGTTCCGGCCTCTTCGAAGCCGAAGCTGGCCGTCATCGCCGGCGGCGTCTCCTTTTCCATCGTCATGGATATCCTCAAGGCGATGGGGCGCACCGACGTGGCCGTTCTCAAGATCGGCACCCCCTTCCCCCTGCCCGTGAGGAAGGTCGAGGATTTCATCGCCCGCCACGACAACGTCCTCATGCTTGAAGAGACCTATCCCGTCATGGAGATGCAGCTTCCCGACCGGACGAAGATCAAGGGGCGCTGGAACGGTTTCGTCCCCCGCGCCGGGGAGCTGTTGCCGGAGATCATCGAGGGGCTCCTCTGCAGGGCTCTCGGCGAGGAACGGCCCTCCCGCAGCGATGAGGCGCTGAAGGCGGCCCTGCAGGAGCTGAAGGTGACGCCCAAGCCGCCGGCCCTCTGTCCCGGCTGTCCCCACCGGGCCAGCTACTTCGCCATTCACAAGGCCCTTCCGGCGGCCATCCATCCCTCCGATATCGGCTGCTACACCCTGGGGATCAACCAGAAGATGGTCGATTCCGTCATTTGCATGGGAGCCTCCGTCTCCCAGGGATCGGGCTTCTTCCTGGCCCATCACGTCGACGGCAAGGAACAGCCCGTCGTCTCCGCCATCGGAGACTCCACCTTCTTCCACATGGGCGTTCCGGGTCTGATCAACGCCGTCTACAACCGCCATGCCTTCGTGCTGGCCATCCTCGACAACCGCCTGACGGCCATGACGGGCGGCCAGTCCCATCCCGGCATCGGAGAGAAGCTCCGCAAGGGCGATGAAGGCGTGGCCGTCGATATCGTCTCCCTCATCAAGGGGTGCGGCGTTCGGCACGTCGAGGTGATCCCCGCCTATGACGTCACCGCAGGGGCACAGGCCGTGAGGAAGGCCTGGCAGTTCGCCAGGGAGAACCGGACACCGTCGGTCGTCGTCTTCCGCCACCCCTGCATGCTGCTCCGCCCCAGACAGGATCGGATCAGCGTCACCGTCGACCGGGAAAAGTGCGTCGGCTGCCGCTATTGCATCACCAACTTCAACTGTCCCGGTCTCGTCTTCGACGACGAAGCCGGGAAGGCCCGCATCGACGAGCGCTTCTGCGTCTCCTGCGGCGTCTGCCGTTTCGTCTGCCCCCACGGGGCCATTGTCGCCGTCGGCGGAGAGGAGGCGTAAGCGATGCAGTACGTTATCGTCGGACTGGGAGGGCAGGGTATCCTCTTTTCCAGCAAGGTGCTTGGCCAGATCGCCCTCTCCCGAGGCGAGAGAGTCCTGGGCAGCGAAGTCCACGGCATGGCCCAGCGCGGCGGATCGGTCATCAGCCACTTCAAGATCGGTTCCTACCACAGTCCTCTGGTTCGGGCGGGAGAGGCCGATCTGCTTCTCGCCTTCGAGCAGGGAGAGGGCTTCCGCAACCTCCATTTTCTCCGCGACGGCGGGATGCTCGTCGTCAACGTCCATCAGAAGGAGGCCCTGGAGAACGAGAGGCTCAGGAGCTACCTGGATTCCCGGAGGATCGGCGTCCGCGCCATCGAGGGTTATGAGATCCTCAAAAAGGAGATGGGCGGCCGCTTCCTCTTCCTCAACGTCCTGATCCTCGGCGCCCTCAGCGCCACCGTCGAGGGCGGCGTCTCCTACGACGAGGTGAAACAGGCCGTAGCCGAGCTCTCGCCGGAGCGGTTCCGCACCGAAAACCTCAAGGTCCTGGCTCTGGGCCATGAGGCTCTACAGGGCTGATCGCTCCTCTGATGAGGGGCTCTCCCGCCGGGGAGAGCCCCTCGCTGTGAAGCCGTTTCATGCCTTCTGCCTCGCCGAGCTGCTGACAGTCTTTCTCGTTGCGGCGGTTTTGGCCGGGGTGGCGGGACTCGCCCTTCATCGCAGTCTCGACTCGTCTCAGGCCCGTCTCGCCGCGGCAAGACGGGAGTCGGAGTCGCTTCTGCGGTGGCTTCAGGGGAAGACCCGTCGCGCCCTGGCGGAACGACGTTCTTTCCGGCTTCATTTCTCCTCCAGCCAGGCCGTGGACGTCCTCTATCTTCGCTGGGACGATACGGGACGGACGGAGCGCTTCGACGGCAGGGGGCGCCTTTTCATGCGCCGCAGGGTGAAGAGCACCCAAGAGGCTACGATAACGGAAAGCGTCTTCTCTCCTCTTTTTCATACCTTTTCTCCCGCCTTCACTCTCGATCTCTTTTCCCCTCCGGAAGAGAAGGCTTTCAGGCCTTTCCGTTTTCTCGTCGTCTCCGTTCAGGGACGGATCCGTCTGGCCGATACGCCCCCCTGAAGTCGTTGAAAGGGCGCATCAAAAAGGGTATAAACTTGTGGCGTCCCTTTCGCCGGGGCAGAGTTTCACCTATCCTTTGCACGACGCTCCCGAGGAGGTCATCGGTATGGCAGTCAAGCCGTGGTGGCGCGAGACCCTGGAAACCATTCTCTGGGCTCTGGCGCTCGCCCTCGTTCTACGGACTTTCGTCGTTCAGGCCTTCTGGATTCCCAGCGGTTCCATGATTCCCACGCTGGAGGTGGGCGACCGGGTCCTGGTCTGCAAGTTCTGGTACCGTTTCAGCGATCCCGCCCGCGGGCAGATCGCCGTCTTCAAGTACCCCATGGATCCCAGGCGCGATTTCGTCAAGCGGATCATCGCCCTTCCCGGCGATGTCGTCGAACTGAAGGACGGCATGGTCTTCGTCAACGGTGCGGTCCAGAGCGAAATGTACGTGAAGAACCGGGATCTGTTCGAGATGCCGCCCGTCAAGATCCCCGAGGGGAGCTATTTCTGTCTCGGTGACAACCGCCCCAACTCCCAGGACAGCCGCTTCTGGGGTTTCGTTCCCAAAAACTACCTGAAGGGCCCCGTCTTCGTCCGCTACTGGCCCTTGAGCCGTCTGGGACCGGTGGAGTGACGTGGGGCGGACCGTCTGGTTCCCGGGCCATATGGCACGAGGCTCCCGCAAGCTGCTGGAGCTCGTCAGGGATCTCGATCTCTTCCTTGAGGTCCGGGACGCCAGGGCGCCGCTCCTGACGGCCTCCCCCTTTGTGGAATCGCTCCGTTCCGCCAGGCCGGTCTGGCAGGTTCTGACGAGGAGGGACCTGGCCGATGAATCCGTCACCTCCCGCTGGATCGACTGGTTTCGGAGTCGAGGCGACGAGGCCTGGGCCTACGATCTTCGCAAGGACCGCCTTGATGACCTCATCAGGGCCCTCGGGGCGCGCCGACCTGCCCACCGGGAGCTGCGTCTGGCCGTTTTGGGAATCCCCAACGTCGGGAAATCGCTCCTCCTCAACGGCCTGGTCGGTCGCAAGTCGGCTCTCGTCGGTGCTCTGCCCGGCATTACCCGCGGCGTCTCCTGGTCCAAGGGAAGGGGCTTTCTGGTCGTCGATTCGCCGGGAATCGCCGATCCTCATGCGGGAGCCTCCGTCCATCGCCACCTTGCCTGGATCGGCTGCAGCCGTGCCGAAGTCATCGGCGGCACGGACGTTCTGGCTCTGGGGCTGATCGGGGCTCTCCGGAGTCGCGGTCTCTGGCGGCTTGTCGAAAAGAGCTGGCAGGTGGTCGACGGCGGCGGGAGCGATGAGGCCCTTCTCGAGGCGATCGGCCGCCGGCTCGGCTGCCTTGTCCGCGGCGGAGGGGTCAATCTCGCCCAGGCGGGGAAGCGCCTTCTCGATGCCTTCGCGACGGGTCGGCTGGGCCGGGTTTCCCTGGAGAAGCCCGGCGAGGCTCCCTCATGGGAAGAAAGCGACTGATCGTCGGCACCGATGAGGCCGGCCGAGGTCCTCTGGCCGGCCCTGTCGTCGCCGCCGCCGCCGTGCTGACGCGGTCTCAGCGCGAGGTGCTCCTCGATCTGGGCCTGCGGGATTCCAAGAAGCTGGGCGAGGCCCGAAGGGAGTCGCTTTTCGCCGCCATGAAAGCTCTGGGTGTCCTCTGGCGGGCTCAGGCGGCCTCAGTGGGGCGGATCGAGGAGGAGAACATTCTCCAGGCCAGTCTCTGGGCCATGAGATGTTCCGTCGTCGCCCTCGGCGTCGAAGCCGATCGGGTCATCGTCGACGGGAACCGCCTCATCCCCGGCCTGCCCTTCGAGCAGAGGGCCCTTCCGGGGGCCGATGACATCGTCCCCGCCGTCGCCGCCGCCTCCGTCATCGCCAAGGTGCTCCGCGATCGGGTCATGACGGCCCTGGACAGACTTTATCCCCAATGGGAGTTTTCCCGCCACAAGGGGTACGGAACGAAAGCCCACCATGAAGCGCTGAGGTGTTTCGGGCCCTCTCCGATTCACCGGCTGAGCTTCTGCAGGAAAATCCTGTCATGACGGGCGGCGTCGGCGGCCTCGAACAGAGGCAGGGCTTGCCTTCGGAGCTTCAGGAGACGCAGCGGCAGACGTCGGCGCAACCGACGGGCCGACCGACGGGGCCCGCCCTGGCCGACGGAGACGTCGTCGAGGGGCGCGTCCTGGCGAAGAGCGAGGACGGTTCCTATCTCGTCCGCCTCCTGGGCCGCGAGCTTCAGGCGAGGGCGACGATGGAGCTCTTTCCCGGCCAGGCCTTTCGGGCCCAGTGGCAGAACGGCGCGCCTCCGCTCCTGAAGCTGATCACCGCCGGAAGAGAAGGGCTGCTGGCCTCCCTTTCGGGTCGTGATCTGGCCCTTGCCGAGGCCCTCCTTTCCCGCGGTTTTCCCTTGGGGAGAGAGGCTCTGGGCCGGCTCCGCACGGCCTGGGTGCGTCTGGGCGGCCTCAGGGAGCAGCTGCCGGCCCTCGTGGAACTCTGGGCTCGCGGGCTCCCCCTGACGGAGCACAACGTTTCGGTCATCGCAAGCTACCTCGCCCTGGATGACGGCCTTTTGCCCCGCCTCTGGAAGCGTTTCCGCCTGCGCCTGTCGGAACGTCTCGCCTCGGGGACGGCCCTCAAGGAGGCCCTCGCTGCGGTTCGAGGCGGCGATAGCGAGCTTGATGACCTTTTGTCGGCCTTGACGCTTCTGGGATCGCCCGTAACGGTCGATACCGATGGAGAGGCCCGCCCCCTTCTGCGCTGGCCCTTCGAAGAGGGGGCCCCGGCCCGGGTGGCCGTCGAGCGGAGCCGCGGACTCTGGCTCCTTTCCTTCGACCTTCCCCTGGACCGTCTGGGACCTGTCGAAGGCGAACTTCATTACGACGGGAAGGCTCTGGCCGTTTTCCTCCGCGCCTCGCCCGAGGGGATGCCTCCACTCAGGCTCTCCCTGAAGGAGCTGGCATCCCGCCTTCGTGAGCTTCCCCTGGCGCTTCAGCACCTCGGCCTCACGGTTCGGTCCGACGAGAGACTTCGGTTTTACAGGGGGGTGGATTTCGAGGCATGACGAAGGGACGCAAAAAAGCGGCCGCCCTCAGCTACGAGCCCGGTGAAGGCGGGGCTCCCCGTCTTGTCGCCTCCGGAGAGGGGTACCTGGCCCAGAAGATCATCGAAATCGCCCGCAGCGCCGAGATCCCCCTTGTGGAAGACGCCGCCCTGGTCAGCGCTCTCCTCGTCCTCGAGCTGGGCGAAGAGATTCCCGTCGAGCTTTATGAGGCCGTCGCCCGCATCCTGGCCTTCATCTACAGGTTGGACCGGTACGGTGACGGCGGAAAGGAGCGACGCCTTTGAACCATCTGGAGAAAGGACGTTACGGCGAGGATGTCGCTCAGGAATACCTCCGTTCCCTGGGATGGCGCATCAAGGAGAGGAACGTCCGGATCGCAGGGGGCGAACTCGACGTTGTCGCCTTTGACGGGGAGGAGCTCGTCGTCGTCGAGGTGAGGCTTCGGAGCATCGGCCGCCTCCTTCCTCCGGAGGAGACGGTGGGGCCCCGGAAGCTCCGCGTTCTCGTCCGGGCGGGGCGGAGCTACGTCGACCGCGTCGGTTGGGAAGGACCCTGGCGGATCGACCTTCTGGCCGTCACCGTCGACGGCGGGGGGAACCCCAAGGTGGAACTCTTTCCCGATATCGCCATGGGGTGGCCTTCGTGAGCAGGATCTGCGGCGTGACCTTGCGCGGTGTCGAGGCCCTCAAGGTGGAGATCGAGGTGGAGATCACGGGAGGACTCTTCGCCATCTCCATCGTCGGCCTCCCCGATGTGGCCGTTCGGGAGGCCCGGGAACGGATACGGGCCGCCCTTCGGAACCAGGGCAATTCGCTTCGAGGACGGATCGCCCTCAATCTGGCGCCGGCCGACCTGCCCAAGGAAGGGACGCTCCTCGATCTTCCCATGGCGGTCGCCCTCGCCGAGCGTCAGGGACTCATCCCGTCTCAGCGGGCGGCGGTCTTCATGGGGGAACTGGCCCTGGACGGGCGGCTTCGCCGCACCCGCGGCGCCGTGCCTGCGGCCCTGATGGCCAGGGAGTCGGGCCTGCCGCTCTACGTTCCGGAGGAGAATGCCGGCGAAGTCGCCCTGGTCCCCGGTCTCGAAGCCTTCGCCGCATCGACCCTTCGGGATCTCTTCGATCATCTGAGAGGGAAGCGCAGGCTGGAGGCGGTTCGCCCCGCCGCCGAGGGGGAGCCTTCTTTCGAAGCGGAGACCGATCTTGCCGACATCAAGGGACAGATGGTCGCCAAGAGGGCCCTGGAGATCGCCGCCGCCGGCCATCACAACCTGCTTCTCATGGGAGCGCCCGGTTCGGGGAAGACCATGCTTGCCCGGGCACTGCAGGGGATTCTGCCGCCGCTCTCTCAGGAAGAGCTCCTTGAGGTGCTGCTCGTCCGCAGCACGGTGGGGAGCCCCTTCGAACGTGGCGGCAGAAGGCGCCCCTTCCGTGCCGTTCACCACACGGCCAGCACCGCCGCCATTTGTGGAGGGGGGCGCGATCTTCGCCCAGGCGAGGTGAGCCTGGCCCATCGCGGCGTGCTCTTCCTCGACGAGTTCACCGAGTTCCGCCGCGATCTCCTGGAGGCCCTCCGCCAGCCCCTGGAAGACGGCCGCATCGCGGTAAGCCGGGCCACGGGGACGGCGACCTATCCGGCCCGGGTCCTGCTGGTCTGTGCCTGCAATCCCTGTCCCTGCGGCTATCTGGGAGATCCTCTCGTCTCCTGCCGCTGCTCGGCGACGGAGAGAGAGCGCTACGGACGGCGGCTTTCGGGGCCGATCATGGATCGCATCGATCTTCATGTCGAGGTGCCCCGTCTGACGCCGGAGGAGCTTGTGGGGCTTTCGTCGGTGGAACCCGAGACGAGCTCCGTCGTCCGGAAGCGTGTCGAAGAGGCCCGCCGGATTCAGCAGGAGCGCTGGCGACGCTGGGGCTGTTCCTGCAACGCCGAGGTTCCTGAAAAGATCCTGCGAAAGACGCTTCTCCCCGGAAGCGAGGTTCGTGCCTTCCTGGCTTCGATGGCGAGGCGACATCGCCTCACAGGACGGGGTATGAGCCGTGTGCTGCGGGTTGCCCGAACCATCGCCGATCTGGCCCGGGTCTCCGACGTCGACGTCGCCCATGTGGCCGAGGCCTTGGCCTATCGAGGAAGGGGGGAAGAGCTTTGGACGGACGGCACGCCCTGATGCTGCTCAACGCCTGCGAAAGCTTCGACAGGGATTATCTCGAGGGGCTTCGTCGGGAGGGGATCGACGCCGTCGAGCTTGTGCAAGGCGGAGTCTCGCTCTGGAAGGGGCTGGGCCTTACCGAGAGGGTTCAGGCTCTGCTGGAAAAGGGACTCTCCAGGGGGTGGGCCGAAGAGGAGTTCGAGCGCTGCCGAAGCCTCGGCGTCTCCGTCGTCACCCTTGAGGACGAGACCTATCCCGAGGTGCTCCGAAGCCTCCCCAAGGCCCCTCTGCTGCTCTATGTCCGAGGCAGCATCCCTTCCCTGGAGGCCGCTGTGGCGATCGTCGGAACAAGGCGGTGTTCCGCCTACGGACGGCGTGTCGCCTACGACCTTGGGCGGCGGCTCTCTCTGGGAGGATCGGCCGTCGTCAGCGGCGGCGCTTCCGGAGTTGACGGCTCGGCTCATTCCGGAGCTCTCGAGGGGGGAATGGGAACCGTCGCCGTCCTGGGCACCGGCGTTGACCGCGTCTTCCCTCAAGGGCACGAGGAGCTGTTCCGATCGATCGCCGAGCGGGGAGCTCTCATCAGCGAATACCCTCTGAGGACGGAGGCCCGGGGGTGGCGTTTCCCCAGGAGAAACCGCATCATTGTCGGGCTCTCGTCCAGGCTCGTCGTCGTCGAGGCTCCCAAGAGAAGCGGTGCCATGATCACGGCCCGCATCGCCCTGGAGGCCTCGCGGGAGGTCTGGGTCGTCCCCGGCAGAGTGGGAGAGGGCGTCTGCGAAGGCTCCAACCGCCTGCTCTTCGACGGAGCCTTTCCTCTCGTCGAACTCGATGAGTTCGTCGGTTTCAACGGCCAGCGCCAACTCGCCCTTTTCGATTCCCCCGTGCCGCCGGCTCCGTCGAGGAGCCTTCATCTCTCGGACGAAGAGAAGGCTCTCTACTTCCTCATTCGCGACCAGGGCGAACGGGCCGTTGACAACCTGGCCGCCCAAGGTAAAATGGGCGCCGCCGACGTGGTCCGGGTTCTGAGCCTGCTTGCGGCCCGAGGTCTCGTCTATCCTTCGGGGCCGGGCCGGTGGAGCGCCAGCCCCGAGATCTGAGCGTTGACCCCTTTGACTCCGATCGGCTTTATTGGTTAGATAACAGCTGTCCCCCAGGAATCACCCCGGGGGTTCCCTTTTGTTCACCGGAAGCGCTCCTTCTTCGGAAGGGGGTTTTTTACGGAGGTGTCTTCATGTCCTTTCGCCTGTTTCATGATCTAGAGCGCCGCTACCTTGCCACAGAAACTCTTGGCCTCGCCTGTCGTTACCTCGAGACGGAGGAGTATCCCCCTCATGTCGTCGAGTGTGCCATCGACGAATCGGTCCGTCTGGGCAAGGCCGGCCGGCTCTGTGTCACGCCCGATCTTTTCTGTGCCGTCCTGGAGGCCCTCTGGGAGGAGGGCGTCCTTCCTCTTTCCGGCATCGAGAGCTCCTTCTGCGCCGATCAGAGCGCCCGCTGGACCTGCTAGGAGCGCACGATGGCGAAAAAGACTCTCGTTATCGTCGAGTCGCCCACAAAGGCCAAAACGCTTTCAAAGCTTCTTGGCCGCAACTATGAGATCAAGGCCAGCATGGGCCACGTCCGCGATCTTCCCAAGAGCCGCATGGGTGTCCTGGTCGAGGAGGATTTCTCTCCCGAGTACATCCTCGTGCGCGGGAAAGGGAGCATCGTCAAGGAGCTGAAGGGCAGGGCCAAGGCGGCTGACCGCATTCTGCTCGCCTCCGACCCTGACCGGGAAGGGGAGGCCATCGCCTGGCATCTCGCCTTCCTCCTCGGGCTTGACCCTTCCGAGGCTTGCCGTATCCGCCTTTATGAGATCACCAAGCAGGGGGTCCGAAACGCCGTCGCTCATCCTGAGCCGATCGACCTTCGCCGCGTCGACGCCCAGCAGGCCCGGCGCGTTCTGGATCGTCTCGTCGGCTACCGTCTCAGCCCCCTTCTCTGGAACAAGATCCGTTCGGGCCTCTCGGCGGGTCGCGTCCAGTCCGTGGCCCTTCGGATCCTCTGCGAGCGGGAGAAGGAGATCGAGGCCTTCAGGGAGCAGGAGTACTGGCTCGTCGATGTCGATGGCGGCGCCTCGGACGACAGGCGTTACCGGCTTCGGCTGGAAAAGAGGGACGGCAAGGCCCTGAGCCTTTCCTGTGCGGCGGAAGCCGAGGCCGTCGAGAAGGAACTCCGATGTCACCGTCTCGTCGTCTCGGACTGGAGGACCAGAGAAAACCGGCGGCCTCCGCTGCCGCCTTTCAAGACGAGCACGCTCCAGCAGGAGGCGGGGCGCCGTCTCGGTTTCTCTCCGAAGCGGACCATGGCCGTCGCTCAGGCCCTCTACGAGGGGATCGACCTTCCCGGCAAGGGGCCTGTGGGCCTGATCACCTACATGCGCACCGACAGCCTCCGCGTCTCCGAAGAGGCCCAGGAGGCCTGCCGCCGATTCATCGAGGCCCGCTGGGGCTCGGACTACCTGCCGTCGAAACCCAACGAATACAAAAGCCGGGGGAGAGTTCAGGACGCCCACGAGGCGATCCGCCCCACCGATATCACCTTCGATCCCCAGGAGATCAGGGAGCACCTGGCGAAGGAGCAGTTCCAGCTCTACGACCTCATCTGGCGCCGGTTCGTCGCCAGCCAGATGGCCGCAGCCCAGCTCTCCCGGACGACCCTCGATGTCGAGGCAGGTCCCTTCGGCCTCCGCCAGTCCGGGGTCTCGCTCCTTTTCAAGGGATGGGGGATTCTCTGGCCTCTCGATCTCAAGGAGGGCGTCATCGCTCTTGCCGAGAAGGGGGAGCTTCTGGATCTTCTCGACGTGACTCGGACTCAGAAGTTCACCCGGCCGCCGTCGCGCTACACCGAGTCGGGTCTGGTCAAGCTGCTTGAGGACAAGGGAGTGGGGCGGCCTTCGACGTACGCCTCCATCGTCTCGACCCTTTTCGACCGCGGCTATGTCGAGCGCGGCGAGGAGAAAAAGCTTGTCCCCACGGAACTGGGCGTTCTCGTCTGCGACTTTCTCCTGGAGCATTTCTCCGACCTCGTCAATACCGACTTCACGGCCACGATGGAGGAGGATCTCGACGAAATCGAGCGGGGCGAACGGCAATGGCTCGATCTGGTCCGGGTCTTCTGGGAGAGCTTTTCCGCCGATCTCGTCAAGGCGGAGAAGCTGGCCCGCCCTGTCGAGCTGCCGGTCCGGGAGATCGGCGAAGACTGCCCCGAATGCGGGGCTCCGCTGGTCATCAAACGGGGGAGATTCGGCGAGTTCATCGCCTGCTCGGGTTATCCCGAGTGCAGATACAGCCGGCCTCTCCTCAAGACCATCGGCGTCGCCTGTCCGGTCTGCGGGGAAGGGGAGGTCGTCCGCCGCCGAAGCAAGAAAGGCCGGACCTTCTACGGATGTTCCCGTTATCCCGGATGTGATTTCGTGAGCTGGAACGAACCCACGGGCAAGGCCTGCCCTCTCTGCGGCGCCTTCCTGGAGAAAAAGAAAAAGGGACGCAAGGCCGTCCTGGCCTGCTCTGCCTGTGCCTACGTCGAAGAGGGGGACGACGGCGGTGAAGCCTGAGGTGCTCGTCGTCGGCGCCGGCCTTGCCGGAAGCGAGGCGGCCTGGCAGCTGGCTTCCCGGGGCTATCCGGTCCGGCTTGTCGAGATGCGGCCCCTTCGGAAGACTCCGGCCCACGTGAGCGGCGATTGCGCCGAGCTGGTCTGCAGTAACTCTCTGGGTGCCGACCGGCTCACCTCCGCAGGCGGCATCCTGAAGGCCGAGATGCGCCGTCTGGGGAGCCTGGTCCTCTCCGTGGCCGACGGGAGCCGTGTCCCCGCCGGCAAGGCTCTCGCCGTCGACCGCGAAGGGTTCGCCCGATCCGTGACGGAACACCTCGCCGAGCACCCCCTGATCCGGATCGAGAGGGAGGAGGTAACCGCCCTTCCCGAAGGCCCCGCCATTATCGCGACGGGGCCTCTCACCGCGGAATCCCTCGCCGGGGCGATCCGGGATCGGGCGGGAGGCTGTCTGGCCTTCTTCGATGCCGTGGCCCCCGTCGTCGCCGTCGATTCCGTCGATCAGGACGTCGCCTTCCGCGCCAGCCGCTACGGCGAAGGGGAGGATTACATCAACTGCCCCATGGACGAGGCCCGGTACCGCGCCTTCTGCGAGGCTCTTGTCGAAGCCGAGGGGGTACCCCGGAAGGAGTTCGAAAAAGACCTGCGCTACTTCGAAGGCTGTCTTCCCATCGAGGTCATCGCCTCTCGGGGCTCCGATACGCTCCGCTTCGGCCCTCTCAAGCCGGTGGGAATAATCGATCCGGGCCACCCCGACCGTGAGCCCTTCGCGGTTGTCCAGCTCCGCCAGGACAACCGGGAGGGCACCCTCTTCAACCTCGTCGGCTTTCAGACCAATCTCCGCTGGGGAGAGCAGGAGCGGGTCTTCCGTCTCATCCCGGGCCTGGAACAGGCCGAGTTCGTCCGTTTCGGCGTCATGCACCGCAACGTCTACGTCTGTGCTCCCCGCGTTCTTGACGGTGCCCTCCGGCTTGTCGACTCGGGCGATCTCTTCCTGGCGGGACAGATCGTCGGCGTCGAGGGTTATATGGAGAGCACCGCCATGGGACTTGTGGCGGCCCTCAATGCCGCCGCCCTCCTTGAAAGGCGTCCTTTCCCGACCTGGCCTCGCGAGACGGCCATCGGCTCTCTCCTTCACTATCTCAGAGACGCCCGGCCCGAATCCTTTCAGCCCATGAACGTCAATCTCGGAATCTTCCCCTCCTTGGACCGCAAGGTCCGTCCGAAGACGGAACGATGCCGCCAGATTGCCCTGAGGGCGCTGGAGACATTGGAAAAGGCGATACAGGCGGACAATTTGCTTGAAAATCCCCGAAAATGCTAGAAAAAACTGCCCATTTTTGCAGCTCTTCGGCTTCCCAATCTTTTTAAGAGTGCTAATATAAGGGCCATGACCGATAACTTGTCTTCTGCTGTCGACAGTTTTCTGGATTTCATGAGGTTCAGCAAGGGACGGTCGGACAACACCGTCGTGAACTATGCCGTCGATCTGGCCCAGTTCGTCGACTACCTCCTTCAGCAGGGCGTCGCCTCCCCCGCAGAGATTGAAGTGGGGCATGTGAGAGGCTTTCTGAGGGAGATGGTCGGATTCGGTTTCGCCCGGACATCGGCGGCGCGGAAGCTTTCGGCCGTCAAAAGCTGGACGGTCTACCTCCTCGAGAGCGGGCTTGTCGTCAAAGACCCCGCTGCCTCTGTCAAGGGGCCCAAGCTGCCCGGCCGGCTTCCCCGGGCGATCGCCCTCGAAGATGTCACCCGCCTTATCGAGGAGGGTCCCGAAGGAGACCGGATTCTGCGTGATCGGGCCCTGCTGGAGATCCTCTACGGTTGCGGTCTCCGTGTTGCCGAGGCTGTGGCGTTGGATTGGATCGACGCCGACCTCGACGAACGATGGCTCCGTGTCAGAGGCAAGGGGAGAAAGGAACGGATGGTCCCCATGGGACGTCCCGCCTTGGCCGCCCTGAAGACCTATGGGCAAAGCTGCGGCGTTCCCTTGGAGGGGGCTCTTTTTCAGGGGCCTCAAGGCTCGCGGCTCACCGTCCGCACCGTCCATCGCGTCGTCACCAGAGCGGCGGTTCGCGTCGGCCTGGCCGGTGTCACGCCTCACGTCCTGCGCCACAGCTTCGCCACCCACATGCTTGAAGGAGGGGCGAGCCTGAGGGTGCTTCAGGAACTTCTCGGTCACGAGAGCCTCGTGACGACGCAACGCTACCTCAAAATCACGGCCGATCAGCTTCTGGCCGGCTACAGCGCCGCTCACCCCAGGGCAGGAAGGGAAGAACAGGAACCCGATGGAACTCCTTAAAGGAACAACCATTCTCTGTGTCCGTAAAGGCCCTATCGTGGCCATGGCCGGTGACGGCCAGGTCACCTTGGGCAATCAGATCATCAAGGCCTCGGCCCGCAAGGTCCGTCGCATCGGCGACGGGAAGGTGCTGGCCGGTTTCGCCGGGAGCACGGCCGATGCCATGACCCTGCTGGAGCGTTTCGAGAAGCGTCTCGTCGAGGAGCAGGGCCGACTGGCCCGGGCGGCCGTCGCCCTCGTCAAGGAGTGGCGCACCGACAGGATTCTCCGCCGCCTCGAGGCGATGATGCTTGTGGCCGATGCCGACCAGACGCTTCTGCTTTCCGGAGCCGGCGACGTCCTCGAGCCCGAAGGGGCCGCGGCGACGATCGGGTCGGGGTCGGGCTTTGCCCTCGCCGCCGCCCGAGCCTTTCTCGAGGCGGGTGACCTTGATGCCGAGACCATCGCCCGACGTTCCCTGGAAATCGCCTCGGATATCTGCATCTACACCAACAGCGCCCTTACCGTGGAGGTCCTTCACCGATGACTCCTCTGGGAGACCATTCCCTCACGCCTTCGGCCATCGTCGCCTATCTCGACCGCTTCATCGTCGGTCAGGGAAAGGCCAAGCGGGCTGTCGCCGTTGCCCTTCGCAATCGTATGCGCCGCCGTTTCCTCGAGGAAAACCTCGCCCGGGAAGTGGCCCCCAAAAACATTCTCATGGTCGGCCCTACCGGTGTCGGCAAGACGGAGATCGCCCGTCGTCTCGCCGGTCTCGTCGACGCGCCTTTCATCAAGGTCGAAGCCACGAAATTCACCGAAGTGGGTTACGTCGGACGTGACGTCGAGTCGATGATCCGCGACCTTGTCGAGGCGGCCGTGCAGACCGTCAAGAGCCGGCTGCTTGAGGAGGTCCAGGCTCCCGCCGCCGAAAGGGCCGAGGATCGGCTGCTTGATGCCCTCCTCCCATCGCCCCGCCGGATGATCTCCCAGGTTCCCGACTTCTTCCGATCCTTCATGACCGGACATCAGGAAGAGCCCGAGGAGTCTGTCGAATCGGAAGACGAGGCGGAACGCCGCCGGAACACGCGGGAGCGGCTTCGGGACATGCTCCGCAGGGGAAAGCTTGAGGGACGGGAGGTCGAAGTCGAAATCACCCAGTCGGCCGCGGCGGGGATGCCCATGCTCGGCGGCGCCGGCCTGGAGGAGATGGGGATCAACCTCGGCGAGATGCTGGGAGGCCTGCTGCCCAAAAAGTCGCGGCGGCGGCGCGTCTCCGTCGCGGAGGCTCGCCGCCTTCTTGAGGCCGAAGAGGCCGAAAAGCTTGTCGACATGGAGACCGTCGTGAAAGAGGCCCTGGTGAAGGCCCAGGAAGAGGGGATCGTCTTCATCGACGAGCTCGATAAGGTCGCCGCCGGCGAGGGGCGCACCTCCGGACCCGACGTCAGCCGTGAAGGAGTTCAGCGGGACCTCCTGCCCATCGTCGAAGGCTCGGCGGTCTCGACGAAATACGGCACGGTCCGGACCGACCATGTCCTTTTCATCGCGGCCGGAGCCTTTCATCGGGTCAAGCCTTCCGACCTCGTCCCCGAACTCCAGGGGCGTTTCCCCATCCGTGTCGAACTGGACTCCCTGGAAGAAAAGGACCTGGCCCGCATCCTCGTGGAACCCGAGAACAGCCTCATCCGTCAGTACGAGGCCCTGATGGCGACGGAAGAGGTCAGGCTCTCCTTTCGGGAGGAGGCCGTGGCGCTCATCGCCTCCTTCGCCGCCCGTATCAACGGGGAAATGGAGAACATCGGCGCCCGCAGGCTCCACACCCTGATGGAACACCTTCTTGAGGAAATCAGCTTCCAGGCCCCGGACTTGGCGGGCAGGGAGATCATCGTTGATGAAGCCTTCGTACAGTCCCGGCTGGAGGCCCTGGTCGGAGATGTCGATGTCCGCAGATATCTGCTTTAAGGAGTACCGAGAACAGCTTAGGAGGGAACCTCATTGACCATGAACATGCCGAAAGAAATCATCGAGTCCCGAGCCAAGATCCTCAATCCGTCGGCCATGCAGGATCTTCTGGAGAAGACTCGCCTCGTCGGGAGAGCTCTTCAGAGCCGTCGGGAGACGGCGCAGCCGGACTACCAGAAACTCTGCAAGCTCCTCTGCGACCTTTCCGCAGCCAACGTCTACGTCATCAACCGTGAGGGCAAGATTCTCGGTTACGCCTGGGTCAGCGAATACGACTGCGCCATCATGCTCGATCAGCTCAAGGACGGCAGGATGCCCGACTCCTATGTGGACAAGCTCAATCAGCTTCACGAGTCGGTCCTGAACCACACCGACCACGGTCTTTGCGCCTATTCCGACGCGCCCTGCACCTATTCGAACAAGCATGTGGTCTACACGCCCATCAACGGCGGCGGAGAGCGTCTGGGAACGCTCATCCTGGCCCGCTTCGGCCACCCCTTCGATACCCGTGACCTCGTTCTCGGCGAGTACCTCTCCACCGTGGTCGGCATCGAGATCCTTCACGAGAGAACCCGCTCCATCCAGGAGCGGGCCCGGGAACGCCTCGTCGTCCAGATGGCCATGAGAGCCCTCTCCTACTCGGAGGTCGAATCGGTGCGCCACATCATCCAGGAACTGGGCAGCGCCGAAGGCGTCGTCGTCGCCAGCCGCGTCGCCGACCGTGTCGGCGTCACGAGAAGCGTCATCGTCAATGCCCTGCGCAAGCTGGAAAGCGCCGGCATCATCGAAAGCCGCAGCCTTGGCATGAAGGGGACCTACATCAAGGTCCTGAGCCCGCTCTTCATGGAAGAGCTCGACGTCTTCGAGCAGTAGAGGCTCAAGCCGGGAGCCTTTGCGGCCGAAAAGGCATTAGAGGGGAGGGATCTTTCATGCGCAGCGATCTGACTTGGGACGTCCTGGCCAAAAATCTGGAGGGGCTCTCTCAGAGGTTCAATGCCGTCGGCTCCAATATCGCCAATGCCAACACGCCCCGTTACGCCAGGCGCGAGGTGCGCTTCGAAGATCAGCTCAAGGCCCTTCTCGATGCCCCGAAGAGGCTGCCCTTGGCCGTCACCAATGAAAGGCACATGGCTCTCCGGCCCCTTTCCGTTGAAGAAGTGACGCCAAAAGAGGTTCGTCCCGTCGACGAAATCTACCGGCTCGACGGCAATAACGTCGACCCTGAAGTGGAGATGGCCCGCCTTGCCGAAACGCGGATGGCCTACAATGCCTCCACGCGCCTTGTCGGCAAAAAGGCCTCCCTTTACCGGGTCGCCATAGGAGGGCGCTGATGCTTCTCTTCCGCCCCATCGACACCGCAGGCAGCGGCCTGACGGCCCATCGGCTCTGGATGGACGTCATCGCCGAAAACCTGGCCAACGTGAACACCACGAGGACGCCCAAAGGCGGTCCCTATGTCCGGCGGGTCCCCCTCTTTTCCGAGCGGCTCGACGATTTCATGCGCCGCGGTCCCGGTGACGGCGTCCGCGTCGTCGAAATCGCCGAAGACGACCAGCCGCCGCGGCTCGCCTACGAGCCGGATCACCCCGATGCCGATGCCTCGGGCTACGTCGCCTATCCCAACGTCAACGTCGTCCGCGAGATGGCCGACATGATGGTCGCCAGCCGTGCCTATGAGGCCAATCTGGCCATCGTCGAATCGGCCAAGACCATGTTCAACGGGGCCTTGGAGATCCTTCGAGGCTGAACGGCTTTTAAACCGTAAAACAATCAAAAGAACAAAAATTTTAACTGAAATTTCAAAAGAGAGAGTGTTAAGGCCGCTCTCTCTTTTTATGTTATCTCCTCGGGTTGATTAATGTAAAATTTATTTCTCCTCCCCCCCTTGTGGCATCTCTCTAATCATGGCAAAATGAAGATAATTTTGGTGTGGTTTTTGTGGAAAGGGTATTAGCTTTATTTTGAACAGTTTTTCTCGTTTTGAGAAAATCTCTGCCGCCCGTTTTTATGATTGATTTGAAGGCTTTGTTCCAGGTGATTCTGACTGACTGGAGGTATCTCAATGACCGAGCGCATCTTGAATCTGTCGAAGCTGGCTCTCGAGCCGCGCCAGAGCGTTTCGGAACGGGGAGGCGCGACTCTTTCGGCGACGCCCTTCGTCGAGCTTCTCGAAAAGCAGCTCAAGGAGGCGAACGAGCAGCAGCTTCTCTCGGAGAAGGACATGAGGCGCCTCGCCACGGGCGATGTCAACGACATCTCCGATGTCGTTCTCTCCGTGACTCAGGGCGAGCTGGCCCTTCGGATGGTCGTCGAGATCCGTAACAAGCTCGTCGAGGCCTATCAGACTCTCTCTCGGATGCCGGTCTAGATAGGGCGTCATGCGAGAGAAAATCTCCTTTTTCGCCGAACGGCTGAGACAGTTCTGGTCCGGCCTCTCGCGGTGGCAGCGGTATTCCCTGATCGGAGCTGCCCTGGGGGTGGCCCTGTTGCTTCTGTTCATGGTGACCCTTTCAGGGAAGCCCCGCTACGAGCCTCTTTTCGCCGGTCTGGAGGTCGACGATCAGGCGGCCATCGTCGAGGTGCTCCGGGAGGAAAAGGTCCCCTATCGCCTCGATCCCGCCGCCAACGCCATTCTGGTTCCTCGAGAACGCGTCTATGAGACGCGCCTCTCCCTGGCCCAGGGTGGACTGCCTCGCGGCGGCGGCGTCGGCTTCGAGATCTTCGACGAGGGCAAGATGGGCATGAGCGACTTCCAGCAGCGCATCGCCTATCTGCGCGCCCTCGAAGGCGAGCTGGCCCGCACCGTTTCCAGACTCGACGGCGTCGATTTTGCCAGGGTGAGCATCGTTCTTCCGCAGCCCCGACTCTTTCTGGAGCAGCAGCAGCCGTCGACGGCCTCCGTCCTCGTGGGGCTGCGGCCGGGACGCCGCATCGGTCCCGAGCAGGTTCGGGCCATCGTTCACCTTCTCGCCCGAAGCGTCGAAGCCCTCGACCCCAAGAGCGTTACCGTCGTGGATACGGCGGGGAACGTCCTTTCCGACATGATCGACGACGAGACGCTCCTTTATTCCACCGGCGGCGAGGGGCGGGTCTCCTCCGTTCAGCGCGAGCTGGAGCGGCAGCAGGAGGTGGAGCTGGAGCACAAGGTCCGCCTCATGCTGGAGCGGGTCTTCGGTCCGGGGCGCGCCGTCGTCAAGATACGGGTCGAGCTGGATTTCGACAAGGCGCGGCAGAACGAAAAGGAATACGTCCCCGGCCCCTCAGGGAAAGGCGTGGTCCGGAGCCAGCAGGCCGTTGACGAGAGCTACGTGGGGCCCGGGACTCCTCCGGCTCAAGCGCCGGGGACGACGACGAACATCCCCGGCTACGCGGTGACCCAGGCCGATCAGGGAAACAGCGAATACAACCGTTCCGATGTGGTCACCAACTACGAAATCACGACCCGTGAGCGCGAGCGCGTCGTCGCTCCCGGAGGCATACGATTCCTTTCCGCCTCGGTTCTTGTCGACGCCGAGCTCGACGAGACCGGCCTGGAGAATCTGCGCCAGTCCGTGGCGGCCGCCATCGGCCTGAACGCCGAGAGGGGCGACAACCTCGTCCTGAGGGCCATGAAATTCACCGCGTCGCCTGCTGATGACCTCCTCGCCCGGATCGAAGCCGAACGGCGACGCCGTTTCTATGCGGCGATCGCCCTTTCGGCCCTTCTTCTGATCGTTGCCGTCGCCGGTTACCTGTACTGGCGTCGCCGCCGCGCCTCTGTCGGGGCGCCTTTTGACGAGGGCGGCAGGAAGGCCCCGTCGCTGCAGGAGATCCTGGAGCACCCCGAGCTGATGGCCGAGCAGGGAGAGATGGCCATTCTGGAAGAGCAGCTGCGGTCCTACGCGATGAAAAACCCGGAGGAGATAGCCAACCTGATTCAGAACTGGCTTTCCGAAGAGGCCTGACGGGCCGAGTCGAAACGATGGAGTTGAGCGCCTGATGGCAAAGACAAAGGATTTGCGGGGCAAGGAGAAGGCCGCCATCCTCCTCGTCGCTTTGGGCCCGGAGGTGGCTTCCCTGGTCTACAAAGAGCTTGAGGAGCCCGTTATCGAGCTGCTCACGCTGGAGATCGCCAACCTGCGCAAGGTGACGCCGGAGCAGAAGACGGAAGTTCTCAAGGAGGCCCAGGAACTTCTTATGGCCCGGGAGTTCCTCACCCAGGGCGGCGTTGATTACGCCAGGCGCGTTCTGGAGCAGGCCCTTGGTCCCGAGCGGGCCCAGGAGGTGTTGCGCCGGATCACGGCGAGCCTCCAGGTCCGGCCTTTCGACTTCATGCGTCATACCGACGCCCAGCAGCTTCTGAGCTTCATTCAGGGCGAGCACCCTCAGACGATCGCCCTGATCCTCTCCTATCTGGAGCCGGAACAGGCGGCCCAGATCATCGGCGGTCTTCCCGCCGGCACCCAGGCCGAAGTGGCCCGTCGCATCGCCAAGATGGACCGCATTACCCCCGAGGTGTTGCGCGAGGTGGAGCGCGTCCTGGAAAGGAAGCTCTCCAGCGTTCTTGGCCAGGACTTCACCCTGGCAGGAGGCATCGATGCCATCGTGGAGATCATCAACCGCGTCGACCGCGGCACGGAGCGCCACATCATGGAGACTCTCGAGGAGAAGGATCCCGATCTGGCCGAGGAGATCAAGCGGCGCCTCTTCGTTTTCGAGGACATCGCTGGCATGGACGATCGCTCCCTCCAGAGGGTGCTTCGCGACGTGGACATGAAGGACCTTGCCTTGGCTCTCAAGGGGGCCACGGAGGAGCTGCGCCAGAAGTTCTACAAGAACATGTCCCGGAGAGCTGCCGAGATGCTCAAGGAAGACATGGATTTCATGGGCCCTGTGCGGGTCCGCGACGTGGAAGAGGCGCAGCAGAAGATCGTCAACGTCGTCCGGGCCCTGGAGGACGCCGGCGAAATCGTCATCGCCCGCGGCGGCGAGGAGGATCTCGTTGTCTGATTCGAAGAATCGGCTCTACCGAGCCGTCCGCCTCCTTCCCGAGGCCGTCAGAATCGGCTCTGTGACGGGAGCCGATTCCTCTTTGACCGACGGTGCCGAGGGAACCCAGACATCAAAGGCGCTTGCCCGGGAACTGCAGCTTCAGGCCCGCATCGAAAGCCTGGAGCGGGAGGCGGCGGCTCTGAGGGAGCGGAATGAAGCGCTGGAGGCCGCGAGGAAGAAGGCCGAGGTCGCCTTGGTTTCCGGCCTCGCCGAGCGGGAAGGGGCCTACGAGGCCGAGAAGGATGCCGTGCTGGCCGCCGCGCAGGCGGAGGGCTTCGAGAAGGGGAGACGGGCCGGCTATGAAGAGGGGGCGAAGAAAGCCGAATCGGAGCTCGAAGCGGCCTATCGCGGGCGTTTCGACGAGGCCCTCGCCCTTCTGGAGACGATCCATCGGCACCTGAAGGCCTCCTTCTCCGAGCTGGAACAGGCCCTGGAACCTCGTCTCGTCCGTCTCTGGAACCTCACTCTCTCCCGTCTTCTCGCCCGGGAAGTCGCGCTGGATGAAGATCCCCTCATCCCCCTTCTCCGAGAGGTGCTGCTGAGGACCAGCGACAGGGAGCGCGTCATCGTTTACCTTCATCCGCAGGATCTCGAGCATGTCGGTAGAGCTCGCGACGTCCTCGGCGACATCCTGAGAGGAACGGAGCACCTCGATTTCCGAGGCGACGATCACGTGGACCGCGGAAGCTGTCTTGTCGAGACGAACCTCGGCGTTTATGATGCCCGCTTCCGGACGCAGTTGGCCGGCCTTGCCCGGGAAATCGACTCCATCCTTTTCGGCGGAGGCAGGGAGCGTCACGACACGACCGAACCACGAGGTGGCGACGGCGATGGTGCATGAAGATGCCTCTCTCTTCGATGCCCTGGAAGCCCGTCTCACGTCGACGGATCTCGTCTCCGTCAACGGCCGTGTCGTTCAGGTCGTCGGCCTGGTCATCGAGTCCCAGGGTCCGGACGTCAAGGTGGGCGACCTCTGCGAAATCCGCTTCCGTCGCCGCGGAGCCGCTCTCAAGGCCGAAGTCGTCGGCTTTCGGGGAGACCGGGTTCTCCTCATGCCTCTGGGGGATCTCCAGGACATCGGTCCCGGCTGTGACGTCGTCTCCCTGGGGCGTTCCCTCTCCGTTCCCGTCGGGACGGGGCTGCTGGGTCGGGTCGTCGACGGATTGGGGCGTCCCCTTGATGACAAAGGCCCCCTTCTGGTCACCCGCTCCTACCCGCTCTATGCCGTGCCGCCTCACCCGTTGCGCCGTCGCTCCATCGACAGCCCTCTTGCCGTCGGCGTCAAAGCCATGGACGGCCTCCTCACCCTCGGCCAAGGGCAACGCATCGGCATCTTCTCCGGTTCCGGCGTCGGCAAGAGCACCTTGCTGGGCATGATGGCCCGGAGCACCGAGGCCGATGTGAACGTCATCGGCCTTGTCGGCGAGCGAGGGCGGGAGGTTCGGGAGTTCCTCGAGCGGGACCTCGGTCCTGAAGGATTGAAGCGTTCCGTTCTGGTCGTCGCCACCTCCGATCAGCCGCCGCTGGTCCGTCTCAAGGCGGCCATGACGACGACGGCCATCGCCGAGTACTTCCGCGACAGGGGGGCCAACGTTCTCCTCATGATGGATTCCGTGACCCGTGTCGCCATGGCCCAGCGCGACGTCGGCCTCGCCGTAGGCGAGCCGCCGGCCACACGGGGCTACACCCCCTCCGTCTTTGCCCTTCTCCCCAGGCTCCTCGAGCGGGCCGGAACGGGCGAACGGGGGAGCATCACCGGCATTTACACCGTCCTCGTCGAGGGAGACGACATGAACGAGCCCGTCGCCGACAGCGTCAGAGGCATCCTGGACGGGCATGTCGTCCTTTCCCGCAAGCTGGCCGCCCGCAACCACTACCCCTCTATCGATGTCCTGAACAGCGTCAGCCGGGTCATGAACACGATCGTTTCCCCGGATCACCTCAAGGCGGCGGCGCGCCTCCGACAGCTCCTCTCCTACTACGCCGAAGGGGAGGACCTGATCCGGATCGGCGCCTATCGCGAGGGAAGCGATCCTCGAATCGACTGGGCTCTGACCCACCTGGGAAAGGTGCGGGAATTCCTTACCCAGGGTGTGGAGGAGTCCTTCCCCTTCGATGAAACATTGCAGCGGCTTCTTGCCCTGATTCCCGAGCCACAGGGTTTCGGTGTCTGACGTGCCTTTTTAAGGAGGTCTCCCGGTAGATGATCGATCGCATCCATCGTTTCAAACGCCTTCTTGAGACCAAGGAACTGGAGCAGGGACTTCTTCAGGAGGAGCTGGGCTTCCAGGAGAGGGAGAAGGTTGCTCTGGAAGGGCTCACCGATCGGCTGAAAGAGGAGAAGGAGACGGCCCTGGCCAGCTTCTGTCGGGACGCCGCCGAGGCTTCGACGATCAGGGATCTATGGATGAGCCGCTCGGCTCTCGACCATATCGGTGAGGTCCTCGACGAGGGAGAGCGTAAACTCGCCCTCGCTGCAGAGCGGGTCGACTCGACGAGGGACCGCCTCATGCACAAGCACCGGGAGGTCAAAACCTTTGAAGTCGTTCTCGACGACTTCCGCAATGCCTGGAGGGCGGAGTGTCTCAAGAAGGAGCAGTCGCTCCTGGACGACTTGACGGCCAGTCGATCGGGCCGAGCGAAAGAGAGGGCTGACGGCGCATGAATGGTAGCGGTTCTTTTGACGGCTTGGCCCGAGTTTATCGACGTCTGGAGGAGATCCAGTCCCGTTTCGGTCCGAAGGCGGCTCCCAAACAAAAAGAAGCCCCCCGTTTCCGGGAAGTCCTTGCTGAAGAGGAGGAGCGGTCCGAGAGCCTTCCGATCGAACCGACGGTCGGAAAAAAAGAAGAGGCGAGGCCAGCTGCGGTTACGGCCGATCTTGACCGGACACGGAGAAACCTGGCCCTTCGCTATGGCGTCGATGACGCCCTCATCAAGGCCGTCATCGCTGTCGAATCGGCAGGTGACCCGGGAGCCTTGTCGCCCAAGGGGGCCATGGGGCTGATGCAGCTCATGCCCGGGACGGCCAGAATGCTCGGCGTCGAAGACGCCTATGACCCGAAGCAGAACCTTGATGGGGGCATCCGCTACCTTGCAGGCCTTCTCGAACGTTACGACGGCGATCTCCGGCTTGCCCTCGCCGCCTACAACGCGGGACCCGGTCGGGTGGACGCCTGCGGAGGGATTCCTCCCTTCCGGGAGACTCAGGACTACGTCAAAAATGTTTTGGCCCGATATCGCTGGGAAGGAGGCGACGCCTAGATGGCTGAAGACCGGTCGGACCTTGACGGAGAGAGAGGCAGGGTCGAACAGCGCCCGGAACGGCCGCCGCGAAAGAGGAAAAAGGGGAGAGGCTGCGGCTGCTTTCTGCTGATTCTCCTGCTTCTCGTCGGCGCTGCCCTGGGTATCCAGATCAGCGGCGCCGCCGACTTGAAGGGACACCTCAGCCGCGCCGTCTGGTCTCTTCCCGTGATCGGACCTCCAATTGCGGAGAAACTCGGTCTGAGGCAGGACATCCCCCTCTCGGCGGAAGAGCGGCTGAGGGCGGAGCTGGAAGAACGTGAAAACCTCCTGCGCCGTCAGCGTCTGGAGCTTGCCGCTGAGGGATCGGCTCTCCAGGTGATGTCGGCCGATCTGGCGGAAAGAGCCGAAACCCTGGCGAGGCGGGAGGAAATCCTGGCTCAAAGCCTCAAGGTGAGCGCCGAAAAGCCCGAAATATCAACAGAGGACCTTCTTCGATCGGTGGGTTCCATCTTTCAGGAGATGTCCTCGCGCAAGGCGGCCAAGATTCTCGAAGAACTCGACGAGAAGCTGGCGGTTGCCCTTCTCAGTGGGCTCCCTCAGGACAAGTCCGCCGAAATACTCGGGAGCATGGATGCGCCACGAGCCGCGAGGCTGACGGAACAGCTGGCTTCAGAGACGTCCGCGAGGTGAGCCCATGAATGCCGGTTCTCTTGCCTTTCCTGCCCCCGTCGGGGGCGAACCTCTCTTGCCCGCTTCGCCGAAGACGGGAGGAACGGAAAAGAGCGATGCTTTTTCCACCCTCCTCGGCTCCTGCATGGAGGCGGCTGAGGGGCGCAAACAGGCGACTCCCTCTCCTGAAGGAGAGGCCGCCATGTCCGAACCTTGCGAGGGGAAATCCTCTTCGGAGCAGGGCGACGCCGACGGCGTGAAGGGTTTTTTCCTCGCGTTGCTCTTTGCCCAAGGCGGGGAAGGTCTCCTGCAGGACGAAGAATGCGAAGCGCCCTCTACGTCCTGTGGGGATCAAGGAACCCCGGCAAAGGGAGTCCCTCCCTCCGCTGCCGCTGCCCTTGAAGCGACGCCAGGATCCGTGGGGGAGGTCCTTCCTGAAGCGGAAGACCCCGCTTTTCCCCAGGAGGCCGCCGGGAAGGGTTTTCCCGACACCGGAGGACCTGCTGCTCGGGAGGAACTTCCTCAGGTGAGTCCCTCCGCGTCGGGCGTCCCTCTTAAGGATGAGGCGGTTCCTGGTGCCGTCGATAACGGCAGGGGAGTCGACGGCGCCGGTGCGGACCGGGTTGTTCCCGTCGTCACCCCTGTCGGGGAAGATGCCGGAAGCGAGCCCAGGGGGCCCGCCTCGGAGACCGTACAGGAGAAGGCTCGGGCGGAAACGCCCGGCGTGCCGCTTCCGGGCGGGGAGGCCCCGGCCTTGGGGTTCCGTCCGCAGATGCCCGGCAGGAGGGCGCCCGTGGTCGCCTCCGGAGTCCCTCGGGAAGGAACCGGGGGTGACGAGGCCGTCACCGTCCAGGGACATTTCGAGGGCGACCGGGTCTCCCGCCGTTTTTCCGAAGAGGAACGGAACCGCTCTCACGCCGTCGCGTCCTTCGAGCCTGATGGCGGTGCGGAGAAGATGCCTGAGACGGTCCCTCCCGCGTCGGAGCTTGCCGGGGAGACGGCGGAACCCGATCTCCCCCGCAGGAGAGCTCTCTTCTCCGGGGCGGAGCGAGCCCCGTTGCCTCCGGTGTCCGCCGAGCCCGACCGGCTCTTTGCCGCCGTCCCGCTGAAGGAGGCCCCGGAACATCAGGGGACGGTCGATCTCGCCCTGTCCCAGGCCGGGCGGGTCGAGTCTCCCGTCGCGGCACCGGCCGAAGAGCTTCCCCGGAGGCTGCTGTCGGCGCTCCCCCTCAACGAGGGACTTGCCGGTGCCGTTCAGACGACACTCTCCCTCGCCCGGAACCGGGCCCGGGTCGTCGTCGAGCCGCCTGCCCTGGGACGTGTCGAAATCTATCTCCGCCAGGGGCCTCAGGGGATCGAGACGACCTTTCGCGTCGACAACGAAGGGCTGCGCCAGCTCGTTCAGACCCATCTGGACCAACTCCGGACAGCCCTGCAGCAGACGGGAATCGTCCTGCAGGAGCTCTCCGTCGATATTCGCGACGGAGGGGAAGGCTCTCCCTGGGCCGAGGCGGAAAAGCGGCTCAGGGCCCTTTTGCCCGAAGACGATGAGCCGCTGGAATTCTCCATAGATCTTGAACAGGGCCTCCTGAGCTGGATGGCCTGATCTGACGGAATGAGGAGGCGCGTATCATGATCAGTCCCGTTTCGACGGCGTCCTCGGGCGGTTCGACCGAACCTACCCGGGAAATCAAGAAAGAGCTGGGCAAGGACGACTTCCTTCAGCTGCTCATCACTCAGCTGACCCATCAGGACCCGATGGACCCGCTGAAAAACGAGGAGTTCATCGCCCAGATGGCCCAGTTCAGCTCCCTGGAGCAGATGACCAACATCAGCAAGGGCATCGAAAACCTGCAGCAGTTCCAGATGGTCGGAGCCGTCGGCCTCATCGGCAAGGAGGTCACCGCCTACGACGAGGCTGGGCTGGAACAGAAGGCCACCGTCAAGGCCGTCCACTTCGAGGAGGGCAAGGTCGTTCTGGAGACCTCCGAGGGCTACCTCCTGCTGGAGCACGTCCTCTCCGTCTCCGCCTAGTTCTTGCGCCTGTAACTTTTTGTGCCCGCCAGGGACGGCGGCGCCCTCGTGATTGCAACGGACTGCGCAGGAAAATCTCATAGACGAAATCAAGGGGGTCGCTTGCAATGCTTCGTTCCCTCATGGCAGGGGTCTCGGCGGTCCGGGGTCATCAGACCTATCTGGACGTGGTCGGCAACAATATCGCGAACGTCAATACCGTCGGCTTCAAGAAGTCCAATCTCATCTTCCAGGACCTTCTCTACCAGACGTCCCGCGGTGCTTCGGCCCCCCAGGGCCAGCTCGGAGGAATCAACCCCATGCAGGTCGGCCTGGGAAGCCGCGTCGGAGCCATCGAGACCATCCACACCCAGGGCAACCTTCAGTACACGGGCAACCGCAACGACATGGCCATCCAGGGCGACGGCTACTATGTCCTCAGCAATCAGGGCAAGACCATCTACAGCAGGGCCGGAGCCTTCAACCTCGACGGCGCGGGGAACCTCGTTCAGTCCGGAACGGGCTACATGCTCCAGGGCTACGAGCTCTCCGTCGATCCCCTGGACCCGACGCGCTACGTCCAGGGCTCGACGCTGGCGGCCATCAATATCCCCGTGGGGCAGAAGCTCGAGCCCCGGGCGACGACCATCGCCGGCTTCCGCTGCAACCTGAACAGCCAGGTTCCCCCCTACCTTCCCATGGGCGTGCTGACCAACGACATCAAGATCGGCTTCTCCCTCGACAACGGAACGGATCTGGTCGCCTACTCCCTCGACGTGGAGGCCGGAGAAACGCCCGCAGATTTCATGACCCTCACCGACGGGACGAACAGCGTGACGCTGGTGCTGTCGGGCATCAACGCCGAATCGGGCCTGCCCGAGTTCACGGTTACCCCCGGTGGAGATTTCACTTCGGCAACCTACGATCCCCTGACGGGGCGGCTGACGCTGAGCAACGGCGGCACCGACACGAAGACGCTGGAGCTGGCCGAGTACATGCACTTCACCCATTTCTCCCACGGCGATCCCAAGATCCAGTATCTGGCCGAGTTCAATGACCTGCCCAACGGCGACCGGCAGATGGTTCTCTGGGACGGAGCGGGAAATCGGGAGACCTTGGACCTGGTCATGAACTCCGACGGGACCTTCGCCCCTGCCGATCCGGCCCCGACCATAGTTATCGGCGGAGTCACCTTCACCGTCGATTTCGCCGCCAGCGGTCTCAGCCTGACCCTGAAGGACGCCGACGTCGATGTCGTCTCCCTCCGCCAGGCCATCTCGTCGGTTCACACGACGAAGCTCGACGTCTACGACACGCTGGGGAACGCCCACACGCTGGAGCTGAGCTGGGAGAAGCTCGACAACAATCAGTGGCGCTGGCGGGCCTGGCTCCCCGACGAGCCGGGGATCACCCTGACGAACAACACGGGCATTCTCGATTTCACCACCGACGGGCAGCTTGTGGGCCCCGATACGGCCGACCTGGGACTCAACTTCGCCGCCATCGGCGCCACCGATGCCGTCATCACCCTCGACTTCGCCGGGACCTCCTTCGGCAACGAGCCCATCGAGGGCGTAACCCAGTTCGGCGAGGCCTTCACGACGAAGGCCTTCTACCAGGACGGATTCGGCATGGGCGTCCTCCAGGATTACGCCGTCGGAGAGGACGGCATCGTCCAGGGCGTCTACAGCAACGGCCAGACGCGTTCCCTCTCCCGGGTGGCCCTGGCCCTCTTCGCCAATCCCCAGGGACTGGTCAAGGTCGGCGACACCGCCTTCGAGACCAGCGCCAACTCGGGTCTTCCCCAGATCGTATCGCCCACCGAGGGCGGCGCCGGCAAGATCTCCGGCGGCAATCTGGAGATGTCCAACGTCGACCTTTCCGAGGAGTTCGTCCGTCTTATCATCGCCCAGCGCGGTTTCCAGGCCAACGCCCGCGTCATCACCACCAGCGACGACGTGCTTCAGGAATTGATCAACATGAAGCGATGAGCGTTTATGGGGTAAGATAAGGACAAAGAAGTTCTCCTCCTGGAGGTGTGAGCAGAGGCGATGATCGAGGTGACGCGGCTCAACGGAGAGGCTTTCGTGCTCAACTCCGACCTGATCGAGACCGTCGAGTCCCGGCCCGATACGGTCATTTTCCTCGTCAACGGCAGGCGCTACGTGGTACGCGAATCCGTTGGAGAGGTCGTCTCTCGCGTCACCGCCTTCAGACGATCCCTGAACCGGAGGCTTCTGGAGGAAGATCTCCACTGATACCCGTCGTTCTCAAGGCTGCCGAAAGGAAGGTGCCGGCGTGGATCTAGCAACCCTGATAGGCCTTCTTCTGGCCCTGATTCTGGTTATCGGAGGCGTCGTCGTCGGCGGCGAGCCGGGAGCTTTCGTCAATTTTCCCTCCCTTCTGATCACTGTGGGAGGGACGTTGGGCGCCACCATCATGGCCAACCCGGTGGAGCGGATCAAGGGGTTCGCCAAGGTGCTGAAGAGGGCCTTCGTCGCCGAGAGCCCCGACCTGATCGGTCTCGTCCAGACGTTGGTCAGCTTTGCCGAGAAGGCCCGTCGCGAGGGGCTGCTCGCCCTGGAGGACGATGCCGTCGAGCTGGACGACGTCTTCCTGCGCAAGTCGATTCAGCTTGTCGTCGACGGTACCGACCCCGAGCTGGTCAAGGGCATCCTCGATACGGAGATCGGCCTTCTCGAGGATCGCCACAGTTCGAGCAAGCAGATGTTCGATACGATGGCCGAGCTGGCTCCGGCCTTCGGCATGCTGGGAACTCTCATCGGCCTCATCCAGATGCTGCGCAACCTGAGCGATCCCGACGCCCTGGGGCCGGGGATGGCGGTGGCCCTCATCACGACCTTTTACGGCTCCTTCATGGCCAATATCCTCTGCATCCCCGTGGCGCGGAAGCTTGCCGTGAGGTCCTCCGAAGAGGTGCTCTCAAGAGAGCTCATGGTCGAGGGGGTCCTGGCCATCCAGGCCGGCGAGAACCCCCGCATCGTCGAGGAGAAGCTCAAGGTCTTCCTTCCTCCCCAGCTTCGGGATGTCCTGGACGAGGAGAAGAACAGCGGCAAGCAGGCCGAGGAAGGCTAGGGCGGGACGATGGCGGAGCGCAGGCGTCGACGCCGCCCCGATTCGGAGGGCGGAGGAGGGAACTGGCTGACGACCTATGGCGACATGGTGACGCTCCTGCTGACCTTTTTCGTCTTCCTCTTCGCCTTCTCCACCGTCGACGTCCAGAAGTTCGAGAAGCTTCTCCTCTCCTTCCAGGGGGCCTTGGGCGTGATGCCGGGGGGGAAGTCCGTCGAGGAGGAGACGACAAACCCCATGGGCGGTCAACCTGAACGCGATGCCGGGTCGTCGACGAAACAGACCCAGGACGTGCGCCACATTTCGGAACGCATCGTCGCTCTCGTCCGGAGGGAGCAGCTCGAAAGCCAGATTTCCATAACCGTCGACCAGAGGGGGATCATCATCTCCCTTTCGGAGCAGGTCCTCTACGAGACGGGTTCCGTCAACGTCCGTCCCGAGGGGCAGCGCCTGATCCACAAGATCGGTCTCCTCCTGGCGGAAGTGCCCAACGCCCTCTCCGTGGAGGGACATACGGACAGCATCCCTCTCCGAGGGGGTCCTTACCGCGACAACTGGGGACTCTCCGCCATGAGGGCCGCGGGGGTCGCCTCCTTTCTGATGCAGGGCGGAATCGATCCGGGCCGGCTTCAGGCCGTAGGCTTCGGTTCCACAAGACCTCTCGTACCCAACGATACGCCGGAGCATCAGCGACTGAACCGCCGTGTGGATCTGGTCGTTCTCTCTCAGTATCCTCGCCGCTAGCTGGTTTCTTTTCGGAGGGATAGTTGATGATCAAAAAAATCGCCATCATAGGACTCGTCGTCATCGTCGTCCTTGCCGGAGGGATCGGAGCGGGACTTCTTCTGGGCGGCCGTCTGAACTCCGCGATAAGGCAGGGCGAACCTGTCGACGTTCCGGGGCCGACTTCGGCCGTCGGCGAGTTCACCGTCAATCTGGCTGACAAGGAGCCTCACATCGCCCGATTTTCCCTGACCCTCGAGATGACCTCGGTGAAGGCCCTTGAGACGCTTGCCGATCCGGGCTGGCAGAGTCGCCTCCGGAACGAGGTCATCCTTACGGTCAAGGATCGCCGCTTTACCGCTCTCCGGAGCGCCGAAGGCCTTCTGGAGCTCTCCCAGGATCTGAGGACCCGCCTGAACATGCTTCTTCCTCCGGTGAAGGGGACGCCGCCGGTGAAGCGGATTCTCTTTACGGAATTCGTGCTCCAGTAGTCTTGCGAGGAGGCTCGCCATGGTCCCTGAAGTTCTCTCCCAGGCCGAGATCGACAGCCTTTTGAGTGCGCTCTCCAGCGGTGAGGTCGACGCCGAGTCGATCACCAAGGCCCATGCCGAGCGGAAGATCAAGGCCTACGATTTCAGGCGGCCCGACAAGTTCAGCAAGGATCAGCTGCGGGCCATCCAGATGATCCATGACGCCTTTGCCCGCCAGATGACGACGGCTCTTTCGACGATGGTCCGCTCCATGGTCTCCGTCGAGGTCGTCTCGGTGGATCAGATGGCCTACGACGAGTTCGTCCGCTCGCTGGTGCAGCCGACGGTCATCGCCGTCCTGGAGATGTATCCCCTGAACGGGAACGCCGTTCTGGAGGTGAATTCGCCGGTCATCTTCGCCATCATCGACAGGATGCTCGGCGGCAAGGGGGAGACTCTCTCCAAGCCTCGGGATCTCACCGATATCGAGCAGACCGTGGTGGAGCGGGTTCTCATGAGAATCCTGGAGCTGATGGAGGAGAGCTGGAGCACCGTCGTCGACGTCCGCTTCCGTTTTGAGAGCATGGAGAGCAATCCCTTTTTCGTACAGATCTGCCCGTCGACGGACATGGTCCTTCTTGTGACGCTCAAACTCAACATCGCTGGCGTCGAGGGGATCATGAACCTTTGCATTCCCTATTTCGTGATGGAACCGATGATCGACAAGCTCAGTTCCCAGCATTGGTTCGCTTCCACGGGCCGTAAAGACGGATCCGAGGGCCGCCCGATCCTGGAACGCAAGATCCGCAGCGTGAAGGTCCCTGTAGCCCTGGAATTGGGCTCGGTCACCCTCAAGGTGGAAGACGTGCTTCAGCTTCAGCCGGGCCAGGTGATCCGCCTCGATCAGGAGGTTGCCGATCCGGTACGGGTCATTGTCGGCCGAGAGGTGAAGTATCTGGCCCGACCGGGAATTTCCAGGGGAAACTTTGCGGCCGAGATTATCGAGGCGGTGTCGAGGGACCCTGAAGAGGAGGATTCCCAGTCATGATGGACGATCTGTTGAGTCAAGACGAAATCAACGCCCTGCTTCAGGGCGCGGCGTCGAGAGGTGCTCCTGAGGAGCCCCAAGGCGCTTCCGGTCCCCTGAAGGAGATCGGTTCCCTCTTTTCGGCGGCCGCGGGCAACGTCATGGGGATGCTGGCGGGGCGTGATGTCTCCTGTTCTTCTCAGGACCTCCTTCTTGCCGCCCCACAGGGGGAGATTTCCGGCCGCTTCGAGGCGCAGAAGGCGCTGGTCTTCCGTTTCCGCTGCGACGGTTTCGACGGGGCCCCGATGGCGATCCTTCTTTCGGAGCGTACCGGCCTGATCCTGGCCGATCTGATGATGGGCGGCGACGGGAAGGAGCTGCCGGCCGAGACCAACGATCTTTATCTCAGCGCTTCCCAGGAGGGGTTGAGTCAGATCGTCGGTGCCGCCCTGACACAGCTCAGCGGCCTTTTGGGAGGGAAGCGTCTTGTCCCTGCCGACGCCCGGGCCAAACTGGAGGAAGAGGGGTGGCTCCCCTTCCCGGACGAGGAGCCGGAGTCGAAAGTGCTCTGTCTCACGGTGGACATGGAAATCGACCAGGTCGGTACGGTGTCGATGAGCTTCGTCATGAGAGAAAGGGAGGCAGGCCTTCTTTCCGAGGAGATGACGGCCAGGATGGCTCCTCCGGAACAGCAGGCTTCGCCGGCATCCCCCAGGAAAGAACCGGCTCCGACGGCTCCCATGGTCCAGCGTCCTCAGCCGGCACCGTCTCGTCCCGCATCTCAGCCCGTTGACGTGCGGCCTGCCGAGTTCGCTCCCCTTACTCAGGCGGAGGAGATTGTAGCTCCGGGCAACCTGGAGCTTATTCTTGACATTCCCGTCTCTGTTACGGTTGAATTGGGCCGTACCTCCCGCACGATCGGAGAGGTACTCGGTCTCGGGCCGGGCTCCGTGCTAGAATTGGAAAAGATGGCCGGTGAGCCGGTCGACGTTCTCGTCAACGGCAAGCTGGTGGCTCACGGAGAGGTTGTCGTCATCGACGAGAGCTTCGGAGTCCGCGTCAGCGAGATCGTCAGCAAGGCTGAGCGCATCCGCTCCATCGGCCGGTGGTGATCGATGAGACCGGCGAAGGCCTAAGGAGGTTGAATGCGGGATGGGAGCCAAGGTACTAATTGTCGACGATGCAGCCTTCATGCGCATGATGCTCAAGGACATTCTCCTCAAGAACGGCTTTGAAGTGATCGGCGAGGCCGAGAACGGCAGGACGGGCGTTCAGCTCTTTCAGGAACTCAATCCCGACCTGGTGACCATGGACATCACGATGCCCGAAATGGACGGCATCTCCGCCGTCAAGGAGATCAAGAAGCTTGACGGGAAAGCCAGGATCGTCATGGTCAGCGCCATGGGGCAGCAGTCGATGGTTATCGAGGCGATTCAGGCCGGAGCGGCCGATTTCATCGTTAAGCCTTTTCAGCCCGACCGTGTTCTGGAGTCGTTGCGAAAGGCGCTGGGCTGATCGGCCCGGGCCGGGAGACTCTTAAGGTGCGGAGAAAGGTCGGGCGAGGTGATGCCACGGCATCCCTCGCCCTTGTCGTTTCCCTCGGCGGTCTTGTCCTGATTCCGTCGCCCGCGCTGGGGGCGACGGAAGTTCCCGGTGTGGGGGGGTATCTTGTCCGCCTCCTCCTCGGAGCCGTCCTGTTAGGGGGGCTCCTGCTGTCGTTGTCCCGGATTTCTCGGGCGGCCTGGTTCCGCCGGCGTTTCCCCATCTCCGGCCGCTGCCGTCTCTTGGGGACGTTGCCGCTGGGTCGGGACTGCCTGTACGTCATCCTCTGCGGACCCGAGGTGATTGCCGTCGTCTCCGGTCGAGGGGGAATCGTCGTCGTCGGCCGTTGGGAGCGGTCCCGGTGGGAGGAGGTCCTTGACTCTGATGAGGCGTAGCGTTCTTTGCATTTTTCTGCTGGCCCTCGTGTCGCTTTTCGCCGAAGGCCTTCCCGCCCTGGCGCAGCCGGAACCGCCGCAGCTGCCCTTCCCCGCCGTCAGCTTCGGCCTCAGGGCGGCCGATTCTCCCGAGGACGTGGCGCTGACGCTTCAGGTCGTCGCTTTAATGACGGTCCTCAGCATCGCTCCCGCCATCATCCTCATGCTGACAAGCTTCACCCGCATTCTCGTCGTTCTCGGCTTTGTCCGCAATGCCCTGGGGCTTCAGCAGATGCCTCCCAACCAGGTCCTGGTCACTCTCGCCCTCTTCCTGACCCTTTTTACCATGGGTCCGGTCTGGCAGAGGGTTTACGGCGAGGGGCTCGGTCCCTACCTGCGGGGTGAGACCTCGGCGGCTCAGGCCTGGGAGCGGACGGCGACGCCGATGAGGGATTTCATGCTCAGCCAGACGAGAGAGGGCGAGCTTTCGCTCATGATCACCATGGCCGAACTCCCTCAGCCTCGAAACGCCGACGAGGTCCCTCTGCGGATTCTTGTGCCGGCCTTCATGCTGAGCGAGCTCAAGACGGCCTTTCAGATGGGCGTCGTCATTTTCGTGCCGTTCATCGTCGTCGATATGATCATCGCCAGCGTGCTCATGAGCATGGGCATGATCATGCTCCCTCCGATGATGATCTCTCTCCCTTTCAAGGTGCTTCTTTTCGTCATGGCCGACGGCTGGAATCTCGTCGTCGTCAGCCTGCTCAACAGCTTCCGTTAGGGGGGACAGGAGGATGGGCACGCTCAGCATCGTCGATACCTTTCAGCAGGCCGTCTGGACGACTCTCTTGGCGGCGCTTCCCATCCTGCTGGTGGCGATGCTCCTGGGGCTGGTTATCGGCATTCTTCAGACGGCGACATCCATTCAGGAGCAGACGCTTGTTTTTGTCCCCAAGATCATGGCTGTCCTCCTGGCGCTTGTCCTTTTCGGC
This sequence comes from Synergistales bacterium, assembly GCA_018433595.1. Lineage (GTDB taxonomy): Bacteria > Synergistota > Synergistia > Synergistales > Aminithiophilaceae > Aminithiophilus. The sequence continues at coordinate 120,071 of JAHDQY010000022.1, forward strand.
CCCTGGATTTTCGGCAAGGTGGGCAAGATGACCGTCGACATTCTGGGACAGCTTCACCGCTTCATCCAATGAGCCTCGACGGAGACCTTACGCTTCTCATCGTTCCCTTCCTTCTGGCGACGATCCGCTTCCTAGGGCTTCTCCTTTCGGCTCCGGCTTTTGTGGCGCCTTCCTTTCCTCTGCCAGTTCGTTTCTGGATCGCGACGATCCTGGCGCTGGCCGCCTGGCCCTTTTTGGCGGCCCCCCTTCCGGAGCGGGTCCTTGCCGGCTGGGGAGGGGTCGCTCTGGCCGGGGCCGGAGAGCTTCTCGTGGGGATCACCCTCGGTCTGCTTTCGGCCCTGCCCCTCTACGCCCTCCAGGTCGCGGGCCGCGTCATCGGCACTCAGATGGGCTTTGGAATGGTCAACGTCCTTGACCCCTTCTCCCAGGTGCAGGCCTCTCTCATCGGTCAGATCAAATTTCTCCTGGGGCTCTGGTATTTTTTCTACTGGGACGGCCATCTCCTGCTGATGCGGGGCCTCGTCGAGAGTTTCCGGCTGCTCCCCCTGGGAGGGGCGGGGCTCGCCCTCGGCGCCGACATGGAGATCGGCCGATGGCTTCAGAATCTCTTCATCCTCTCCTTCCGCATCGTTCTCCCCTATTTCGGGACCCTTCTCCTGGCCGACCTCGGCCTGGGCTTCGTGGCCCGCACCGTTCCTCAGATGAACATCTTTGTCCTCGGGCTGCCGCTGAAGATCCTCCTCGGCTTTTTCCTCCTTGTCGTCGTACTGCCTCTCACCGTCGACGTCCTTCACGGGCAGATCGAAGGCGTTCTCGAAACGGCCTTGCAAGGGGCGGCGCTCTGGCGATGAGTCGTCCCTTCGATCTGCAGCTCTTCTCCCAGGAGAAGACGGAGCCGGCGACACCCCGGAAGCGGCGAAAAACCCGCGAGGAGGGAAAGACGGCCAGGAGCCAGGATCTGGGCGCGGCCGTCGTCATTCTGGCCGGCCTGCTCTTCATGAAGGTCTTCGCCGGATATTTCGGCGACGCTATGAAAAACCACTTGGTCTTCATGCTCGATGCCGCCGGAGATCCGGCCTTTTCCAGCGAGGGCTGGGCCCGGATTCTGGGCATCAGAGCCCTCCGGGACTATCTTCTCATCTGGCTTCCTCTCGGTTTCTCCTGCGCTGTCGTCGCTCTGGCCATCACCGTCTACCAGGTCGGTTTCTACATCAGCGCTAAACCGTTGGAGCTGAAACTGGAGCGGCTCAACCCTCTTTCGGGGCTGAAGCGGATCGTCTCCCTTCGCTCTCTGGTGGAGCTCTGCAAGGGGCTTCTCAAGGCGCTTCTGTTTCTGACCCTTCTCTACTACGCCCTTCGCAAGGACCTGCACCGTATCGTCGCCGTGATTCTCAGACCCCTTGATGAGGGGACGGAGGAGGTCGTCAGGGTGGTTTGGCTCCTGGGGCTGCGCTTCGCCCTGCTTCTTCTGGCGATCGCCCTCTTTGACTATCTCTACCAGCGATGGGAGTTCGAGCGCTCCATGAGGATGAGCAAGCAGGAAATCAAGGACGAGTACAAGCAGATGGAGGGAGATCCGCTCATCAAGCGCCGGATCCGGCAGAAGCAGCGGGAGCTGGCACGGGGAAGGATGATGCAGGACGTTCCCAAGGCCGACGTGGTGATCACGAACCCGACGACGCTCGCCGTGGCGCTTCTTTATGAGAGGAAGTCGATGGAGGCGCCTCAGGTTGTCGCCAAAGGGAAGGGCGTCATCGCCAGGCGGATCCGCGAGGTCGCCGTCGAAAACGATGTCCCCGTCATGGAGAACAGGATTCTCGCCCGGGCTCTTTTTTCCCAGGTCGAGATCGGCGACGAGGTGCCCGAGGACCTCTATCGCGCTGTCGCCGAAGTTCTCGCCTTTGTCTACCGCCTGAAGGAGGGGAGGAGTGCCCCGGTCCGGTCTTCCGGTTGAGCCTCGCACCGTCATCGGCTATAGTGTTTCCATGATGAATGCAGTTTGATGGCTGGCTCTCATCGACTTAAGGAGTTGTCGCTATGATCGAACCTCAGGAGGTCCGTACGGCGGGCCTCAGGACGATGCTGAAATACGCCGACGTCGGGATGGCTCTACTCCTGGCCCTGATCGTGGGGATGATGATCATCCCCCTGCCGACGGTGCTTCTCGATCTTCTGCTGGCGATGAACATCACCATCGGCGTCGTCGTCCTGCTGGCGACTTTCTATGTCCGCAAGGCGCTGGAGATCGCCGCCTTCCCGACGATCCTTCTCATGGCGACCCTTTTCCGGCTGGCTCTCAACGTTTCGACGACTCGGCTCATTCTGCTTCACGGCTACGCCGGAGAGGTCATCGGCGCCTTCGGCAATTTTGTCGTCGGCGGCAATTACGTCGTCGGCGGCGTCGTTTTCCTGATTCTCGTCATCATCCAGTTCGTCGTCATTACCAAGGGAGCCGAACGCGTCGCCGAGGTGGCCGCCCGGTTCACCCTGGATGCCATGCCGGGGAAGCAGATGGCCATTGACGCCGATCTCAACGCCGGCCTTGTCGATGAGTCCACGGCCAGAGCGAGGCGGGTCGAGATCCAACGCGAGGCCGATTTCTACGGCGCCATGGACGGAGCCTCCAAGTTCGTCAAGGGCGATGCCATCGCCGGGCTGATCATCACCATCATCAACATTCTCGGTGGTCTTTCCATCGGGACCTTTCAGCGGGGCATGACCCTGGGCCAGGCCCTGGTGACCTACAGCCTGCTCACCGTCGGTGACGGCCTGGTGGCCCAGATCCCGGCCCTGCTTCTTTCGACGGCGACGGGCATCGTCGTTACCCGCGCCGCCGGCGAGACGAACCTGGGGCGGGATATCGTCACCTCCCTGACGGCCTACCCTCGACCGCTTTGGATCGGGTCGTTCCTCCTCTTTGCGCTGGCTCTTGTGCCGGGCCTGCCTCTCATCCCCTTTTCGGCCCTGGGCTCCGTCATGGCCCTCCTGGGTTATGTCGTCTACCGTGAGGCCAAAGGGATCCCGTCCGCTGAAGAGGAGGGGACGGCAAAGGGAGAACGGCGAGGGGGTCCCGATAACTCGGCGGGAGCGCCGGGACGTCGTTCCGATCAGCCGGGTGCTCCCTCCTCGCCGGAGAACATCCTTCCCCTCCTCACCGTGGACCCGATGGAGGTGGAGATCGGTTACGCCCTGATTCCTCTCGTCGATCCCTCCCAGGGCGGGGACATGCTGGAACGGATCGGCACCATCCGCCGTCAGATGGCTCTCGACAGAGGCCTCGTCGTGCCGCCCATTCGGATTCGCGACAACATTCAGCTCAAACCGACGGAGTATGTCGTCCGGGTCAAGGGGGGCGAGGTCGGTCGAGGAGAGCTGCTTCCCGACCATTTCCTCGCCATGAACACGACGGGGACCGAGGCGACGCTCGTCGGGATCTCGACGACGGAACCGGCCTTCGGCCTGCCCGCCACCTGGATCGCCCCCGATCTGCGGGATCAGGCCGAGGGGATGGGCTTCACCGTCGTCGACGCGCCGTCGGTCCTTTCGACGCATCTGTCGGAGATTATCAAACTCTACGGGGCCGATCTCCTCTCCCGGCAGGAAGTCCAGCGGCTCATCGATCTCGTCAGAGAGAACAACCCCGCCGTTATCGAGGAGCTTTTGAGCTCCCTCCCCCTCGGCGACATCCAGAAGGTCCTTCAGAACCTCATTCGCGAGCAGGTTCCGATCCGCGATCTCGTCTCCATCTTCGAGTCCCTTGCCGACAACGGCAAGGTGACCCACAGCGTCGACTATCTCCTCGAGCGGGTGCGCGAGGCCTTGGCCCGCCTGATCACCGTCGGCCTTCTGGGGGAGGGAGGGGTCCTCACCGTCGCCACCCTTTCGCCGCGGTGGGAGGAGGAGATCAAGGACGCGCTTCAGGGGGATCTCGTCAAAGGCTGGAATCTCACGTTGAGCCCGAAACGGATGCAGGATCTCATTCAGACCGTGGGGCGGATGGCGGAACAGCTTTCCCTGGGGGGAAACCTCCCGGTGCTGCTCGTTCATCCCGACTTGCGCCTCATCGTCCGGCGCATCCTCGAGGGGAGCCTACCCCAGGTCCATGTCCTGGCCTATAATGAAATAGTCCAGGGCGTATCGTTGAAGTCGATGGGGATGGTGGAATGATGCGGTTAATCCAGCAGATTACCTTCGATGCCAAAGACGACGCCGAGGCCATGAGGCTCGCCAGGAGCCGTCTCGGTGATGACGCCGTCGTGATCTCCGTCATCCCCGTCAAGCGGGGCGGTTTTTTCGGTCTTTTCCGTAAGAGGATGCTCTCCGTGACGGCGGGAGTCTTCGAGGAGGACCGCAAGGAGCGGGAGCGGGAGAAGCGGGAGCGGATTCTCGCCTTTCAGAAGCTCCTCGAGATACGGCAGGCCGTCCGTTCCGTCGGTGACCTCCCCGAGGCGGAAAAAGTCCCAATGACAAAGACGAGGGAGAACGCGTCGGAGGAGACTGTCGCCGCAGAGGAGGCCGCCGTTACTCTGGAGATTTCCGACCAGGCGCTGGAGCTCTCCAGGGCCGTGCAGACCAAACGTCCGCCTGCAAGGGAGACGGACCTTGCCGGACGGGTCGAGGAGCTTCAGGAGTCGTTGTGCAAGGTTCTGGCCCGTCTCGACGGAGGCGTCGTCTCTCCCCGGGACCCTCTGACGGCCTCGCTGACGGCTTCGGGCGTCGAGTGGCATGTCGCCTCGAAGCTCGTGGAGCGCTACCGTCAGACTGAAGGCGGGGCCTCTTTCCGCTCCTGGCTGGCAGAGGAGATCCCTTGTTGCGGAACGTCCTGGGGCAGTGCGCTGAAGGGCCCCAGAACTCTTTTCATCGGTCCCACGGGGGTGGGCAAGACGACGACGATCGCCAAGATCGGAGCGGCTTTTGCCCTCTGGGAGAATCGCAAGGTTCTTCTGCTGACGGCTGACACCTACCGCATCGCCGCCGTCGAGCAGCTTCGGACTTATGCCAAGATCCTCGGCGTTCCCATGGAGGTTGTCTACGAGGCGTCCGAGCTTGGCGGAATCCTCGCGAAATATCCTGACGTCGATGTGGCTCTCCTCGACACGGCGGGACGGAGCCAGAACGATGAAGAGAAGATCGCCGAATACCGTGACCTTTACGAGGCCTTCAACCCTCAGTCGACTCACCTCGTCCTGGCGGCCAACGTCAAGTATGCCGACATGCTTGACGTTATCGACCGCATGAATGTCGTACCCATCGACGGAATCATCGCCACCAAGCTTGATGAGACGAAGAGCGTCGGAAGTCTTCTCAACCCGGTCTTCGATTTCGGCCTCCCACTCACCTTCCTGACGGCCGGCCAGAATGTCCCCAACGACATCGCGGTGGCGACAGGAGAGGGGTTCCTCTCCCATCTTTTCCCCGAGGGGCGTGAGATCCGTGGCTGAAGGCCTCGATATTTCCTCTCTTCTTCGGAAGCGACCGGCTCCGGCCGATCAGGCCCGACAGTTGAGGCAGCTGGCGGCGGGAGAGGAGAAAGAGCCTCTCCGCACCTTTGCCGTCGTCAGCGGGAAGGGAGGCGTCGGCAAGACCAATCTTGCCGTCAATCTCGGCCTGGCCTTCTGTGAGAAGGGGCAGCGAGTCGTCCTTCTCGATGCCGATCTGGGACTGGCAAACGTCGACATCCTCTTCGGGCTTTTGACGCCCCCGGCAAATCTGGCCCAGGTGATCGGCGGCGAAAACAGCCTCGAAGACGTGCTGGTCCAGCTCCATGAAGGCTTCTGGCTCATTCCCGGCGGCGCCGGCGTTCAGGAGCTGGCCGATCTCGACGGGGCCAGACAGAGCCGTCTCATCGAAGAGTTCGCGATTCTCGACGAGAGGGCTGATGTCCTCCTTATCGATACGGCGGCAGGGCTTCACGGCAGCGTTCTGACCTTCGCTCTCGCCGCCGATTCGGTTATCCTCGTGACGACGCCGGAGCCGACAGCGATCCGCGATGCCTACGGCGTCCTCAAGACGCTGGCAAGGCGCTCTAAAAGCCGCATCGATGTTCGTCTTGTCGTCAACATGGCTCGCGATGAATCGGAGGCTCAGGAGGTGGGAAGGCGTTTCCAGATGGCGGCGGCTCAGTTCCTCGACCTTCCCGTCATTTTCGCCGGCTACGTCTGCCGTGACGACAGGGTCCGCGAGGCCGTCACCAGGCAACGCCCGCTGCTCTGGACCTTCCCTGACTCCAAGGCCGCCCGCAATCTCCGTCAGGTGGCCTCCTTCCTTCTTCCTCCCCGATGCTCCGAAGAGTCCCCTGTCGCTTCCAGGGGACTCAAGGCCTTTCTCTTCCGTCTCTCCCGGCGAGTCGGCCTTGGAGGATCAGAGCGGTGACGGGGCTCAGGCAGAAGATAACGCCCCAGATCGGCGGGCGCTGCTCCCTTTCCGTCGAGGCGGGGCTTTACAAGGGAAAATACCCGACGCGCATGGAGGATTGCAAGGACGATCTCTGGGCTTTTGCCCATCCTATGAGGAAAGGCGGCCTTCTTCCTCTCTATCGCGAGATGGCCGTGACTCTCCTTTGCGAGGAGCAGAACTGTCACCTCTGGGCTCAGGCGACGGTGGTGCGCAGCGACATGACGAGCTCCGTCCCGCTGCTCTGGGTCCGTCCCGAGGGCGATGTCGAGAGGATTCAGCGGCGACGTTTCGTCCGTGTCACCTGCCTTCTGGAGGCTCAGGCCTTCTGTCTCGACAGGGAGGATCGAAGCCCTCTTCAGGGCGGCTGGTTCGTCGGAAAGGTTTTCGATATCAGTCTCGGCGGCATGCGGCTCCGTTTTCCAAGGAAGGCCGTCTTTGGTCGGGAAGACGAGCTCCTGGTACGTCTGGAACTGGATGAGCCCTACTGGACTGTCACGAAAGTCATGCGGCGCTCTGACGGAAACGAAGGAACTTCTGAAGCCGGCTTGGAGTTTCAGGCTCTGCCGCGAGTGGTCGAAAAGGCCCTGCTTGATTTTATCCGGAGGCAGGAATTGCTGAAACGCTGAGGTGATTGGTAGGATGGTCTCAAAGCCCGTTCGTGTTCTTGTCGTCGATGATTCGGCCTTTATGCGGAAGATTCTGAGTGACATCCTCTCCGGACCTGGATTGGAGGTCATCGGAACGGCCCGAGACGGCCAGGATGCGTTGCGCAAGATAAAAAAACTTCACCCTGACGTCGTCACTCTCGATGTCGAAATGCCTCTTATGGGCGGCCTTGCTGCTCTGGAGGCAATCATGGCCGACGATCCTCTCCCTGTCGTCATGGTCAGCAGCCGGACGGCGGAGGGAGCCGATGTCACCTTGCAGGCCCTTGCGGCGGGGGCCGTCGATTTCATCCAGAAACCTTCCGGGACGATCTCCCTTGATATGGAGCGCGTCGCCGAAGAGCTGAGGAAAAAGGTTCTGGAGGCCAGCCTGGCTCTCCCTCGTGTCGCCGGGTTGAAGAGATCGATCAAGGAAAGCCCGATGACGGAGCCGCCTCTTCCCCGAACCGTCAGAAGAGAGTCGCGCCATTTCGAGCTTCTGGCCGTCGCCGCTTCCACGGGGGGGCCTCGGGCCCTGCAGGAGATCTTACCGCTTTTTCCCGCGCGGTTTCCTCTCCCCGTCGTCATCGTTCAGCATATGCCGGAAGGTTTTACGGCCTCTCTGGCCCAGCGTCTCAACGGTCTGGCCTCCCTGAATGTCGTCGAGGCCGCTGAAGGACTGATCTTGAAGCCAGGCCTTGTCGTCATCGCTCCCGGAGGTCGCCATCTTGCCGTTGCGAGGAACCAGGGGAATCTCGTCTGCCGGCTCTCTGACGGTCCTCCGCTGAGATCGGTTCGCCCGTCGGCGGATCTCCTTTTCCTCAGCGTGGCGGAGGTTGTCGGCCCCTCCGCTCTGGGCCTGATCCTCACCGGCATGGGACGTGACGGGACCGATGGGGCCAGAGCGATGAAGGCCCGGGGTGCCTATATTCTCGCCGAAGCGCCCGAAACCTGTGTCGTCTACGGCATGCCCCGCTCCGCTGTCGAGGCGGGAGTCGTCGACGAACAGCAGCCTCTAGGGCTCATTCCCGGCGTTTTGGCGCAGCTTGTGGGCATAAAGGACTCCTACCGATAAGACGGAGGCGATAGTCATGACGAATATCGACATGAATCAATATCTGGGTGCCTTTCTCGATGAGACGTCGGAGCAGCTTCAGGGCCTGAACGATCTTCTGCTCTCCCTCGAGAAGAGTCCCGATAACCCGGAGCCGATCGACGAAATATTCCGTATCGCCCACACGCTGAAGGGAATGTCGGCTACGATGGGATTTGAGGGCATGGCTCATTTGACTCATGCCATGGAGGATCTCCTCGATCAGGTGCGCAAGGGCGAGACGCGGCTTTCCCAGGAGAGTGTCAACCTCCTTTTCCTCTGCCTCGATGTCCTTTCGTCCATGGCGGAGACCATCAGGGGAGAGGGGCGGGAGCCTTCCGACGACGTGTCGGAACTTATCGATCGCCTCCACGAAGAGAAGGGGACGGACCGAAGGGAGTCGCGGGAAATCGAGATCGAAGTACCCCAGCTGACGATAATGGAGAAGGAGTGGGTGACGGAGGCCCGTCGCCAGGGGATGACCGCTCACGAGATCCGCGTCCTCTTGTCGGCCGACTGTTCCATGAAGGCCGCCCGAGCCTACATGGTCGTTTCCCGGCTGGGGGATCAGGGCGAGATCATCAAGACCGTGCCCTCCGTTGAAGATCTGGAGAAGGGCTTCTTCGATCGCGAATTCTGGATCTTTTTCGCCAGCCACGATGAAGAGGAGACGCTGCGCAAGACGGTCCTTCAGGTCAGCGAAGTGGAAAACGTTTTCGTCAGGGAGCTGGAAGACCCGGAGGACGAGGAGGGCCCGACAGGAGAGGCGCTGTCGTCGGTGGGTCAGAAGGCCTCAGGGGATTCTGAAACGTCCAACCACAAAGATGTCGTCCAGGATACGCGCAAGCTGAGCCGTACGGTACGCGTCGATATCGGCCGCCTCGACAAGCTGATGAACCTCGTCGGTGAGCTTGTCATCGGCCGGGCCCGTATCGAGAGGCTGGCACAGGAGGCGCGGATCAAGGCCTTTGAGGAGCCTCTGGCCCAATTGGGACGCATCTCCGGTGACATTCAGGAACTGGTGACCAAGCTGCGCATGGTTCCCGTCTCCTTCGTCTTCGATCGTTTCCCGCGGCTGGTCCGGGATCTGAGCAAATCCCTGGGCAAAGAGATCCGCCTCGAACTGGAGGGCAAGGAGACGGAACTGGACCGGAACCTGATCGACGAGATCGGCGATCCCATGATTCATCTGATCCGTAACAGCATCGATCACGGCGTCGAGAAGCCCGAAGAGCGTCTCAACGCGGGGAAGGCCAAGGCGGGGACGGTCACCATCGCCTCGTACCAGGAGGGGAACAGCGTCATCATTGAGGTCCGCGACGATGGGAAGGGAATCGATCCGGAGAAGGTCCGCCGCAAGGCCGTCGACAAGGGTATCCTGAGCCGTGAAGAGGCCCAGACGCTGAGCGATGATGACGCCGTCCGACTCGTCCTGCTCCCCGGCTTCAGCACGGCCGAGGAGGTGACCGATCTTTCCGGGCGGGGTGTCGGGATGGACGCCGTCAAGAACAAGGTCGAATCTCTCGGAGGACAGTTCCAGGTCGAATCTCAGGTCGGCAAGGGGACGCGGGTCGTCGTCCGCCTTCCTCTGACCCTGGCCATCGTCGTGGCCCTCCTCATTCGCGTCGGTGACGAGACCTACGCCATTTCTCTGGAGAACGTGGAGGAGACCCTCCTCGTTGGCAGATCCGACATCAGAACCGTTCACGGCTCTCCGGTCACGACGGTTCGCGGCGAGATCCTCTCTCTCAGCGATCTGGCCGCAATTTTGGGTACTCCCGTCGAACGGAACGATGTCACCGAGTACCCCGTCGTAGTCGTCCGCAACGGCAACAGCCGCATCGGCTTCATCGTCGACGAACTGATCGGCCAGCAGGAGATCGTCATCAAGCCGCTGGGGCGGCTTTTCTCCAAGGTGAAGGGCGTTGCCGGTGCGACGATTCTCGGTGACGGAAACGTGGCCCTTATCCTTGAGCCGGGTTCCGTTCAGGCCATTTAGGGATTTTGTGATGGAGCGGGAAGATCTCAACAGCATCCAGCTTGACGCCCTCCGCGAGGTGGGAAACATCGGAGCCGGCCATGCCGCGACGGCGCTCTCGGGCCTGCTCAATCGTCCCGTCGGCATGGCTGTCCCTCAGGCGCGGCTTGTTCCCATCTACGATCTGCCTCAGCTTTACGGGGCGGCGGAATCTCTCATCTGTGCCGTTCTCGTCCGGGCCGAAGGGGATTTTTCCTGCAACCTCGTCTTCATGATGGAAGAAGAAAAGGCCCTGGAGCTTGCCGATCTTCTTGTCGGCGCCTTCTGCTGTGACGACGAGGAGATGCTTCACCAGCTTCGGGACAGCGCGCTCTCCGAGGTGGGCAACATCGTCCTGGGTGCCTTCGTCAACTCCCTGAGCGCCTTCACGGGATTTCCTCTGCCCGTCTCCGTGCCTGCCATCGCTCATGACATGCTCGGTGCCTTGCTGGACGTCATTGTGGCGATCTACGGCATTTCAGGCGATGTGGCTCTTGTGGTCCAGACGGCTCTGGCCGTCAAGGGAATCGACGGAGAGCTGGGAGGCCATATCCTGATGGTGCCCGATCCAGGCAAGTTGCCCATTCTCTTAGGGAAGCTAGGGGTGCTCTAGGCGATGAAGCCTCAATCCGTTCACGTCGGTATGGCAGAGCTTGTCGCCCTGCGCCATCCGGCCCTTCTTGTCACGCTGGGGCTGGGCTCCTGCATCGGCCTCGTGCTCTATGACGAAGCCAATCGCATCGCCGGGCTGGTTCACATCATGCTGCCCGACAGTCGCCAGAGCCGTAACGAGACGAAGCCGGGCAAGTTCGCCGACACGGCATTGCCGGCGCTTCTTGCGGAGCTGAACAAGCTGGGTGCCAGCCGTTCCCGCCTGAAGGCCAAGATGGCCGGAGGAGCCCAGATGTTCAATCTTCCCGGATCGGGCCAGGGACTTTTGGCCGTCGGCAACCGCAATATCGAGGCGACGAAAAATCTTTTAGCGCAGCTTAATATTCCCCTTGTCGCCTCCGACACAGGAGGGAACAAGGGCCGCAGCATCGAATTCAGCACGGAAACCTGGGTTTTGACCGTCAAAACTCTCGGGAAGAGCGTGCAGATGCTTTGATGAAGGAAGGAGGCCGTCATGGAGAATTTCGTTGCCGAAGAAGACCGGGAGAAGAAGGATCTCTCCGTAGACGAAGTGGACGAGGCGGCTTCTGAGCTTTGCGGGCTTTTAGGTTGTTCCCCCGAGGAGGTTCGGGCCGCCGTCAGCCTGACGGGAGGCGAGCTGGGGAAGGCCCTGGCCTTTCTTCAGTCCGTGCTTCCCTCGGCCATTGCCGTCAAGGGAGCTTTCGAGGGGCGGCGCAACAGCGATCCGGCCGGAGCCTTTTGCCTCGTCGCCGAGGGAGCTTCAGGCAGGCAGATCCGCCTGACTCTCTGGGTCGGTTACCAGCGTCTCCCTGCCTCCTTCTCCGTGGAGGCTGACTGGGAGGCCGTCAAGCTCTCCCTGGAGGAAATCGCCCTGCCTCCCGACAAAGGGTTCTATCGGGGCATGGAAAAACTCCTCACGGAACGTCTCGATCCCACCTCGATCAATCGGCTCTTCCGAGGGGAAGAATCCCTGGAAGCCTTCTCGGAGCGCCTTCAAGAGGCGATCTCCAATCACCTCCGGAGCGATGTCTTCCTTCGACTTCATCTCGAAACCTTCAATCGCGTCCGCCTCGAACAGGGAGGACTTCTGCCCTCCGACGAGGAGGAAGCGAAGGAGAAACCCGAAGATTCCCAGCGATTGGCTCCGGCGACTCTGGAGAACCTGTGGATCCGCTGCCGCCCCGTCCTGGATCCCGCCAAAGGGAAAGCCCTCTCCCAAATCAGGAAAGGCGATCGCCTTCACGTCATTTTCGAGGACCAGCCCGGCCTGCCCGGTCTTGTCGCAAAAATGATGCTCCGCAGCAGCCCTGAGTCCGTCTATTCCGTGTCGAGCGTTTCGAAGAGTCCGGCCGGCGATTACCTGATCGAGCTTGACCTTTCCGAAGGCGTCATCGGCGTCTTCAAGCAGACGGAAGATCTTCGCGTCCGCACGGCGTCGCCCTTCTCATATGTCGAGAGACAGAAACTGCCGCGCAGGGAACTTCTCTTTATCTATCTCGGAGCAGGGGTGCTGTTGCTCGTTTTCCTCCTTCTTTGGCTTCTGCGCTGAGGTGAGACCTCTTGAGCCGTGAGAAAGACCAGGAGCTCTGGAACGTCTATGAGTCGGACCCGTCGCCGGAAAACCGTGACAGACTGGTGGCCCGGTACCTGCCGCTTGTGCGCTATGTGGCCTCGAGAATGGCCCTTGTGCCGCCTCCCGGTCTCGACTACGAAGACCTCCTGAGTTTCGGCGTTTTCGGCCTTCTCGATGCGATGGACCGTTTCGACCGGAAAAAGGGGTTTGTCTTTCAGACCTTTGCCGTTCCCCGCATCCGGGGAGCGATTCTCGATGAACTGCGACGCTATGACTGGATCTCCCGTTCGGGGCGGGAGAAACTCTCCCGGCTGGAGGAGGTCTCGGGGCGTCTTTATCAGTCCAAGGGCAGCGTCGATGAAAGAGAACTCATGAAAGCCCTCGATATGGACGAAAAGAGCTATAGGGAGCTTTTGGAGATCGCCGGAAGGACCTACCTCGTCTCTCTCGATGATGTGATCGCCCTTGAGGAGGGGGATGTCCTTCGGGGGTCGGCTATCGCCGACGATCTGCCCGATGCCCAAAGCCTCCTCGAACAGGAAGAGGATCGGCGGCGCGTGGCGTCGGCTCTTGAGGAGCTTCCGGAGAGGGAGCGCCTTCTTCTTTCTCTTTACTACTACGAGGGGCTTACCCTCAAGGAGATCGGTCAGGTCCTGGGTGTTACGGAGTCACGCGTTTCCCAGCTTCACGGCAAAGCTCTCGCTGCTCTCCGCGGGCGGCTGCGTTCATGACAGAAGGAGGCGATCTCTTGGAGAAGACGGGTGTGCGATTCGAGGAGCGCGAGGATGGCATCTACCTTATCTTGGACCCGGCTCAGGACCTTGCCCTTCCCGATCTTCTCGAACTTGTCAAGGCACAGGGTATCGAAGACTGCGACGAGGAGGCCCTTCGGAAAGCTCTGGACGAAAAAAAGGGAAGGCCCGTACGTGTTGCCGAAAAGCAGGAGCCGGCGCAGGTGCACGTCCGCAAGAGCGAGGACGCCATGAGAGCCGAGATCTATCTTTCTCCGCCCAGGGGAAAGGCCCCCTGGCCGACGGAGGAGCAGATCCGGGCCGCTCTCGCCGAAGAGAAGATCGTTCACGGCATCAGGGAGGAAACTCTGCGTCTGCTGATCTCTCCGGGTGCCGAAGAGCAGTGGCTGGCTGTGGCCGAGGGGCAGGCGCCCGTCGATGGGGAGGACGGCAGCCTCGTCTTCAAGATCGAATCGACGGTGGCCCGTGACCTTGACGCCGCCAAGATCGACCTCCGGGACATGGGAGCCATCGTCAATATCACGAAGGGGACGGAGATCCTCGAGAAAACCCCGCCTACCGAGGCCATCGACGGCATGGATGTTCTCGGCCGCGTCGTCAAGGCCCGCAGAGGGCGTGATCCGAGGATTCCGACCGGTTCCAATACCCGCCTTTCCGAAGACGGTCTACACCTTTACGCCGATGCCGACGGGCATCTCTCCGTCAAGGACGACAAGGTTTCCGTGCTCCCTCTCTTTCAGGTCGCCGGTGATGTCGATTTCAGTGTCGGCAATATCGATTTTCTGGGTGCCGTGGAGATCAAGGGGACGGTTCGGGAGGACTTCGTCGTCAAATCAGGAGGAGATATCGTCATCAAAGGCGTCGTCGAAGGAGCGACCCTTGAAAGCCAGGGCGACATGAACATCATGGTCGGCGTTCGGGGCATGGGAAAGGCGATGCTCCGCTGCAAGGGAAATCTCCGGGCCGGCTACCTGGACCAGTGCAACGTCCACTGCGATCACGATGTCGTCATCGAAAAGGGGGCTCTCCGCCACTCTCAGATCGCCTGCCGCGGCAAAGTCCTCGTCATGAACGACAAAAAAGGACAGATCGTGGGCGGCAAGATCCAGGCCGGAACCGAGGTCCGCTGCGTTTCTCTCGGCAGTGAGATGGGGACGCGGACGCAGGTCTCCGTCGGTTTCGCTCCGGAACTCGTAGAGGAGAGAAAACAGCAGATGGCGACCCTCAAGGAGATAACGGACAAGCTCCAGGAGATCAAAAACAACATCACCTTCCTGAAGAAACTGGAGGAGAAAGGGGGCCTCGACGAGGCGCGCCGGGCCCTTCTCGTCAAATTGACGAAGGCCCGTTTCCAGATCGAGGCTCAGCAGGGGATCATCAACGAGCGGCTGACCGCTCTTGAAGGGGAAATCGAGAAGTGCCGTCAGGAAGGAATCGTCCGCGTGCGGGGAGCCTGTTACCCTGGCGTGACCATCTCGATTCGGGGGATTGCCTATGTCGTTCGAGAGGAAATGAAGTTCATCCGTTTTCTTCTCGACCAGGGAGAAGTTCGAGCTCTGCCCTTCAACTGAAGCTCGAAGGAGGTGTCCCATGATCCGACCGGTCGAATTGCAGCTTTCGCTCTGGCGGGTGGAGGAGACGACCCATCGCAGGAGTCCTGAGGCCGCACCGGCACAGGCTCTTCAGGACGAAGAGATCAGCGAGGAAAGACGTCTTCGTGATCGCCAGGTCCAATCGACGGACTCGACGGAAGGCAGACGGATCGGCGATGAGAATCGGGGACGGCAGGAGCGCGAACAAGGACGTCGTCGTGCACCTCACCGGGAAAAGGCTGCAACCGAGAGGACCGACGATGAAGGGGGGCTCGACCTGATGGCCTGAGGAGGGCTTTTTGATGGAGAAAGTCACCAGAACCCTGGGTTATATCCTGATCGAAGAGGAAAAGGAGCGTTTTCAGGGTGCCGCCATGATTACCGATTCCCGCGGCATTCCTCTCGATTTCCGCTACACCGATCCCGTACGCCCGACACGCCTGGAGCGTGTCCTCTACGGGGAGGCTCTGGAAATCTATCTCCGCGAGGAGATTCTCCTCAAAAACCTCCTGAAGGCGGTGGAGATCCGACCTCACCTCTGGCTCTGTCGCGATAGGGAGCTTCTTCAGCCCCTTGCCGATCAAGGGGTCCATCCTGTCGTCATGATCGAGCAGACCGGCTATGCCCCCCTTGAGAACGTCGGGCAGACTCAGCCTCAGGGTGAGGGGGCCTCCTTTCTCCTGCAGGCCGATCCGGTCAGCGCCCCTTTGCGTGTCACGACTCCGGAAGGCGGGCCCGGCGTTGACGACCTGGTGCCGGTTCTCCTCGAAGTGGCCCGGTCGATGGAGCTTGTCGAGCCCTTCGTGCGGATGAGGAGGGCTCTGGAGATCGTCGGGGAAGACAGACGTGACGACTGAAGGGCGCTTTTCCGCCCTGACCAGTCGGCTGGCACGTTTTTTTGCGGGGAGAGTGCCTGTCCGTCAGCTGGAAATCTCTCCTCGCCCCCCTCAAGTGACGAAGCTGAACGCTCTCCGAGCGCTTCCTTCCATCTCACGCCTTTGCCTGGAGCCTCGCGTCCGGAAGGCCCGTTGCCTGGAGTGGAGCCGCCTTGCCGTCAAGACGTCGGCCATAGGAGCGCTCCGCTGCGAAGCGGCCTGCCGTCACGTCCCCTTTGCGGGGAAAGAGGCGACTGTCCGGCAGGGAGTCAGGCCCTTTTCGGTTACCGGTCGAAAATTCGATGAGAAGCGGCTCCGGGCCCTTCCTCAGGAGCGATCCAACCGCGTCCGCTATCTAGGTGATCGTTGGAGGCCTCAGGGGGCTAGCGTTCTGGCCCTTTTCTCGCCTATAATCAAGGACAGTCTCTTTAAATCCGCTCTTGACAAACGGACGGGTTCCTTGCTTTGCTGGATGGACCCGGCTTCAAGGGCGACAGATCCCTTCTCCCTCCTTCTTCTGCGGAGGAGGGATGCCAAGGATCAGCCCCTTGAATGGCTCTGGTTCCCTTTGTCGGGGGAGTAGCCTTTGGAAGCTCCCTTGAGCAGGATAAAATTACAGTGGAGGTCTGAAGAATTCATGGTGGACGGGAACAGCTCGCTTACAGGGACGGTCAACGTCGGTGATATCGTAACCGGAACAGTGGAGCATATCGCTCCTTACGGGGCTTTTGTCCGACTCTCTACGGGACAGAAGGCCATGGTGCACATCTCCGAGCTCTCTCACCGTTATGTCAAGAAGGTGGAAGACGTCCTCGAGCTGAAGCAGGAGATACGGGCCAAGGTGATCAAGATCGACGAAAAAGGCCGTATTGACCTCTCCCTGAAGAGCCTTGAGGCCCCGGAGCCGCCGAAGCGGACGACGGAAGAGGATTTTGAGAAACGGCTCTCCCTCTTCCTCAAGAGCAGCGATCAGAAGATCGCCGACTTGAACAGCAAGATGAAGGACGCCCGCGGCGGCAGGCGCAAAGGCCGTAAATAGGGGATGACCTACCGGTTTCCCGAGGGGGCTCGTCGCCCCCTTTTTCCTTTTTCGCCACCGACGGCCCTCGAAAGAGAGATTCTGGCCCGACAGATGTCGGCCCGCCGTTTCGACGGTTCGCTCGTCCTCTCGGTGGTCCGCCGCTGTCGGTGGGGTTACCCTCAGGTGATCCTTTGCGCCCCCCTGGGGCCGAAGGGCCCCTTCCCCACCTCTTTCTGGCTGACCTGCCCCCATTTGGACCGAGTCTGCGCCGCCTTGGAGGCCGAAGGTGCCGTGAGAGGGCTGGAATCTTTCCTGGTCTCCCGCTACCCCGAGTGGGTCGCCTTCCACGAGGAACAGATTCTCTTGCGCCTTGCCCTGTTGGGCGGGCGCGGGTCTTTCCTCCGCCGCTTCAGGCCTCGTCTGTGGGAAGGGTTCCGCGGCGGCGTGGGAGGCATTCGGCTTCAGGAAAAGCCTCATGTCAAGTGCCTTCACCTTCAGGTGGCCTCCTGGCTGGGTCAGGGACGGCATCCTGGAGAGGCTTGGCTCGCCGGGCATCTGAAGAGACTTGATTGTGACGATCCCGAGAGTCACCCCTGCGGAGGTGATCCATTGTGAGAGTTGCCGTCGTCGACCTGGGATCCAATTCGGTCCGCTCCCTTACCGTTGAAATGGAAAGGGGGAGGCTGCATTTTGTTGACGGGACGTCGACGATCACGCGCCTGACTGAAGGGATCGGCCAAGAAGGCTTCCTGGTGCGCCCCGAGGCTCTCGAGCGTACCATCGGGAGCCTCGGGGACCTGAAACGGCGCCTTTCCGATCAGTCCGTGGCTCCCGAGGCGAGGGCCTTTTTCGCCACGGAATCCCTCCGTGCCGCCTCCGAGGTGCAGGAGATTCTTCCCAGACTGGAAGAGGCGGCGGGCCTTCCGCTCCAGATCATCTCAGGAGAAGAGGAGGCCCGTCTGAGCGCTCAGGGCGTCCTCCTGGGCGGACTGGAGGCAGAAGGGGTTTTCGACCTCGGCGGGGGAAGTCTTGAGATCATCGCCGAGGAGCCCTGCTCCTTCCCCTTGGGGGCGGTCCGTCTCACCGGACTTTTCGGCGAAAACCGCACGGCGATGGCCCGGCATATCCTGGAGACGCTGAGAGTCGCCGCGCTGCCTCCGGTGAGGACCCTGGCCGGCGTCGGCGGAACGTCGTCGGCTCTGGCCATGATGCTTCGCTCCTACCCCCGTGAAATCTACCACCCCTCTCTCACTCACGGTTGCCCCATCTCCCGCTTTCAGGTTCAGCTCATGAACCGCGATCTCGCCGCCCTCAGCCTCGAAGAACGGCGGAACGTCGTCGGGCTGGAGGCGAAGCGCGCCGATATCATCGTCGCCGGCCTGACCGTTATTGAAACGCTTCTGGCTCATTGGGGGCTGACGTCGTACCGACACAGCGAATGCGATCTCCTCTGGGGAATGGCTCAGCGAGTAGCCGACGCATTGGGCTTTTCCCCTCAGGGGGTGCTCTTTTGAAGGAGGTTCAAGCCATGTGGAAAGGACGCTTCTCCCAAGAGACGTCAGCGGCCGTCAGTGCCTTCACCCAATCCCTCGATCTTGACTGGCGGCTTGCCTCCTGCGACATTGAAGGAAGCCGGGCTCATGTGGCCATGCTCTCGAAGGTGGGGCTGCTCGGCGTCGACGAGGCCCAAAGGATCGACAGGGCTCTCGCCGAGATTGACGAGGAAGTCGTCTCGGGAAGGCTCAAGCCTCGGGAAGAACTTGAAGACGTTCACATGAACATCGAGGCCCGCCTCATCGAAAAGCTGGGTCCTCTTGGGGCGAAGCTGCATATGGGAAGAAGCCGTAACGACCAGGTCGCTACGACGATGCGGCTTTTCCTTCGCAGGGAATACGGGGACCTTGCCCTGGGACTCAAAAAGCTTCTTGAGGTGCTGCTGGGCCGGGCCGAAGCGGACCGTGAGGTCATCATCCCCGGCTACACTCATCTCCAGCAGGCTCAGCCCATCAGTCTCGGACACTACTGGATGGCCCACTTCGAGGCCTTTCGCCGTGATGTGGCGCGTCTTTCCGCTGCCGTCGAAGCCGTCGACGAGTCGCCTCTGGGAGCGGGGGCCCTCGCCGGATCGACGCTTCCCCTGGACCGAGCCTGCACGGCCGAGCTTCTCCGCTTCTCGCGGCCCACAAGAAACAGCCTCGATACCGTCGCCCAGAGGGATTATCTCCTCGATTACCATCACTTCGCCTCCGTCTTCGCCCTTCACTGCAGCCGTCTTGCCGAAGATCTCGTCCTTTATTCCAGCCAGGAATTCGGCTGGCTCCTTTTGCCCGATGCCTACTGTACCGGGTCGAGCATGATGCCCCAGAAAAAGAATCCCGACGTGCTCGAACTGATCCGAGGCAAGACAGGTCAGGTCCTGGGGCATCTCCTTGACCTGGCCGTCACCTTAAAGGGCCTTCCCATGACCTATAACCGCGATCTCCAGGAGGACAAGCGAGGCCTTTGGGCTTCTCTGACCGCCGTCGCGGCGGTCCTCTCCCTGTTGCCGGATTTCCTGTCCCATGTCTCCGTCGATGCCGATCGCGCCCTGAAGTCCTTTGAGGGCGGGTTCCTCCTCGCCACCGATGTCGCCGAACACCTCGTCGAGCGAGGGGTTCCCTTCAGAGAGGCTCATGAAAAGACGGGAAGGGCCGTCCGCTGGTGTCTCGACAGGGGGAGGGCGCTCGACTCGCTCTCTCTGCGGGAGTGGCGTGATCTCATTCCCGAGGCGGGCGAGGAGCTGCCCCGGCGCCTCAACGCCGTTGACGCCGTCCGCCTGAGAAGGACTTTCGGCGGCACGGGTTTTGACCGCGTCGCCGAAGCTGTCGCGGAGGGGCGGCATTTCGTCGAAGACAGCTGGCCGCTCTGACGTCGGGCCTTCCCCGGAAAGCGGCGGAGGATTTCCGCAGCGGCTGCTGGACCTCTTCTCGGAGAGATCCTATAATACGAATCTACGAATCCAGCAGGGGATGGAGCAACTCGCGAGGGTCTTGCCTTGACAGTCGTCTCTTCGCTCTGTATAGTGGTCTCCGCTTGCTTTGAGCCGTTAGCTCAGTAGGTAGAGCACCGGACTTTTAATCCCAACGAAACAAAATTGAGCAGCAATGAACGCCGGCAAAAACAGCAACCATCTACCTTGGGGCCTCTTCGGAGGCTCCTTTTTTCATGGCCTCAACTCCTTCCTGACCTTCGGTCGTCCTCGAAATTGCGGTAATGTGAGCCCAACGGCCTAAAATGGCAATATCGCGGCCTGATTCCACGTTAGCCTTTTTACCACTTGTTTCAATGGGTCAAAAGGCCCATTTTCTATATTGACGCGAAGTGAAAAGAAAGAGCATCGGATTTACACTCCGAAGGAGGCGACGAATGATGAAAAAGTCCGTGGAGGCTCTGATTTGGGCAACCGTTTTCCTTGAAGCCGGGCTAAGGCGTCTCATCGGCGACTGGCCCGCACCGACGCCTGAAGAGCTTGAAGATGTGCTGACGGAGCGGCCAAAGGCCCTCAAGAGGCCGGACATTCCCTTCGCGGAGGTCCTGACCGCCGTTGGTGGCTGGCCCGCCATCGTGGACGCCGTCGAACGGTGGCGGTGGCGCAAGGCCAACCAATTGACCTGGAATATTTTTGTCGAGGTGATTTTTGTCCGGGCAAGCCCGGCCCGGTCAAGACTCAAAAGCAAGCCCAGGTGGCAGGTCCTGACCGAAAAGTACGACTTGACGCCGAAGACCTTGAGGCTTCGGGGCCAACGGGCCGTCGAGGGGATCGCCGATGAGATTTTGGCCGGAGTTCATTAACGAAGCTTGCTATCATCGGCTCTCAGGTGATATCATGGTGGCAGCAAAACCCTTCACAAAGCACTCAACGAAAAATGTCTATAGGCTAATTAGATCATCTTTCGGGACCATAGACCCAGAAAGCCCTTGACAAATGAAAAAAGTATGATATAATAAAAGGTGACAACCGAATTAAGAGCTCCGGCCCGAGGGCAACAGCCCCCCAAGAGGGGGAGTTCGCCACTAGCATCGGGAGGCCGGAGGGAACCCCCCCCGGAACAAAAGACCCCTCAAAAAAGGAGGTGCCAAGAAAATGAGACCAACAAAGCTCCGGCTCCTTCGGGTTTCGAAGGGGCTGCGGCTCAAGGACCTGGGCGGGATCGTCTCGCTACAGCCTTCGGCCCTGTCTCTTGTCGAGCGAAGGCGAGGCGTAGCGACGAAGCCCAAGCGACGATTGCTCGCCGAGGCGTTAGGCGTCGAGGAGGGCGTGCTCTTTGATGATAGCGGCTTTGCCCTAGAGGCCCCTATCGAAGGGTACTTTTCTACCCCATAACATGATAGTACCACGATGACACGTGACATGCAAGTGTCGGACCATCGCACTTCACCATGATCAACCCAAAAGGAGACGAAAAAATGACTCGCACGAAGAATCAGCGACAAGTAATTTTGGATTTCCTCACAACCGGCCACTCCCTCACGTCCCTTGAAGCTCTGGAACGGTTCGGCTGCTTCCGCCTGGCTTCCAGAATTTCGGAGCTTCGCAAGCTCGGGCATAAAATCCCAAAAGAAATAATTACAACAGAAAGTGGCGCTCGAATCGCGAGGTATTACCTGATTCCTGATGAGGTGGCCTGACCATGGATCGAGACAAAAAAATTGTTCTGGAGCTCATGAAATCCGGTTCCGCCGTTGGCCATACGTTGGCAGCCTCCTACGGCGTCGATGATCTGCGAGAGGTCATCAAAGAGCTTCGAAAAGACGGTTATCAAATCAAAACCCATTTTACTCAAATGGGAGAAAAGAAATGCGTTCGTTATGTCCTCTTGAAGAGGTCTCACCGCAGAAGCGCCGCATAAGCGCAGAAAGGAAGGCTTACCCCATGGAACAGGCAATGAACGTTTATCAGATCAATGCAAGACTTAAAGCCGAACGAGAAGCCAAAGGAATCAGCATTGAGCATCCTCTGGCGACGATTAAGCGGTTAATCCGAAAGATGAGATTATCCCGCTATTGGCAGCTCGAAGACGCGAAGATGAGAGCTTCTTTCCTTCGCGCAATCAAGAATCTTGTCAACGGAGGGCGTCCCGTGATCCGCGAAAGGGAAGCCGCCACAGGAGGACCGGCAAGCTGTCCTGGGCCGGGGGACGAGGATGAGGAGGGCGTTGTCCCGTGGGGTGACGGCCTAGCAGTCCGATGCAGCAACGCGCTCGTGGCTGGGTCTATGGCCCTGGGACGTCTTGAGACTTGCGTCGACCGCCTTGAGCGGGAACTTGCCCGATGAGCGCCGACCTTCGAGCCTGGGTGGAAGACAGCTTCCCCGGTGGGAAATGGGTCAAGCCCGACGAATACCGGGTTTCGTCGCCTCTTAGGGAAGAGCGGACGCCGTCATTCGACATCAACATTTCCAAGCGGGCCTTCATCGACCGGGGCGGCGACAGCGGCAAGCTCTCCGACCTGGCTGAGCGCCTGGGCATCGATCCGCCGCCGTGGGACGGCCAACCCGCGAAGGTGGAACGTCCCGCGAAGGACGTTAATAAAATCCTGGCCGCCGATGCCATCAGGCGTCGCTGGAACGAGGCCCAGGAGGCCACAGAGCATGCCTATCTGGCTCGGAAGGGGCTTGAGA
>JAHDQY010000059.1 GCA_018433595.1 Synergistales bacterium
CCTCCTCTTCAACGGCCTCAGGGAGACGGGACTCGTCCTTCTCTGCCTCCCCCTCTCCGTCATCGGCATGACGGCGGGGCTCCTTCTCATGCGGCAGCCCTTCAGCTTCATGGCCATGCTGGGCTTCCTGAGCCTGGCGGGAATGCTCATCAAGAACGCCATCGTCCTTCTCGATCAGTTCAACCTCGAGATCGGCCAGGGCAAGCCTCCCTTCCAGGCCATCGTCGACTCCTCGGTCAGCCGCGTCAGGCCCGTCCTCATGGCGGCCCTGACGACGGTGCTAGGCATGATTCCCCTCTACTTCGACACCCTCTTCGCCTCCATGGCGGTGACGATCATGTTCGGCCTCTCCTTCGCCACGGCCCTGACCCTCATCGTCGTCCCCGTCCTTTACGCCCTCCTCTTCTCCGTCAAGGAAGGGGAGCCGGACTGAACCGAGGGAGGCCCTTCCGTCACGGAAGGGCCTCCCTCCCTAGGGGTCACACGTGATATATTACGTTTGCCCCTCGGCAACGCCGATCGGGCCCCAAAGGGAAACGGCCCCTCTCTTCCCGAAACCCCGTCCGCCTCTTCACGGCCATCGGAAGGCCCCCGCCTCCCCTTCCGCTTTCCTATGGCGATTTTCATGGAAAGAAGAAGCCCTGCCGAATCTCCGGACAGATCCTCTTTCCCGATCGACCAAACCTTAAATGGGTATCGGGGGCTTGACGAATGGCCTGCCTTGGCCTATATTCTAGATACATCACATACTAAACAGAACTTGGGGTAGTCTCTTCGGAGAGGACAAACCCGGAACAGGCTGCCCCCGTCAGGTCTTCAGGGTAGAAGGGGAGTCTTTCTTATCGGTAAGACTGGGGGAAGATATTGATGAACGATCGCGTGAAAAGACTGAGAAAGCGCAGTTTTGAGGCTCAGCCCAGCATCTCCATCGAACGGGCCCTGATCGAAACGGAGTTTTACAAGGAGAACTACGGCAAGTACCCCCTCCCCGTCCTGCGGGGCCTCAACTTCAAGAACCTCTGCGAGAAGCAGACGATCCACATCGGAGACGACGAGCTCATCGTCGCCGAGCGCGGCCCGGCCCCGAAGGCCGTCCCCACCTTTCCCGAACTGACCTGTCACTCCGCCGAGGACCTTCGGATCCTCAACTCCCGCGAGATGGCCCGTTACCTCTGCTCCGACGAGGACATCAAGGCCTACGAGGAGAAGGTCATCCCCTACTGGAGAGGCCGGAGCATGCGCGACAGGGCCTTCGCCAACATCCCCCAGGAATGGAAGGATCTCTACGAGGCCGGTGTCTACACCGAGTTCATGGAGCAGCGCGCCCCGGGGCACACCACCCTGGACGGCAAGATCTACCAGAAGGGCATGCTCGATTTCAAGGCCGACATCGAGAAGGCCCGGGCCGCCCTGGACTGGCACAACGACCCCGAGGCGACGGCCAAGGACGAGGAGCTTCAGGGGATGGCCCACTCCTGCGACGCCATCATGATCTTCGCCCGCCGCCACGCCGAGCTGGCCGAGACGATGGCCGCCGAGGAGAAGGACCCCGTGCGCAAGGCCGAACTGGAGCGGATCGCCGCCAACTGCCGCCGGGTTCCCGCCCATGCCCCCCGCGATTTCTGGGAGGCCGTCCAGATGTACTGGTTCGTCCATCTCGGGACGATCATGGAGCTCAACGGCTGGGACGCCATGAACCCCGGCCATTTCGACCAGCACCTGACCCCCTTCTACGAGAAGGGGCTCGCCGACGGCACCCTGGACCGGGAGAAGGCCAAGGAGCTTCTCTCCTGCTTCTGGATCAAGGTCAACAACCACACGGCCCCTCCCAAGGTGGGCGTCACGGCCAAGGAGAGCGGAACCTACAACGACTTCACCAACATCAACCTGGCCGGTCTCAAGCGCGACGGCTCCGACGGCAGCAGCGAGGTGACCTACCTCATCCTCGAGGTAGGCGACGAGCTGCACCTCCTCCAGCCCCAGTTCAACGTCCAGGTGAGCCGCAAGACGCCCGACCGGGTGCTCAAGGCCGCCGCAAAGATCATCCGCAAGGGCTACGGCTACCCCTCGGTCTTCAACGCCGACGAGGTCGTCATGGAGCAGGTCCTCAAGGGCAAGACCGTCGAGGACGCCCGCGAGGGCGGCACCAGCGGCTGCATCGAGACGGGCTGCTTCGGCAAGGAGGCCTACATCCTCACGGGTTACCTCAACGTGCCCAAGGTTCTCGAACTGACCCTCAACAACGGCATCGACCCCCTGACGGGCAGGACGATCGGCCTCGCCACGGGAGACCCCAGGGAGTTCAAGGATTTCGAGGAGCTCTACGCGGCCTTCGAAAAGCAGCTCAAGTACGTCGTCGACTGCAAGATGCGGGTCAACAACTTCCTTGAGCAGATGTACGCCACCTACGCTCCGGCTACCTTCCTCTCCGTCGTCATCAGCGACTGCATCGAGAACGGCAAGGACTACTACAACGGCGGCCCCCGCTACAACACCAACTACATCCAGTGCTGCGGCATCGGCACCGTCACCGACAGCCTGTCGGTCATCAAGAAGCATCTCTTCGAAGACAAGTCCGTTTCCATGGAGAAGCTTCTCGAGACCCTGTCGAAGAACTTCGAGGGAGAAGAGGCACTGCGCCAGAAGTTCCTCAACAAGACACCCTTCTTCGGCAACGACGACGACTATGCCGACACCCTGGCCAAGCGGGTCTGGAACAGCCTCGTCGACGAAATCAACGGCCGGCCCAACACGAAGGGCTCCCACTACTACATGGACGGCCTCTCGACGACCTGTCACGTCTACTTCGGCAAGATGCTGGGCGCCACCCCCAACGGGCGGCTGGCCCTCCTGCCCGAGTCGGACGGCACGTCACCCTCTCACGGCGCCGACCGCAAGGGCCCCACGGCCGTCGTCAAGTCCCTGGGCAAGCTCGACCAGGTCAACTCGGGCGGCACGCTCCTGAACCAGCGCTTCCTGCCCCAGGTCCTGGCCGACGACGCGGGCATCGACGGCCTGGTCCACCTGATCCGGACCTATTTCAGCCTCGACGGTCACCACGTCCAGTTCAACATCGTCGATACGGAGACCCTCAAGAAAGCCCAGGCCGATCCCGACAGCTACCGCGACCTCCTGGTGCGCGTCGCCGGCTACAGCGACTACTTCGTCGACCTCGACATCTTCCACCAGAACGAGATCATCAGCCGCACCGCTCAGGAAAGCTTCTAGGTTCAGGCGGATCAGACCCCGGAAGGGGGAGCCTCAGGCTCCCCCTTCCGCTTTTCCCGAGCGAGACTCCGTCAATCCGAACCTTTTGCCGGCGTCGCCGTCGGTGCCCTCCCTCTCGGAATGAGCCTTTCTTCCGTATCATGATCCCACCGGGAACCTCCGTGAGGTTCCCGTTTCAGTCCTTTCCGACGCCCCCTCGATCGAAACCGTTTTTGTCACCCTGTTCCGATGCCGATAAAGAAAGAAGGTAAAGAACGCTGCAATCCGGAGGCAAGCCTTGTCCCTACGCAAACGCGTCTTCACCTACATCCTGGTCGTCTTCCTGCTCCTCGTCTTTCTTATGGGCCTTTCATCGAACCACCTGACGATGAAAGCCTTCCGTCAAGTGGAACGGCGCTTCTTCGAGCAGGATATGGCACGCGTCCAGACCCGTCTGGACGAGGAACTCCGCCTCGTGGGCCGCTATGCCCGGGACTGGGGAGCCTGGGATGACATGTACTTCTTCATGGAGGACATGGATCCTTATCTCTTTGACTTTCTCATCGACAGGAGGGCCTTGGGAGCGCTCGGCCTCGACATGGTGGTCCTTCTCGCCGCCCAGCCCCTTTTGCCGCACGTCGGCTACGGCGTGGACGACAAGGACGAGGCCCGACCCCTCTCCGACCCTTTCCTCAAGGACCTGGAACGGCTCTCTCCGGCCTTGCGGCAGAAGGCCCTTCAAGGCCCCTTTGAGGCGATCCTTTCCCTGGGAGGCGACCTCTACCTCACCGGCATCAGCCCCATTCTCATGACCAACCAGACGGGCCCCCCCCGGGGCGTGCTCCTGACAGGAAGCCGGCTGGAGAGGAAAAAGGGGACACTCGCCGCGAGCCTGAAAACCGACTTCGATCTCCTGCCCCTCGAAGGCGACGGTGCGCCCGATCGCCTTTCCGGGGCGGTATCGATCAAACCGGACGCCGAGGGAACGGCTTTCGTCAGCCAGCTCCGAAATGGCGCGCTTGAAGGCACGGCTCCCCTTCTCGTCCGGATCAGGGCCCCCAGATCCATCTACAACGAAGGGGTCAATGCCGTCGTCAGGTCCTTCCTGTGGATTTTCGCGAGCGCCGCGGCCATCCTCATCGTCGTGATGGCCCTGTTGAACTCCTTCGTCCTCCACAGGCTCGACATCCTCCGTGAGGTCGCCGACGATATCGTCACCCGGGGGGGATTCGGTCTTCGTGTCCCTCTGACCGGCGATGACGAAATCACCACGTTTTCCTCCTCCTTCAACACCGTTCTGGACACGTTGGAGAATCTCATCGCCGACATTCCCGACACACTCATCGTGGCTGACCGGGACGGATTCATCCTCCACGCCAACAGGGCGGCCCACGCCGCTCTCGGCCTTCTGGAGGCGGAAAACCTGACGGGGAGGCCGCTTCCGGAGATCATCAGCAAAGCCGACTCCCGCAATGACCGCCCCATCAGGACGGCTCCGACCGACGGAGACGCCGCTCACTCTCTTTGCGCCGAAACCGTCTTCGAGGCCCATCTTCTGCGTTCCGACGGCACCAGAAGTCCCGTCGAAATCCACCGCCAGGACATTCTCTTCGGCAAGCGCCCCCTCGCCCTTCTTCTGGCCCGCGACCTCACCGAGAGGAAAGACTTCGAAAGGCGACTGGAGAAAAAGGCCTACCACGACGACCTCACAGGCCTCCCCAACCGATACGCCTTCACCGAAAGACTGAACCGGGCCCTTGAAGAGACCCGAAGCAGCGGAAAAATCTATTTCTCGGCGCTCATCAACCTGGACAAGTTCAAGCTCATCAACTCCCAGGCAGGCCATACCTACGGAGACAGGATACTCGTCACGACCGCCCGCCGCCTTGCCGACGTTCTCGGAGAGGAGTTCCAGCCCTGCCGCACGGGCGGAGACGAATTCTCCTTCCTTGTGCCGGCCTCCTCCAGAGACACGCTACGGGAAGAGGCGGAGGTGCTGACGGAAAAGGTGCATCAGGCCATCGCCACAGCCTGCCGGGTCGGCAACGAGACCTTTTTCCCCAGCGCGAGCATCGGCGTTCTGCTCGACATCGCCCTCTGCTCCTCCCCCTCGGAAGTCATGAGCCGGACCATGGCCGCCCTCATCGAGGCCAAAAAGATGGGCATGGGGCTCACGGCCTACGCCGATCCCAAGGGGGAGAGAGACGATCTCAAAATCAACGTCCTTCTGCTGAATGCTGAAATGCATCAAGCCGTCACCAAGGAGGAATTCGTCCCCTTTTATCAGCCGATCTGCTCCATCGACACGAGGGAGCCCGCCGGATTCGAGACTCTCGCCCGCTGGAATCACCCTTTACGGGGCCTGCTGCCTCCGTCGGAATTCATCTCCGTTGCGGAACAGACGGGATTCATCAAAGAAATCGATCTCTACATGATCCGCTCGACTCTCAAGAACATGGAACGCCTCAAGCGGGACGGCTCCCGATCGGATCTGTTCTTTTCCGTCAACGGGTCGCCCACTTTTTTCCAGGACTCCCATTACCTCTCGGCCCTGGAAGACACGATCAGAAACGCAGACCTCGCCCCCTCTCATCTCGTCCTGGAAGTGACCGAAAGCCTTCTCATTGAAAACTTGAGCGACGTTTCAAGGAAACTTTCCCGCATCAAGGACATGGGCATCGACATCGCCCTGGATGACTTCGGCTCCGGCTACTCGTCCCTGCAGTACTTGAATGAGCTTCCTTTTGACTACATCAAAATAGACAGATCTTTTGTCACCAAGGTTTTTGAATCTCCAAAGGATGAACGGCTTCTTCGAACCATGATCGACATGGCCAAAGACCTCAACCTCAAGCCCATCGCAGAAGGTGTCGAGACGGAGGCCCAACTCTCCTGGCTCAGGCAGGCAGGTTGCGACAACGCCCAGGGATATCTCTTCTCCAAGCCGATCCCGTGGAGCGAAGCCTTGCAGATGATGGGGGGCACTAAAGCATGAAAACCAACCTGAAAATGAGATCCTTCTCCTTTCTGGTCGGCCTGCTGTCTTTCTTTTTCCTCAACAGCCTGGCCTCTCCCGCTGCATCCGGCCAGATAACCCTTCTTTTTCTCGATGACCTTCACAGCCAGCTTCTGCCTCTTACCCAAAAAGTTCACACCACGACCGTTTCCTATGGAGGCCTGGTCTATGCCGCTCAGGTCATCAGGGAGGAAAAGCAGAAAAATCCCGACGCCTTCGTCTTGCAGGGCGGTGACGCCGTATCAGGCATCATGTGGCTTCATTTCTTCGGCGAACCCGAGTTCTCCGCCCTGGAAAAGACAGGAGTCCAGGCCAAGCTCCTCGGGAATCACGAATTCAACTACGGGCTCGATCACCTCAGCGCCGCGCTTGAGAAAACCGCCATCCCCGTCATCGCCTCCAATCTGTCCTTCGACGATGCCTTCATGAAAGAACGGGTGGCGCAAACTCTTCTGCTGAAATCGGGCGGCACCGTCCTGGGGGTTCTCGGGCTGGCCTCGCCGACCCTCTTCACCCAGGCCAGTCCCGGAGAGAAGGTCCACCTCGACAGAGACCTTGAGCACGTCGCCTCCTCGGCGGTCCGACAGCTCCGTGACCGAGGCGCCCACATCATTGTCGCCTTGAGCCGGCTTCCCGAGCAGGACAATATCGAGCTGGCTTCCCGCGTCAAAGGGATTCACGCCATCCTCGGCAGCTCCTCCCATGAGAAGATGGACGACTATCTGATGGTCGAAGGACCGGAACGTTGGGCGACCCTGTTGGCGGAGACGGAAGCCTACGGGACCTTCGTCGGCAGACTCGACCTGGCCACAGACGCCGAAGGAAGAGTGAGCGAAGAAGGGACCCGGTGGACCCTGCTGCCGGCCACACCCGAAGCCGTCGGCCCCCATAAGGAAGTTCAAGCCATCGCTCAGGCCTTCGAGGACAAACTCAACAGGGCCCTTCTGGTGACACTCGGCTTCTCTGAGAACTACGCCGACGCCCGAACGACGAGCCTTCGGAGCGACGAAAACGGCCTGGCCAATGTCATCACCGACGCCCTCCGCTGGCGATTCAAGACGGACATCGCCATGATCAACGCCGGCGGCGTCCGAGGCGACCGGATTTTCCCCAGCGGCAACCTCTCCTGGAAAATCCTTTCTGAAATCCTGCCCTTCAGGAACGCCATTCACATCGTCGCCCTTTCAGGCGAGCAGATCCGTCAGCTCCTGGAGGTCTCTCTGTCAGCCCTGATCGGCCCAGACGATGCCTACGACCCTGACACCCGCATCCACACGGGCGGTCTTCTTCATTTTTCAGGCCTCCGCGTCAGGTGCAGTCTCTCGGGCAAACCGACCCTCGTCGACCCCGACGGCCGCCTCATCCGATGGGGAAACCGCCTGGAAGAGGTCTCCTTCCTCCAGGGCGGGACCTGGGTGCCTCTCGATAAGGACAGAATCTACACGGTCGCCGTCAACTCCTGGACGGCGGGAGGAGGCGACCGGCTCTTCGTCTTCCGAGAAGGCACCCGGGAGAAGACGGACATTCTCGATATTGAAGCCGTCGTCGACTACCTGCTGGCCCAACCGGGCCAGCGAGTGCGTTTCGCGAAGGACGGACGCCTCTCGATTCCAAAACCTTGACCCGCAGTCGGTGAACGGCAGATCCGAAAGACACGAAACAGAGAAGGGGTGGGGAGGGCTTAAGCCCTCCCCACCCCTTCTCTTCCGTCGGGTTGCAAAAAACTATTTTCCGGGAGCCATGTTCTTGCGGAACTCGTCCATGAGCTCCTTGGTCATGTTCTTCTCGAGCTTCTCCCAGGTCGTGGCGCAGGCTTCGGCCAGAGGCGTCAGCTCCTCCTGGGTGTAGGTGTGAACCTCGATGCCGTAGTCGCGCATCATCTGCATGTACTTGGCGTCGGTCTCTTCGGCCATCTCGATGCTCTTGGCGGCGCCGCGGCTGACGGCATCCTGGATGATCTTCTGATCTTCAGGCTTGAGGGCCTTCCAGGCCTTGCCGCTGAACATGATGTTGAGGCACTCCATGGAGTAGTTCGTCGCATACCAGTGCTTCAGCACGTCGCGAAGGGCCGTGTAGGCCTGAGCCGTGGGGTAGCCGTTGACTCCGTCGCAGACGCCGGTCTGCATGGACTGGTAGACGTCGGCGTAGGGGATCGTCACGGTGCGGTAGCCCATGGCCTCGGCGGCAAGCTTGTAGACATCCATGTTGGGAACCCGGACCAGGACGTCCTTGGCGACCTTGGGATTGAGGGGATCGACGGCGGCCTTCGTCGAGCCGGTGCCGATCATGCCTTCGACGAAGAAGCCGAGGAGCTTGACTTCAAGGTTGCCGATGAGCTCGCTCATTTTGCCGAAAAGCCACGACTCGGGGGCGAAGACCTTCTTGACGTCGTCATAGCCGCGGACGAAGCCGTTGACATAGACCAGCTCAAGGCGGGGATCGAACTGGCTGGGGACGGAGATGCAGGCCATCTCGATGGTGCCGCGGATGAGTTCCTCGAAGACGAGGGTGTAGTCGCCAAGCTGGTTGGCGGGGTACACCTTGATCTCGATGCGGCCGCCCGACTTCTCGGCCACCTCGGCGGCAATCTGGTTCATGACATCCGTTGCAGGGTGATCGGCCGGATTCTGACCGGCGAACTTGACGGAAATCTCGGGAGCCGCAAAAGCCGTTCCGGCAAAGCAGACGACGAGAGCCACCACCAACACCATGAATAAAGACTTGTTCCCTTTCAGCAATACAATCTCCCTCCTTCAGCGAAATAGAGCCCTCACGGAGCCCTACGGAAGTGAAACCCCCCACCGCACCAAGACCTGTTGTTCACAACATACTTGTCCACTACATCTTAGCATAGGACGTACATTTTTGACATGGACTTCTTTATGTTATTATAAAAACTTTTTTATTAAACCTCCTGATCGCTTTCCATGGGATCGCCGCGAGACATGATGCCTCATCCGTTCCGGCCGGAGGAAGAAAACCCAAGGGAGGGGCCCTGAAAGAGGGACCCCTCCCTTGAAGGAGACAGGCTTTTCGCAGGAGACGGATTATTTCCCGGGAGCCATGTTCTTGCGGAACTCGTCCATGAGCTCCTTGGTCATGTTCTTCTCCAGCTTGCCCCAGGTGGTGGCGCAGGCCTCGGCCAGAGGCGTCAGCTCTTCCTGGGTGTAGGTGTGAACCTCGATGCCGTAGTCGCGCATCATCTGCATGTACCTTTCGTCGGAGGCCTTGGCCTGTTCGATGCTCTTGGCGGCAGCGTGGTTGGCAGCCTCCTGGATGATCTTCTGATCCTCCGGCTTGAGGTTGTCCCAGACCTTGGCGCTCATCATGTAGTTGAAGCACTCGACGGAATAGTTGGTCATGTACCAGTGCTTGAGAACGTCGCGGAGCATCGTGTAGGCCGAGGCGACGGGGAAGCCGTTCGCCCCGTCGCAGACTCCCGTCTGGATCCCCTGGTAGGTGTCGGCCCAGGGCATGGTGATGGGACGATAGCCCATGGCCTCGGAGGAGAGCTTGTAGACGTCCATGTTGGGAACCCGGACGATGACGCCCTTGTCCACCTTCGGGTTCAGCGGATCATTGACGGGTTTCGTCGTCCCCGTCCCGATCATTCCCTCGTTGTAGAACCCGAGAAGCTTGACTCCCAGGTTTCTGTTGAGTTCGTCCATCTTCCGGAAAAGCCAGCCGTCGGGGGAGAAGGCCCGCCTCACGTCATCGTAGCCTCGGACGAAGCCGTTGACGTAGATCAGTTCGAGGCGGGGATCGAACTGGCTCGGGATGGAGGTGCAGGACATTTCGATGGTCCCGCGGATGAGCTCTTCGTAGACAAGCGTGTAATCGCCAAGCTGGTTGTTGGGGTAGAGTTTGAGTTCGATCCGGCCGTTCGACTTTTCGGCCACCTCAGCGACCATCTCCTCCATCAGGGCCGTGCAGGGGTGATCGGCCGGAGTCTGCCCCGCGAATTTCAGGACAATCTCCGGAGCCGCCCAGACAGGACCAACGGCCAGCACCACGAAGCAACAGACGGCGAGAGCACCGATAGACAAAGCCTTCCGAAAAATCACGAACGTCACTCTCCTTCATATCCAGTCAGCGCCAAGAATCTTCCACCTGACGACGCTTGCACCTCCACAGGACAACCTGGAAAACCTTCAGGACTCATGAGGACGAACGAGGGGCGATGTCCACCTCCCTTGCCCGGGATGGCGACGACCTAGCGCTCCAGCGTCTGCATGGGCGAGGTGATGCCGTCGTCGAGCATGGCTCCCAGATGGGCCTGAAGGGCCGTCTTGGCGCAGAGGCCGAGAATGCCCCGTTTCGATTTGGGCTCCGGAGGCGTCCATCGGGAGAGCCGCCGGGCCAGTTCCTCCTGAGAGAGGTCGATGTCGACGCGGCGGCGGGGGATATCGATGACGATGACGTCGCCCTCCTCGACGACGGCGATGGGGCCGCCGACGGCGGCTTCCGGAGAGAGATGGCCGATGGCGGCTCCTTCGGTGAAACCCGAGAAGCGGCCGTCGGTGATGACGAAAACGTCCTGGCCCATGCCGAGTCCGACGAGGGCGTCGGTGGTCATCATCATCTCCCGCATGCCCGGGGCGCCCCGGGGACCTTCACGGCGGATGACGACGACGTCCCCTTTGCTGATGCGCCCCGAGACGACGGCGCCGTGGGCCTCCTCGTCGGAGTCGAAGACGCGGGCGGGGCCGCGGAAACGGAGGCTCTTTTCGGAGATGGTCGAGGTGCGGCAGATGGCCCCGTCAGGGGCCAGATTGCCCCGGATGACGGCGATGCCGCCGTTGGGAAGGACGGGATTGTCCACCGTCGTCAGCACGGAGAGGTCTTTCGAGCGCTTCCCTTCGAGAATCTCCCCTGCCGTGAGACCCGAGACGGAGAGGGCCTCATGATGGAGGTGCTCTTTCAGCTCCCCCATGATGGCCGGCACGCCGCCCGCCCGATGAAGATCGACGACGGTGGCCTTGCCCGTGGGGATGACCCGGGAGATGACAGGCACCTCCCCGGAGAGACGGTCGAAGTCATCGAGCGTCAGATCGATATCCAGCTCCCGGGCCAGGCTGAGCAGGTGAAGGACGGCGTTCGTCGAGCCGGCCAGAGCCATGGTGAGAATGATGCCGTTGAGAAGATTCTCCCGGGTGAGAACCTTATCCGGCGTCAGGTTTTCCCTCACCATCTCGACGATGCGCCTTCCCGTCCGGGTGGCGAAGCGCTCCTTCTCGGCATAGACGGCCGGCACCGTCGCCGATCCCGGGAGGGACATGCCGATCCCCTCGGCGAGGATCTGCATCGTGTTGGCCGTCCCCATGAGGGAGCAGGCTCCCGGACCGGGACAGACGTGATCCTCTAGATAGCGGATCTTCTCCGAGATGTCCTCGCCGCCGTACTGGGCGCCGAAGACGAGCTGGTCGAGCTCGCTCATGACGGCCTGGCGCCCCTCGAAAGACGTCACCAGCTGAGGCCCCCCGGAGAGAAAGATGGAAGGGAGCCCGGAGCGGATGCCTCCGATGATGACGCCGGGGATGATGCTGTCGCAGGAGGCCAGCAGGACGAGCCCGTCCAGGAGCTGGACGCCGGCCATGATCTCCACCGACGAGGCGATGACGTCGCGGATGACCAGCTCGTAGCGGAAATGGGGCGTTCCGATGGGGACGGCACCGCAGGTCGCGATGGTTCCGAACTCGAAGGGGGTTCCCCCGGCCTGGAGAATTCCCGCCTTGACGCGCTCGGCAAGGCGGTCGAGATGGACGTGTCCGAGGCCGGCGTCATTGGCCGTGTTCACCACTCCGATGAGAGGTCTCGAAAGATCTTCGTCGTCGTAGCCGCACCCCTTGTAGATCGCCCGCCGTGATGACGACTCCTTGCCGCTGAAAAGTCCAAGCCTCTTGGAACGGTAGGTCATGACTCTCCACCTTTCTCGACGGTTCCGTCGCGTCTAAAGGCGAAAACCCTCAGGGAGGGGATCGGCCGGATCAAGGACAAGCTGGCTGAACCCCATGATGCAGGCCTGCCCGCCGACGCGGGGGATGATCGCCCTGCGGCCGGCGACGCTCTCGAAGCCTTCGATCCGCCCTCTGAAAACCGTTCCGATGATGCTGACGTTGACCAGCTCGTCGCCTTCGGTCATCTGACCCCGCCGCTCCAGAAGGGCCATTCGGGCCGAGGTCCCCGTCCCGCAGGGCGACCGGTCGACGGATCCCTCGGCGAAGACGCAGACGTTGCGCGAGCGCCAGGCCCCCTCGATCCTCTCCAGCGGCGAGGTCACGATCGTCCCGTAGACTCCGCAGATCCGGGGATCGTCGGGATGAACGACGGAGCGGTCGGCCATCACGAGACGCTTGAGCTCCATAGCCCGCCGGACCAGGGCGTCGACCTGCCGAGGCTCCACCTTCAGCCCCAGCTTCTCCTCCTCGACGATGACGTAGAAAGCCCCGCCGTAGACGAGGGCGGCCTCGACGGTTCCCAGTTCGGGGTGGTCGATCTTCAGCCTCTCCTCAAGGACGAAAGAGGGGACGTTGCGGAAGGAGACCTCCCGGACCCGCCCCCCCTCGACGTCGGCAAAGGCGGTGATGCGGCCGGCCGGTGCGTCGATGCGGACGAGGTTCTCCCCTTCCGCGGCAGGAAGCATCCCCGTCTCGAGGGCGACCTTGGTCACGGCGATGATTCCGTGTCCGCACATGGTGCTCTGCCCTTCGTTATGGGTAAAAAGAACCCCCAGGTCTCCGTCGTCGGTGACGGGGGAAACGAGAATGGCGCCGAACATGTCCTTGTGGCCCCGAGGCTCCAGCATCAGGAGTTTCCGGAGCCCGTCCAGATGCTCTTCGGCGTAGTCCTTCTTCTCCAGCATCGTCGCCCCCTTGATGGGAGGCAGACCGGAAGTCACGATCCGCAGCGGCTCGCCGGCCGTATGGGAATCGATGACCTGAATGCAGCGGCAAAACTGATACACGGCGAAAACCCCCTTCTTCTGTCCCGACTCAGGACAGCTCTCCGTTGCGATCCTTCTCCGCCCCCTCGCCCCGTACCCGGCGGACATCGCCGTAGAGGGTGTAGCGGCTTTTGCCCGTCTCCTTGACCAGCCGGGGGATGGCCTCCTTGAGCTTGAAGAATCCCTTGCCGTCGAGCCAGCGGACCAGATCGACCCGCTCCTCCCGGGAGAGAAACCGCAGCGGCTTTCCCCAGATCCGCCTCGCCTCGGCAAGAAAATCGACCAGGCGGTCGCTGCGGAACGGAAACCGTTCCTTCTCCGCCCCCTCCAGGGAAAGAGGGACGACGGTGGTGAGGAAAACGGCCAGATCCTTGATGACGACGGCCTGGGTCATGTCGTAGTTGAGGCAGAGCAGGCCGATCAGCCGCCCCGCCTCATCGCGGATCAGAGCGACGCTGGAGCGCAGAGTCCGGCCGTCATCGGCCTCGGAAGGGTAGTTGGCCAGATAGTCCAGCTCCCCCAGGCGCTCCCTCCGGACGAGCTCCTCGCCGAAGTTGGTGAGCGGCGTTTCCATGTCCCTGTCCGTCACGCTGCCGTGCTCCAGGGCGACGATAAAGGACTCCTCGCCGGAGACGTCGTGAAGCACGATCTCGTAAGCTCTCCCGAGCGTAACCCCCAGCATCTTGACGACAGGCAGGAGCGGTTTCAGAAGGTGATGGCACTCTCTCGGTTCCGACATGGCGAAAAGGCCCGGAGCTCCTTTAAAGGGAGATCCGCCGGCCCACTCCGGCCGCCTCGGCCCGGGTCAGAATCTCATAGGCCGTGACGACATCGAGAGTGGCGAAGCCGACGGTCTTCATGACGGTGATCTCCTCGTCGTTCCGTCGCCCTTCGATCTCGCCGAGGAGGAGCTGCCCCAGCTCTCCGGCGATGATCTCCTCGCCGAAGCGCCCCTCTTTCATGGGCGTGATCAGGTCGCCCGCCTCGGCCAGAACGGCCTCGCGGTTATCGACGAAGACCCGCCCGGCCCGCTGAAGCAGCTCGGGGGGAAGTTCCTGCATGGCCGGCGTGTAGGCGCCGATGCCGTTGACGTGAGCTCCGGCCTTGACGCGGTTTCCGTCGAAAACGGGCCTGGGCGAGGTCGTGACGGCGGTGATGACATCGGCTCCGTCGACGGCCTCGTCGGCGCAAGAAGCCGCCGTGAGACGGGCCCCGAGGCGACCGGCCATGGCGCTGTTGGCCTCGATGAAGGCCCGAACCCGGTCGAAAGCGACATCGAAGATGCGGACTTCCTTGAGACCGCGGACCGTCAGGATCGCCTCCAGCTGGGCCGAAGCCTGCCCTCCCGTGCCGAAGAGCGCCCCCACGGAACTGTCAGGACGAGCGAGAAGCTCCGTGGCCACTCCGGCAATGGCCGCCGTTCTCATCTGGGTCAGCGTCGTCCCCTCGATGAGGGCGGCCACCTCTCCCGTCTCCTTATCGAGGAGAATCACCGTGGCGGGGACGACGGGCTTTCCCTTGGCGGCGTTGCCGGGAAAGACGGAAATGATCTTGATGCCCGCCCGCTCGATCCCTCCGGCATAGGCGGGCATGAAGAGATACTGCCCCTTGTGGTCGGCGGCGTCGAGATTGATCCGCAGAGGGACGCGGCACTTCCCCTGAGAATGCAGCGTGAAGGCTTTTTTATCGGCTTCGATGGCGTCCCTCATGGAAAAGACGGTCAGAATATCCTCTCGAGACAAAACCAGCATGCTTTTCCCTCCTCTTGGGAGCCCCTGACGGCGGCCCCCTCTTTACTGATGGATCTGATTCTCCCTTGAATCAACAACTTTGTCAATAATCAACAATCGGTGATATCCCGTCTCCGACGCAAAGAGGGCCGACAGCAAGCTGTCGGCCCTCTTTGATGCATGACGGCGAAACGATCCCAACGATCCCTAAGAAGGTCCGCCTTCCCGGTGAAAGGCCGCCACGAGCGCCCTCAGGCGACGTCGGACGCTCTCCGCATAGGGCGGATCGGCCCACTGCTTCTTCATGGCCGTCCGGGAGAAAGCGCCGCAGACCATGCAGGCCCAGAAGGCCTTGACGGAACCTGCCCAGAGCCCGACCGCGAGGAAAAAGAAACAGAGGCCGGCGAAGAGGTTCCTGTAGAACGTCGGGCGCTTCCGCTCGTCCACCGGGACCTACCAGGGCGTCCCCAGGATGATGTGGGGCAGGAAGAGGGTGAGCTTGGGGATATAGGCCGTGACGAGAAGGACCGGAAGCCAGCAGAGAAGCATGAACCAGAGGGCCGGCTTCATGATCTCGTTGATGGGCGTGTTGTTCAATCGCCCTCCCAGGTAGAGAACCGGTGCCGCCGGAGGCGTGATGCAGCCCAGCCCCGTGTTGACGCCGACGATGGCGGCGTAGTGGATGGGGTTGAAGCCCAGCTCGAGGATGATGGGCATCAGGATCGGCGTCGTCAGGACGACGACGCTGATGTCGTCCATGAGCATGCCCATGATGACGAGGAAGACGTTGATCATGAAGAGGATGATCCATCGGTTCTCCGAAACGGACTTGAACAGCATGAGCATCCGCCCCGGGAGGTCTTCGAGAAGGTAGAGGCGGCTCAGCATGGAGACGGAAAAGAGCATGGCCATGATGACGCCCGTCGTGACCGACGATTCGACGACGACATCCAGAAGCCCCTTGAGCTTGAGTCCCTTGTAGACGAACATGCCCACGGGAATGGAGTAGAGGACGGCCACGGCCGAGGCCTCCGTCGTCGTCATGACTCCGCCGTAGATGCCGCCGAGGACGATGACGGGAAGCATCAGGGCGGGGATGGCCATCCGGCCCCGCTCCTTGAAGAGTCTCCACTTCTCCTCCCGCGTCCGCTTGTGGGCCACGAGGACCTGCTCGTTGTTGCGCAGAAGCCACATGTTGACGATGCAGATCAGCGCCGTCGTGACGAGGCCGGGGCCGACGGTGGAGAGGAAGCAGGCCAGAACGGGCTGGCCGCTGATCCAGGCGAAGATGATCAGCGTGGCGTTGGGCGGGATGAGCAGCCCCAGAAGGGAGGCGTTGGACATGAGAGCCGACGAGTGTCCCCGGGGATAGCCCCCCTCGCGGAGGCGGGGGAACATGATGGAGCCGATGCAGGAAAGGGTCGCGCAGGCCGCCCCCGAGATGGAGCCGAAGACGGCGCAGGAGATGGTCCCGACGATTCCCAGACCGCCCTTGAGGTGACCGACGAAGACGTCGACGAAGTCGATGAGCTTCTCGCCGATTCTCCCCCGCTCCATGATGCCGCCGGCCATGATGAAGAGAGCGATGGCGATGAGGGAGACCGAGTTCATCTGGGTGAAGGCGTAGGGGAGAAGCTGGCTCGCGGCATAGCCCGTCCCCTCGGGACCGCCGAAGAAGATGAGCCAGCCCGAAGAGGCCATGAAGCTTACCGGAACAGGAACACCCAGGCCGAGGCAGAAAAGAAGGATGGCGATGGCGACATAAATCATGACCTACCTCCGAAAAAGAGCACTCTGGTATTCTGGATCAGCTCGACGGCGAAGTAGTAGAGCATGAAGACGAAGCCGAGGAAGATGCCCAGGTAGGAGGTCCACATCGGGATGCGCCAGATCGTCGTCATCGGAATGGCGACCCGCGTCCCCAGCGGTCCCATGAAGCCGAACATGAAGAAATCGTAGCCGTACCAGACGTAGAGCGCCATGACGGCTACGGTGACGAAGGACTTGAGAAAGGTGAGAAACCGCTTGATGAAACCTTCGGCGACGTAGGCCTCGACAAGGTCGGCCGACACGTGGGTGCCGTCGTAGGCGCCGATGGCGGCGCCGGAGAAATAAAGCCAGAAGGCGATAAGCTTGACCCACTCCTCGTAGCCGTAAAGGTCGCCCTTAAGAACGTAGCGAATGAAGGTGGCGGCGCTGATGAGCAGGACCAAGGCAAACCCGGTCACTAGGGTGATCGTGGAAAAGGAGCCGATGACGATCTTGTCGAAGAAATTCTTCTTCGGCCCCCCTGGCCCGCTGCTTGCCTCACAGACAGTTTTCTGCGGCACGAAACTTCCCCCTCCCCTTTTTGAATACCTGTTTGAACGACTAAAAAGAGCGACGAAAAACCGACGGCTATGATTGTACATCAACTTGCCGCTTTTTTCGACATGGCAGACACAAATGGGACGACATCAGTCAGAGAAAGATCCCGGAGAGCGGAGCTCCCCGGGATCTCGACAGGTGAACGGTTCTTACTTGCCGGGAGCCATGGCGGTGCGGAATTCGTCCATAAGCTCCTTGGTCATGTTCTTCTCGAGCTTCTCCCAGGTCGTGGCGCAGGCCTCGGCCAGGGGAGTCAGCTCCTCTTCGGAGTAAGTGTGGACCTCGATGCCGTAGTCGCGCATCATCTGCATGTACTTCTCATCCTCGGCCTTGGCCTGGACGATGCTCTTGGCGGCTGCGTTGTTGACGGCCTCCTGGATGACCTTCTGATCTTCGGCCGACAGGCCGGCCCAGACCTTGCCGCTGAACATGTAGTTGATGCACTCCAGGGAGTAGTTGGTCATGTACCAGTGCTTGAGGACGTCGCGGAGCATGGTGTAGGCGGCGGCGGTGGAGTAGCCGTTGACGCCCTCGCAGACGCCGGTCTGCATGGACTGGTAGACGTCGGCGTAGGGGATCGTCACGGTGCGGTAGCCCATGGACTCGGCGCCGAGCTTGTAGACATCCATGTTGGGAACCCGGACGAGAACACCCTTGTTGACGGCGGGGTTGAGAGGCTCGTCGACGGGTTTCGTCGTGCCCGTTCCGATCATGCCCTCGACGAAGAAGCCCAGCAGGTTGACGCCGAGACGGCTGTTGAGTTCCTTCATCTTGGCCAGAAGCCAGCCTTCAGGAGCGAAGACCTTCTTGACGTCCTCGTAGCCCCGGACATAGCCGTTGATGTAGAGAAGCTCAAGGCGGGGATCGAACTGGCTGGGAACGGAGATGCAGGCCATATCGATGGTGCCGCGGATGAGTTCCTCATAGACGAGAGTGTAGTCTCCAAGCTGATTGGTGGGGTAGACCTTGATCTCGATGCGGCCGTTCGACTTCTCGGCCACTTCGGCGGCGATCTCTTCCATCAGAACCGTGGCGGGGTGATCGGCGGGATTCTGACCGGCGAACTTGAGGGTGATCTCGGCCGCGAAAGACGAGCCGGCCATGACGACGAGCAGGGAAAGCGCGAGCAATCCGACCAAAAACGGGGACCTCTTGAACTGAGCCAACGACATCCACTCCTAACGGGTTTTGGTATTTGGAATGCGATCGATGATGCCCTTTTCCTGGACCGCCCCTACAAGCAGGGGGTCTTGCAACCTTTTTTCATGAGCTGCCTCGGAACAAAACCATAGGTGGCACATGATATTTCAAGTATCTCCTTAGAGAATCCTAAAGACTCTCCGCCGTTCTGTCAACCCTCCGAAACGCCGTGATCAATCGGTCGGGAAAAGGTATAATAAAACAAAAAACACATTTTGGCAGGACCTTGGGAAAGTTGCTCCTCCTCTGCCTCTTCCTTGCCTGAAGGCAGCGGCGTCGCGTCGGCGAAGAAGAAGCAAAGTTCTTGACAGCTCTAGGCTGATCCCTATAGCATTGATGTATCACATACTCAGCCTTGGCGTTGAATTTTCGCAAAGGAGATTATCTGATGTATCAAGAAAGGGCTCCTCTCCCCGCCGTCAAGTCGCTTCGGCAACAGGTCTACGACTTTCTCCGAGAGGAGATGAACTCCGGTCATCTCCTTCCCGGCT
The DNA here is from genome assembly GCA_018433595.1 of Synergistales bacterium. Classification (GTDB taxonomy): domain Bacteria; phylum Synergistota; class Synergistia; order Synergistales; family Aminithiophilaceae; genus Aminithiophilus. The sequence continues at coordinate 18,955 of JAHDQY010000059.1, forward strand.
CTTTCCTCAACCTCAACGAGATGAGCCGGCAGCTCGGCATCAGCAAGACGCCTCTGCGAGACGCGCTCCTCCATCTCGAGGTCGAAGGGTTCGTGACCATCTTTCCCCGGCGGGGGATCATGGTGAATGCCCTCTCTCTCGAAAAGATCCGCAATCTCTACGAGATCATCGGCGCCCTGGAGGCCCAGGTGGTCTCCTCCCTGTGCGACAGGTTCTGCGCCTCCGACGTCGAACGGATGGACGGGCTCAACGAGGCGATGCGGGAGGCGCTCACCCAGGACGACTTCAACCTCTACTACGAGAAGAACCTGGCTTTTCACGACACCTATCTGAACTTCAGCCCCAACGAGGATCTCCTCAAGACCGTCCAGACCATGAAGCAGCGCCTTTACGACTTCCCCCGCAAGAAGGGCTTCGTCAAGGAATGGGAGATCCGGTCGACGGGGGAGCATGCCGATATCATCGCGCGGCTCCGGCGGGGAGACTTCGATGCGGCCGCCGATTACATCCGCGACGTCCATTGGTCCTTTCAGGTCCAGGAACGTTACATCCGACGCTACTACTTTCTCCAGAACGGCGAGGCTACAAAACAGGAGGAGCACCGATGACGAAGGGATTGGTTTTCGACTTCAAACGCTACTCCATGCATGACGGTCCGGGGCTGAGAACGACCGTCTTTCTCAAAGGCTGCCCCCTCTCCTGCTGGTGGTGCCACAACCCCGAGAGCCAGTCTTCCCTGTCGGAGATCATGGTCCGGCCCGACCGCTGCATCGGCTGCGGCGAGTGCGTCAGGGCCTGCCCTCGGGAGGCGCTCTCCTTCGGCGCCTACGGAATCATCACCGACATGGCCCGCTGCGACCGCTGCGGAAGATGCGCCGAGGTCTGCCCCACCGAGGCCCGCCAGCTCGTGGGACGGGAGATGACCGTTGCCGAGGTGATGGCCGAAGTCGAACGAGACCGGATCTTCTACGACCGATCCGGCGGCGGCATGACCGTCTCCGGCGGCGAACCCCTCATGCAGCCCGAATTTCTTCTGGAGCTGCTGAAGGAGGCCGGCCGCGTCGACATTCACCGCGCCGTCGACACGACGGGCTTCACCCGGACATCTCTCCTCCTTGACGTGGCCAAGGAGACGGATCTCTTCCTCTACGACCTCAAGCACATGGACCCCAAAAAGCACCAGCTCTACACGGGCGTCTCCAACGAGCTCATCCTCCACAATCTGCGGGCCCTGGCCGAGGCCGGGGCGACGATCAACATCCGGATTCCCGTCATTCCCGGCATCAACGACGATGCGGAAAACCTGGAGAAGACGGGAGATTTCCTGGCGTCCCTTCCGGGCGGCCCGGCAGTGAACGTCCTCCCCTATCACAAGGCGGGCCTCGAGAAGTTCAGGCGCCTGGGGCTGGAATACCGCCTCTCCGGCACGGACGAGCCCTCAAAAGAGGCGATGGAGGCCGTCAGGAGGCGTCTGACAAGTTTCGGCCTGAACGTCAAAATCGGCGGGTAGGCGTCTTACGGGCAAGGAAGAGGGGGGCCCTTAAGGGCCCCCCTCTTCCTTGCCCGTGCGATCAGGAGCGATTCTCGGGAGGATCGAAGGTGACGGCATCGCCCTCCTGGAGGGCGGAACCGCCGGTGACGACGACGAATTCCCCTTCCGAAAGCCCCTGCAGGACCTGAATCTGCCCCGAGGCCTCCAGCCCCGTCTCGACGGCCCTTCGGCTCACCTTGCCGTCGGCGGCGACGAGGACGACGCCCGACCGGACGGCCTCGACGGGAATGACGAGAGCATCCCGGGCCTCCTCCTCGACGAGAAAGACCGCAGCGAACATGCCCGGCTTGAGGCGTCCCTCGCCGTTGTCGACGGAGACTTCCACCTGGACGGTCCTTGTCGAGGAGTCGACGTAGGGGCGGATGCGGAGGATCTCCCCGGAGACTCCCGAGAAGGAGTCTCCCGAAAGGAGGGCCTTCATTCCCTCCCGAAGGCGTCCGGCCCGCGCCTCCGGAACCTGGAGGACGGCCTTGAGGTGATCGACGCGACCGATCTTGAGGACGGCCGTCGACGGAGAAATCATCGTCCCCGCCGTCAGGGAATGGTCGTCGAGGACGGTCCCGTCGATGGGCGCCGTCAGGATATACTCCGACCGCTGGACCTCCTGGGCCTTGAGGTTGGCGTTCTGCTGCCCCACCGAAGCCTGGGCTCTCTGATGGGCCGCCCGGGCCGACTGGTAGGCCGTCTCCCGGCTGTCCAGCTCCTGTTGCGTGGCGAAGCCTTCCGAAAGAAGCTTCCGATAACGGTCCCGCTCCCTTTGGGCGTCGTCAAGGGCGACCTTGGCCTGGGCCATATCGGCCTCGGCGACGGCGATCTGGGCCTTGAGAGCGGCGATCTGGGCGTCCTGGTCGCGGTGATCGAGAACGGCGACGACGTCACCGGCCTTGACCCGATCCCCCTGACGGGCCCTCAGTTCCACAAGCCGTCCCGTCACCTTGGGCAGAAGAGTCACCTCTTCAAGAGCCTCCAGGGTGCTCGTGGACTGGAAACCCTGCGAAAGGGCCCCGTCGCGGCGGGCTGCGGCGACGGTCACTTTAGCGGCGAGGACATCGGTCGAGGCGGCGGGACGGTCCTCGGCCACGGCCCTCCGGCCGTGACGGAAGAGCATGAAGCCTCCCGCGACGAGGCCGAGACAGAGCAGCGCGATGAGGATTCTCGGTCCTCGGGATCTGATCTTTCCGGACATCCGGGTTTACCCCCTTCACTGATTGAGAGCCCTGGCTCTCAGCGCGCCTTCGGCCTTCCAGAGGCGGGCTCGGTAGACAAGATCGTTTTTCAGCGCCTCGGCCAGCTTCTGCCGGGCTTCGGTAAGGTTCGTCCTGGCGTCGAGAACGTCGAGCTGGACGTTGACTCCCTCGCGGTAGCCCACCTCGGCGAGACGGAGGCTTTCAGCGGCGATTTCGAGGTTTTTGCGGGCCACCTCGACGATGGCCCCGGCGCTCTCCAGATCGAGGTAGGCCTGGGAGATTTCGGCCCTGACGGCCTCCTCCTTCTCGGTGACGCCCTGCTGAAGCTGCCGAAGGTGCGCCTGGGCCTCTTCCACCTTTCCTCGGGTCAGTCCGGCGTCAAAAAGGGGGATCTCGACGTTGAGCGAGGCGCTCCACTCGTCGTCTTCGGTTCCGCCGGGCGAGGAGCTGTCCTTCACGCCGTAGGCGGCGTTGAGTTTCACTGTCGGCCTATGGCCTCCCCGAATGATTTCGACCTGCTCCTGTTGAAGACGGGTTTCAACGCGGAGACGGGCCAGGTCGGGCCGGGTTTCGAGAGCTCTCGCGACGGAGACCGAAGGATCCCCGGAGAAAAGCTCCATCTCCAGGTCGCCGACGATCTCCCGCTGCGTCATCGGATCAAGACGCAGCAACGTGAAGAGGTCGATCCGCGCCCCGTCGAGAGCGTTGGCGGCCCGAATCAGATCGGAACGGCTCATGGCGGCCTGCTGTTCGGCCCGATTGACGTCGAGATTGGTCGAGAGCCCCACCTCGCGGCGCTTCCGGAGCTCGGCGAGAAAACCCTCGGCGTAGGCCAGAGCCTCCCGGGCCGTCTCGAGATCGGCTTCGGCCAGGAGGACCGAGCAGAAGGCCTCGTAGACCTTGAGGGCCACCAACTCTTCGGCCTCCTCCGCCATCAGGTCGGCCCTCTCGAGATTGGCCAGGGCCTGACGCTCTCCGGCGCGGACGACGCCTCCGGCGTAGATCCACTGGGAGAGCCCGATCTTGCCCGTCGTCTCCTCGTCAGGCCGGCTTGATGTCTCGTGCTGTCGGGTATGGCTGCCGCTGAGGCTGACCGCCGGCAGAAGACCCGACCGGGCGGCCCGGTAGAGCCCCTCGGCCCTGGCGCGCTCCTCCCGGGCTGAAAGGACCTCGAGGTTGCCCTCCAGGGCCAGGCGCAGGGCCTCTTCGAGGCCGAGCGGCGCGGCGGCGGCCGGAGACGAACCGCAGGCGACGAGGGCGAAAAGCAGCATCAGAAGGCAGAGCGATCTGGAAGATGAGCTCATCATTTTTCTCCCCCCACTTCAGTCGGAACCGGAACGGACCGGCCGGAGCCGCGCTTCGAAAATCTGATGCGGAAGAGGCGCACCCAAAGGCCCGTCTTCTCCTTGAGGTCGTCGAGGATCAGGTAGACGACGGGGATGACGAAGAGCGTCAGCAGCGTCGACGTCATCAGCCCGCCGATGACGGCCGTCGAGAGGGGCTGACGGAACTCGCTCCCCTCGCTCAGGCCCAGGGCCACCGGGAGGGAGCCCACCATCGTCGACAGGGCCGTCATGAGGATGGGACGAAGTCTCAGGGGGCCGGCCCTCAGGACGGCCGTGATCTTGTCCTCGCCCGCCTCCCGCCGCTGGTTGATGAAGTCGACGAGGAGAATGGCGTTGTTGACGACGATGCCGACGAGGAGAATGATCCCCATGAAACTCATCAGGTCCAGGTTCATCCCCGTCAGGTAGAGGATTCCGAAGGCTCCCGGCGTCAGCAGGGGCAGGGAGAACATGACCGTAAAGGGATGGAGGAACGATTCGAACTGAACGGCCATGACCATGTAGACGAGAACGACGGCCGTGACCAGGGCGATGAGGAGGTAACGGAAGTTTTCCTGCATGTGCTTGGCCTGGCCCGTGGCGAGGATGGAGACGCTGCCGTCATCGGGCAGGTACTTGCTTGTCGTGGCCATGACCAGCTCCATCCCCTGCCCCATGGGAATGTCGGTGGCGTTGGCCTCGATCGTCAGGGACCGTCTCCTGTCGTAACGCTTCACGACGTTGACGGAAAGGTCGGGCTCGACGCGGACCAGGCCGGGGACGCGGACAAGCTGCCCCTCCCCGTTGCGGACGGCGATGTTTTCGACGTCGGACGCCGAGGAACGCAGCGCCCCTTCGGCCATGAGGCGGATGTCGTACCGGTAGCCGCCCTCCTTGAAGACGCCCGACTTGACACCTCCGAAATAGGCCTGGATCTCCTGGGAGAGGTTGCGGACGCTGATGCCCAGGTCGTCCGTCCGTGCCCGGTTGATGACGATGTTGAGGCGGGGTTTGTTGAGCCGGACATCGGTGTTGAGGTCCGTCAGCCGGCCGTCCCCGGCAAGTTCTTCCAGGACCGGCTCGGCGATGGAGACGAGCCGGGCCGTGTCATCGCCGACGAGGGTCAGCGTCAGATCGGCTCCGCCCCAGGTCGCCAGCGTCAGCTTGGCATCGCGGAATACGGCAAGGTCGCGGCGCATCTCTTTCATGATCTCGTTGACATGGCTCCGCTCCGAACGGGGGACGAGCTTGACGATGAGCGATCCCTTATTGACCTCGCCTCCCATGCCGGAGCCGACGGTGGCGTAGGTGTAGCGGACGTCCCCGCGGCTTCGGACCCTGCCGTCCATCTCGGAGAGGAAGCGCTCCATCTCGGCCATGGACGTCCCCGCCGGAAGCTCGAAGGAGACGGTGAAGTCGCCCCGGTCCTCGCTGGGGAAAAAGCCCGTCCCGACGTTCGCCACGAGGAAGAGCCCTCCGGCGAAAAGGCCGGCGGCGGCGGCGAAGGTGAGCCAGCGATGGGCCACGGCACCCCGCAGCAACCGCCGGTATCCCTCCTCAAGAGCCTCCAGGAGCCTTTCGACGGCACGGGCCACACGCCCCGGCCGGTCCCGGCGCAGGACGCGGGAGCAGAGGAAGGGCGTCAGCGTCAGCGACAGCAGAAGAGAAAGCGCGATGGTGATGACGACGGTGATGCCGAAGTTGTAGAAGAAGCGTCCGATGATCCCGCCCATGAAGGCCACGGGGGCGAAGACGGCGATCGTCGTCGCCGCTCCGGCCAGGACGGCGAAGGCCACCTCCGACGTCCCCTGGGAGGCCGCCAGGCGGGGCTTCAGCCCCTCCTCCATGTGACGGTGGATGTTCTCGAGGACGACCGTCGTCGCATCGACGACGAGGCCGACGGCGAGGGAGATGCCCATCATGGTCAGGTTGTTGACGGTGATCCCCCGGCTTTTCAGGAAGATGAAGCTTCCCAGAAGACAGACGGGAATGGTCACGACGGTGACGAAGGTGGCCCGGAAGGTCCGCAGGAAAAAAAGCATGATGAGGGAACAGAGAGCGACGGCGAAAAGGACGTCGCCTCCGGCCCCCTGCATCGAATCCATAATGAAATCGGCCTGATTGTCGATCACCTCAAGGCGGATATCGGAGGGGGCGTCACGGCGGAGCTGCGCCAGCTTCTCCAGAACCCCCCGGGCCATGGCCACCTCGTTGGCGCCCCGCTGCTTGCGGACGCCGAGCAGGATGACCTCGTCGCCGTTGTAGGTGGCCAGGGTCCGGCGCTCCTCGAAGCCGTCCTCGACGCGGGCCACGTCCTCCAGGCGGATGATGGCGCCGTTACGGCTCGCCAGAGGGAGCCTTCGAAGCTCGTCGACGGTGGCATACTCGCCCTGAAGGCGAAGCTCGTACTCGTTGAGGGCCGTTTCGACGCGACCGGCCGGCAGCTCGACGTGCTTTTCGGAGATGGCGCTCTTGATGTCACCCACCGTCAGGTTACGGGCTTCAAGCCGGGCCGGGTCGAGCCAGATGCGGATCTCCCTCTCCCTCAGCCCCGGCATGTCGACGCCGCCGACGCCGCTGATGCCCTGGAAGCGGGGAGCGGCGACCTTGTCGGCGAAGTGGACCTTGTCGCGATAGGGGGCCGGCCCCGTGACGGCGATGGTGACGATGGCCTCGTCGCCGACGGTGAACTTCTGGACCACCGGCGTCTCGGCCTCTTCGGGCAGATCGGCCGCGGCGAGGCTCACCTGATCCCGCACGTCGGCGGCGGCGGCGTCGACATCACGGTCGAGGTCGAACTCCAGCACCGTCATGGCCCGCCCCTCATAGCTGTAGGACTGCATCGCCTCGATGCCAGAGATGGTGCTCAGCTTCTCTTCGATGACGTCGGTGACGTCGTTGTCCATAACCTCGGGGCTGGCTCCCGTCATCGTCGTCGACACGACGACGATGGGGAGATCGACGTCGGGAATGCGCTGGATGCCCATGCCGCCCAGCGACATGAGCCCGAAGAGGACCAGCGCCGCCGTCAGGATGAGAACCGTGACGGGGCGTCTTAAGGCGACATCGGTGATCTTCATGGATTAACGGTCCTCTCTGGGGCAGAGCCCCTGCAGAATCAGATCTTTGACGGATGCCGCGAAATCGTCGCCGGGGACATCGAGCATTTCCAGCGAGAACCGCCGTGCCAGACCGACCGTCACGGCGTTGATGACCGCTTCGGTCAGGACGGGATCGACGGGACGGAACGAGCCCGCCTCGACGCCTCGCGCGATCACCTTACGGACGCAAAGCCGGACCTCCCAGAGCGGATCCTCGCGGAAGTCGAAATCCTCCCGGCGCAGCTCGGCATCCTCATGGTAGGCATGGACAGCGGCGGCGATGACCCGGCGATTGCGGTACAGCCCCCGGAAGGCCTCCTCCAGCACTCGGCTGAGAATCTCACCGGGGTCTTCCTCCTCAAGATCGATGGATTCGACGAAGTGCCGCAGCTCCTCCGTATTGCGCTCCATGACGAAGCAAAGGATCTCCCGTTTGTCACGGAAGTAGTTGTAGACCGTCCCCTTCGAGACGCCCACCTCCTGGGCGAGGCGCTCCATCGTCGTCCCCCGCCACCCCTCCTCCTCGAGAAGGCGTCTGGCGGCGACGAAGAGGGACTCGCGCATCATCGCCTCGACGACGGCTTTTTTCTTCTGGACAAGACGTGCCATGGCTCCCTCCTTCGGCTGACCGGAACTGCCGTGACCGTCGGTCTGGGAAATGACCGACGGTCACGGAATGAAAGTCTACCCTTCTCCGACGGAAGTGTCAACACCGGACGGCCCCGCCGGCAACGGTATCGACAGGGTAAGAAACGGCCAGACTAGGCAAGGGAGCCCGGGAAAGGATAAAATGACCTTATCATCCCTTTCTGTTTCCTTTTCATCGGCCTTCTCCTCTCCACCCGCTCCCTTTTTCACCGCTCCTTGTCGGCGGCTCCTCTCACGAGCCCGCCGCAGGCATCTTTTTCGCTCATGCACACCACAAGGCACTCTCCCGGCAATTCCGACAGGAATGAAGGAGGTTTGATCATGTCTGAAGAAGTGACACAGGAAACCGGAAAGAAGCGCAATGTTCGGGTCCCCCACTCCTACGTCATCCTCTTTTCGATCATCCTTCTGGCGACGGTCATGACCTACCTGC
>JAHDQY010000032.1 GCA_018433595.1 Synergistales bacterium
CTCACGTCATCCCCAGGCCGCACGGCGATACGGAAAAGATGCTCCCCTCCTGTGAAAAGGCGGCCGAATCGATCGACGTCGCCAAGGACTAGCCGGGAAGGGGGTCCGGTCATGAGCGCCTCTCTGTGGCTCACTCCCGCACTGGAGGCCTGTGCCCGGGCCCTCGAAAGCCCCCGGGCGACGGGGACGTGGGAAAAGCTCTATCTCGGTTTCGACCTGGGCACGACCAATCTCGTCGTCGTCGCCGTCAGCGAAGCGGGTGTCCCTGTCGCAGCCGTCCTGGAACCCTCCTTTTCCGCCGTTCGGGACGGCGTCGTCGTCGACTACTGGGCAGCCGTCCAGGGCATGAAAAAGGCCCTGGAACGGCTGTGCCGGAAGCTGGGCGACGGGGCTTTGAAGGCCGTCGGAGCCGCCGCCTACCCGCCGGGCATTTCGCCCAAGACGGCCAAGGTCTGCGCCAACGTCGTCGAGAGTCTCGGCTTCGACTGTCTCGGCCTCTACGAGGAGCCGGCTGCTGCCGCCGTTGCCCTCGGCATGACCAAGGGGGCCATCATCGACATCGGCGGCGGGACGACGGGCGTTGCCGTCATCGAAGAGGGGCGGGTCCTCTACAGCGCTGACGAACCCACGGGAGGGGTCCACATGACCCTCGTCCTCGCCGGCAGCCGGGGCCTCTCCTTCGAGGAGGCCGAAAGACTGAAGCGGGACCGGGGCGAACAGAAACGTCTCGTCCCGACGCTCCAGCCCGTCCTGGAGAAGATGGCGACCCTTGCCCGGGGCCATCTCGCGCGAAGCGGCTATCTCGGCAGGATCCCCCTCGTCCTCGTCGGAGGCGGCGCCGATCTGCCGGGATCGGAGGAGATCCTCTCCTCCGTCGTCGGCTGCCCCGTGGCCCTGGCTCCGGAGCCGCTGCTGGTGACGCCTTTGGGCATCGCCCTCAATCTTTGGAGGGATAACCATGGCGACGGTTGATGACCTGATCGCAACGACGCTGAGGCGGCTTGCCCTGCCCCGGGTGGGGCTGCTCTGGTGGCACGAGACGGCGCCGAAACGTTTCGACGCGCCGCCTCAGGCGACGTGGATCCATTATCTCGCCCCCGGCTGCGTCTTCCCCAGGGAGCTCCGACCGGCCTACCGGCTGTCGCTGCTCTCCGAGCCGGAAGAGGAGGCGTCGACGCTGAACATGCTCGTCATTCCCTCGGCACGGGTCGAGCTCCTCGGCGATCTTCTCGAAGGCCTGCCCGTCTCTCCCGAGGGACGCCTCGCGGCCGGCTGTCTCGGCGCGGGCCTTCCCGTTCTCGTCGATGTCTCGGCCATCGCCCGCTGGACGGCCTGGAAGGGAGCCATCGGCCGGAGGCACCGGGAATCGATGGCGCGGCTGGAGGAGCTGGGCTGTCTCCTCCTGGGCGTGGGGGAGACGAAACCCCTTGAAGCCGACCGTACCGGCGGGGATCTCTCGGAGGCGCTTCTTCTTGAGGAGCCGGGCTGGACGAGCTGGGGTGAAATCGCCTCTCGCCTGGGCCGAAAGCGGGTCGTCCGGATCAGGAAGGGGGTCCGCCTCACCGCCGAGGCCCTCGACAGACTCCGGAGCCTCGGCATTGTCCTGAAAAGGGAGGGGTAGAACGATGGCCATGAACTGTCACCTGATCGTCAAGCCGACGGCGGCCTGTCGCCGGATCATCGAAAGGCGCATGGCCTCCCGGTGGGACGAAACGATGGAAAAGGCCTCGTGGGGAGCCGTTCTCCTCGTCCAGGGGCCGGTCGCGGAGATCCTGGCCGCCGTCGATGTGGCCACCAAGGCCGCCTCCGTCTCCGCCGGCGAGATCGTCGGCAACTGTCCTCAGCAGATCAACACCGTCGCCTTTGTCGGGGCCGTCGCCGACGTCAAGCTGGCTCTGGCGGCCCTCAGGGAATGGGGGGATGTGCGATGAAACTGGGACGCATCGTCGGCAATGTCGTCGCCACCCGCAAGGATGAACGCCTCGTGGGCCACAAGCTGCTGATCCTCCAGGTCCTCAAGCCCGAGGGGGGAGGATCGCTGGCGCCGGCCGACGAGAAGGACGGCTTCGTCGTCGCCGTCGATCTGGTCGGAGCGGGCGTCGGGGAGACGGTCCTCTTCTGTTCCGGAAGCTCGGCCCGGGCCTCTGCGGCCGAAGGGGCCTCTCCCATTGATGCCGCCGTCGTCGGCATCGTCGACAGCTTCGACGTCGATCTCGAGGCCCGATGATCATGGCGCCCATCTACACCGGCGGGGGAGACCGCGGAACGACCCGTCTCTGGGACGGCACGAAGGTCTCCAAAAGGGATCTCCGCATTCAGCTCAACGGCACTCTCGATGAGGCCAACGCCGCTCTCGGCGTCGCCAAGAGCGGCAGCCCCACGGAGGCCCTCAAAGAGGAGATCGGCTTCATCCAGCGGGAGCTCATGGATCTCATGTCCTTTGTGGCGCGCGGAGAAAGGGACGTTCCTCCTCCTCAGGCTTCCCGCCTTGAGGAGCATATCGACGCCCTTCAGGAGCAGTGGCCCGCCCAGGGGAGATTTGTCCTGCCCGGCGGCTCGCTCGCCGGGAGCGCCGCCCACCAGGCCCGCGCCATCGTCCGCCGCGCCGAGCGGCTGGCTCTGGAGCTCCTTGAGGAGGAGCTCTTCGACGAGGAGGCCTACGTCTACGTCAATCGCCTGTCGGACCTCCTCTATGCCCTGGCCCTGGCCTGCGACGGAGAGGCCTTCGTCGGCCGCGTCACGGCTCTCGTCATGGCTGCCGAGAAGGCTTCGACGGCGGCAAGGGGCATGACCCTCGCCCGGGCCAAGGAGCTGCTCGCCCAGGCCGAAGGCGAGGCCGAGCGCGTCGGTGTCCCCATGGTCGTCGCAGCCGTCGACGGCTCCGGCGACCTGGTGGCCCTTCATCGCATGGACGGTGCGTTGCCGGCCAGCATCGACCTGGCGCCCAGAAAGGCCAAAACGGCGGCCCGGCTCCGCATGACGACGGAAGCGCTTTCCCGACTCGTCCAGCCCGGGGCCCCGCTTTACGGGCTTGCCTCCGATCCGGGGCTCTGCTGCTTCGGCGGCGGCGTCCCCCTCCAGGAGGCGGGGGAGACGGTGGGGGCCGTCGGCGTCAGCGGCGGCACCGTCGAAGAGGATCAGATCGTTGCGGGCCGGTCCCGCGATGTCTGGGAAAGCCTTTTTCAGTCTTGATTCGTTAAGGTGGAGGTGACCGGTATGGATCAGAACGACCTTGCCCGGATTGTCCGGGAGGTTTTGGCTCGCCTCGAAAAGGAGATGGACCCCGCAAGGGGCGGGAAATGCCCCCACGGTTTCGCAGACGTCGACGAGGCCGTCGAGGCCTCGGTATCGGCCCAAGCGACCTGGCACCGGGACTTCAACATCGAGGCCAAATCGAAAATCATCGGCGGACTCCGGAAGGATCTCCTGGACCATCTCGAGGAGCTGGCCCGCCTCGCCCTTGAGGATACGGGCATGGGGCGTCTCGACGACAAGGTTCTCAAAAAGGAGCTGGCCATCACCAAGACGCCGGGGCCGGAGTATTTCACCACCAAGGCCGTCTCCGGAGACAACGGACTCGTCCTGGAAGAGCTGGCCCCCTTCGGCGTCATCGCCTCCATCACGCCTTCGACGAACCCCGTGGCCTCCGTCATCAACAACACCATCGCCATGATCGCCGGCGGCAACGCCGTCGTCTTCGCCCCTCACCCGGGGGCCAGACGCTCGACGCTGAGAGCCGTCGAGGTCATCAACGAGTCTCTGGCCCGTCAGGGGGCTCCCTGCGGACTCGTGGCGACGCTGACGGCCATCAGCATGGAGAACGTCGACAAGCTGATGAGACACCCCAAGGTCCGTCTCGTGGCCGCCACGGGAGGCCCCGGTGTCGTCCATGCCGCCCTCAGCTCGGGCAAGCCCGCCATCGGCGCCGGACCGGGCAATCCGCCCGTCGTCGTCGACGAGACGGCCCATCTCCGCCAGGCCGCCATCGACGTCATCCTCGGCTGTTCCTTCGACAACAACCTGCCCTGCACCTCCGAAAAGGAGCTCATCGCCGTCAACTGCATCGCCGACGAGCTCAAAAAGCACATGCTTGAAAACGGTGCCCACGAACTCAAGGCGGCCTCGGAGATCAAAAGGCTGCGGGAGCTCGTCTTCGACGACAAGGGCAAGCCGAATAAGGGTTGCATCGGGAAGGACGCCACCTGGCTTCTCAAGCAGATCGACGTCGTCGTCCCCGCCAAGACGCGGGTCCTCCTCATCGAGTGCGACGAGGAGGACCCCTTCGTCCAGGAGGAGATGCTCATGCCCGTCCTGCCCATGGTCCGTGTCGCCGACTTTGCCGAGGCCCTCGCCATGGCCCTCCGGGTCGAGCACGGCTTCCGTCACTCCGCCGCCATCCACAGCACCAACATCGACAACATGAGCCTCATGGCCCGCCTCATGGAGACGACAATCTTCACCAAAAACGCCCCCTCCTACGCCTCTCTGGGCTACGGAGGCGACTGTCCCACGGCCTTCACCATCGCCACTTCGACGGGCCAGGGGCCGACGACGCCTCTTTCCTTCTGCCGCCTGCGGCGCTGCACCCTCCACGGCGCCTTCCGGATCATCTAGGGGGCCCTCCGGTGCAGGCCGACGAAGTGATCCGCAAGGTTTACGAGGCCGGCGTCGTGGGGGCCGGGGGGGCCGGCTTTCCCACCCACGTCAAGCTCAGGGCTCGGAACATCGATACCTATCTCGTCAACGGGGCCGAGTGCGAGCCCCTCCTCGCCGGCGATCAGTACCTCATGCGGGAGAAGGCCGCCGGACTTGTCGCCGCGGCGGGAGCCGTCGCCGAGGCCCTGGGCGCGGAGAGAGCCCTTTTCGTCCTCAAGAAGAAGTACGTCGCCGAAAAGAGCGCCCTCGAGGCCGCCGGAGGATACGTCGCCGTCGTCGGCGACTACTACCCGGCGGGGGACGAAATCATCCTCATCGAGGAGGTGATGGGACGGATCGTCCCCGAGGGAGATCTGCCCCTCGCCGTCGGCGTCGTCGTCAACAACGTCGAGACCCTCTACAACATCGGACGGGCCCTCGAGGGTGAACCCGTCACGAAAAGCTGGGTCACCGTCGGAGGGGCCGTGAAGGAGCCCGGAATCTGGCGCGTCCCCCTGGGGACGCCTGCCGCCAGACTTCTTGATCTGGCCGGAGGGCCGACGGCGGCCGATCCCTGGTACGTCGACGGCGGCCCCTTGACCGGTCCCTACCACCGGGAGCCTGACTTTCTCGTCACCAAGACCAGCAACGGCCTCCTCGTCCTGCCCGGAGCCTCGGCACTCGTCCGCTACGAGACGATGGACGTGGAGAGGATGCTCCGCCAGGCCCGGTTTGCCTGCATCCAGTGCAACCAGTGCACCGTGGCCTGTTCGAGGAACCTCGTCGGCTACCGTCTGGAACCCCACCGGATCATGAGGGCCATGGCCTACCCCGAGCAGCGGACGGCCTCCGTTCTCCGCCAGGCCTTTCTCTGCAGCGAGTGCAACCTCTGCAGCGGTCTTCACGCCTGCCCCATGCAGCTTTCGCCGCGACGGGTCAACCAGGAGCTCAAGAAAGCGCTCCGTTCCCAGGGGGTGGCGCCCGATTTTCCCGAAAGAGAGATCGTGCCCCATCCGATGCGCCCCTATCGCCTGGTCCCGACGAATCGTCTCATGTTCCGCCTCGGCCTCGCGTCCTATGACGGCCACCCCCCCTTCCGGGGAGACGTGATCGTCGACGAGGTCCTTCTCCCGCTGAAACAGCACCTGGGGGCCCCCTGCCTCCCTCTCGTCGCCGCCGGCGATGCCGTCGAAGAGGGGCGGAAGGTGGCAACGCCTCCCGAAGGCGCTCTCGGCGCTCCCATCCACGCCTCCATCGCGGGGCGGGTGGAGGAGGTCACCGAGACGGCCATTCGGATCCGATCGATCAGGACGGAGGGATAAGCGGTGGAACGCGCCATCGCAACACTGGAAAGCATCAGCGTCGCCCGGGGGTATCTCGCCACGGACAGCATGCTCAAGGCCGCCGACGTCTCCCTGCTCTGGGCCTGCACGATCTGTCCCGGCAAGTACCTCGTCGTCGTCGGCGGCCAGGTCAGCGCCGTCAGAAGCGCCCTGGCCGCAGGGCTCCAGGCGGCGGGGGAGGCCGCCATCGACCACATGGTCCTGCCCAATGTTCACCCCGATGTCTTCGCCGCCCTGGCCGACGCCACCGATCCGGGAATCCCCAAAGACCTGGGCGTCATCGAGACCATGGCCGCCCCCGTTGCCCTTGAGGCGGCCGACGCCGCCGTCAAGGCCGCCCAGGTGAAGCTCCTGGAGATCCGTCTCGGCCGGGGCATGGGAGCCAAATCCTTCTTCAGCCTCACCGGCGAGATCTCCAACGTCAAGACGGCCGTCGCCGCGGCCAGGGCCGTCGTCGGCGAACGGGGTCTCCTCGTCGATGCCGTCGTCATCAGCCGCCCCCACAGGGCCCTTCTGGAGGCGATGCTCTAGCGCCGCATGAGAGGTCCGTCTCAACCGAGGGAGACCGGGGCAAGGCGCCTTCGTCAGGAACCTTCACAGCGCGAATCTTCATGGAGGTGTCACCGTGACCAATCTGTTCGGAGAATTCATCGGTACGTTCGTCCTCTGTTCCTTCGGCTGCGGCGTCGTCGCCGACGTCCTTCTCAAAAAATCAAAGGGGGAGGGCGCGGGCTGGACGGAGATCAACGTCGGCTGGGGGCTGGCCGTCATGATGGGAGTCTTCGCCGCCGTCAGCACCGGAGCCCCCCAGGCCGACATCAACCCCGCCGTGACCCTGGCCAAGACGTTCATGGGCGTCTATTCCATGGGGCACGCCGTCGTCACCATGGTCGCCCAGACGGCCGGCGGATTCGCGGCCGGCTGTTTCGTCTGGCTCGTCTATCTGCCCCACTGGAAGGTTACCGAAGACAAGGGAGCCAAGCTGGGCACCTTCGCCACGGCTCCGGCCATCCGGGATCCCTTCGGCAACTTCCTCTGCGAGTTCCTCGTCACCATCTTTCTCGTTCTCGGCATCTTCTTCATCGTCAAGTCCGCCGAAGGCCAGACGATTCCCTTCTGGGCCGTCCCCTACCTCGTCGGCGCCCTCATCTGCGCTCTCGGCATGAGCTTCGGCGGCCCCACGGGGTACGCCATCAACCCCGCCCGTGACCTCGGGCCCCGCCTGGCCCACGCTCTCCTCCCCATTGCGGGCAAGGGCGAATCGGACTGGGGTTACGCCTGGATTCCCATCGTCGCCCCCCTCTGCGGAGGAGGCGCGGCCTTCTTCATCGGCCGGGCCATCGGCATCCTCTAGCCTCCCCTCGGAGCCGAAAAGAGACGGGACCGCTCGACACGGAGCGGTCCCGTCTCTTTTCGGGCGGGTCTCAGGCCGGTATCGCCGTGAATCGGCAATGGGCTTCCGTCGTCGGCGGCACGCCGCCGACGACGGAAGCGGGAGCCGCTCCGGTCGTTCTGCGCTCGAACCCGATAGGATGCAGTGTATAATTGTGACTTACCGAAATACTCTTGACAAATCTTGAGAACAGGAGGTAAGGTAAAACCGAGATGATTCGGATATGGACTTCCGAAATTGAAGCCTAGTTTTTTCAAGGCCCGGCAGGGGGAATTTTGCTGAAGAAAGATGCGAGGTCCGTAAGGGCCGTTATGTGAGGGACTCTGAAGAGATGTTCCGGCGATGACGCCGTTGGAAGGGAGTCCCCTGTGAAGAAGTTTTTCCGGCATCGGCCTTCCGAAAAAATGGGATCGAACCGTTTCCCGAAGTCGACGCTCCCGGAACCTGAAGCGGCCTCGGGAGAAGTCTGAAAGGTCCGTCACGGGTATCGGCAGGGAGGGGACTTCTTTGAAGACGGCGCTGTTGGACGTCAGGAACCTGAAGACCTGTTTTTCCATAGAAGGCGAAGAGGTTGCCGCCGTCGATTCCATCAGTCTCACCGTCGAAGCGGGCAAGACGTTGGGCATCGTCGGAGAGTCCGGTTCCGGCAAGAGCGTGACCGCCTTGTCCGTCCTGCGCCTTGTCCCCAGCCCCCCCGGAAGGATCAGGGACGGCGAGATCCTTTTTGAGGGCGAGGATCTGCTTCTCAAGAGCGAAGAGGAAATGAGGCGTGTCCGGGGCAACCGGATATCCATGATCTTCCAGGAGCCGATGACATCGCTCAATCCCGTCCACACCATCGGGAGCCAGATTTCGGAGGCCCTCATGCTCCATCAGGGGCTATCGAAGAGGGAGGCCCTCGAAAAGAGCGAAGAGATGCTGAACCTCTGCAAGGTCTCCCTGCCTCACAAGCGGATCGGCCAGTACCCCCATGAACTGAGCGGCGGCATGCGGCAGCGCGTGATGATCGCCATGGCTCTGGCCTGCAACCCGCGCCTTCTTATCGCCGACGAGCCGACGACGGCCCTGGACGTCACCGTTCAGGCCCAGATTCTCGAACTCATCGTCAATCTCCAGCGCGAAACGGGCAGCGCCGTTCTCTTCATCACCCATGACCTCGGCGTCATCAGCGAGGTGGCCGATCACGTGGCCGTCATGTACTGCGGCCGCATCGTCGAATACGGACGGACCGGGGATGTCCTTTCGTCCCCCCTTCACCCCTACACGAGGGGGCTTCTGAATTCTCTCCCCTCGATAGGAGGCGCGAAAAAAACCCTTCGCCCCATACGGGGTACCGTCCCCGCTCCCAATGAGATCCGCTCCGGATGCCGGTTCAGGCCCCGCTGCGACGAGTCGACGGCGGAATGCGACAGAGAAGAGCCTCCTCTGACCGATCTGGGCGGCCGCCGGGTGCGATGCCGCAAATGGGTCGAGTCCTGAGAAGACGTCACCCGTCAGGCTGAGAGATCTTCAGCCCTGGCGCGCCGGGCATCGCTCCTTCGACGGCCACCACCTCCTTCCTTCCACCCTCCTTCCGGCTCAATCTCCTTTTGCAGACAGGCGACGGGCTTTTTCCCGAAAACGCCGGAGGCGCTTGCTCTTTGCCCGCGCGTGCGGCAGGCGGCGCCTCTTCGGAGAGTGCGGCAGCGGTTGCGGCACAGGGGGAAGGAGGCTTCCATGTCAGGTCCCATGCTTGAATTAAAGGAACTGCGAGTCTATTTCCGCGACAAGTCCAGTCTCCCTTTCGGTGGCGGAAGGTACATCCGGGCCGTCGACGGCGTCAGTTTCGCGCTCGCGGAAGGAGAGACTCTCGGACTCGTCGGCGAAAGCGGCTGCGGAAAATCCACCTTGGGGCGGGCCATCGTCAGGCTTGTCGAGGCCGAAAAGGGAAGCGGCCTGTGGTACCGGAAGGCCGATGTGCTCGGGTTTTCCCGCAGGGAACTCCGGAGCTACCGGAAAAAGGCCCAGATGATCTTCCAGGACCCTTTCGGATCGCTGAACCCCAGGATGACCCTGGGCGATGCCCTCGAAGAGGTCCTTTCTGTCCACGAGAAGGGCAGCGCCGCTGAGCGCGGCAGGAAAGTGGAGCGGCTTCTCGAGGTCGTCGGGCTGCCGAAGCGGTATCGGTCGAGGTATCCCCACGAGTTCAGCGGAGGCCAGAGACAGCGGGTCGTCATCGCCAGGGCTCTTGCCGTCGATCCGGAGTTTCTGGTCTGCGACGAGCCCGTTTCGGCCCTGGACGTCTCCATTCAGGCCCAGATCATCAATCTCCTCGAAAATCTCCAGGCTCAATTGGGGCTGACCTACCTGTTCATCTCTCACGACATGGCCGTCGTCAGGCACATCAGCACGCGGGTTGCGGTCATGTACCTCGGGAAAATCGTGGAAATCGCCACGACGGACGGGCTCTTTGAATCGCCTCTCCATCCCTATACCCGGGCTCTTCTGGCGGCGATTCCCGATGTCGCAGCCGGTCGAAGGAAGAAGCGGTCTCTTCTTGAAGGGGACGTTCCGAGCCCTCTGAATCCCCCCAAGGGCTGCCGGTTCCATCCGCGCTGTCCTCTGGCGAAGGAACGGTGCGCCCTTGAAGAGCCTCTTTGGTCCGAGAAGGGCGGGGGGCATGCCGTGGCCTGCCATTTCGCCTGAAGCGGGCGCGCATCCGAGAGGACGTGCAAAGGCGTGACGCGTGATAGACGGGAGATACCCGGAAAAAGGAGGTCGTCAGGAATGAGGAAGGTCTTTTGGGAGGGTTTTCTGCGCGGTCCGATGCGATGTCTTTTCGCCGTGTTTCTGGCCCTGATTTTCTGTGTCGGAGTCTCGGTCGCGCCGACAGGGGCGTCCGGGAAGAAGGTTATCGTGCACGGGATGAACCAGGATCCCGATATCCTGGATACCATCAAGGCCGCCTGGTATTCCGATGCGCTGATCTATCTGCACGATCGTCTCGTGACGAGAGACTACAATTTCCAGTATCGGCCCGGCCTGGCAGAGAGCTGGGAGACCTCCGGGGACGGGCTCGTCTGGACGTTTCATCTGAAAAAGGGCGTCCGGTTTCACGACGGGAGTCCCTTCACGGCGAAAGACGTCAAATGGACCTTCGACACGATCAAAACCCCTGAGACGGCCTCGCCCTTCGCCGGGGACCTGAAGGCCATCGAGAAAATCGTGATCAGGGATGATTACACGGTGGATTTCATTTTAGGCTATCCCTTTCCCAACCTGCTCTTCAATCTTTCCAACACCGCAGCCGGAATTCAGCCGGAAAACTGCTACGGGAAATACGGAGACGATTACGGGATCAAGACCGTCATCGGCACGGGACCGTTCATCTTCAAGGAGTGGATCAAAGGCGACAGGATCGTCCTGCTGAAGAACCCCGATTACGCCTGGGGCCCCGCCTGGATGTCCAACCAGGGTCCTCCTCTCTTCGACGAACTCGTCATTCGGGCGATACCCGAAGAGACGACGCGATTCATGGAGCTGGAGACGGGCGGCGTCCACATTCTCCGCGACGTCCCCACGGTATTCGTCGACAAGCTGGAGGCGAATCCCGACGTCGGGCTCGTGACGGAATCGGCGACGAAGCTCGGCTACCTGGCCTATGCCTGCGACAAGAAGCCCTTCACCGACGTCCGCGTCCGTCAGGCGATCAATCACGCCATCGACAGGGACACGATCGTGAAGTTCATCTTCCGGGGGAAGGCCACCCCTGCCTACGGCTATCTCCCGCCGGCCCTGAAGGACGAATACCTTGAGGAGAGCGAAGCGCTCGCCTACCGGTACGATCCGGCGAAGGCCAGAAGCCTGCTCGCGGAAGCCGGCTATCCCCAGGGCTTCGAGGTGTCGCTGGCCGCCGATAACGCGACGCTGAGCAAGAGGCTTGCCGAGGTCCTCCAGGCTCAGCTGGCGGAGGCCGGGATCAAGGCGAAGATCCAGCTTTTCGACAGCGCCAGCTATGTGGCCATGCTCAAGGAGGGGAAGCAGGATCTGTTCATCCGCCTTTACAGCTGGCCTAACGCCGACATCCTCGACTGGTTCCTGCTTTCGTCGCAGTTCCCCTACCCGAACCATTCGCGCTGGAAGGATGAAACGACCGACGCCATGATCAACGGGGCCGCCACCTCGCCGAGCTGGGAGGAGAGGGCGGAGAAGTACAGGGAGGTGCAGCGGTACCTGATCGAGCAGGCCGTATGGTGCCCCATTTATATTCCCAGCCAGATCACGGCCGTCAGGAAAGAGGTCAAGAACTTCAAGCCTCACCCCTGGATGATCCAGTACAACGACGGCATCGATCTGTAGACAGGCAAAGACCGCGTCGAAAGGGGAGGAGGCGGCGGGCCGCATCATTTCGGCGTCATCGCCCGCTTCCTCCCTCCTCCGGAAGGAGTCTCGACAGGCGGAGCCGGGTGGCAGGCCAAGTCGGCGGGGAGGAGATGCCGAGTGCTTCGATACGCGATAAAACGGATTTTTCTGCTCATTCCGATCCTGCTGGGCATGACGATCATCGTCTTTTCCATGCTGCACCTGGCGCCGGGTGACCCCATCGACCTGGTCGTCGGTCCGAACGTCACGCCCGAGGTGAGGGAGAACATCCGGCACCAGTACGGGCTCGACCGGCCGGTGGCGATTCAGTACGTCAGCTTCGTGAAGAGACTTCTTCGCGGGGATCTCGGCCAATCCATTCTGCAGCACAAGCCCGTCGCCGAAATCATCCTCGAAAAGTTTCCCGTCACGCTCGAACTGGGGCTGACGTCGCTGGTCATCTCTTTCCTGATCGCCGTTCCCATCGGCATCAAGGCGGCCGTCAAGAGGAACACCGTGACGGATTACGCCAGCATGAGCCTCTCCCTCGTGGGGATGTCGATGCCCACCTTCTGGTTCGGGCTCATGCTCCTGTACCTGTTCGCCTACAAGTTGAGACTGTTTCCGATCTCCGGATACGGAACCTGGAGACACCTTTTCCTTCCCGCCCTGGCCATCGGCATCACCGATGCGGCGCTGACGGCCCGCATGGTGCGTTCCAGCATGCTCGAAGTCATCCGTCAGGACTACATCAGGACGGCACACAGCAAGGGGCTGTCGAAGAAGGCGGTCATCAACCGCCATGCCCTTAAGAACGCCCTGATCCCCATCATCACGCTTCTGGGATTGAGAATCGGCTGGATCATGGGAGGGTCCGTCGTCGTCGAGATCGTTTTCACCCGGCCGGGCCTGGGCAGAATGATGGTCGAAGCCATTCTTTCCAGGGATTACCCCGTCGTTCAGGGCGGCATGGTCGTCCTGACGGCGGCCATTATTCTGGGAAACCTGCTGGCTGACGTTCTCTACGCGGTCGTCGATCCGCGGATCAAACTCAGATGACGCCTCTTCGGGGCCGAATCGAAAAGCAGGGTGAGAGGACATGATGGAAGAGGTCGCTCAGGCTGTACCGGATAAAAGTGACAGCGGTTTCTCCGAATTCAAGCGGCGGTTGTTTCGAAACAGGGCGGCGATCTTCGGCGTGATCATCCTGTCGTTGATGTTTCTGTGCGCGGTGTTCGCCCCCTGGCTGGCCCTGTCCGACTATGCCAGACAGGACCTCCCGTCGATGCTTCAGGCTCCTTCATGGGGACACCCTTTCGGAACGGACGAGTTCGGCAGGGACATCTTCAGCAGAATCGTCTACGGAGCGAGGGTCTCCCTTGTGGTGGGCTTTCTTGCCGTCGGCATCTCCCTGGCCATCGGGCTCCTTCTGGGGAGCCTCGCCGGCTATTTCGGCGGGTTTGTCGATCACGGCATCTGCGCGCTCATCGACATCGCATGGGCCTTTCCGATGACGCTTCTCGCCATCGCCATCATCGCCATCCTCGGTCCGAGCCTTTTCAACGTCTGTCTCGCCATCGCCGCCTCCAGCTGGGCGGCCTTCGCCAGGATCGTCCGCGGGCAGTTTCTCTCGCTGAAAAGCCAGGAGTTCGTGGAGGCCGCGAGGATTCTCGGCTTTTCCGACGGGCGCATCATCCTGCGGCACATCTTCCCCAATGCGATCGCGCCGGTCGTGGTTCTGACGACCCTTGAGGTTCCGAAAGCCATCATCGTCGAGGCCACGCTGAGCTTCCTCGGCCTCGGCGTCCAGCCTCCGATCCCGAGTTGGGGGTCGATCATGAGCTCCGGCCGCTCCTTCCTCTTTGAAGCGCCCTGGAT
Organism: Synergistales bacterium; assembly: GCA_018433595.1. Lineage (GTDB taxonomy): Bacteria > Synergistota > Synergistia > Synergistales > Aminithiophilaceae > Aminithiophilus. The sequence continues at coordinate 13,591 of JAHDQY010000032.1, forward strand.
CACCCTTTTCCCCGGCTTGATGATCGTTCTGGTCGTCATGGGGTTCAATCTTTTCGGCGACGCTCTTCGCGACTCGCTCGATCCGCGGCTGCGGAACTGACAAGGACGGTGACGGGACAATGCTCGACCTGCTGATTCAGGGCGGAACGGTCATCGACGGTTCGGGGCGAGGGCGCCGGATTTCCGACGTGGCGATAGAAGGCGGAAAAATCGTCGAAATCCGGCCGGGCCTGACCGGGGAAGCAGGAGAAGTGATCGAGGCAAGAGGCCTGGTCGTGTGTCCGGGCTTCATCGATATCCATTCCCATACGGATTTCACCCTCCCGCAAAACCCCCTTTGCGAAAGCAAGCTCCGTCAGGGCGTCACGACGGAGGTCGTCGGAAATTGCGGTTTCACGGCCGCGCCCGTCTGTCCGGATCATTTCGACGACCTGATGGGCTATCTCACCAACACCGCTTCCATTACGGAAGAGGAGAGGCGGTCCTGGACCTGGAGGACCCAGGTCGATTTTCTCGATTGGGCCTGCAGGAACGGCTCGGCGTTGAATGTGGCCACCCTGGTGGGGCATGGGACTCTTCGGATAGCGGCCGCGGGGTTCGAGAAGAAACGGCTCGATCCCGACGAGTTGAGACGGATGGGGGACCTCCTGGAAGGGGAGCTTGAAAGGGGAGCCAAGGGGCTCTCCCTGGGGCTTCAGTACGAGCCGGGGGCCTTCGCCTCCGAGGAGGAGCTGTGCTCTCTTGCGGAACGCCTTCAGCGCGGAGGGGGCTTTCTGGCCGTCCATCTCCGCGATGAAAGCGACGGTCTGTCGGAAAGCCTGGCCGAGGTGATCGGCGTCGCCGAAAAGACGGGAGTCAGTCTCCAGATCTCCCACCTGAAGACCGAGGGCCGGCGGAACTGGGGAAAGGCCCGGGAGGCGCTTCACCTCGTCGATCAGGTCCGCAGCGGAGGACTGCCCGTCTCCTTCGACGTCTACCCCTATCTGGCCTACGGGAGCGGCCTGGTCGATCTCGTCCCTTCCTGGTGCAGGGATCGGGGGATCGGGGGGCTTCTGGCTCTTTTGGCCGATCCGGGAAGCTGCGGCAGGATCCTTCGGGAGATGCAGGACTTCTACGGGGCGTCCTCCTTTCACGACTGGGGCAACTATCGGATTTCCTCGGCCGCGCTCCCGTACCGGAAGGAGGTCGAAGGGAGGACGATCGCCCGGATTGCCGACGCCCGCGGCTGTGAGCCGGAAAAAGCCGTCATCGATCTGATCGCGGATGCCGAGGGCGCCGTGAAGATGGTCGTTTTCGGAATGTGCGAGGAGGACGTCCGCTCCTTCATCGTCCACGAGGCCTCGATGATCGCCTCGGACGGCCGTGCCGTCGCCCCCGTCGGGCCGCTCGGAGTCGGCAAGATTCACCCCAGGTACTACGGGGCCTTCCCGAGGGTCCTCGGCCGTTATGTGAGGGAGCAGGGAGTCCTGAGCCTCGAAGAGGCGATCCGGAAGATGACGTCCCTCCCCGCGGCCAAGTCGAACCTGCGGGGACGGGGGCTTCTCCGGGAGGGTTCCTGGGCCGACGTGACCCTTTTCGACCCCGAACGGGTGCGGGATTGCGCCGACTACGACGATCCGCACCGTTTTGCCGAGGGCATTCGCGGGGTCATCGTCAACGGGGAGGTGGTCTTCAGTGAGGGCGCCTACAGAGGGGTTCTCCCGGGCCGGCGGCTGTGATGCAGGGCGAAAGCCCCGGATCGGCGTGAGCTGCGTCCGGTCCGCCGAAACGTGGGGATGCGGGGGGGATCTCGAGGAGTTTCACTATGTGGGGAGGCGGTATGTCGATGCCGTCCGGAAATCGGGGGGGATCCCGCTCCTTCTTCCCGTCGTGGAGGAAGAACCGGTCCTGGCTTCCGCCGTCGAGGAGATGACGGAAGCCGTCGACGGCCTCCTGCTGAGCGGCGGAGGTGACGTCGGAGGCGGGACGAAAGGAAGGAGGATGGCCCCCACCCTTTTCGAACAGCAGCCGGCCCGCTATCTCTTCGAGAGAGAGCTTCTTTTGTGCGCCCGCAGGAAGGGAATGCCCGTGCTGGGGATCTGCCGCGGCTTTCAGATGATCGTCGAAGTGCTGGGCGGGAGGCTGGCCCCCGGGACGGTCAAGGGGCACCGCCAGCTCGAAGCGGGTGACCGGGCCTCGCACGGCCTTGTCCTCTACAGGGGGACCGAGGCGAACAGGGTCCTCGAAACGGAACGCATGAGGGTCAACAGCTTCCATGTCCAGAGCGTCGCGGCTGTTCCCGAGGGCTTTGTCGTCAGCGGGCTCTCCGACGACGGCGTCATCGAGTTCATCGAATCGTCGTCGGCCGGTTTCCTCTGGGGTGTCCAGTTCCATCCCGAAGAGATGTATGACGTCGACGAAAAGGCAAGACGCCTTATCGATGCCTTTGTCGAGAAGGCTGGAGCCTACGGAAGACCCCCCTCTTCCTGAGGGGAGGGCGGGGCCGTTCCTGACAGCCGCATCTGAGGGTCTTTGTGCTCATCGAGGAGGGCGCCTTCGAAGGCGCCCTCCTGTCATCGAAAGAGACCTTTGCTTTTTTGACGCCCTTGGCATAGTCTTGGCCTGTCATGCCGAAAGGGGGAAAAGAAGATTGTCGTCCGTCCTGGAGCGGTTTTTGCGCTACGTGGCCGTCCCGAGCAACGCCGACCCGTTGGGAAAGGAGACGCCGAGCAGCCCCGGCCAGTGGGAGATGGCCCGCCTCCTGGCTGCGGAGATGGAGGCTCTGGGCCTGGAAGACGTCGTCGTCGACGGTCACGCCTACGTGACGGCGACGCTGCCGTCGAACCTGCCGTCGGGTCGTGACGTTCCCGTCGTCGGCCTGATCGCCCATCTCGACACGTCGCCGGCCGTGACGGATCAGTCCGTCTCTCCCCGCGTCGTCCGCTACGAAGGGGGCGAGGTCGTCCTCGACGCCGAGGGCCGCTACCGCCTCTCGCCCGGAGAGTTTCCCGAGCTGGAGGACTATGTGGGTCAGGATCTCGTCGTCACCGACGGACGGACCCTCCTGGGAGCCGACGACAAGGCCGGTGTCGCCGAAATCCTCGCCGCCGTCGAACACCTGAAGGCCCATCCTGAAATCCCCCGGGGCAAGGTCCGCATCGCCTTCACTCCCGACGAGGAGATCGGCCACGGGGCGGAGCTTCTCGACCTGGAGGCCTTCGGCGCCGATTTCGCCTTCACCGTCGACGGAGGGCCTCTCGGCGAACTCTCTTTCGAGACCTTCAACGCCGCCAGGGCCGACGTGACGATCCGTGGGCGCAGCGTCCATCCCGGAACGGCCAAGGGGAAGATGATCAACGCCGTCCTCGTCGGCGCCGAGCTCATCGCCCGCCTGCCCTCCGGCGAGACCCCGGCCCGCACCGAGGGGCGTCAGGGCTTCTTCCACGTCGAGAGCTTCCGCGGCGATGTCGAGGAGGCCCGCCTGGAGATTCTCGTCCGCGATCACGACAGGGGACGTTTCGACGAGCGCAAAAGCTTTCTGGAGACCGCCGTCGAGGAGGTCGGACGGGAAAGCGGAGCCCGCCTGGATCTTGAGCTGCGGGAGCAGTACCTCAACATGGGCGCTCTCTTTGAAGGCGAGGCACGAAGAATCGTCGACCTGGCGAGAAGAGCCATGGCGGCTTCCGACGTCCCGGTCAGGGAGGTCCCCGTCAGAGGCGGCACCGACGGGTCCCGCCTCTCCTTCCGCGGGCTGCTGACCCCCAATCTCTTCACCGGCGGCCACAACTTTCACGGCCGCTGCGAATACATCCCCCTTGCAGCCATGGAAAAGGCCGTCGAGGTCCTGGTGAACCTTCTTCGCCAGGTCGCCGGGCCCGGGACCGCGGCGCTCGGACGATAGGAGGAACGGTCGTGCCCCTTGATCCACGGACGGAGGCGATGGGATCCGATCCCATCGGAAGCCTCCTTGTGCGCTTCTCCACGCCGGCCATTGTCGGCCTTCTGGCCAACGCCCTCTACAACATCGTCGACCGCATGTTCATCGGCCGCATCGTCGGCTCCCAGGGGCTGGCGGCCGTGACGGTCTCTTTCCCCTTCTTCGGCCTGGCCATCACTTTGGGGATCTTCGTCGCCGTCGGCGCCTCGTCGCTGGTCTCGCGGAGCCTCGGCCGCGGCGACAAGGGCCGGGCCGAGCAGGTGCTGGCCAACGCCTTCCTTCTTGCCGTCGTCGCCGGCCTCGCCCTCGCCCTCGTCGGCTTTCTGCAGGGCGACATCCTCCTGCGCCTCTTCGGGGCCAGCGATCAGATCCTTCCCGAGGCCCGTCGCTACCTCAACGTGGTCCTCCTGGGGGTTCCCTTCCTCCTGATGACCTTCGTTTTCAACGGCCTCATGCGTGCCGAGGGCTCTCCCCGCTGGGCCATGGGGACGATGCTGATCGCCACGATGACGAACATCGTCCTCGACTGGCTCTTCATCGCCCGATGGGGCTGGGGCGTCGTCGGAGCCGCCTGGGGGACGACGATCGCCCAGGTCGTGGCCCTTCTCTGGGTGAGCTTCTACTACGGCGGCCGAAGCGCTCTCAAGATCCGTCCCGCCCTGCTTCCGCTCCGGAAGGAGATCGTCGTCCCCATTCTGGCCGTCGGCTTCTCGCCGGGGCTGATGGAGCTCTCCTTCGTCGCCCTCCTGGTCCTTCTCAACCACACCTTCGGCTCCCTCGGCGGGGATGTGGCCATCTCGGCGGCGGGCATCTTCTTCAGTCTCGACAGCCTTTTCTATCTTCCCGCCCTGGGCATCGGAGAGGGCGTCCAGCCCCTTATCGGCTTCAACTACGGTGCCGGCAGGACGGACCGCGTCCGGCAGGCCGTCCGGCTCGCCATCGGGGCGGCTGCGGTTGTCTTCGCCCTCTCCTGGGGTGTCGCCGAGCTTTTTCCCCACTTCCTGGTGGGGCTTTTCTCCAAAGGCGACGCCGAGCTGACGGCCATCGCCGTTCGGGGGCTGCGGCTGGGCTACATGCTCCTGCCCCTGGCCTCGCTTTACGTCGTGACGAGCTACACCTTTCAGGCCCTGGGCCGGGCCAGGGCGGCCTTCGTCCTTCAGGTGCTCCGTCAGATCGTCTTCTGTTTCCCCCTGCTGCTCCTCATGCCCCGCTTCCTGGGCATGGACGGGGTCTGGCTCGCCTTTCCCCTCATGGACCTCAGCGGTTTTACCCTGGCCTTCCTGATGCTTCGGCGCGAGATGAGGCGATGGCGGAAGGGCTGAACGCTCCGGTCGTCGTCACCACCCGTTATGGTGCAGCCGCGCCCCGTCAAGCCCCTCGTGAGGGGGCGGCACCTCCCGGCCGTAGCCGACGAGGGCCAGGGAAAGACAGCGGACCCCTTCGGGCAGCCTCAGCAGCGGCGTCATCTCCCCTTCCCGGGGGTGGCGGTCGGCGACTTTGACCCAGACGCCTTCGAGGCCCAGAGCCCGGGCGGCGATGAGAATGTTCTCCATGGCGGCGGCGCCGTCTTCCATCCAGGTGCCGTCATGAAGGTTGTAGGCGGTCCGGTAGGCTTTCACGTCCACGCAGACGGCAAGGGCCAGAGGGGCCTCCCGGAACATCTTCGCCTGGCCGTAGGCCTTGCCGAGGTCGTCCAGGAGGGATCGGTCGTCGATGACGATGAAGTGGCAGGGCCTCCGGTCTTTGGAGCTCGGCGCGGCGAAGGCGCAGGCCAGAAGGGTCTCCACCTTGTCGGGCTCCACAGGATGGGGGTGAAAGGATCGGACGCTTCGTCTCCCCAGAATCAGGCCGATCGTTTCGTTCAGGGATCCGGTCATGATCTCTCCTCCTCCTCTTCATCCCAAAGAGAAGCGTTGCCTTCAGTGGATGCTATCGACGAAAAAAGGGAAGGGACAGGCGACGTTCCACCATCATCCGCACCAGGAGCGTGTCGCTCCAGGTCTTCCCCGGGTGGCAGAATTTGTCGATGACGACGACGAAGACCAGGGCAGCGACGATGACGGCGAGGACGGTCAGCACCTGACGGAGATAGGGCGGCCGGGAATAGATCCGCCGCCGAGGCGGGTAGCGGTACGGTCCATACATCTCACTCCCCCCTTCTTTTTTTAAATTATAATTGAATTTGTCGTTCCAGGCGAGATCTTCTTTGACATGGCTTTTGATTGATGGCCCGGATCGCCTGAGGTCCTGCACCTTATGCCGTCGATTTCATACCTGGTCTTAAGAGGAGGCTCTGCTTGCCCTATAATCGATGGGGTGATAGGATCGGCATTTCTTCGAGAGGTGGGAGTCTCAAACGAGAGAGACCAAGGAGGAATCCCTATGAGTGAAACGAAGGCAGCCCTTGCCCGTATCGCCTGCCACCTGCCGCAGAAGCGCCTGACGAACGGCGATCTTGTCTGGGAGTTCGGCAGCTGGACCGCCGAAAAGATCCGGGCCAAGACCGGCATCGACGAGCGCCGCGTCGCTGCGACGGAACCCGTTTCGGAGCTCGCCTCCCTGGCGGCGGAAAGGCTCTTCAGCGAGGGTGGAGTCGATCGCAGCGAGGTCGACATGCTCCTGCTCTGCACCGAGACGCCCGACTACATCATGCCCGCCACGGCCTGCATCGCCCATGAACGGCTGGGTCTTCGCAGGGACTGCGGCGCCTTCGACTACAACCTCGGTTGTTCGGGCTACATCTACGGCCTGCACATGGCCTCGGCCATGGTCCGGTCCTCTCTTGCCCGGAAGGTCCTGCTTCTCACGGGCGACGTCATGACCCGCTATATCCACCGCAACGACAAAAGCACCCGCACCATCTTCGGAGACGGCTTCACGGCTTCTCTTATCGACGGAGCGGGTACGGGTGAAATCGGCGGTTTCGTCCTGGGTACCGACGGGGGCGGCGCCCAGGAGCTCATCATCCCCGCCGGAGGGACCGTTCTCCCCTGCTCCGAGGAGACCCGCGTGCTTCGTACCAATCGCTACGGCAACAGCCGGACTCAGGAGAACCTTTACATGAACGGTCCCGAAGTCCTCAAGTTCGCCCTTCGGGAGGTTCCTCCGGCCGTTCATCGCTGCCTCGAGATCAACGGCCTGGCCTTTGGCGACGTCGACTTCTTCGTCTTCCATCAGGCCACGGCGATGATGCTCGACAAGCTTCGTCGCGAGATGGCCATCCCCGAGGAAAAGTTCGTCCTCGACATGGCCGACAAGGGGAACACGATCAGCTCCACCATCCCCTTCGCCCTCCATCGGCTGATGAAGGAGGGCCGTCTCGGGAAGGGGGCGACGGCGCTTCTCTGCGGTTTCGGCGTCGGCTACTCCTGGGGGGCCACGGTGCTTCGCTTCTAGCGCTACCAGGCCCGACGGTAGATCTCGAGGGCGTCCTCTTCGGTGACGGTCCGGGGGTTGTTCCCCAAAAGGCGTTCCTCCTTCAGGCAGGCCTTGGCCATCCCGGACAGGGCTTCGCGGTCGATTCCCAGATCCCGGAGGCGGATGTCGCATCCGACGGCGGAGGAGAGGCGTCTGAGGGCGGAGAGGATCCCTTCGGCGGCCTCGTCGTCTGCGAGGCCGCCCAGGCCCAGGGCTTCGGCGAGGCGTCCCGTCCTGTCTCCGCACGCGGGCAGGTTGAACTCCAGGACGGATGTCATCAGCACCGTGTTGGCGAGCCCGTGGGGGACGTGGAAGGTGCCTCCGGGCGGATAGGCCAGGGCGTGGATGGCCGCCGTTCCGGCCATGGAGAAGGCGAGCCCCGCCTGAAGGCTTCCCAGGCTCAGGTGGGTGCGGGCCTCGACATCGTCTCCCCTTCTGACGGCCCGCTCCAGCCAGGGGACGATCTCCCTGATCGAGGCCAGCGAGAGGACCTCGCTCATGGCGTTCGAGCGACGGGAGAGAAAGGATTCGAGGCCGTGAATCAGGGCGTCCATCCCCGTATGAGCCGTCGTCGCCGCCGGAAGCCCCACGGTGAGAAGGGGGTCGACGACGGCGGCATCGGGCGTCAGGAAGGGGCTCGAAAGGCCCAGCTTCACCCCCTCTTCGGGGAAGGCGAAGACCGCCACGGGAGAGACCTCGGAGCCGCTCCCGGCCGTCGTGGGGATCATGACCGTGGCCATCCCTTTTGAGGGGACGAGCCCCCGGCCCACCATGGATCGCAGGGGACGGTCGGCGGCGCAGATCGAGAGCCCCTTGGTGAAGTCCATCGTGCTTCCGCCGCCGAGGCCGATGAGCAGGTCGAAGCCCTCTCCGGCGATCCGCCGCCCCGCCTCCTCGACGAGGTGCGCCGGCGGTTCCGGTTCGGCGCCGTCGAAAAGCCCGGCTTCCAGGCCGGCCTCGTTCAGAAGGGCCAGAAGGCTTCCGGCCACGGCGCTTTTGCCCACTCGGGGGCCCGTAACGACCAGGGGACGGGAGGAGCCGAGGCGCCGCACCTCCTCGGGCAGCGTTTCGGCCTTGCCGCAGCCGAAGACAATCCGGTTCGGGCAGAGCATTTCGAAAGAATACGTCACGATCGTCTCCTTTCTCGGCCTTCAGGCCGTCTGAATCATCATAGTCCGCCCGAGATCGGGCTTCAACGGCAGCAGAACCGTCCATTTTCGAAGGGAGGACCCGCCTTGGCACGCCGTTTTTCCCTCGTCGCTCTTTTTCTTCTCCTTTGTGCCTCCCCCTGTCCGGCAGCGGGGAAGAGGGCCCTCTTCATCGCGCCCCAGGCCGTCTTTCAGGGTGAGCCCTTTCTCGTCGAACTTCGGCTTCCCTTCGACCCCGAGAGCGCGGTCCTGATCTGGCTGGGCCGGAGCCAGCCGCTTGAGGCCCGGCCTCTCGACGGGGGCTTCTGGGTTCTCAGGGGCCTTGTCGGCACCCAGGCCTCCCAGAAGCCCGGCAGGGAGCTTCTGGCCCTTCGCGTCGAGGCCGGAGGGCGATCCCGGACCTTCCCCTGGCAGATCGAGATCAAGGGACGCGCCTTCCCCGAAAGCCGTCTCACCGTCCCGGAAAAGATGGTCGTCCCCCCCGAGGAGGTGCGGGCCCGGATCGAAAGAGAGTCCCGCCGCGTCCGGGAGGCGCTGGATCGCTCCATGGCGGAGAACCTCTGGACCCTGCCGCTGGCGCGCCCCGTCAAGGGGATCGTCACCTGCCCCTACGGCTGGCGCCGCGTCTACAACGGCAAGCCCCGGAACCCCCACAGCGGCGTCGATCTCCGTGCCGCCGTGGGAGCCCCGGTCCACGCCGTGGCGCCGGGCCGGGTCCTGCTGGCCGAAGAGCACTATTTCGCCGGAAACGTCGTCTACGTCGACCACGGCGGCGGCGTCGCCAGCGCCTACGCCCACCTCTCCCGCATCGACGTCGGGCCGGGCCAGGCCGTCGAACGGGGCCAGACCCTGGGCCTTGCCGGAGCCACCGGGCGCGTCACTGGCCCTCACCTCCACCTGGGGCTTTTTCTTCAGGGACGTCATGCCGATGCCATGCCCCTTTTCGAATCCGACGAAAAAGCCCTTCTCGACGGCCGGGAAGGGCTGGAGGTCGCGATCGATTGAGGGACGGAGGGCCTGAAGGCTTCCTTCAGCCGCGCACCAGCCAGGCTCCGAGGAAGAGCAGGGCCACTCCGGCCAGCCGCGGCAGCGTGATGGCCTGGGCTCCGAAGCCGAAGAGGTTCGTGGCGTCCAGGAGGAGCCCCGTCGTCAGCTGGCCGGCGATGACGGCCGACAGGGCCGCCGCCGTCCCCAGGCGGGGGATTCCGAGAATGAGGAGTGTCACGTAGACCGCCGCCAGGAGGCCGCCGGTCCACTCCCACCAGGCGGCTGTCATCAGCCCCCGCAGATCGCCGCGTCCCTGAAGGGCGACGAAACCCAGAAGGCAGAGGGCGCCGACGAGGAAGGAGACGAAAGAACTCTCCAGCAGACCGACCCGCTGAGCCAGTCTCCCGTTGATCGAAGGCTGGATGGCCGTCATGGCGCCGGCCAGAACCATCAGCAGAACCAGATGCGCTTTGGACATGACGAAGACCGCCTTTCCGGGCCGAGCGAGCCCTTATCCTTTTGGGAGGATCATAACACGGGAAGGTGGCGGAACGGGGCGAGGCTCATGAGCCTCGCCCCGTCGAAAGGAAGATCGTCGCCCGGCCCTCCGCGACGGAGCTGCGAGGGCCGGGCGCTTCGGAGGCGGTTCTTTCCTGAGAGGGCGCCTCACTCCCAGGGGACGATCTTGCCGGGGTTGAGGATGTTGTTGGGGTCGAAGGCCAGCTTGACGCGGCGGATGAGATCAATCTGGGCCCCGTCGAGAAAGAGGCCGATGGAGTCCCTCCGCTTGAGCCCCACGCCGTGTTCTCCCGTCAGCGTTCCTCCCAGCGATTTGACGATCCCGTAAAGCTCGTCCTGGACGAGATGAAGGAGCGACTCCCTTTCGGGGAGATCCCGATCGGGGGTGACGGTGACGTGCATGTTGCCGTCGCCGATATGGCCGAAGGCGACGTAGGAAGTCTCCAGGCGCGAGGCGACCTCGTCGAGGCGTCTCATCAGCTCCGGGACGGCCGCCGTGGGGACGACGACGTCTTCGTTCACGTTCTTGCCGGGGTGGAAGGCCCAGACCGACTCGGTGATGCTCTTGCGGGCCTTCCAGAGCCTGTCGCGGCTGTTGCGGTTGTCGGCGACGAAGACCTCCAGCGCGCCGTGGGCCAGGCAGAGGTCGCCGATGCGCTCGTACTCGTCGGCCAGGCTCTCCGTGTCGTTCCCTTCGAGCTGGATGATCAGGTGGGCTCCGGCGTCGCTGTAGGGGAGCCTCGTGTTGAGGAAGCGCTCCGTCAGATTGATGGAGCGGCGGTCCATGAACTCCACCGAGGCGGGGAGGACCTTCCCCTCGGTGACGATGCGGGGGACGAAGGCCACGGCCGTCGCCACGTCGGGAAAGGGGACGAGAAGGTCGACGATCTCGGCGGGGAGGGGGAGGAGCTTGAGGACGATCCTGGTGATCAAGGCCAGCGTCCCCTCCGATCCGACGAGGAGGTGGACGAAATCGTAGCCCGTCACGTCCTTGCGCCTCTTGCCGCCGAACCAGGTCACGCTCCCGTCGGCGAGGACGGCCTCCAGGGCCAGAACGTGGCTTCCCGTGGGTCCGTACTTGACGACCTTGTTTCCCCCGGCGTTCTCGGCCACGTTGCCTCCGATGTAGGAGGCGTCTCCGCTGCAGGGGTCGCCGGCGTAGAGCAGGCCCGCCTCGGCTGCGGCCCGGTTGATGTCGGCCGTGATCACGCCCGGTTCCACCGTGATAGTCAGGTTCTCCCTGTCCAGTTCGACGATGCGGTTCATCTTCTCGAAGGAGACGACGATTCCCCGGCAGGCCGGAACGGCACCGCCCGAGAGCCCCGTCCCGGCCCCTCGGGCCGTGAGGGGGATCTTTTTTTCGTTGGCGTAGCGGGCCAGGGCCGCCACGTGGTCGGTCCCTTCGGGAAAGACGACCACTTCGGCGAGGCATCCGTCCTGCCAGAAGGGCCCCTGGACCTCGTCCCTCGAATAGGAGAGGAGCTTGTCGGGGTCGCAGGAGACGTTGCGCCCGCCCAGAAGTGCGGCCAGATCGGAGATGACGTCAGCCGTCACGGGGTGGTACTCAGTCATGACGTTCCTCCCTCTCCCGGCGCAGTGCCTCGATCAGCCGGGGCAGGATCTCGTAGAGGTCGCCGCAGAGGGCGATGTCGGCGACGCGGAAAATGGGAGCCTCGGGGTCCTTGTTGACGGCGATGACCGTCTCGGCCGTCTGCATCCCCGCCAGATGCTGAACGGCGCCGGAGATGCCGGCGGCGAGATAGATCCTGGGGGCGACGACCTTCCCCGAAAGGCCCACCTGATGGGGATAGGAGATCCACTTGGCCTCCACGGTGGGACGGCTGGCCCCGACGGCGCCTTCCAGCAGGTCCGCCAGCTCCCGGAGGAGCTTGAAGCCTTCGGGGCGCTTCAGCCCCTTGCCGCCGGAGACGACGACGTCGAGATCCTGGATGTCGACCTCCTCGTCGTCGACGGTCTCCTCTTCGAGGCAGACGACGCCGCTTTCGAAAAGGGCCTCCTCCAGCTCGGGGCGTTCGACGGACCCCGTGCGCTCTCCGAGGGAAGAGGCGGGGAAGGTCTTGGGCCTGACCGTGGCCATCTGGGGCAGATGGTCGGGCGTCCTGATGGTGGCGATGACGTTGCCGCCGATGGCGGGTCGTGTCTGGAGGAGCAGTCCCGTCTCGTCGTCGATCTCCAGTCCCGTGCAGTCCGCCGTCAGTCCCGTGTGGGTGAGGGCCGCCACGGCCGGCAGAAGAGTCCGTCCCGATGTCGTCGCCGGGGCCAGGACGATCTCGGGATCTCCCTCCTCGACGAGTCGGGCGACGATGCGGCTGTGCACCTCGGCGTTCAGCGAGGCCAGACGCTCGTCCTCGACGAGGAGGACCCGGTCGGCGCCGTAGCGGAAGAGATCGCCGACGCCCTCCGGCGACGGCCCGCGGAGGACGACGACGGTCACGTCCTTGCCCCGCCGGTCGGCCAGCTCCCTCGCCTTGGAGGTCAGCTCCAGCGTGCAGGAGTGGAGGCGCCCTCTGCGCACCTCGGCGACGACGAAGACGCCGCCGAGTCCCTTCGCTTCGCCGCGCCTCATGGCCGGTCCCCTCCCTGGAGCAGGGCCTTTTCCCGCAGAAGGGCGAGGACGTGGGCGATCCCCTTGTCGAGGTCCTTCGCCCCGTAAAAGGCCGTCTTCCGGGCGATCTTGGGGTGGGCGATCCTGACGACCCGCGTGGGCGATCCCGTCAGCCCCACCTCGGAAGCGTCCAGGCCCAGGTCGGCCAGCCCCCAGCGGGTCACCTCGGCCCGCCGCCCCCGTTTCTTGCCGGCCAGCGTCGGCATGGACGGCTCGTTGAGATCGTGAAGCACCGTCACGAGACAGGGGCAGGGGAGGCGCAGGCGCTGGTACCCCTCCTCGACGGTGCGGCGGACCGTCACGCCTTCCGTCGCCGCCTCGAGGCGGCTCACGTAGGTGGCGAAGGGGAGCCCCAGCAGCGTCGCCACCTCGGGGCCGACCTGGCCCGTCTCGCCGTCGGTGGCCTTTCCTCCGGCCAGGATCAGATCGTAGGGTCCCGTCTTCTCCAGCAGCATCGCCAGAACCTTCGCCGTGGCCCAGGTGTCGGCTCCGGCAAAGGCCCGGTCCGAAAGGAGGAAGGCCCTTTCGGCGCCGAGAGCCAGCCCTTCTCTCAAGGCCCTTTCGGCCTGGGGCGGTCCCATGGAGAGGACCGTCACCGTCCCCTGCCGCTGTCCGGTCAGGGAAAGGGCGGCCTCCAGGGCGTTGAGATCGAGGGGGTTGATGAGGCTGCCGACGCCGTCGCGGATCATGGTCCCCTTCTCGGGGTCCATCTTCACCTCGTCCGTGTCGGGAACCTGTTTGATGAGCACTGCGATGTCCATGAAAGGGCACTCCTCCCCATCCGATGGCGCCTCTTTCTCGTCGGTGCGCCTTGATCGCTGAAACAATTTTTCTTTTCCCGCCCTTGCTTGCATCAGTTTACAGCCAGTGCTATAGTTGTGTCCAGCCATTTTTAAAATACAAGTCAGATTTATCAGTATTCACAACGATTGAGAGGAGTAAGGCTGCATTTGCTCTGTGTCCAGTATGCAAGAAAGGAGGTGTGCCGTGCGACTCCCCTCGCCCACTCTGACAGAGAGGGCTTATTACGAATTGCGCAACGGCATTCTCAACGGTGAAATCGGCCCCGGCACCCTTCTTCTCGAGGAACCCCTGGCGGCCCGCCTCGGCATGAGCCGGACGCCGGTGCGGACGGCCCTCAAGATGCTGCTTTCCGAGGGATTCCTGGTGCAGAGAGAGGACCGCCGCCTTCGGGTGGCGGCCGTCTCTCTGCAGGAGCTGGCGGAGACCTTCGCCGCCCGGCGGGCCGTCGAAGGGGCCATCGCCGAACTGGCCTGCCGCAGCGGCGGCGACGACGACCTGGCGCGGCTGGAGCACTTCGTCTTCGATGAGGAGTTGGCCCATCGGGAACATAACCGCCTTCTCATCCTTCACAGCGACAGAAACTTTCACGCCCACCTGGCCCAGATGGCCGGGAACGCCTTCCTGATCGACTTTCAGGAGCGTCTCAGCGGCGTCGTCAGCCGCTTTTTGGCCCTGAGCTCCACCCTGAACGCGGAGGTCGCCTTCGCCCTCCGCGAGCACCGTGCCATCGTCGAGGCCCTCCATCTTCGGGAGCCCGAGGCGGCGCGGTCGGCCATGCTGAACCATCTTGACAATATCGAGGACCGGATCCGCCGGCGCATCGAAGCCGCGGAATGTCTTGAAGGAGAGGAGAAATAGACATGCAGCCCGAGTGGGAACGTTTATTGAGCGACAAGGTGGCCCATCGGCTCGAACCCTCGCTTATCGGCGAGATGATGATGCTGGTGAAGGAGCTGGGGGCCATCTCCTTCACGGCCGGGGAGCCCAGCGCCGACCTCTACCCCTTGGAAGACCTCAGGGAATCCTTCGATCGGGCCTTCGGCGAGGCCTCGCTTTTCTCCTATTACCCCCATAACGGCGGCCTTCGGGAGCTGCGCCGCTGGATCGCCGACTGGATGAAATCCGACGGCCTGGCTCCCCGGTGGCTCTCCGAGGAGGAGGTTCTCCTCACCAACGGCTCCCAGGAGGGCATTCACCTCCTGGCCGAGGCGTTCATCGCCGAGGGCGACGCCATCATCGTCGAGAGTCCCACCTATCCCGAGGCCCTGCTGACCTTCCGGCGCCAGGGGGCACGGTTTCTCTCCGTCCCCGTCGACCGCGACGGGATCATCCCCGAGGCCCTGGAAAAGGTTCTCCGGACGTCGGGACCGGTCAAGTTCATCTACACCATCGTCAACTTCCAGAACCCGTCAGGCTACACCACGACGGACGAGCGCAAGGCCAAAGTCCTCGACCTGGCCCGCCGCTACGGCACGGTCATCGTCGAAGACGATCCCTACCGTCACCTCCGCTACGAAGGCGAGCCTCAGGGGAGCTACTTCGTCCTCGGCGGCGACGAGGGGCGCGTCCTCTACCTGGGAAGCTTCTCCAAAATCATCGTCCCCGGAATCCGCGTGGGCTGGCTTGCCCTTCCGCCGGCCCTGGCCGGCAAGATGACGGAGCTTCGCGTCTCCTGCGAGATCAGCCTCCCCGCCATCACCCAGTACGCCGTCTGGGATTTCATGAAAGGGCGCGACCTGCCGAGCTACCTGGAGCGGCTCCACGGCGTCTACCGCTCCCGGCGCGACGCTCTGGCCGAGGCCCTCCGGAACGAGTGCGGCCCCCTCGGCCTGGAGATCGACGTTCCCGAGGGCGGCTTTTTCCTCTGGGGGAAGATCCCCTGGGTCAGGGACATGGTCGACTTCGCCCGCTATGCCATCAGGGAGGAGAAGATCGGTTTCATTCCGGGCTCGATCTTTTTCTCCGATCCGAAGGAGGGAGCGGGAACGGTCCGTTTCTCCTTCGCCAAGGTCGACGGCGGACTGGCCCGTGAGGGCGCGCGCCGGCTTGCAAGGGCCCTGGCCTCCTATCGGAGCCGTTAATCCTTTTCGAGTTGACTTTGGTTCTTTTTACTGTAACATAACTTACTATCGTTTACGAGGAGGTGCGTTTTGAGGCGACGTCTGAGATCGGGGAGTCTTCGCGCCATGGGAGAAGGGCTTCTGTCCTTCCGTCTCGACTGGAAAGAAGGAGGCATCGCAGTGAAGAACAAGAAGAGGCTGCTCGCCGTGACTTTTTCGCTTTTCGCATTTTTCGGTCTGGTGCTCGCCGGCCCGGCCCTGGCCAAGACCTACTCGATCAAGCTGGCCTACGTCGTTCCCGAGACCCAGTCGACGCATCTGGCCGCCGCCGAGGCCTTCAAGCCCTACGTGGAGAAGGCCTCGGAGGGCCGGATCAAGGTCGAGCTCTACCCCAACGGCCAGCTCGGCGGCGACCGCCAGGCCATCGAGGCCGTCCAGCTCGGTACGGTTCACATGACCATTCCCGCTGCGGCCGTCCTCTCCGGCTTTGAACCCAGGTTCCAGGTCTTCGACCTCCCCTTCGTCTTCAAATCGAAGGAGGCCGCCTACAGGGCCCTCGACGGCGAGCTGGGCGACAGGCTCTCGTCCCTGCTGATTCCGCTGGGGATGCGCAACCTGGCCTTCGCCGAGAACGGTTTCCGCCACGTCTCGAACAACAGGGCCCCCGTCACCAGGCCTGAGGATCTGGCGGGCTTCAAGATCCGCACCATGGAAAACCCCGTCCACATGGCCACCTTCAAGGCCCTGGGCGCCAACCCGACGCCGATCAGCTTCGGCGAGCTCTACACGGCCCTCCAGCAGAAGGTCGTCGACGCCCAGGAGAACCCCATTCCCCTCGTCTACACCTCCAAGTTCTACGAGGTGCAGAAGTACTACTCCCTGACGGGGCATGTCTACGCCGCCACGGTGGTCCTCATCAACGATGCCTTCTTCACCTCTCTGCCCGAGGACCTTCAGAAGATCCTCGTCGAAGGGGCCGTCCGGTACCGCACCTACCAGCGCGAACTCTCCCAGAAGCAGGACGAGGAGATGATCGCCAAACTCCGCGAGGCCGGCATGGAGGTCAACGAGCTGACGGAGGAGCAGAAACAGCTCTTCATCGAGAAGACCCTTCCCGTCTACGACCAGTTCGCCGACCAGATCGGCGCCGACCTGATCGAACTGGCCAAGAGGGCCAACGACTAGCCCGAAAGTTCATCCCGTCGGGGCGCGCAAGACGCCCCGACGGCCTGCCGAAGGGGGGATCGGGATATCGTGATCGGCAAAATCTGGAACCGCCTGGAGGAGATCCTTCTCGTCTTCAGCCTCGCCTTCACCGTCGGCCTCATTTTCATTCAGATCCTCATGCGCTACGTCTTTCAGAACTCCCTCTCCTGGAGCGAGGAGCTGGCCCGCTATCTCTTTCTCTGGCAGATCTGGCTCGGCGCCAGCTTCGCCGTCAAGGAGCACGCCCACCTCCGGATCGAGGCCCTCATCGACAACGTCTCTCCCAGGGCACGGCGTGCCATGGCATTCTGCGCCCTCCTGGCCTGGTTCGCCTTCAGCCTCTTCCTGGCCGTCAAGGGATCGGAGCTTGCCCTGCTTCTTTTGAAACGGGGCCAGGTCTCGCCGGCCATGAGGATGCCCATGGCCTACGCCTATGCCTCCGTCCCCGTCGGATCGACCCTCATGGCCATCCGCCTCGTCGAGGAGATGATCCGCTTCTTCCGCGGGCCCCGCACGGGGGAGGTGAGTTAGATGTCGGTCCCCGCTCTTTTCGCCGTCCTCACGGCCTGCCTGGCTCTCTCCATTCCCATCGGCATCTCCCTGGGGATCGCCACGGCCGTCATCCTCTGGCTGACGAGCGACATCCCTCTCATCATGATCAGCCAGAACGCCTTCGCCGCTCTCGACTCCTTCCCCCTCCTGGCCATTCCCCTCTTCATGCTCGCCGGCTCCCTCATGAGCCACGGCGGCATCTCGAGGCGTCTCGTCGCCCTCGCCGACAGCCTGGTGGGCTTCATCTCCGGCGGCCTGGCCATGGTGACCGTCACGGCCTGCATGTTCTTCGGGGCCATCTCGGGCTCGGGACCGGCGACGGTCTCGGCCATCGGATCGTTCATGATCCCGGCCATGAAAAAGAAGCAGTACGGCGACGGCTTCGCCGCGGCCCTGACGGCGGCGGCCGGCTCCATCGGCGTCATCATCCCGCCCTCGATCCCCTTCGTCATCTACGGCGTCGTCTCGGGAGCCTCCATCGGCGAGATGTTCATGGCCGGCGTCATTCCCGGCGTCATCATCGGGCTGGCCCTCATGTCCGTCTCCTACGTCATCGCCAAAAGGAGGGGCTACCCCAAAAGCGACACGCCGCCGACGGCCTCGGGCCTCTGGAAGGCCTTCCGTGAGGCCTTCTGGGCCCTGCTTGTGCCCCTCATCATCCTCGGCGGCATCTACGGCGGCATCTTCACTCCCACCGAGGCCGCCGTCGTCGCCGTCGTCTACTCCCTCTTCATCGGCCGTTTCGTCTACCGCGAACTCGACGGGGCCGCGACGTACCGTGCCTTCCGGGATGCCGCCCTCGTCAACGGGGCGACGACCTTCATGATCGGTCTCTCCATGGGCTTCGCCCAGTACCTGACGATGGAGCAGATCCCCGTCAAAATCGCCGCGGCCATGCTGACGATCTCCTCCAACTACGTCGTCATCATCCTCCTCATCATCGCCCTTCTCCTCGTCGTGGGCTGCTTCGTCGACAACATCTCCTCCATGATCATCCTCACGCCCATTCTCCTGCCCGTCGTCCAGAGGCTCGGCATGGAGCCCGTCCACTTCGGGCTTGTCATGACGGTGGCCCTCGCCACGGGCTTCATCACCCCGCCCTACGGAGCCAACCTCTTCGTCGCCTCGGCCGTCTCGGGGGTGCGGATAGAGAAAATCTCCCGCAACATGATCCCCTTCTTCGCTGCCCTCGTGGGTTGTCTGCTCCTTTTCGCCTTCGTGCCCGCCCTCAGCATGGGCCTGGTGAGGCTCTTCATGAGGTGAGGCGGCGGGGCGTCACAAGAGCGCAAGAGCGGGGTCAGACCTACACATTTGACAAAATAGAATATTTTGTCAAATGTGTAGGTCTGACCCCGCTCTTCGCTCTCCCTAGGAGAGATGCCGTTCCAGCGGCTGGGGGACCAGCGGCGCCAGGTCGCCCGGCGGGAAGTCCCGCAGGGCCTTGCCGGCAGCGGCGCGGAGGAAGTTGTCGACCCACCAGAAGATGTCGCGGCGTCGTATGATCCGGCGTAGCCGTCTCATCCGGCTCTGCCGTTCCTGCGGCGCCATCTCGAAGGCCTTGAGAAGCGTCCGGGCGAGGCCCTCGATGTCGTGGGGGTTCACGAGAAGGGCTTCCGGGGCGAGCTGCCCTGCGGCACCGGCGAATTCGCTCAGGATCAGGACGCCGTCGTTGTCGGCGTGGCAGGCGCAGTACTCCTTGGCGACGAGGTTCATGCCGTCCCTCAAGGGGGTCACGGCGGCGATGTCGGCGGCCCGGTAGAATCCGGCCAGCTCGTCGGCCGGAAAGGAGCGGAAGAAGAAGGTCAGGGGGGTCCAGTTCGTCGTGGCGAAGCGGCCGTTGATACGGCTCACCGTCTGGGTGATCTCATCGCGGAGGCGGCTGTAGGCGTCGACTCCCTCTCGGCTGGGGACGACGATCTGGACGAAGACGACCTTTTCACGCAGCTCGTCGTAGAGTTCCAGAGCCCTTTCGTAGGCCTCCAGCCGTTGGGGAATCCCCTTGGTGTAGTCGAGACGGTCGACGCCGAGAAGGATCTTGCGGGTCCCGTGGGCCTCCCTCAGGGCTTTCACCGTCTCCCGGGCCGTCTTGGAACGGGTCAGGTTCATGAAGTGGGTGAAGTCGATGCTGATGGGGAGGGCTCCGGCGATGATATTCCCTTCGTTGCGGCTGATCCGGACGACGGGGCCCCGTCCCCGGACCCGCGAGGAGGGCCAGAAGCTTCTCAGGCAGGCCTGGAAGTTCTGGCGGTCCCGGAGCGTCTGAAAGCCGACGAAGTCGAAGGCGGCAAGGGCCTCCATCACCTCGTAGCGCCAGGGGAGCTTGAGGAAGATGTCGGGCGAGGGAAAGGGAATGTGGAGGAAGAAGGCGCACCGCCGGTTGTTGTTCCTTTTTTTCAGCTCCAGGGCCAGGTGCATCAGGTGGTAGTCGTGGACCCAGATGAAGTCGCTTCCCCGGCTGTGGCGCCTGACGATGCGGGCGAAGCGGCTGTTGACGTCCCGGTAGGCCTCCCAGAAGCGGGGTTGAAAGAGGCAGGCCATCTGAAGGTCGTGAAAGAGGGGCCAGATCGAGGCGTTGGCGAATCCCTCGTAGTAGTTTTCGATATGCTCCTTTTCGAGGATGACGGGGATGAGGCGGTAGCCCGAGGCTTTCGAGACGGGGCCCAGGATGTGGCGAAGGACCTCCCGGTCGATGGGGTCGCGATTGCCGGGCCAGCCGATCCAGAGTCCGCCCCGGTCCTTGAGGACCGGTCCCAGGGCGGTGACGAGGCCTCCCGAGCCGGCTTCGAAGCGCCATTCTTCCCCCTCCCTGCGGAGGGCCAGAGGCAGACGGTTGGAGACGACGACGAGCCGCGTCTCCTCCTTGCCGTTAGCCTTCATCTTTTTCTCCCCTTTCGCGAACCTCGGCCCACTCCCGAAGCAGGAGGGGAATCGCTTCCCGGCGAATCCGGCCGTCGGCGGAGGTCGGACGGTCCTCTTCGGCGACGAGCAGGGCCAGCCCGCGGCGGTTCAGGGCCCTGAAGGCGTCCTCGTCGGTCTCGTCGTCGCCGAGGTAGGCCGCCGCCGCCGTCGGCTCCTCCTCAAGAAGCGACGTGACGGCAAGCCCCTTGTGAAATCTTTTGAGCCGCAGCTCCAGCCCCCCGTCGAAGGCTCGAAGTTCTCCCGCCCCGGCAGGGAGTCCCTGCCAGGCCTTGCGGAGCCTTTCGCCGAGGCGAAGGGCCGTCTCTTCCGCCAGGCCCCGGAAGTGTCCCGCCACCGACAGCGGCTTGATCTCCAGCGCCTCCGGGAGGAGGATCTCCGCCGCCGTCCGGGCGGCAGCGTCAAGGAGGTCTTTCTCCTCTTCGGTGAGCAGGGGCAGCGTTCTCGTCCCTTCGGCGGTCAGCTTTTCGGCTCCGTGGCACCCCCGGATTTCGGGGCGGTCCTCCATGGCCAGAAGGCGGGCCACCTCGCCCGCCTCGCGCCCGGAGATGATGACGAGGCGGGTGCCGCTTGCGGCGACGCGGGCCAGCCCTTCGACGACGCCCCTGTCGGGAAGGGCCTCTTCCCTGCGTTTCCGGAAGGCGGCCAGCGTCCCGTCGTAGTCGGCCATCAGGAGGGCCCGAGGCGCCTCGGCGAGGCGCCGGCGGAAGCTCTCCGGCAGCAGGGCGGGACTCAGAGCGAGATCTCCAGCCGTTCCGGATCGCCGGCCTGCAGGGCCGCCATGAGGGCCAGGGCGCTGCGGAGCTGGCGGGTGATGAGAAAGTTCTCCCGGGCGTAGTGGTGGGCGTTCTCTCCCATCCGCTCGGCCTGACCGGGGTGCTGCAGCAGGTGGCGCAGCCGGAGGGCCGCCCCCTGGGGGGTGCGGACGCGGTAGCCGTTGAAGCGGTCCAGCACCTGAAGGCGGATGCCGCCGACATCGCCTCCGATGACGGGCTTGTGTTTCCAGAGCCCCTCCGAGACGGTGAGGCCGAAGCCCTCCCGCGTCGATTTCTGCATCACCACCGTCGCTCCCCGCTGGAGGGCGTTGATCGTGCGGTGGGCGTCGTCGGGCAGGACGAGGACATGGATGTCGGGGTCCCCCGCGGCCGCCGCCATGACCTCGTCGAGGACGGTCGCCCCTTCGGGGTCGTCCGAGGCGCCGCCGCCGGCCAGGACGAGCTGGAGGTCCTGGTGGCGCTTGCAGAGCCGGTAGGCTTCGATGACGCCGAGGGGGTCCTTGAACCGGTCGAAACGGGAGACCTGGACGACGAGAGGCCGGGACGGATCAATGCCGAAGCTCTCCAGCGCCGCCGTCACCTCTTCATCGGGGAGGGCGATGTTCTTCTCGCTCAGAGGGTCGATGCTGGGCGGAATGATGTACTGGAGATGGGGGAGAGGCTGGGCGAAATCGGCGAGGGAGAAGATGCTGGCGTCGTAGGGGGCCGTCCAGCGCCGGAGATAGCGCCAGACCTTCCGGTTGGGCCGGCTTGCGTCGATGTGGCATCGCCAGATCCACTTGCCTCTCCGGCTGGGGCAGAGCGAAAGGAGCGGCGCGGGCTGAGGGTCGTGGATGAAGACGAAATCGGCCTCTTCCAGGATGGGGCGGAGATGCCCGGCATTCTCGGCGTTCGTCGCCTCGAAGGTGGACATCATCGCCGTCGAGAGTCCCTTGGACGATCCCTGAAGGGCGTTGTGAATCGTCTTGGTCGTCTCGAAGAAGCCTTCCGTCCCGGTGATGACCTCCCATCGAGTCGAGATGCCGAGGCCGTTCATGAGGGGAACGAAACGTTCGAGGATCTCGGCCACGCCGCCTCCGCTGCGCGTCGAATTGACGTGAACGACCTGAAGCCCCTCCAGGTATCTCCCGAGCTGGAGGAGATGGCGGATGACGGCCGGACCGACGACCTCTTCGTAGCGTTTCAGGATATCGCCGTCGTCATTTTTTCCAGACAGCCTCCTTTGGGGAGTCATGCTTCCCCTCCTTCCTTCATGTCGGGTGCCAGCGCCTCCAGCAGAGCCAGGCGGAGTTCTTCCAGGGAGAGAAGGTAAGGGTCGAGGAAACGGAGGCGCCTTATCGTTTCTTCCGTCCCCTCGAAGGCCCGGAGCCAGCAGGAGAAGTCGTCGTCGTGACTCTCCGTCCTCCGCCGGGCGTCGATGAAGTGGTAGAAGATGCTGCTGCGCTCGGTCTCGTCAAGGCGAAGGCGCAGCTCTTCCGGCGTCGATGCCGCCAGCCCGCCATCGAAGACGAGCATCTGGGCCCGGCTGAAGAAGAAGGGCCGTTCCGCCCGCACCCAGCGAAGGCGCTCAGCCTCGTCGAGACGTTCCTCGATGAGGCTGAGAATTTCCTCGCGGAGGCTTTCCAGATCGGCATGGTCAGAGGGGTTGACGGCCGAAAGGCGTTCGGCCAGGGTGCGGTCGTGGAGTTCCGACTCCGACCAGGAGGCGAAGTCGTTGCCGTACTCGCTCTCTCCGATCTGGGGGCGCAGCAGGCGTCCCCAGAAGTGGTAGTGCAGGCTGCTGGGGGGCGCCGCCTGAAGATGATTCGCCAGCTCCTCCAGCGTCTGAGAGCGCAGCCCCGTGCTCAGGGGAAGGAGCTCGCAGCTTCTGATCTTGAACGGTTCGGGAGAGGGGATCATCGCGTCATCTCCTTTCGGCGAGGGGCGGAGGGAAGGCGATGAAGGAGACCGACCCTCGGGTCGAGTCTCCCTATCGTACCGGGCTGGGGAAAGGGTCTGCGGAAAAGGTAATGGTGAGAGTGGGAAGAGAAAAGACGGCATCCGTTAACACAATGCAAATGACAACATAGCAGATAACCATCAAGAGTGCAAATGGCATGCAGCCGGACAGGCGCCGAACGCCGGGACGACGATAAAAAGGGGCGCCGAGGCGCCCCAGGGTCTCTTGCCGGACGGTTTTGTTCAGGCTTCCAGGTTGTTGAGGAAGCGATAGAGGCGTTTCATCCCTTCGTCGATCTCTTCGGCGGAGTTGGCGTAGGAGAGGCGCAGATGGCCGGGGGCCAGAAAGGGGCTGCCCGGCACCGTGGCGACGTACTCGGCGTCGAGAAGGCTGTTGCAGAAGGCCAGGTCGCTGTCGAGGAGCTTCCCCCGGTAGCTCGTTCCCAGGCAGGCGCGGATGTCGACGAAGACGTAAAAGGCGCCCTGGGGCTGGACGAAATGGATGTAGGGCATAGCGCTCAGCCGTTCGACCATGAGGTCCCGCCGCTTCCGGAAGGCCCGACGCATGGCCTCCACATCGTCGTCGGCTTCTTTCAGGGCTCCGACGGAGGCCCACTGGGAGATGGAACAGGCGTTGGAGGTGAAGTGTCCCTGCACGGCTCCCATTTTGGCCAGAAGGGTCTTGGGACCCAGGGCATAGCCGACGCGCCATCCCGTCATGGCGAAGGTTTTGCTGACGCCGTTGACGAGGAGCGTCCGATCGGCGGCTTCAGGCACCAGGGCGACGATGTTTTCGTGCCGGGCCTCGCCGTAGGTGAAACGCTCGTAGATTTCGTCGAAGAGGATCCAGAGGTCCCGCTCCTCGGCGATCCGGGCCAGCCCCCGGAGAAGGTCGGCGTCGTAGAGGACGCCCGTCGGGTTGCAGGGGGTGTTGATCAGAAGGCCTGCCGTCCTCGGTGAAAGGGCCTTCCTGACGTCTTCCAGGCGGGGGATGAAGTCCGTTTCCGCCGTGTCGACGACGACTTCCCTCCCTCCGCAGAGGCGGATCTGCTCCACATAGCTGACCCAGGCGGGAGCGAAGACGACGACCTCGTCACCGGGATCGAGAAGGCAGGCGAAGGCCTCGTAGACGAGGGGCTTGGCCCCGGCGCCGATGAGGACTTGGGCCGGTTCGTAGGTGAGGCCGAAGCGCTCTCGATAGTAGCGGCAGACCTCCTCCCGAAGCTCGGGGATCCCCGCTCCGGGCGTGTAGTGCGTCTCTTTCCGATCCATGGCGGCCTTTGCCGCCTCCATGACCGCAGGGGGCGAGGTGAAATCAGGCTCGCCGGCGCCGAATGAAATCACGGGTTTGCCGGATCGCTTCAGTTCTTTGGCTTTGGTGGCGACGGCCATGGTGGCCGAAGGCTCTAGGGCTGTCGCTCGGGCCGACAGTCTCATCTGGATCATCTCCTCTTAAGCGGTAGGCGTGTCGCGAATGTCGCCTATTTTACGTCATTTTGCGGAAGGCAGGTAGTCCTGAGCGAAAATGTCGTCGAAAGACGGTCCCTTCCGCGGAAAGGAGAATCAACCTCCAAAAGACTTGGACAGAGCCCAGAAGAACCCGTAGAGACCGTCTCCGGCGATGAGGCCCGCTTCGCGGATCTCCATCCATTCCTTGCCCATCATGAGTTTGAAGACGACGGCGGCGGCGACCCCCAGGCCGTAGACGGGGTTGTTGATCAACAGCCCCGTGGCGAAAAGGATCCCCAGAGCTCGCCGTGGTCCTCCGACGAGCTGGATCAGTGCTCCGGGGAGAGCCCAGAGAAGCAATTCCCGGAAGATCGCGGGATTGCTCCCGGCCTTGATGGTCGTGGCGAAGACCCGGCTGACGGGAGCGAGGAGGTCGAGGCGGAAATGCATATCCATCAGAAAATAGACGACCACCATGGCGATGACCCCGCCCAGGGTCTCGGCCAGAAATTGTTGCTTTTTCCCGGCCGCCTCTGCTTCCCGATCCCGTCCCGAACCCCGGATGCACCAGCCGGTCTTGAGGTCGTAGCCCATATCGGCGAAGCAGGGGCCGGTGGAAGAGATATATCCTACCATGAGCGCCAACGGGAGTGCTGGAAAGCCCATGAAAAGCCCCAGGCTCAGGAAGATGATGCTTATGGCGAAGGCGGGGAACCATCCGGAATGCATGGCGCTGAGACCGACGAGTACGGGGGCGACGGAGGCGGAGAAGGTCGTCCAGAGAACCCATGCGCTCAGGCGGGGAAAGGACATCGATTGGTACAGCCCTCCGATGAGGGAAAGGATGGCTGCTCCTGCGGCGAAAAGAGCGATGTGGATCAGCATGGCGCGTCGAAGATCTCTGTTCAGGACGGAGGGACGGGAAAAACCCTCTGACGGATCGGAAGGATTTCCCTCTCCATCTTCTCCTTTCTCCCTGGCCGTAATGATCCGGAGGGCCTGAAAGAGTGAGACGATTCCCGCTCCGATCATCACGCCGTGGGGGATGTAGGTCTTTCCCAGGTCGAGAGCGAAAAGGGAGGAGGAGTAGCCCCGTAATAGAAGGCCCAGACCGAGGGCGGACATGGCGAAGGTGTTGGCGATGAAGACGATGCCGATGGCGGCCATGGGGAGACCGAAGTGGCTTCCGATGGCGCCCGCGGCGGCCCCCTGAAGGAGGCGGATGGCTTTTTGTCCCCCCTCGTCTCCGGCGATCAGGGCCTGAGCGGTGGCGACGCCGGGCGGCCATGCTCCGGCGGCGGGGAAAATGGACGAGTCGAAGGTCCGGTAGACAAAATGAATGCCGATGAATGTGGCGACCCCCGATCCGACCAGCATGGGAAGGACGTAGGCTCTTTCTCCCAGGGCATAGACGATGCCGATGGCCAGCAGGCCGCAGTTGGAGGCGGCGAAACCCGCTGCGGAGGCCATCGTCTGTACCAGGTTCTGCCGTTCCAGGGACCGGAAGCGCCTGCAATGAGAGAAGGGAAGCCGGGCCAGGGCCATGGCGATGACGGCGCCCAGAATGGAAGTGTTGGCGGGAATCCCGATCCGGGCAATAAGCTGCATGCAGATGATGGCCGAGAGGACGGAGACGATGACGCTCAGCAGCAAAGTCGATGGTTCCAGCGCCTTGACACGTTCCTTGACGTCCATGGGATCACTCCTCAGCTTGCCAGTTCCACCATGGCGGCGGCCATGATTTGGACGGTGCGCAAAAGGGAATCGAGGGAGATGTATTCGTCGGCCTTGTGAACGACGTCCGGATCGCCGGGGAAGCGGGGGCCGAAAGCCACCGTGTTCGGCAGGGCCTTGGCGTAGGTCCCGCCTCCCATGGAGAGCAGCGACGGTTCCTGGCCGGTCTTCTCCCGGTAGACCTTTTGAAGACGGCGGATCAGTTCGCTTTCCTGAGGCATCCAGAGAGGGGGTTTCCGGCGCAGAAGTTCCATATGGAGGGATTCCCCCTGAGCCCAGCCTCTGAGGCGGGTCAAGAGTTCCTCCGCATCGGCGGTGACGGGATGACGGATATCGAGGCCCATTCGGAAAGAGCTCTCTCCCCCCTCGATGAGTCCCACGTTGCATGTCAGGGCTCCCGAAGGCGCGTCGGAGATAGCCAGTCCCAACTTCCTTCCTTCCGGGGCGTCAAGGAATGCGCTGCCCACCTCTTTCAGACGGCAAGCCCAGCTTTCGTCGACGGTTTCGCCGAGAAGGTCCATGAGAAGCAGCGCCGCGTTGACTCCCCGTTCCGGCGTACTGCCGTGGGCCGAGCGCCCCCGAAGGGAAACTTCGAGGGGCTCCGCCCCGCTTCCTCGAAGGGCAAGGGAGATTCCCCTGGCCGAAGCGTCTTCGTTCAGAACGCGTCCGAGCTTTGCGGCTGCCGTCTCGTCGGGGCAGGACAGAATGGCGACCGCCTCGTCAGGTACGACATTGATGGCTGTCCCGGCCGTCAGTTTTTTCAGCCCGATTTGTCGAGGAAGCGGAAGTGCCCCCCTCAGGTCAATGTGAAGCTGCCCTTTTTCCGCGGCGACGATGGGGAAATCGCCGTCAGGTGTGAACCCGAAGCGGGGAGATTCACCTCCGGCCTGAAGGTAATGGGGGATGTCGGCCATTCCGCTCTCCTCGTTCGTTCCCAGGATAAGACGAATGCGCCGGTGAAGGGGCAGGGCAAGCGATCGGATGGCGTGAAGCGCCCAGAGGGCTCCGATGGCGGGTCCCTTGTCGTCCATGGCGCCTCGGCCGTAGAGCCGTCCCTCCCGCACTTCCGCCCCATAGGGAGGAAGACTCCAGCCGTCGCCTGCCGGCACGACGTCGAGGTGGGCGAGGACGGCGACCATCTCGTCACCGTCGCCGATCTCGGCCCAGCCCACATAACCGTCGCATTCTCCCGTCCGCAGTCCCAGGCGACGGGCTTCGCAGAGGGCATGATCCAAAGCCCTCCCGACCTCCCGGCCGAAAGGAGCTCCCTCTTCGGCTGCGGAGCGCACCGAGGGAATCCTGATGGAAGCCTGCAGGGAGGAGAGAATTTCAGGGAAAAGTTCCTGAAGTTTCCGATCCAGGGTCTTCATGGGGGATCACAGCCGTCAGTAGCCGGAGACGCCCATCTTCCGGCACAGCTCGACCGTTCGGGCGTCGCGGTAGATGCCTTCGTCCTCAAAAAGCTCGTCATCCAGAAGAATTGTCGGAGAGAGGGTGATTCCGTCCGTGTGGGAGGCGGCGGACCAGCAGCGCCCCATGATCTGCTTGCCCTGACTGCCGAATCCGAACTCGATGCAGCCGAAGACGCGCTCGTCTTCGACGATTCTGCCCGTGGGAGCTGTCACTCCGGGGTTGAAGCCCAACGAATAGTGGGCCAGACGGAACATGGCGGGATCGTGGAAAGAGTCCAGCCAGGAACGGAAGACGTCGGCTTCCCGGCCTCCCGAAATCTTGACGGCGACGCCGTCAACGATGTCCAGCCGGATGGGTTCCCGGAGGATTCCCAGTTCTTCCGGCGGGAAGACGGCCCCGTCGAAAACCAGGGTCCCGTTGATGGTCTCCTCGATCGGGCACCAGCTCACCTGTCCTCCGAGCATGACGGGATAGCCCTTTTTGGTGGCTTTTTCCCCGGAAAGGCGGATCTTGCGTCCCCGATTGAAGGCGACGAGATTTGTCCCTGCCGGATTGCGGATCTCGACCTTGTCGGCCTCTCCGAGTCGTTTCTGGAAATGCTGTCCCATCTCGATCATCAGATCATAGTCGACGTTGGCGATGCAGTTGACGGCCATGGCGACGTCCATGCCGGTGAGGTTGATGTAGCGGCAGCCTCGTTCCATGGCGTTTCTCCACGATTGAGAGTGCATGACCGTCGCGTAGGCGAACTCGATCCAGACGTCGGCATGGGCGGTGGCTTCCGCCATGGGGGGGCTCATTTCGCTTGCGAACGTCTGGTGTGGCGTGGGGTAGTAGAGGAGGAGAGGGCAGGCTCCGACGGCGCAGGCGGCTTCGGCGGTCGCCTCGGCCACGCGCCTGTCTCCGGAGCTGTCGCAGGTTATGACGACAGTTTCTCCCTTCTGGGCGAGCATGACGTCACGGACAAGGGTGAGCGCTCCTTTGGCAAGTTCCATCGATCGATAGGCTGCCGTAGGTTCGATGCCGCTTTTGAACTCCATATCATTGCCTCCCTTGAGTGGATTCGGTACCGTGGGTCGAAGTATAGGTTCTCAAGGGAGGGGAGGCATCGTCGGCGACCGAGAGCAGGAATGGCGATAGGGGCTGAAAAATGAGAATAAAAGACAAAGATCGCGGTCAATTGTCCATCGGAGACTAAGAAAGGGGAGGTTTTTTGTCGATTTGGTAAAGGAGCACAGCCAAAGCGAGTTCCGTCCGGCGCCTGCCGTCATGGTCGGCCAAACGGAGCATCTCCTCCAGGCAGCGGATCCTGTATTTCATTGTGTTGTAATGAAGGTTGAGATCCGCGGCGGCTGGAGCGATCTGCCAGTCATGACGCACAAGGGCCTCTAGCGTTTTCATGAAATCAAATCTTTTTTGAGAGTTGTTTTTCTCTAAGAGCGGGCCCAGCTGTTTCTCAATGAAGCTTTGTCCCATTTCTGTATTTTTTAGTACGCTTAAAATTCCATCCAACCCTATTTCATCGAATAGTCTTACAGGGGGATAACCAGATGTCCTCATAACGACATCCAGGGCTTTTTGGGCTTCAGAAAAAGCTTCCCTTGCTAAAAACAGTCCATCCTTTCTCGAACTCAATCCACTCATTAAATTGAATCCATTTTTGACGTTCACGGAGAGTATTGTTTCTTTTATGTACTTAAAAACATCGTCCAGGTCGTTGTTTGATTTTAGTGGAACAAATAATACAAGGTCATGGTCAGATGCAAGACCTAACGAGCCTGAGAATTTTGATTTCACCCGTAGCAAGAAAGACTCGAATAGGTTTTTGTCTTCTTTAATTTTCGACATATCTGGATTGTTTTTTATAATTGCTATAGCGAGCTTCCAAGATAAGTCCCACTTGTAAAACTGAGATTTTCTTTTTATATCATTTTCGTTGATGTTTTTATTGTAGAGTAGGTTTTTTAAGAAATCTTCCAGATGATAGTTTTCTATTCGGATTTCAGCGTCTTCTCTTTGTATCAAAATGGAAATATACTTCTTCGCTATGCTTGTTATTATTGAAAATTCAGCATCACTAAGCCTTTCTCCACGGCTTCGAATGCATAAAGAAGCTCTTGATTTACCATTTGCTACTATGGGGACACTTTCGGAACCATAAAGACGATCTGATTCGATATTGTTATTTTTTGCAAGGAAAGACACGTCTGTTCGATTTTTTAAGAAAGTTATGTTAGCATCAGTTAATTCAGAAGTTTTACGAATGACATCGTCAATAGTGGCTCCATCGAGTAATAAATCCAAATAGATGTCATTCGTCCTATTTTTTAGAACGATTTGCTCATGGTTGGCATGCATGATGGTTGCAATGACGGGTTGAATGATATCTACATGATTAAAATGATCAGGGATTCCAATCAGTGGAAAATTCAACCTGTTTGCGGCGTCAAGGATGTCAATGGGAATTTTACCAAGATATCTGCCTATTTTTATCCCAAAGGCAGCGGCTTGAGATCTTCCTGCTCCCTCTATAAACGAACGAAGTTCCAGCGGTTTTTCACAGAAGATGTAGCCTGAAGAGATCAGGAACTCTCCGCCGCGGAGCCATTGGTGAGCTTCTGGCGTATCGATGACAACGACGGTACTGACGGTTCTCTGCTGTGCCCCCTTTTCTCCGGCCAACAGGGTCATCCCTTTTAAGGATTCGATTCGGAGCATTTGAGATACGGTAAGGGGCATATCGATGAGCCTCCTTAAAACAGGTTCAGGGGGTCCTTCTCCACAGGAAGGGCAGAGAGAGCAGGGGCAGAAGGCCGACGACGACGAGCGTCGCCGAGAGCCCAACCCTGTCGGCGAGGTAGCCCAGAGGGGCCATGGCGAATCCGCCGATCCCCCAGGAGAGTCCCATGACGATGGAGCTGGCCGTGCTTCTCGCCTCGGGGGCGCTCTCCTGCCCCATGGCGGCCGTGATGGGCTGGGAGGCGTTGAGGAAGGCCGTTCCGGCGATGAAAAGGAGGTAGGAGGGAAGCCCCGAAAGGAGGGCCGCCGGAACGAGGCAAAGCGGAGTGGCCAGAAAGATCACCCGGAGGACGCGCTCCTTGCCGAAGGCGTCGGAGAGTCTGCCCCCGATCAGGGGAGAGACCGTTCCGGCGGCCATCATGAAGAAAAGGACCGTTCCCACCCGGGTGACGTCGCCTCCGGAGGCCGTCACCACCAGGGGAAGGAAGAAGCGGACCGCCTGAAAGGCGGCGTCGCGGGTGACCGACAGGGCCCAGACGGGGTAGATCTTGCCGAAGACGGCGACGAGGCTGCGGAGGATGTCGCCGAAACGGAAGGTCCCGGCCGGGATTTCGTCATCGTTGAATCGCGAGAGGAAACGCCAGATGAAAAAAGCCAGGAGCGTTACCGGAAGGAGAGCCGCCAGGGGGAGGAAGCGGTACCCGACGAGCCTTGCCAGGCTCAGGGCGTAAAGAGGGCTCAGGGCGCCGCCCAGCATCCCGGCGACGCTGAAGAGGGAGATGCTGAAGGCCAGACGTTCCGGAGAGGCCACGAGGCCGACCGCCCCGTGCCCCTGGGGGTGGAAGGTGGCGCTGCCGATGCTCCAGAGTCCCGTAAAGAGCAGGGCCGCTCCGTAGCTCGGCGAGAGGGGGAGCAGCGAAGCTCCCAGCGCCGACATCAGGGGGCCGATCATGACGGGAATGGGCCGCGACGATCGATCGGCCAGGAAACCCAGAAGCGGCTGGCAGACGATGTGAATCGCTCCGGAAAGGGCCTGCAGCCCGCCCGCCTGGGCGACGGAAATGCCGAGGCGCTTGATGATGATTGGTATAAAGGTGACGAGGAAGGAGGCGTGGATGTCGTTGAGGAGATGGCCGGCGCAGAGAAGAGCGATCTTCGTTCTGGCCGGAAGGGGTCGGCGCGTCATGGTGCACCTTCTTTCAGGTTCTGTTTGACCGATTATACCTTGCCTGCCGGATAAAGGCCTAGAGGGTGATTCCCGACTCCAAGGGTCTCTTCCGGCTGCGGAGGAAGATGAGGGCCGTGGCGGCGGAAAAAGAGCGGGAAACGTATCTCCGCCGGGAAAGACGGCTCCGCACCGCCGGGGCGTTCCGCGGGCACGGCAGTCGGTACGGTGGAAAGATTAAGCTTCAGGGGCTGTTGACAGTTCCGGCGATCGTTGTTTATACTCACTCGAACCGGCGGCCCTTTAAAAGGGCGGCCTGGCGCGACAGAGATGACGAGAAAAGGAGGAGCCTCCATGACGACCCGACAGGCCACCATGATGATGTGCGCCATGATGATGTGCGGCAACGGCGGATCTCCTCCAGGAAGGACCGGCGGCTGCTGACGCGTCGCTGTCTGAAATGGACCGGGATCCCCGCAGCTTTCGGCGGATCCCGGTCTTTTTATTTGCCTTGAGGAGGGGTGGTGGCCATGGAGAGAGAAAACCGGACGATCACGCATCGCGATGTCATGCCTTCCGATTCCGTTGGATGGACCGAGGCCGGGAAGGTGCGTCTTTTTTCCGAAGAGGAGCCCTTCGTCACGGAGCTCGGCGGGCGGCTTCCTTCCGTCGAGGTCGAATATGAGACCTACGGGGCCCTGTCGCCGGGAGGAGGGAACGCGATTCTCGTCGAGCACGCCCTTTCCGGAGATGCCCATGCCGCCGGAAGGGATCGGGCATGGCGGGAGCAGGGCCGGCCCTGGAGGGCGTCTCGGCCGGGGTGGTGGGATTCCATGATCGGTCCCGGGAAGGCGATCGACACGGACCGTTTCTTCGTGATCTGTCAGAACGTCCTCGGAAGCTGCTACGGCTCCACCGGCCCCGGCTCCATCGACGCCGGAACGGGACGGCCCTACGGCCGCTCCTTCCCCCTGGTGACCGTCGGCGACTGGGTGCGGCTCCAGGCCCGGGTCCTCGATGAACTCGGAGTGGAGCGGCTTCACGCCGTCGTCGGCGGGTCGCTCGGCGGCCAGCAGGCTCTGGAGTGGGCCCTCGCCTATCCCGGCCGTGTCGATCGGGTGGCGGTCCTCGCCGCCGCTCCCAGCCTTTCCGCCCAGGGGCTGGCCTTCAACGCCGTGGGCAGGCAGGCCATCATGAGCGATCCCGCCTTCCGGAACGGCGACTATTACGGTGGACCCCTTCCCGCCTCGGGGCTGGCGGCGGCCCGGATGCTGGGCCACATCACCTACCTTTCGGAGGAGGGGATGGAGCTCAAGTTCGGCCGGAGGCTGAAGCCGGAGAGGGAGGGCGGCTTCGGCGTCGAGTTCGAGGTGGAGAGCTACCTGGACCATCAGGGGCGGTCTTTCGTGGAGCGCTTCGACGCCAACAGCTACCTCTACATCACCCGGGCGATGGATTATTACGACGCCTCGCGGTGGGGGGGCGGCGACATGACCGAGGCCTGCCGCCGCATCGCCGCCGACGTCCTCGTCGTCTCCTTTGATACGGACTGGCTCTATCCCCCCAAGGCATGCCGCCTCCTGGCCCGGGCCCTCACCCGCAGCGGAAGAAGGGTCACCTACGTCAACCTCTCCTCCCGCTACGGGCATGACGCCTTTCTCGTGGAGGCCGAGGAGCTCGGTCGCTTCCTCAAGCCCTTTCTGGAGCAGGGGAGGCGCGCGCGATGAAAGCGGACAGCCTTGCGGCCCCGGAGCGGCTCGTCGAGTGGATCTCCTCCTTTTTCGACGTTCCCCCCGTCGACGTCCGGCGCTTCGTGGCGTCCCGGGAGAGAGGGAATTCCGCCTCTTCCCGGGAGGGCCGGCGCTGGCAGGATGCCCTCATCGAAAGGGAGATTCCCCAGGGGGCCTCCGTTCTCGATCTCGGTTGCGGCCGGGGCGACCTGCTCTCCCGCCTCGCGGCCAGCCGGTCCGTCCGGGGACAGGGCGTCGAACTCGATCCCGGCGGCGTGGAGGCCTGCATCGCCCGGGGCGTTCCGGTGATTCAGTCCGACCTGGACGAGGGGCTCCGCGATTTTCCCGACGGGAGCTTCGATTTCGTCGTCCTCGAGGAGACGCTCCAGACGCTGCGGTCCCCCATGACGATCCTGGAGGAGATGCTCCGCGTGGGTGGAAGGGGGATCGTCTCCTTTCCCAACTTCGCCTTCTGGAAGGTCTGGACCGATTTCGCCCTTCGGGGGCGCATGCCCGTCACATCGAGCCTCCCCTATCGGTGGCACGACTCGCCGAACATCCACCTTTTCACCTTTCGCGATTTCGCCGACTGGGCCCGGGCCTCGGGGGTCCGCCTCGCGGCCGTCCACGTCCGTTCCGGAGAAGGCGTCCGCCGCTACGGAGAGGGGGACGACTTCAGGGGCGAAGAGATGCTCGTCGTCGTGGAAAAAGACCGGATTCCTTCCGGTACCGGAAGAGAAAGCGAGGAGCGATGAAAATGAGCGACAGCAGGCGTTACCGTTTCGAGACCCTGGCGATTCACGGCGGACAGGTCCCCGATCCCGGCACTCAGGCCAGGGGGGTCCCTGTCTCCAGAAGCAGCTCTTTCGTCTTCAAGAGCGTCCGTCATGGGGCCGACCTTTTCGCGCTCCGTGACCGGGGCAACATCTATTCCCGTCTCGGGAATCCCACCGTGGAGGTCCTGGAGGAACGGATCTCCCTTCTCGAGGGGGGCGCCGCCTCGGTGGCGGTGGCCTCGGGAACCAGCGCCATCCACTACGCCGTCATCACCCTCGCCGGGGAGGGTGACGAGATCCTGGCGGCGAACAACCTCTACGGCGGGACCTACACCATGTTCGACTCCCTCCTGCCTCAGTTCGGCATCCGAACGCGCTTCGTCGACCCCGGAAGGCCCGAGGAGTTCCGAAAGGGCCTCACGGCCCGGACGAAGGCGGTCTACGTCGAGACCATCGGCAACCCCTCCCTGGACGTCATCGACGTGGAGGCCGTCGCCAGGATCGCCCACGAGGCGGAAATCCCCCTGATCGTGGACGGCACCTTCACCACCCCCTACCTCCTCCGCACGATCGACCATGGGGCGGACATCGTGGTCAACTCGCTGACGAAATGGCTCGGCGGCCACGGGACGGCCATCGGGGGCATCGTGACCGACGCGGGGAACTTTCCCTGGAAGGGCAACGGCAAGTTCCCCCTGTTCAACGATCCCGATCCCAGTTACCATGGCCTTCGTTGGGCTCACGACCTGCCCGGGGACCTGGCCTCGGCCCCCTTCGCCTTCCGCCTGCGCATGGTGCCGCTCCGGAATCTCGGCGCCTGCCTCTCGCCCGACAACGCCTGGATCTTTCTTCAGGGCATCGAGACGCTCCCCTTCCGCATGGCCCGCCACGGGGAGAACGCGGCGGCCGTGGCCGCCTTCCTGAAGGGGCACCCCAAGGTGGCCTGGGTGCGTTTCCCCGGGCTGGCCGACGACCCCTCCCATCCCGTGGCGAGACGCTACCTCAAAAGGGGATTCGGCGGTATGGTGGTCTTCGGGGTCAGCGGCGGCGCTGAAGGGGGCGCCCGTTTCATCGAGTCCCTCCGGCTCTTCTCCCACCTGGCCAACGTGGGCGACGCCAAATCCCTGGCCCTTCACCCGGCGAGCACGACCCACAGCCAGCTTACGGAGGAGCAGCAGCGGGAAAGCGGGCTGGCGCCGGAACTGATCCGCCTTTCCGTCGGCATCGAGCACATCGACGACATCCTTGAGGATATCGACCAGGCTCTTCGGAAGGTCTGAGGCGACGGGAAGGGCAAAAGCGGCGACCGGCAGGGGAAGGAAAAAGGAGCCCGGAGACGTTCCCGGGAAGAACCGTTCCGCCGGAGCCGCTCCAGAGGGACCGACGCTGTCTTGTTTGAGGAAGGAGATCGTCATGGACCTGAAACGCTGGATCGAAGCGAGAGAAGGGATCACCGTTCTCGACGGAGCCATGGGGACGATGCTGGCCGAGAAGGGGTGGCGCCCCCCTCTCCTGCCCGAGGAGATGCTCCTGACGGCCCCCGATGCGGTCCTCTCCATTCACGAGGCCTACGTGGGAGCCGGAGCCGGGATCATCGAGACGAACACCTTCGGCGCCTCGACGCTCAAGCTGGCTCACCGGAATCTCCAGGCACGGGCCGAGGAGATCGGCTTTTCCGCCGCCTCGATCGCCCGGAGGGCCGCAGGAGACAGGGCCCTCGTCGCCGGCTCCGTCGGTCCCCTGGGCCGCCTCGTCGAGCCTCTCGGCGACGTCTCCTTCGATGAGGCCGTTGCCGCCTTCCGTCCCCAGATCCGGGGGCTCCTCGCGGGCGGGGCCGATTTCATTCTCATCGAGACCATGCTCGACCTGAGGGAGGCCAAGGCCGCCGTCCTTGCCGTCAAGGAAGAGGATCGTCAGGCCGCCTTCGCTGTCAGCTTCACCTTCGACCGCAACGGCAGCACCATGACGGGGACGCCTCCCGAAGTCGCCGCCGCCTGGGCCATGGCCGTCGGGGCCTCCGCCGTCGGCGCCAACTGCGGCGTCGGTCCCGGAGCCTATGCCGAGACCGTCGCCCGTCTCCGCCGTTCCTGCGACCTGCCGATCCTCGTCTACGCCAACGCCGGTCTTCCGGCCCAAGGGGTCACCCTCGACGCCGGAAGCTTCGCCGCCGCCTGCCGCCGCCTCGTCGAGGCCGGAGCGGCCGTCGTCGGCGGCTGCTGCGGCACCGGCCCCGGTCACATCGCCGCCCTCCAGGCGGAGCTTGGAGGATTGCGCCCCCTCGCGGCGGAAGACGTGGAGGTCACGGCATTGGCGAGCCGGAGCCGCGTCGCCCTCTGCGGTCCCGACGAGCCCCTTCTCATCGTCGGCGAGCGGATCAACCCCTCCCGCAAGGGGCCCCTGAAGGAGGCCATGACCGAAGGGCGCTGGAGCGTCGTCCGCGACGAGGCCAGGCTCCAGACCGAAGCCGGCGCCTCCCTCCTCGACGTCAACGCCGGCATCGCCGGCCAGGACCGCAGCAAACTCATGGCCGCGGCCATCGATGCCGCCCAGGGTGCCTCCGCTCTTCCCCTCTCCATCGACAGCGACGACGGGACCCTTCTCGAACTCGGCGCCCGATCCTACTGTGGCGTCCCCCTCCTCAACTCCGTCACCTGCGACGGGAAATCCCTCGAAAGAGGCGTGGAGCTGGCCCGGCGCGTCGGGGCCGGTCTCGTCGTCCTCACCCTCGACGGCAAGGGGATTCCCGACAGCGCCGCAGGCCGCCTCGCCCTCGCTCGAAGGGCCGTCGCCGCCGCCGCCGCCGCCGGCCTGCCCCGGCGCTATCTCTTCATCGACCCCCTGACTCTGGCCGTCGGGGCCGACGGGAGAAACGCCGCCGTCACCCTCGAAACGCTCCGGGGGCTCCGGGGGCTGGGAACGCGCTCCATCATGGGCGTCAGCAACGTCTCCTTCGGCATGCCCGATCGGGCGCTGCTGAACCGGACCTTCCTCGTCATGGCCCGGGCCGAGGGACTTGAGGCCGTCATCGCCGATCCCCTCGACGGCGCCTTCATGGCCTCCGTCGCCGCCTCCGACGCTCTCACCGGACGCGATCGGGCCATGAGACGCTACATCGCGGCCGCCAAGGCCCGGGAGAAGGCGCCCGCTGCTCCCGTCTCCGTCTCACGCGCCGTCGATGCCCCTTCATCGGCCCCGGAGGGAGAGATCGGAAGAGCCGTCGTCTCAGGCGACAGGGAGGCCGCCCTCGCCGCGGCCGAGGCCTTTCTGGCCGGCGGCGCCGAGCCCATGGAACTCATCGGCGGGAAGGTCATCCCTGCCCTTGAGGAGGTGGGCCGCCGCTACGACTGCGGCGACTTCTTCCTTCCCGAGCTCCTTGAGGCCTCCGAGGCGGCCCAGGCCCTCTGTGACCTCGCCGAATCGCGTCTCCTGCAGCGGGGCGAGGCGCTCCGCTGCAGGGGAACGGTCGTCATGGCCACCGTGGAAGGGGATCTCCACGACCTGGGGAAGAAGGTCGTCGCCATGGTCCTCAAAAGCCGGGGCTACCGCATCGTCGATCTCGGTGTCGACGTTCCGGCCCAGGCCATCCTTGAGGCGGCAAGGCGGGAAGAGGCCGACGTCGTCGGTCTCTCGGCCCTCATGACGACCACCGTCGAGGCCATGAAGACCGTCATCGCCCAGGGACGGCGCCTCGATCTCGGCTGCCGTTTCATCGTCGGCGGAGCCGCCGTCTCCTCCGCCTTCGCCCTCGATGCCGGAGCCGACGGCTACGCTCCCGACGCCGTCGAGGCCGCCCGACTCGTCGACCGCCTCATGGCGGAACGAACCTAGGAGGGTTGTCCATGTTCATCGCCGATCTCTTCCGCAGAGAGGGTCCCGTCGTCTCCTTCGAGGTCTTCCCCCCCAAGGCCGGGGCCCCCGTCGAAAACGTCTACCGCACCATCGAGGCGATCGCCGACCTGGCGCCGGGATTCGTGAGCGTCACCTACGGGGCCGGAGGCTCCAGCAGGGACCGCACCGTAGAAATCGCCTCGCGGATCTGCAGCACCTACGGCCTGGAGGCCCTGGCCCACCTCACCGGCATGAGCCACAGCACCGGGGAGATCGACGCCATCTGCCGCTCCCTGCTGGAGCGGGGCGTCGGGAATATCCTCGCCCTCAGGGGCGACCCTCCCCGGGAGGGAGGGGCCGTCGCCCGGAGCTATCCCTACGCCGCGGGCCTCATCGGCCACATCAAGACGGCCTTCCCCGGGAGCTTCTGCGTCGCCGCCGCCGCCTATCCCGAGGGGCACGTCGAGTGCGCCGATCCCGAAAGGGACCTGGATCACCTCAAGGAGAAGGTCGACGTCGGGGCCGACCTCCTCATCACGCAGCTTTTCTTCGACAACGAGATCTTCCATCGTTTCCGCGACCGCGTCGCCGCCCGGGGCATCGACGTCCCCCTCGTTGCCGGCATCTTCCCCGTCCTCAATGCCGGCCAGGTCCAGCGCATCGTCACCCTCTGCGGCGCCTCGCTGCCGCCCAAGTTCACCCGCATCATGGCCCGCTACGCCAATGACCCCGAGGCTCTGGCCGAGGCCGGCGTCGCCTACGCCACGGAGCAGATCGTCGATCTCCTCTCGTCCGACGTCGACGGCATCCACCTCTACACCATGAACCGGCCCGAGACGACGCGGCGCATCATGGGCAACATCGGCCGGCTCCGCCGAGTCGCGCCGGCCTGCGGTCGCTGACCATGTCAGCGCTCCGCCGTCTTCTCGCGGCGCTTCTCTTTCCGGTCCTGGCCCTCGTCTCGGGCGAGGTGCTCCTGGAGCGCCACGGCCTGGCCGGGAGGCTCTTGCCCGTCGAGGCGGCCCGCCTGGCCCGACTGGCCGATTACGACTACGTCGCCGACATCGAGGCGCTGCGCGGGGAGGGACTCCTCGCCGAGGCCCTGGAGCTGGCCCGTTACGTCGCGGCCCACCCCGATCTCCCCGGCCACGGACGGGCCCTCGCTCTCGAAGCCGAGCTGGACGGTGAACTTCACTCCCTCTGGGGTTGGTCGAAGCGGGCCGCCTGGGGTTTCCTCTCCGGCGAAGCGGAGACGATGGAGGCGGCAGGCGGCGCCATCCTCTCGGACATGCTTCTTTACGGTGACCTGCGAGACCTGGCGAAACAGGCCTACTGCGGGGCGACGGGCAAGGAGACCGATCCGCTGCTGATCGCTCTCTCCGGCGTGGGCCTGCTCACCGAGGTCGTCGACGGCATCGACTGGGCCCCGGCGGTGCTCAAGGTTTTCCGGAAGGCCGGGGCGATGACGAAGCGGTTCGGAGACTGGCTTCTGACCCTGTCGAAGAGCTCCGTCGCGGCCAGGCGCCTCGACCCGATGCTGAAGGGCCTCTTTGAAAACATCCGGGTGATGAGGGATTCCGTCGGTCTCCCCCGGACGATGCGTCTCTTCCGCCACGTCGACGACGGCGGTGATGCGGCCCTGCTGGCCCGGTCGGTCTCGCGCCACGGCGATGCCGCCTACCTGGCCGTCAAAAACGGAGGGGAGGAGGGCGTCGCACTGCTCCGGCGCCTCGACGGGGCCCCGGGGGCGGAGAAGCTGCTTGCCCTGGCGGCCCGCAAAGGGCGGGGAGGCGTCACGTTCCTTCTCCGTCCTCCCTCACGGCTCTGGGTCACCCTGAGCCGCGGCGCCAGGATTTTTCACCTCGACCGGATCGAAACCTTTTTGAAGGACTGGGTTCTCCGCGACGGCAGGGTCCTCTGGGGGGTCTGGGGCGCCTTCTTTGCCGGTCTGGGAGGGACGGCCCTCTCGGGAAGGCGCGCCCTGAAGGCCGCCGGGCGCCGCCTCGCCGCCTCCAAGGGGTCGGGCGGCGAGATGGCGGGAGGCTGACGGCCGTGGCCTCCGTCGACGTCGTCTTTTCCCCGGCTGAACCGCTCCCCCGGGCCGACTGCTGGCTCGTCGTCGATCTTCTGCGGGCTTCGACGACGATCGTCGCCTTTTTCGAGCGCGGCGGCCGCTGCCTCCTGCCGGCGGCGGCCGTCGACGAGGCCCGGGATCTGAAGAGGAGGCTTCCCGGCCGGTGGCTTCTCATGGGAGAGCGTAACGCCCTGCCTCCTGAGGGATTCGACCTCGGCAATTCGCCGCTGGAGCTGGCCTCCGTCGACATGACCGCCTTCGACGGCGCCGTCATGACCACCACCAACGGCACGAGGGCCCTGCTGGCGGCGGCGGAGAGGGGGGGCGAAATCCGCGTCGCCTGCGCCCGGAACGCCAGGGCTGCGGCGGTCCGGGCTGCGGCTTTCCGCTCCGTCGCCGTCTTCTGCGCCGGCCTTGAGGGGCGCCCGGCGCTGGACGATACGGCCTGCGCCGGCCTGCTCGTCGACCGCCTCCTCGAAAGGGGTCCCCGGGAGCTCGGTGACGGAGCCCAAATGGCCCTGTCTCTCTTTCGCGACTGCCGGTGCAGCCTGGCCGATCTCGTCTCCATGTCCCGGCACGGCCGCCGCCTCAAGACCCTGGGCCTTGAGGCGGACCTGCTCTACTGCTGCGAAACGGACCGGAGCGACTGGGGCGCCCGCCTGGAAAGGTGCGGGGGGCTGATGAGACTCCTGCCGGAGCGCTAGAAAATCCGAGCTCCCAGAGGGACGTCCCCGTCGACGGAAAGGAGCGCCACCCGACCTTTGGCGTCGGGGGCCCCCATGACGAGCACCTCCGAAACGAAGCCGGCGATCCGCTTGGGCGGGAAGTTGACGACGGCCACGACCCGGCGGCCGATGAGGTCGCCGATGTCGTAGAGGTCGACGATCTGGGCGCTGCTGGCCTTCACGCCGATCTCGGGGCCGAAGTCGACCTTCAGGCAGTAGCTGGGTTTGCGGGCCTTGACGTTGGGCTCGGCGGAGAGAATGCGCCCCACCCTCATGTCGACGGCGAGAAAGGTTTCGTAGTCGAGGTCTTTCGCGGTCATGATCGGTCTCCTTTCTGTCCCCGCAGTTGTAACGGGGGCCGCCGAAAGCCTTCGGCGGCCCCCTGCGTTCTCTTCTGTCGGGCTTCCCGGTTTAGAGGTCGTACGGTTCGAGATGAACGAGGAAGTGCTTCATCCCCTTGACGGCAGGGGAGTAACCCTCTTTGAGGCCGTAGCGGATCGTATCGCGCCGCCTGAAAACGTCGATGATCTTTTCGGCGATGAACTCCATGTGGTGGTTCGTGTAGGTCCGGCGGTTGATGGCCAGACGGTAGAGCTCCAGCTTGGGGTAGACGATCCTGCCCGTCTCGTCGGACGTGGCGAAGGCCAGAGCCCCCAGCCCGATGCCCCGGATGGCTCCCTCCCTGTAGATCTCGACGCCCAGCACGTCGGCGGGATAGGCGCTCTGGGGGATGTGGGGAAGGAAGGCGGCGGCGTCGACGAAGATGGCGTGCCCTCCTGAGGGTTTCACGCAGGGAACGCCGCCCTCGTCGAGGAGTTCGCCGAGGTAGCGGACCTGGGCGACGCGGTGGGCCAGGTACTGCTCGTCGACCATCTCCCGCAGGCCCTGGGCCAGGGCCTCCAGGTCCCTCCCGGCCAGGCCGCCGTAGGTGGCATAGCCCTCGAAGAGGATCACCCGGGGGAGGAAGGTGTTGTGCAGCTCCTCGGTGCGGCTGCAGACCATGCCGCCGATGTTGACGAGGGGATCCTTCTTGCAGGAGACGGTGATGGCATCAGCCGTGTTCATCGTCTCCTTCAGGATCTCGGCGACGGACATGCCGCGGCAGGCCTCTTCGCGGCTCTTGATGAAGTAGGCGTTCTCGGCCATCCGGGCGGCGTCGAGAAGAAGGGGGATGCCGTGACGGCGGCAGACGTCGGAGACCTGGCGGAGGTTCTCCAGGCTCACGGGCTGGCCGCCTCCGGAGTTGTTGGTGACGGTGACCATCACGAGAGGGATGCGCTCCTTGCCGTATTTCGCGATGGCCGCCTCAAGCTTTGCGATGTCCACGTTGCCCTTGAAGGGATGTTCCGCCTCGGGGCGGTAGGCCTCGTCGATGATGCAGTCCAGGGGTTCTCCGCCGTTGTTGAAGATGTGGGCCCGCGTCGTGTCGAAGGGCATGTTGAAGGGGATGATATCGCCCTTCTTGACGAGGCTCCCGAAGACGACGTTTTCCGCCGCCCGTCCCTGGTGGGTGGGGACGACGTAGTCGAAGCCCAGGACCTCCTTGACGGCCTTCTTGAGGCTGTAATAGCTGTCGGCTCCGGCATAGGCCTCGTCGCCCATCATGAGGGCGGCCCACTGCTGCTTGCTCATCGCTCCCGTCCCCGAGTCGGTCAGCAGGTCGATGTAGACGTCCTGGGACCGGAGGCCGAACATGTTGTAATGGGCTTTTTTGAGGGCCTCCTCGCGCTCGTCGCGGCTCGGGACCTTGACCGGTTCCACCATCTTGATGCGGTAGGGCTCGGGCATGATGCGTTCAACCATCTCAAAGACTCCTTCGGCTGGTCTTCGGCTCGGCTGGAAAACGCCTGTGCTGCCTAAGCTGAGCTGTTTCCGATATAACACATCCCTTATGAAAGAGCAATGGGAAACCGGGCCGGATGTGGCCTTCATGTGAAAAATGCCTCTTTAGTGTTACGATATCCCTATGCTATCTTCAGTTAAGAAAGGGGGGTTGCAACCTGACCTGATACGACAGCGGATCTCCCGCCAGCCGAGACGAGACAGACTGAGATCTCCAGCCGAGTCGAGAGCAGCCGAGATGGAGTTTCCCGGGTTTGTGGTCCGAGGGATCTGCCCCGATCATCTGCCTCTTCTTCTCGTGTGAAAGGAGAACCAGTGATGTCCCAGCAGGAAGACAACAGGATGCTTCAGCGTGACCAGTTCACCTCTCGTGCCGGGTTTATTTTGGCCTCAGCCGGTTCTGCCATAGGCCTTGGCAACATCTGGCGTTTCCCCTACACGGCGGGGATGAACGGCGGTGGCGCCTTCCTCTTCGTCTACCTCTTCTTCGTCGTTTTCGTTGCCACGGCCCTTCTTCTCGTCGAATTCGTCATCGGACGCCACGGCCGGTCCAATGCCGTCGAGTGTTACCGCAAGCTTTCGCCCCGTTTCGCCTGGGTGGGCTATCTGGGAGTGTTGACGTCCTTCCTGCTTCTTGCCTTCTACTCCGTCGTCGGAGGCTGGACGATCCGCTACGCCCTTCTGGCCTGTCTGGGACGATTTGGCGGCATCGCCCCCGAGGGGGCCGGTGCCGTCTTCGGAAACTTCATCAGTGGCGTCGGCTCTCCCATCGGCTACCTCTTCCTCTTCATGGGGGCAACAGCCTTCATCATCGCCCAGGGCGTCGCTTCGGGCATTGAACGCTACAGCAAAATCCTCATGCCTGTCCTCTTTGTCCTTCTCGTCGCTCTCGTCCTCCGCTCCGTGACTCTTCCCGGAGCCCGAGAGGGGCTTCGGTGGTTTCTCCAGCCCGACTTCTCCAAGATCACCTTGGGCGTCGTCGTCTCGGCTCTGGCGCAGAGCTTCTTCTCCCTCAGCGTCGGCATTTCCAGCATGACCACCTATGCCAGCTATCTCGGCAAGGAGGAGAATCTCATCCAAGCGGCCTTCTGGGTTTCCCTCTGTGATACGGCCATCGCCTGCATGGCCGGGTTTGTCATCTTCCCCGCCGTCTTCGCCTTCTCCATGGAACCCGCCGCCGGTCCGGGGCTGGTCTTCATCACGCTTCCGGCCGTCTTTGGCGCCATGCCGGCAGGAAACATCTTTGCCGGGGCTTTCTTCGTCCTCCTCGTCATCGCCGCCCTCACGTCGTCGATCAACATGATGGAGGTGGCCGTCTCGTTCTTCTCGGAAAGATCCGGCAGGGATCGCAGGAAGGTGGCCGCCGCTTACGGGATGATCTGTTTCGTCATCGCCATTCCGGCTTCCCTCAGCTTCGGTGCATGGAAGAATGTGACCTTCCTAGGCAAGACCATCTTTGACTGTTACGATTACTTCGTTTCCAACATCGCGCTCTCTCTTTCGGCCCTCATGTGCGCCCTTCTCGTCGGTTGGGTCTGGAAGAAAGG
This sequence comes from Synergistales bacterium, assembly GCA_018433595.1. GTDB lineage: Bacteria > Synergistota > Synergistia > Synergistales > Aminithiophilaceae > Aminithiophilus. The sequence continues at coordinate 57,478 of JAHDQY010000032.1, forward strand.
AGCCATGGAGGAGCTTTCCAACAACGGCACCATCCGCAGCGCCTACGTGCCCTTCTGGTTTTGGACCGTTCGCTACGTCTCGCCCTGGGCCGTAGGCATCATCTGGCTCGAGAGCGTCGGACTCCTTCGACCTCTGGCCGCTTTGGTGGGTATCAGTTTCTAAAACCTTGCAAGGAGTGATGGACAGTGAAAAAGGCGATTCATACGGATAAGGCGCCCAAGGCTCTCGGCCCCTACTCTCAGGCCATCGACGGCGGAGATGCGGTCTTTCTCTCGGGACAGATCGGCATCGACCCGGCATCGGGCAAGTTCGCCGAGGGCGTCGAGGCCCAGGCCCGCCAGGCCCTGAAGAACATCGGCAACGTCCTGGCCGAGGCGGGGCTTTCCCTGGAGAACGTCGTCAAGACGACGATCTTTCTCACGGACATCGGGGATTTTGCCGCCGTCAACGCCGTCTATGCCTCCTTTTTCGCCGAGCCCTACCCGGCTCGATCCTGCATTCAGGTGACGGCTCTTCCCGGCGGGGCGCTTGTCGAAATCGAAGTTCTGGCCCGTCGCTAGCCGTTGCGGGGCGGCCTCCCGACAAGGAGGCCGCCTTTTTCCCCCACTTCCGATGGAGTATGATAAAAAAAGGTGACGGAATTCCACGATACCTTCCTTTCGTTGCCGATATCGAAAGTGGAGGGTGGACCATGAAGTACCGAGCGCAGTTTCTGGGTGACCCCGCCTTTTTCGCGGACCACGAAGAAATCCCCTTTCCCTTTCTGAAGGCCCGAATTCTGGCTCTCCTCCTGGTGGAGGAGGGCGCCATGCATCGTGACCGCATCGGCTCCCTCCTCTGGGGAGACAAGACGACCGAGGCGGCCCGGCGGAACCTGAGCAACGCCCTCAGTTCGATCCGCAACCTGACGCCCATTTTCATCTCCAGCGGGCGATCGATCGGGGTGGACCCGAAAATCAAGGTGGCCAGGGACGTCGATCTGCTTCGCGAGATGGACAGCCTCTCCTGGGAGGAGATGGAGCGGCTTTTTCATCCCTATCTCAACCTGCCCGAGCTCGACGACTGGCCCGTCTTCGACGAGTGGCTCCAGGAACGCCGCGAAAGCTACCGCAAGCTTCTTGTCGAAGGCCTTCGCAACCGGGCCGGCTTGAAGCTTCACGGGGGGACCGACGAGTCTTTCCAGGATGGGGTCCGCTGTTTCGAGAAGCTGGCCGAACTGGAGCCCTACGACGAGGATATCAACGGAGAGCTGGCGCGGCTTTACATCAAGGCCGACCGCAAGGTCGACGCCGTCCGGGTGGCCCGGGCCTTCTCCCGCCGGATCGAAGAGGATCTGGGCATCGCGTCGGCCCTGGAGGAGATCACCCCTTCTGCGAAGCGTTCCCACAAGGTCAAGGGATCGATGATCCGAAAGCATCTCGCCGAAGACAACCCTCTTCTCCGCAACGAGGAGGTCCTGAAGCTTCTCGAATTCTTCTGCTGCCCCGATGGTGAAGGCCAGTCGTTGTGCGGTTTCATCTGGGGTGAAGAGGGGATCGGCAAGGGAGCTCTCATCAAGGAGGTGACGACGCGGCTCGGCAAGAACGGCTGGACCTGCCTTCCCGTCCGGTGCTACCAGGAGGAGATGGCCCGCCCCATGGCCCCCTTCCTTCATCTCCTGCGCAGGCTCGGCTGCTCCCTCCCCCAGGAGGAGGGGAGCCTCTCGCCCACGGAGCTGAGCTACTTCCGCGTCGCCGAACTGGTTCTGGAGCACCTCGCTTCCGAGGATCCGAAGGAGCAGCGGCTCCTTTTTGTCGAAAATCTCCAGTGGATGGATAACGCCTCCTGGATGATCCTCGAATCGATCCTCTGGAACGAATCGGTACCCCGTAAGCTGCTCATCTCGGGCTATGAGGAGGTCCGCCCGACCTTCATGCTCCGGACCGAAATCGCCGGAGAGCCTATCGAGACGCTGGAAATCCGCCTCGAACGGTTCAACCTGGAGCAGACCTCTCAGATCTGCCGGCGCCTGCGCCCCGAATTGGCCTGGACGGAGCAGCGTCTCGCCGAAATCTACAGCCAGACCCAGGGCAACCCCTTCTTCATCAGTCAGGTGCTGACGCCGATCCAGGAAATGGAGACGACGGAGCAGGAGGAGGACGCCTCGACGCCTCGCCGGCTCTATCCGAACCTCTACACGGCCCGGATCCAGCTGCTCGACGACGAAGACCGGCTTTTCCTGGAAGGCCTGGCGGTTCTCCCCGTTCCGGCGGCACTCTCACAGATTACGGCCCTTCTCGACCTCTCTCCTCTTTCCGTCTCGTCCATGCTCGATCGGATCCAGCTTCAGGGCCTGATACGGGAGCATCCCGACGAGGAAGGCGAAGTCCTCTACTACTTCACTCACCCCAAGATCAGGGAGGCCCTCCTGGAGGGCATGTCGCCCACCCGGCAGGCCGCCCTGATCGACAAGGGCATCGCCGTTCTCGAAAGGCTGCTTCAGGAGGGACGGGAAAGCCGCCTCCGCTTCGCCAACCTGGCCGCCTTGTGTCGCGAAGGAGGGTTTCACGACCGAGAGCTTTATTGGCGTCTTCGGGAGCTGAAGCTTCACTTCAAGGTCGCTCACGAAGTCTTCCCCTCCCTGAGCGATCAGGAGTTGGCGCTCTGCGTTCCCGTCGCGGAAGACACGGGCTACACGGCATACTCCATCACCGAAATGCGCTCGCTTCTGGACAAGCAGATCCGCCGTCTCGGCCGCGATTCCGAGCGATCCGCCCTGGAGCGGGAACTTCTTGTTCTCGAAGGGGGCTATCTCTGGTGGAGCGGCCACTATGACGATGCCGACCAGCTGCTGAGGGAGGCCTATCGCAGAGCCCGAAAGAAAGGGGCGGCCGAACAGGCCGAAGCCCTCCTGCAGCTCTGTTATCTCGCCATTCAGACCGACGACGCGGCCAGGCTCTTCCCCTGCGCCCGCGAGATGTACCGCCTCTGCCTGGCTCATCGGCTTTACGTGCCCCTGGGCGGTGCCATGCGCTTTCTCGCCATCGCCCAGATCATGGAGGGCCGCCTTGATGCGGCTTCGCGGCTGCTCCAGATGTCGACGAAACTTTTCGAAAAACTGGAGGAGGAGGGGCCGGGCTACACCCTGCCTCTCATCGCCGCCGAACACTTCCGAGGCGATCTGGCCATGGCCCGCGACGATGTCGAGAGCGCCCTTGCCCTCTACCGTCGCTGCGTCCAGATGGGCGAATCCCTCGGCATTCACCGCGGCATGGGCCTCTCCCTGGCCAAGGCCGGTTACTGCCTCTGCCATCTCGACCGGTTCGACGAGGCCGAAGAGACCCTTCGCCGTCTCGAGGCCTTCTACCTCCTTCTGAACTCCGAGCGGGACGGAGGACTCCAGGGAGGCGGCATCGCCTTCAGCCTCATGGGGCTCGTGGCGGGGCTCAAGGGAGATTGGGACAGAAGCCGGAAGCACTTCGCCCTTGCGGAAAAGCTTGTCACCCAGACTCAGCGACCCACCTGGGGGGCCATCCTCTGCTGGGCCAAGGCCGAGCTGGTCCGGCGGGGAATCGCCATCCCCGGGGATTTCGCTTCCTCCATCCTTATCGAGGGAGAGGAGCGCTACCGGGAGAAGATGCATCAGATGGGTTCCAAGGTCGGCTGGATTCACTGATCACCGGCCCGGCCTGAACAGCTCTTCCATCAGGGGCCCCTCTCCGGAGGGGCCCCTGACTTGTCGAGATTTTCCGGTGACGGCGGAAGAAGCGCCCTTGTTCCGCAGACTTTAACTCAACCCGAGGGTTTTATGAGAATCAATTTAAAGTGAGGCTCATTGTGCAAAAGCAGGCCTTTTTGTCGCGCTTTTTTGACCATGGTGGCACCTCCAGAATAGAGCATAGATGATTTGCTCTTTTCCGTGTCCACCGATTTGGGGGAACATCATCCTTTTTCTGATTTTCCCCCGTTCCCTTGGTCGTGGAAACCTGACGCGATAATCCGCTGATCCATGAGACCGGCTGTTGAGGTCGGTCAGCGGACAAGAAGGGCGGCAGGCCCCATTTCGCGCATGCCGCGATCGGCTCCCGTTTCATTAAGGAGGTGATTCTCCTGCCGGCGTGGTCTTGGAAAAACAAAGGAACGTTGCATGTCGAAATGTAAAACAGACTTCATAGTGCAAAAAGACAGCCTTGCCGACGGTATTTTTTTCAGTTTTTTTGCAGACAAAAAAGAGTCTTTTTGGCAAATTTTGCCCTCATTGCATAGTCTTTGGTTAAGTTTTACTGGATAGGGGAGGGAAGCGAAGGCCTTCCGGGCGAAACGACAACTGACTTAATGAAGTTCGATGACGGCCTCGGAGACGATGTCAGATTTTCTGAAGGCGTCGCGATGACGGATGAGGAAAGAGGTTCTGTTTCTATGGTGACAAAAATTGGTTTTCCCAACAGTCGCATGGCGAATATTCCTCTTGCCGGCGGGATTCGGGAAATTCTGGGCCTTGCCGAAGAGCTTGAGCGTCAGGGGCGCTCCATCGTCCACATGGAGATCGGCCGCCCCGATTTCGATTCCCCCCTGAAGGCCAAGGAGCGGGCCAAGGCTGCTCTCGACGCCGGCAACGTCCACTACACTGATATGGCCGGCGATCGCGATCTGCGCCTGGCCATCGCCGAGAAGTACGGCCGCGAGCAGGGTCTCGCCGTCGACGCCGACAGGCAGGTCCTCGTCACCGTCGGTGCCATGGAGGCCATCCTGGTGGCCCTGCTGACCCTGCTGGAGCCGGGCGACGAGGTCATTGTCCCCGCTCCCTTCTTTCCGGCCTATTCGGATCAGATCGCCCTGGCCGGGGCCAGGCAGGTCACCGTCCCCTGCCCCATGGAAAAGGGCTTCCGCCTCCAGGTGGAGGATCTCCGCGAGGCCGTCACCGACAGGACGCGCCTCATTCTTCTCAACTCGCCCAACAACCCCTCCGGCGCCGTCCTCGCCGAAGAGGACCTGGCGGCCATCGCCGAGCTGGCCTGCGAAAAGGATCTGTGGGTCCTCTCCGACGAGTGTTACGAGAAGTTTCTCTACGACGGCGTCCACCGGACCATCGCCGCCCTGCCGGGCATGGCCGAACGGACCGTCATCGCCTCCAGCGCCTCCAAGACCTGGTCCATGACGGGCTGGCGCGTCGGCTGGCTCGTCATGCCGAAAGAGATGACGCCTTATGCCGTCAAGTGCCATCAGAACGTGACCTCCTGCGCCGCCTCCTTCGCCCAGGCCGGAGTGGCCCTGGCTCTGCGCGAGGCCGACGACGATGTGGCCTCAATGATCGCCGAGTACCGCCGGCGGAGAGACCTTGTCGTGAGCTGCCTGAAGGAGACGCCGGGCATCGAGTCCGTCGTCCCCGAAGGGGCCTTCTACGCCTTTCCCAATATCGAAAGGCTGGGCATGCCTGCCCTCGATTTCTGCATGCACCTTCTGCGCGAGAAGGGCGTCTCCGTCGTTCCCGGCGATGTCTTCGGCTCACCCGGCTTCGTGCGCATCGCCTACTGCCGCTCCTGCGGCGAGATCGAAGAGGGGATGAGGCGTATCCAGGAAGCGGTTCGGGAGCTGATGGCCCGATCATGAATTTTTCATCTGGCGACGGGGAGATGAGACGATGAGAATAGCTGTAATGATCAAACAGGTGCCGGCGACGGACACCGTCAAGATCGACCCCGAGAAGGGGACGATGATCCGCGAGGGGCTGGAGATGGAGATCAACCCCCTCGACCTTCACGCCCTGGAGGCCGCCGTGACCTGGCGGGACCGCCTCGGCGGCGATTCGGAGGTCGTCGCCTTCTCCATGGGGCCGCCCAGCGCCGTCAAGGCCATCCGCAGCGCCCTCGCCTTCGGTTGCGACCGGGGATTTCTGATCTCCGACCGTCTTTTCGGGGGATCGGACACCCTGGCGACGGCAAGAACTCTGGCTGCGGCCCTCAACCGCGAGGGGCCCTTCGATGTCGTCCTCTGCGGCGAGCGGGCCACCGACGGCGAAACGGGCCAGGTCGGCCCGGCCTTGGGACACTTGCTGGGCGCTTCTGTCCTGACCTATGTTAACGAAATTCTCGAGCTTGGAGAGGGAGATGTCGTCGTGAGGCGGGCCGTGGAAGGAGGCTCCCAGGTGATCCGGGCCGAACTCCCGGTTCAGATGAGCGTCGTCAAGGAGCTCAATCGCCCCCGCCTGCTGACTTTGAGGAGCAGACAGAGTGTCCGTGAAAGGGTGATTCCCTGTCTTTCTGCCGCTGACTTGGATCTCCCGGGAGAGTGGTGCGGGTTGAAGGGATCGCCGACCCAGGTCGTATCCGTCACCTATCCGGAGCTTGCCCGTTCTTGCGAGATGATCCACGTCGGGGCCGACCTGGAGAAGGCTGTGGCAAGAGTGGCGGGGATTCTGATGAAAGAGGTTGCCTGTGATGAAAAGTGAGCTGACGAAAGGAGTCTGGACTCTGGCGGAGATTCGCGAGGGCCGCGTTCATGAAACCTCTTGGGAGCTTCTCGCCTGGGGGCGCAGTCTTGCCGACAAGCTCGGCGTCAGCCTGGCCAGCGTCGTGGCCGCGAAGGTTCCCGAAAAGGACCTCAACGATCTGATCGCCTACGGGGCCGATGTGGTCTTCGCCCTCGACGGCCCCAGAGAGAGCGCCCACAAGACCGATCTTCTCTGTCGCGGTTTGGCTCGGATGGTGCGCAGATACGTTCCTGAAATTTTCATCGCCCCGGCGACGACAGCAGGACGCACGATCTTTTCCGTCCTCTATGCCGAGCTCGAAACGGGACTTACCGCCGACTGTACAGGTCTCGACATCGACGAGGCGACGAAGATGCTCCTTCAGACCCGACCGGCTATCGGGGGTAACGTCATGGCCACCATCAAAACTCCCCGTTGCCGCCCCCAGATGTGCACCGTCCGCCCCCGCTCCAGGAAGCCGCTTCCCAGAGATGAAAGGCATCGGGGTCTCGTCGTCCGAGAGGAGGCTCTCTCCGGTCTTGCCGAGAGCCGGATGGAGGTCTTGGATCTGCTTCGTGAGATCAGCCAGGAGAAGCCCATCACCGAGGCTGACATCCTCGTCGTCGGCGGACGCGGCATGGGCCAGGCGAGGAACTTCCGGCTCCTGGAGCGCCTGGCCGGGCTTCTGGGCGGCCAGGTCGGAGCGACCCGCCAGGCCGTCGACATGGGGTGGGCCCCCTATTCGGCCCAGATCGGCCTCAGCGGCAAGACCGTATCGCCCCGGCTCTACCTCTCCTTCGGCGTCTCCGGAGCGATCCAGCACATCGCCGGCATGAGCACGGCCGAG